>NZ_JCABZI010000005.1:224963-644908 GCF_059499825.1 Pseudorhodoplanes sp.
AATGTTCGACCTCCCCCACACGGGGGAGGTGATCGGAGCACGTAGCGATCAGTCCCCTACTCCGCCGCCCGTCTCGCCGCGACGATCTGGTCCGCGGTGCGGCCGGTCAGCTCGGCCATATGGTCGAACTTGAAGGTGAAGGTGCCGACGCCGGCGGTGGCCGAGCGCACCTCGACAATGAGATCTCCGATTTCGGATTCCGGCATCATCGCCTTGACGCAATCCCAGCCGGGCCAGCCCTCGCGTGTATCGAAGCCGAGGATCTGACCGCGCCGTCCCGACAGGATGGCGTTGATCTTCGCCGTCGCATCGTTCGGACACGCGATCTCGACGGCATGGATCGGCTCGAGCAGCACCGGATGGCATTGCGGCAGCGCCTCGACCACGCCGATGCGGCCGGCGGTGCGAAATGCCTGATCCGAGGAATCCACCGTGTGGTAGGAACCGTCGATCAGCGTCACCGACACATCGACCACCGGAAAGCCGAGCGGTCCGTGCTTCAGCGCATCGATCACGCCTTCCTCGACCGACGGGATGTAGTTCTTCGGCACCACGCCTCCGGTAATGGTCTCGGCGAACTGGAAGCCTGAGCCGCGCGGCAGCGGCTTCACATCGAGCACCACATCGCCGAACTGCCCGTGTCCGCCGGATTGCTTCTTGTGGCGGCCGCGCTGCTGCACCTGCTTCTTGATGGTTTCGCGATAGCCGACGCTGGGCTGCCGCTTCTCGATGGCGATGCCGAAACGGTCGGTCAACCGCTCGGCCGCGACGCGCAGATGCATCTCGCCCTGCCCCCAGAGGATCACTTCGTGGGTATCGGGGTTATGCACAATGGTGATCGACGGGTCTTCGTCCGCGAGCTTGTTCAGGGCCTGGCCGAGCTTGACGTCGTCCTTGCGCTCGGTCGCGGCAATGGATAGCGCGAGCACCGGCGGATAAGGCTGCACCTCGGCGAGCCGCTTCGGATTGTCCTTGCCCGATGCGAGCGTGTCGCCGGTGCGGGCGTTGTCGAGCTTGCCGAAAGCAACGGTTTCGCCGGGCTGCGCGGCGCCGCGCTTTTCGAACGCCTGCCCCATCATCTTGAACACGCCGGAGACGCGGCCGGCTTCGCGGTCCTGCGAATTGAGCGTCGAGCCGTCGCCGATCTGCCCTGCAAGCACGCGCGCAACCGACATCTTGCCGCCATGCGCGGTGTTGATGGATTTCAGCACATAAGCCACCGCGTCGTTGCCCCTGGCGTCGACGCCAAGCCGCTTCGCCGTGGTCTCGATATTCGGCGTCTCGTGCCGCAGCGCCTTCAACAGGCGCAACACGCCGTTGGTCCGGGTGGCGACGCCGATCAGCACCGGGCAAACCAGCCCGTCGCGCAATTCCATCGCCAGATCGTCGAACACCTTGTCGCGCGGCGGCGGAATATCCTCCAGCAATTGCTCCATCAATTCGTCATCGTGGTCGGCGAGCGTCTCCAGCATGGTGAAGCGCGCGGTCTTTTCGCGCTCGAGATCCTCACCGCTGAGTTCGATCACTTCGGACGCCGTGTGTTCCTTGTAGACATGCGCGCGTTCCAGCGCGAGATCGACGAAACCGGTAATAATGTCGTTCCGCCAGATCGGGATCTGCCGCAGCAGTAATGGAATCCGCGACGCCGGCTGCAAGATCTGCAGCGTCTCGCGCAGCCGCTTGTCGGCCTTGTCGATCTTGTTGAGAAACAGGAAGTGCGGGATCTTCTGGTCTTCCAGCTCGCGCAGGACGAGCTGTAATTGCGGCACCTTCTTCTCGTCGGCTTCGCAGACCACCACCGCCGCATCGACCGCCGGCAGCGCCGCGCGCATATCATGGATGAACTCGACCGATCCGGGGCAGTCGATGAAGGTGTAGCTGTCGTCCATGAAGGTCGTGGTTGCGACCGACAATTCGACGCTCATCCCGTGATGGCGCGCTTCCTTCGAATTATCGCCGACGCTGGTGCCGGCCTCGACGCTGCCCTGACGCTGGATCGCGCCGGTCCGCGCCAGTATGGCTTCGAGCAGCGTGGTCTTTCCGCTCTGAAAGGGGCCCACCAATGCAATGCACCGGGGACCCTTCGGCCTATTGCCGTTGGTTCTGGTGCCGCCCGCATTCGCTTCCGTCATCTGCGCCTCCCTGTTGCGGAAGGGCGCGATGCAGTCCGAGTCTCGCGTTGCATTTTCCGCATCACGCCCGGTTTGGGCGCCTGACGCGAAGGGCCGGTCTTCCGGCCGTGTCAGACGCCGGACGATCATGCTCTGCGCACTTTGCGGCAAAGGCAAGGGGCGCCGGCGCGACGGTTTCACAACTTTGCTTTATGCCGCGTTGCGAAAACCGGCGGCGTTGGACGCTTCGGCGTGCGATGACCGGAACTCTGGAATGTTCAGAACCTCGGAATATCGGGAAACGCCACCTTTCCCGCTTTCACATGCATCCGGCCGAGCTCGGCGCAGCGGTGCAATTGCGGGAACACCTTACCGGGATTCAAAAGCCCCTGCGCATCGAACGCACATTTCAGCCGCTGCTGCTGGTTGAGATCGATCTCGGAAAACATCACCGGCATCAGGTCGCGCTTCTCGATGCCGACGCCGTGTTCGCCGGTGAGCACGCCGCCGACTTCAACGCACAGCCGAAGGATGTCGGAGCCGAACGCCTCCGCCTTGTCGAGTTCGCCCGGATTGTTGGCGTCATAGAGAATGAGCGGATGCAGGTTGCCGTCGCCGGCATGGAAGACATTGGCGACCTGCAGTCCGTACTTTTCGCTCATCTCGCGCATCCGTGCGAGCACCAGCGGCAAAGCCGCACGCGGGATGGTCCCGTCCATGCACAGATAGTCGGGCGAGATGCGGCCCACGGCGGGGAAAGCCGCCTTGCGTCCGGCCCAGAACAGCAGCCGCTCGTCCTCGTTCTGCGACACCCGGCAGGTCGCGGCCTTGCAGTCCCGGGCGATGGCCTCCACCCGTTCGATCAGGTGATCGACCTCGGCCTGGCCGCCGTCCAGCTCGACGATCAGCAGGGCTTCCACGTCGAGCGGATAGCCGGCATGGACGAATTGTTCGACCGCATGGATCGCGGGGCGATCCATCATCTCCATGCCGCCGGGGATGATCCCCGCGCCGATGATCCGGCCGACGCAGGCGCCGGCATCTTCCGATGTCGGAAAGCCGACCAGCAGCGCACGCGCGGTTTCCGGCTTCTTCAAGATGCGGACGGTGATCTCGGTGACGACACCAAGCAACCCTTCGGATCCGGTGATGACGCCGAGCAGGTCATAGCCCTCGGCATCGAGTTGCTTGCCGCCGAGCCGCAATATCTCGCCGGTCATCAGCACGATCTCGACGCCGAGCACATTGTTCGTGGTCATGCCGTATTTCAGGCAATGCACGCCGCCCGAATTCTCCGCGATATTGCCGCCGATGGTGCAGGCGATCTGCGACGACGGGTCCGGTGCATAGTAGAAGCCGCGATGCGCGACCGCGTTGGAAATGCCGAGATTGGTGACGCCCGGTTCGGCCACCACCACGCGATTGTCGAAATCGATCTCGCGGATCCGGCTGAATTTCGACATGCCGAGCAGGATACCGTCCTCCAGCGGCAACGCGCCGCCGGACAGCGACGTCCCCGCGCCGCGCGGCACCACCTTGATGTTGTTTTCGTGACAATAGCGCAGCACCTGCGCCACCTGCTGCGTGGTGGATGGGAGCACCACCACCAGCGGCAATTGGCGGTAGGCGGTGAGGCCGTCGGTCTCGAACGGCCGCATCTCGCGTTCGCCGGCGATCACGCCCTCGCCCGGCACGATCGCCTGCATCGCAGCGACGATCCCTTCGCGCCGCAGCAATACCTCGCGATCCGGTTCGGGCATCCGCACTGACATCGATCAATTCCTCATCGCCGATCCTGTCGCAGGTTATCCAATTGCGGCGGCTGCGGCGAGGGCGCAGAATGCGAATTCCATTCCGCGACACCGGCACAACTCACATTTCCATTCCGCTGATATCGGAGCGCCTCATGATCAAGGATATCGTCGTCAATCTGACGCCCGGCACCGAAGACGATCCCGCCTTCCGCTATGCCATGTCCCTGGCTGAGACATTCAACGCGCATGTGACCGGTGTGGCCTTTGCCTACGATCCACCCTGGCCTCCCGCCATCACCGACCTGGGAGGCGCCCAGATTCTCCAATCGGTTCTCGAGAAGAGCCGGGAGGAAGCCAGGGCCACCGCGGCGCGCTTCCAGGCTGCCGCGCAACGGTCGCAATTGTCGGTGCAGACGCTGACGCCGGAAGCCTCGTCGCCCGGCGCGGCGCAAGCCTTCGCAAATCTGGCCCGCACCTACGATCTCGCGGTCGTCAAGCAATCGAGCGGTAGTGAAGACGTGATCGCTCAGGACGTCGTCGAGGCGGTGCTGTTCAATTCGGGACGTCCGGTTCTGATCGTTCCCTATGTCCAGAAGGCCGGCTTTTCGGTGAAGCGGGTTCTGGTCTGCTGGGACGGCAGCCGCGCCTCGGCGCGGGCGGTGGCCGACAGCCTGCCACTGATCGCCCGGGCGGATAACGTGCAGGTCCTCACCGTGGTCACCGGCAAGTTCGACGAGAACGATGTGGCCGGCGCGGATATTGCCGAGCATCTGGCGCGCTACAAGCTCCGGACCGAACTGACGCGGCTACCGGCGCCCGATATCGACGTTCCGAGCGCCATTCTCTCGCATGCGGCGGATGTCGATGCGGACCTGATCGTGATGGGCGCGTATGGGCATTCTCGGCTGCGCGATTTCGTTCTCGGCGGCGCGACGCGCGGCATGCTCCAGTCGATGACGGTGCCGACCCTGATGTCGCATTAATCTCTGCGCGGCCGGGAACCCGGGACACCCTCCCCGCATTGATTGCGTTCTGCGCGTGACGTGCCGCAGGGACCATTCGTGCGCCATTCGGCTGCCTTGAGGTAGAAATGTCCTTTTCCTTCGGGATCGAGGAAGAATATTTCCTGGTCGATAGCGCGACCAAGGAGGTGGCGCGCAAGATGCCTGATGGCTTCTTCGCGGCTGCGAAAGCAGCGTTGGGCGAGCGGGTCACCGGTGAGTTTCTGCAATCGCAGATCGAGATCGTGACCGCGCCGCAAACTGATACCGAAGCAGCGCACGCGGAATTGCGCACGATGCGGCAGACGCTCGGCGCCGTCGCCAATGACTACGGCCTCGCCATCATGGCCGCCGGTACGCACCCGACCGCAATTTGGGAGCGCTCGCGGCAATCGGTCGGAGAGCGCTACGACAGCGTGATGGACGATCTGCAGATGATTGGCCGCCGCAACATGCTGTGCGGCATGCATGTGCATGTCGAACTGCCGAATCCCGATGACCGGGTCGGCGTGATGACGCGGATGCTGCCGCACATGCCGCTGTTCATCGCGCTGTCGACGTCATCGCCGTTCTGGCGCTCGCAGCCGACCGGTCTGCTCGGATACCGGCTTGCGGCATACGACGAACTGCCGCGCACCGGGCTTCCCGAATTGTTCAAGACCAAGCAGGAATTCGACGCCTATATCGACGCGCTGGTCCAGGCCGGGGTGATGCCGGACGCAAGCTATATCTGGTGGGCGGTACGTCCGTCGCTCGAACATCCAACGCTGGAATTGCGCGCGCCGGACGTCTGCACCAGCGTCGACGATGCGATCGCGATCGCCGCGCTGTATCGCGCGGTGACCCGCAGGCTGACGCTCAACCCGGCGCAGAATGCCGACATGAATGCGATCGCCCGCGCAATCGTCATCGAGAACAAATGGCGGGCGCAGCGCTACGGCGTGCGGGGCAGCTTTGCGCGGCTGGAGCGCGACGGACCGATCACCGTCGCCGAGATGCTCGAGCATGTCATCGACGAGGTGACACCGGATGCGGAAGCGCTCGGCTGCCTCGACGCTTTGCTGCATTGCCGGACCATCGTCGAAAAAGGCACCTCGGCCGACCGGCAGATGACGATTTTCGAGCAGTCTGCCGACAGCCCCGAGCAAGGCCTGCGCCGGGTGTCGGAGTGGCTGGTGGAGAGGACGGTCGCCTGATCCGGCATGAGCCGGGTGCGGCTACGCCTCCTCCGCCGCCGGCAGCGCGATCTGCACGACCACGCCGCGGGCGCGCGCGTCGACCACGCCAAGCGCGCGCAGCGACAACAGCGTGAGTGCCTGCACGGCGTCGCGCAGGCGCGCCGGATCGTCCGCACTCTCGGGCGCAAGCGGTCCGATCAATCCTTCCACCAAGGCACCGACCAGGGCCGCAGCGGCGAGGCGCACATCCTGCGCCGGCAGATGACCGGCCTGCATCGCCGCCGTGATCCGCGTCTGGAATTCCTCCGCAAGCGCACGCCGGAATGCCACCCGCACCGCTTCCACCTCGGATTCGGCGGGATCGGCGATCATCGCCCAGGCCAGTTTCCGCTGCCTGAGCGCGCGGGTGGCGAAGGTCGCAATCGCCGCGGCCAATGCCGAGAGAGGACCGGGAGCGGCCTTCCCGGCCTTGCCGATGGCCGCGATTTCGCGTTCCGCCGTGGCGCCGACCAGCGCCGTCACCAGCTCGGCCTTGGAGGGGAAATATCGGTACACGGTCCCGGTGGCGATGCCGGCACGCTCCGCCACGACCGCGACCTGCAACGCGGCCATGCCGCCTTCAGTCGCCACCGCTCGCGCCGCCGCGACAATCGCCTGATGTCGAGCCGCCTGCTTGCGAGCGATATGGGCCGTGCGCCGATAGGGCATAGATGGAGTGAATCATGATTCACCACATCGCGGCAAGTCGTCGGAGCGGCCGCTCCACGTCCCCAATCGCGCTACTTGCCGCCCAGCGCCTTGTCCCGGATCGCTTCGATCGTGGTCACTGGCGTGATCGCGCTCGGGTCGACCTTCAGATGGATGATCGCCGGCTTACCGGAGGCGCGCGCGGCCTCATAGGCCTTGGCGAAATCCGCGGTCTTCTCGACCGTGACGCCGAAGCCACCGAAGGCGCGTGCGTAAGCCGCGAAATCCGGGTTCTTCAGCGCGGTCGCAATCACGCGGCCGGGATATTCGCGCTCCTGATGCATGCGGATGGTGCCGTACATGCCGTTATCGACGATCGCGATCACCACCGGCAGATCGTATTGCACCGCGGTCATGAATTCCTGCCCGTTCATCAGGAAGTCGCCGTCGCCGGCGAGGCAGAACACGTTGCGCTCCGGATAGAGCCGCTTCATGCCGATCGCGGCCGGGACGCCGTAACCCATCGAGCCCGATGTCGGTCCGACAAAGGTGTTGAAGCGGCGCAGCCGGTAGAAGCGATGCAGCCATCCGGAGAAGTTTCCCGCTCCATTGCACAGGATGTCGTCCGGCGAGAATGTGTCGCGCAGCCACACCATGATCTCGCCGAGATTGACCGCGCCCGGCACCTCGGTCGCCTTGTCCGTGTAAGCGAGATAATCCGCATGCGCGGTCGCAGCCTCGCCCGCCCAGGGGATCGTGTTCGGCGCCTGCAGGCCTTCGAGCGCGGCGGCGAATGCCGTGGGCGACGCGTTGATCGCGAGATGCGGGCGATAGACCCGGCCGAGCTCGTTGATGTCCGGATGCACATGCACGAGCGTCTGGCGCGGCTGCGGGATCTCGAACAGCGTGTAGCTCTGGCTCGGCATTTCGCCCATCCGCGAACCGACCAGGAGCACGAGATCGGCCGCCTTCACGCGCGCCAGCAGCTTCGGGTTCGGGCTGATACCGAGATCGCCGCCGTAATTCTTGTGCGTCTGATCGAACAGATGCCCGCGGCGGAAGGTGGTGAAGACCGGCAGGTCGAAACGCTCGGCAAAACGCTGGGTGGCGGCCCAGGCTTTCTCCGACCAGCGGCTGCCGCCGAGAATCATGACCGGCCGCTGCGCCGACCAGAGCATCTTCTGTAGTCGGGACATGTCGGTGAGGCCGGGCCAGGTCTCCACCGGCTCGAACGGCGGCGCATCGGCGACCACCGCGCGCTCGGTCAACATGTCCTCCGGCAGCGCGATCACCACCGGACCGGGGCGGCCATTGGTCGCAACGTGAAAAGCGCGCGACACGATTTCCGGAATGCGCGCCGGATCGTCGATCTCGGTCGCCCATTTCGCCATGGTGCCGAACACAGCGCGGTAATCCAGCTCCTGAAATGCTTCGCGCTCGCGCATGTCGCGAGCGACCTGCCCGACGAACACGATCATCGGCGTCGAATCCTGCATCGCGATATGGATTCCCGGCGACGCATTGGTGGCGCCCGGACCACGCGTGACGAAGCAGATGCCGGGCCGGCCGGTGGCCTTGCCGACCGCTTCCGCCATCATCGCGGCGCCGCCTTCCTGGCGGCAGACGGTGAGCGTGATTGCGCGGTCATGGAATGCGTCCAGGGCGGCGAGATAGCTCTCCCCCGGCACACAGAAGGCATGGCTGACACCGTGAGCGACAAGCTGATCGACGAGGATTTCGCCGCCGGTTCGCGATCCGTCATTGCTGCGCATGGCGTGTCTCTGATCTCAATAGCGATGCGGACCGGTCGTCATGCCCACGCGTGTTACGGGCATGACGACCTTGTCCATGAAGAAAATGGCGCGGATAGTGCGCTCAGCGAATGATCGGCGCGAATTTCGCCGGGATCATCAGTTTGGTAACCTGATTTTCCAAATATCCGGCCTCGCGATTCAGTTTCAGATAGTTCTGCCATTCCGGATCGGCCTGCATGGCGGCGCGCTTTTTTTCGCGATCGCCCGCATTTTCATAGGCCCAGATATGGACGATGGTATTCAAGTCGCCGCTCTCGGCGAACATATAGGCAACGGGTTTTCCGATATGGCGCGTCTGGGCGGCAAAACCGTGTTGCTCGTAGATATCGAGATGGGCTTGCATGGTGCCCGGTCTGACGCGATAGGTTCGATGATCGATGAGCACGTGATTCCTCCGCTCAAAAACAACTACGCCCGCAGGCGCGACGGCGGCATTCTCAAGCCAGACGCGGCCGGGTCAAGTCCGGTGCCTTGACGGGGTCACACAATCGATCATGCCCGACAGCCAAACGAGCCAATCGCAGGACGCGGTCTTCGCGTTCCTGGCCGACCCGAAAACCCATGGCGGCGCCGAGGTCACGCGCATCGATACGCATGGCGCGGCCGTTTTTCTGGCCGGCGACCACGTGTTGAAGGTCAAGCGGGCGGTGAAGTTCCCGTTTCTCGATTACTCGACGCGGGACAAGCGCAAGGCCGCGTGCGAGGCGGAGTTGCGGGTCAACCGGTTGTTCGCGCCGCAGATCTATCTCGGCGTCCGTTCCATCACCAGGAATGAGGCCGGCGCCCTTTCCATCGATGGCGATGGCGAACCGGTGGAGTGGGCGCTGGAGATGCAGCGGTTCGACGAAACCGCGACGCTCGACCGGCTTGCCGAGGCCGGGACAATCGACGACCGCCTCGCCGAGGATCTGGCGCGAACCGTCGCCGCCGCCCATCGCGCGGCGCTTCCGGTCGAGGCCGATCCCTGGATCGACGCCCTGGACAGCTATATCGGCCAGAACGAACAGGCCTTCGGCGAATTTCCTGACCTGTTTCCGCCGGAGGATGCCGCGCAACTGATCGCCGAGAGCCGGCAGGCCTTTGCAAGGCTGGTACCGCTGCTGCGCCGGCGCGGCGAAGCCTTGCTGGTGCGGCACGGTCATGGCGACCTGCATCTCGGCAATATCGCGCTGATCGACGGCAAGCCGGTGCTGTTCGACGCAATCGAGTTCGATCCGCTGGTCGCTTCGGGCGATGTGCTTTACGACCTCGCTTTCCTTCTGATGGACCTCGAGGAGCGCGGGCTTTCGCGCGCGGCCAATTCCCTTCTCAACCGCTATCTGATCGAGTCCAAGCGCAATAGCGACCTCGACGCGCTTGGTACCCTGCCCTTCTTCATGTCGATGCGCGCGGCGATCCGCGCCAAGGTCACCGCCGCAAAGCGCGAGCAAGCGGACGACAAGGACAAGGCAGAGATCGAACGCAGCGCCAAGGCCTATTTCCAGCTGGCCATGCGGTTGATCACGCCGCCGCCGCCGCAACTGATTGCGGTCGGCGGACTGTCCGGCACCGGAAAATCGGTGCTGGCGCGGATGCTGGCGGCCGACATCGAGCCTGCGCCCGGCGCGGTCATCCTGCGTTCGGACATCTTGCGCAAGGCGCTGTTCGATTATCCCGAGACCGAGAAACTGCCGGAGCACGCTTACACGGCCGCAGTCACCCGGCGGGTCTATGCGGTGCTCGGCGAACGTGCGCTGCGCGTTCTGCAAGCCGGGCATTCGGCAATCGTCGATGCGGTGTTCGCGACAGCGGATGAACGCGCAAGCCTCGCCGGCATCGCAGCCGATGCCGGCATTTCGTTTCGCGGACTTTTCCTCACCGCCGATCTCGAGACGCGGATCGCGCGGGTCGGCGCGCGCGTTGGCGATGCATCCGATGCCGATGCCGATGTGGCGCGGCAGCAGGCCGGCTACGATGTCGGCGCCATCGACTGGACCGAGGTCGATGCCTCGGGCACACCGGAGGGTACGCTGGCGCGGGCGCGCGCCATACTCGGGCTGTCCGCCTGACCTGTTGCGGGTCTTACCAGCCGGCCGCTCGCATCGACGCTACGATCGCGATCCCGCAGGCCAACGCCAGAAACTCGTTGCGTCGCCAGATCATCACCAGCGCCACCGCGGTCATCGCCACGGCGGCCGACAGCCCTTCCTTCAGGATCACCGGCAGGATCAGTGCCGCCACCACCGAACCGGGCAGCGCCTCCAGCATGCGCATGATGCGCGGCGTCACCGTGACGCGTCCCATCATCCAGAAGCCGGCAATGCGCGTGAATGCGCTCATCGCCGCCATGGCCGCGATGACATAAAACACGCCGTGCGACAGCGGTTCATTCATCGCCGAGCAAGCCTCCGGCGATGGCGCCCGCCAGCGTGCCGGCGATGATGTACCAGAAGCCCGGCAGCACATACTGCACCGCAATCGCGACCAGACCGGCAATCGCCCAGGGCAATGATCGCCGCGTGCTCTCGAACATCGGCGCCAATAACGCGACGAAATAGAGCGGCAGGATCATGTCGACGCCATAGGGCCTCGGATTGGCGAGCAGGCTGCCGAAAATCTGTCCGATGGCGGTCGCCGGAACGAAGGTCAGCCAGATGATCAACCCGCCGCCGAACAGGAAGCCGGCGTCGGCGCCGCCCTCGCGCCGGTAGCGCAGCGTCGATACCCAGTTAGAGTCGGTCAGGATGTAGAGACCCGGATAGACCTGCAGCGGCGGCGCGCTGGCCAGCCACGGCCGCATCGATGCGCTCATCAGCAGCATGCGCAAATTGATAACCAGCGCCGTGAACGCAATCGTCAGCACCAGCGCCGGCGTGATCTGTGGCGACCAGAGTTCCATCGAGGCGATCTGCGCCACGCCTGCAAACACGATCCCGCTCATCACCACGGCTTCAAGCGTGGTCAACCCGCGTTCGGCCGCAAGCGCGCCGAAGGCTGCGCCGAACAGCGCGACGCCGGGCAGCGCCGGGACGATGCTCAGGGCGCCGGCGCGGACACCGTCAAGGCTCCAAATCGGCGGAGGCCCACCGTCGCTGGGTTCAGTTTGCATGGAGGTCATGCCCGGAAAGGGGTCTCGCGCTCTAGCAAAGCCGCTCCGGCTGGGCAATCTTGGCGGCTGCAACCCACCCCTGCCTCAGCCCTCCCATGCTCCGTCCCCTGCCCCGCGTCGCGATTGCGACGGCCGGTTTCACCGCGATGCTCAACATGTACGCACCGCAGGCGGTGCTGCCGTTGATGTCGGAGGAATTCGGCGTAGGGCCCGCCGCCATCAGCCAGATCATGACGGTGAGCGCGCTTGCGGTCGCGCTGACCGCCCCGTTCACCGGCGTGATCGCTGACGTGCTCGGGCGGCGTTTCGTCATCGCGATTGCGATCGCGCTGCTGGTCATTCCCGGCGTGATGATGGGCTTCTCGCAAAGCCTGGAAGCCCTGCTGGTCTGGCGCTTCGTGCAGGGCCTGCTGCTGCCGCCGATCTTTGCGGTATCGGTCGCCTATATCGGTGCCGAATGGCCGGCGAGCGAAGCCACAGCGGTGACCGGGACCTTCATCGCCGCCACCGCCGTCGGCGGCTTCGGCGGGCGCATGATCACCGCGGCGCTGGCGGAGCCGATCGGCTGGCGGGAGGCCCTGCTGGCCGATGCCGCGCTGACCGCCCTGTGCGCGCTGGTCGTGATCGCGCTCTTGCCGCGCGAGCGCAGTTTCGTGCACGGCACCACGCTGGCCACGTCGCTGCGCCAGATGATGAAGCATGTGCGCAACCCGCGCCTGCTCGCCACCTTCGGCGTCGGCTTCGGCATCATGTTCAACTTCCTGGCCGCCTTCACCTATCTCGGCTTTCGCCTGGCGGCGCCGCCGTTCAGCCTGTCGACCGCCGCGATCGGCGCGGTGTTCGTCACCTATCTGATCAGCATCGTGACCGCGCCATTCACCGGGTTGCTGGTCTCACATCTGGGCCGACGCAGATTCGGAATGATTGCGCTGTCGGTCTGGATGGGCGGCATCCTGCTGACGCTGGCGCCGTCGCTGCCGGTGATCATCGTCGGCCTGTGCATGATCACCGGCTCCGGCTTCTATGTGCAGGTCTGCTGCCAGAGTTTCGTCGCCACGAATGCGCGCGAAGGCAACTCGTCAGCGGTCGGCCTCTACGTCACCTCGTTCTATATCGGCGGCAGCTTCGGCGGCCTCATTCCCGGGCTGCTCTGGAGCACGACTGGATGGCCGGGCGTGGTCGGGCTGATCGCCGGCATGCTGCTGGTGATGGCAGGACTGGTCCGCTTCGCCTGGCGCGATGCGTAGGACAGGAGTCGCAAGCCATTTCACGATAGAGCACGAGCAACGCCAGTGTCAGCCGCGCTTGCCGTTGGACTTTGAGTCGTCCTTGCCGTTCTTGTTGTTCTTGCCGTTCTTCTTCTCCGGCAAATCGGCCGCGAGCAGAACGCGCGACTTTTGCAGTTCGTCGCGGGTTGCGTCGTCGACCCGCGGGAAATGCAGGTCCAGGCCTTCGAGCCCCTCGACCAATGCCGAGGCGACCACCAGCCGGGTGAACCATTTCTTGTCCGCCGGCACCACGAACCACGGCGCATGCGGGCGGCTGGTTTCGCGGATCGTCTCCTCGTAATAGCGCATGTAATCGTCCCAGAGCTTGCGCTCCGCGACATCGCCCAGATTGAACTTCCAGTTCTTGGCCGGATCGTCGATCCGCTCGAGGAAGCGCTTGGCCTGCTCTTCCCGCGAGACATGAAGGAAAAATTTCATGATCAGCATGCCGTTGCGCGCCTGAAATTTTTCGAAGTCGCGAATGTCCTCGTATCGCTGTTTCCAGATTTCCTTTGTCACGAGTTGCGGCGGAATTTTCTGCTTTGCCAGAATCTCCGGATGCGCCCGCACCACCAGCACTTCTTCGTAATAGGAGCGGTTGAAAATCCCGATCCGGCCGCGCTCGGGCGTGGCGATCGTGGTGCGCCACATGAAATCGTGGTCGAGTTCATGCGAAGTCGGCGCCTTGAACGAATAGACCTGACAGCCCTGCGGGTTGATCCCGGACATCACGTGCTTGATGGCGCCGTCCTTGCCGGCGGCATCCATCGCCTGGAAGATCGCCAGCACCGACCAGCGGTCCTGCGCGTAGAGCATCTCCTGATAGTCCGCGAGCTTGCGGATGCTCTCCTGCAGCAGGTCCTTGGCGTCGTCCTTGTCGATGGCAAGGCCTGCAGTGTCGCCGGGATCGATGTCCGCGAGGCGGAATTTTTCCGGATTGTCGATGCGGTATTTGCGGGCGAGGGTTTCGATCTTCATCCCGTCACTTCACGACGATCCGCATGCTTTGGCAAGCGATCTCAGCCTGCCGCGCTGCGCAGGAAGGTCTGGATAAAGCCGGGCATCATCGGATCGATGTCGGCTGCGCCACGCGCCACATAGGCGTCCGCCAGTTCGGGCTCCGCCTCGCGTGCGATATGGGCGCGGATGCGGTCGCGGATTTGCTGCGCCGTCTCACGGCTGCGCATTGGCTTCAAGAGCGCGAGCATCGGGCCAGCCGGCAGGCAATGCCAGCCGCCATCGATCGTGAAGTCCTCCGGATCGAGCCCGGTCTCCTCCGCGACCTCGCGGCGGACACTGGCGTCGAGATCGACCTTGCCGTCGACGATGTCGTTCAGGTCCGGCGTGCCGCCGGGGAAATAGATCCTGCCGCCATTCATCGTGCCGGCGCTCATGACGCCGAGCACGTAAGTCCCGTCCGAACCCTGCAGCGCGCCGAGCGCGAAGCAGTTGATCACGCCGTCGTCCGGAAAGCCGAAATCGCGCCAGGCCATGAAGCTCGCAAAATCGCATTCGAAAAAGCTGCCGAATAGCGCAGCACCCGAAATCTCGTGCCGATTCATCAACAGCACGCGGCCGTTCCACATTCCCGGCTTGTCGCGCCGCTGCGCCTCGAAATGCGCATCGATCTCGGCCCGACGCTCGCGCGCAAACGCCCAGTCGAACGGCGCGATGCGAAGGTCCAGCGTCTCGATGCGCAGTAGATCTGCGGCCATCACGCCTCGATATGTCCGTCGCTGACGATGATCGCGGCCCCGCCGATGGTGGCGCGCGTGAGCGCCCGGCCCTCCACCGTCATGCCGAGCTCGATCTGGCTTGGCCGGCCCATCTCGTAACCCTGCTCGATCACGAAGCGATGCTCGCCATCGCCCGGATGCGCGGTATCCATCACCACGCCGGCGAAGGCCGCCGCGGCCGCGCCGGTCGCCGGGTCCTCCTGAATGCCGAGCTTCGGCGCGAACATGCGGGCATGGAAATGGTGCCCCGGTTCGGTGGTCTCGCCGCAATAGAGATAGACCACTGCACGGCCTTCCTTGCCGAACGTGGCTTCGAACGAACTTGCCGGCGCTGCGCGCCCGATTGCGTCGCGATCGCGGACCGGGACGAAATGCGCCGGTACGCCGGCCGACCAGCGAGAGGGCGTACCGAAACCGATTTCATCCTCTTTCAGGGATAGCGCCGTCGCTGCCTCCGCCGCGCTGACTGCTGCGCCGGCCCGCTCAGGCAGACGCGGCAGCACGAAGCTCGCGCGGCCGCGTTCGCGGGCCTGGGCTTCCACCATGCAATGGACATCGCCGACCGCTTCTTCCAGCACCATCTCGTGTGCGCCGAGATTGTAGCCAGAGGTGCATCCGAGCAGCACCGCGGTGCCGACGGTCGGATGTCCGGCGAATGGCAGCTCCGCCGCCGGCGTGAAGATCCGCAGCATCGCACGATGCCGCTGGTTGGACGGCTGCATCACGAACACGGTCTCGGCGAGATTGAACTCGCGTGCGATCGCCTGCATGCCGGCCTTGTCGAGGCCGTCGGATTCCAGCACCACCGCCAGCGGATTGCCGGCGAAGCGGGTTTGAGTGAACACGTCGAGGGTGACAAAGCGGCGGCGCATTCAAGTGCTCGCTGTGTGGGCTCCCCTCCTCCCGCGAGCGAAGCGAGTGGTGGGGAGGGGTCGGGGGTGGGGGACTTATAGGCCAGTCCATAAATTTGGACAGGTTTGAAAAATACCCCCACCCCGGAAGAGGCAGCGGCCTTAGTCGATCTTCTCCGCTTCGAACACCTGCGAGGGCTTCACCAGTTCGTCCTGCGCCTCGATCAGCAGGATCTCCCGCGCACCACGCTCGGCGGTGAGTTTGAGCACCCCGAACAGCGAGGAACCAGCCTGCGCCATTGCGTCCGCGCAGGATCCGGTCCTCAGCAAATGTGCGAAGAACAAGGCTGCGATCGCGTCACCTGCACCGTTGACCGTGATCGGCAGGTGCGGCGTGCGCAAGCGGAACCGGCCATCGCGGCCGGATGCGAGCATCTCGATATGATCGTCCGGGGTCTCGTCGGTCTGCACCGACGTCACCAGCAGCGTGCCGATACCGAAGGCATGCAGGAAGTCCGTCGCCGCCAGCATGCCGTCCATGGTGCCGGTGTCGAGCCCGGTGAGAATGCCGACTTCGAACTGGTTCGGGCATGCCACGTCCGCAACCCGCAGCGCGCGGGTGCGGATCAAGTCCGCGATGCCCTCGCGCACATAGATTCCGGTATCGGCGTCGCCGATCACCGGGTCGCAACAATATTGTGCCGCGGGATTGGCGTGCTTCACCCGCGCGACCGCGTCGAGGATCGCCTCGCCGGTCTCGGCGGAGCCCATGTAACCGGAGATCACGCCGTCGCAGTTCGACATGACGCCGCGATCTTCGATGCCCTTCACCACATCGCGGATATGGGCTGCGCCGAACACCTCGCCGGTCCAGCTCCCATAGCCGGTATGATTGGAGAATTGCACGGTATTGACCGGCCAGACCTCGACGCCGATCCGCTGCAGCGGAAACACCGCGGCGGCATTGCCGACATGGCCGTAAGCGACGTGCGACTGGATCGAGAGGAGATTCATGGTGAGCGGACCTTCACCTCCTCCTGAAAGGGGGAGGTCGACCGCCTTAGCATAGCGAAGGCGGTCGGGTGGGGGTCAAGTCATCGAGCATCCTTGAACCAACAAGATGACCCCCTCCCCAACCCTCCCCCTTTCGGGCGGAGGGAGAAGAAAGGCGCGGGCGGAGGAAAAGCGCGCGCCCTACTTCGCCTTGAGCGCCTGTTCGACAAACTTGTTGGTGTAGGTCTTCGACAGATCGATCTTGGCCTTCGCGACCGCCTCCGAGGACAGGCTGAACACGTCCAGCACCGCCTTGGCGCCTTTCGGGTCCATCAGTCCCGTGAGCGAGTACATCGGGATCGTGGCCTTCAGCGCATCGAGATAAAGCGCCTTGTCGGCGCCGATCAGTTCCGGCGGCATCTTCGCCATGATCTCTTCCGGCGTATTCGCGTGAATCCATTTCAGCGTGTTGACAATCGCGGTGGCCATCCCCTGCGCCAACTTCGGATTTTTCTCGATCCACTCCGCCTTGGTGTAAAGCGCGCCGCCCGGATATTCGCCGCCGAACACATCGAGCGTATCCTTTTCGGAACGCGTGTCGGACAGGATGCGCAGATCCTTGTTGCGCCCCTGCAGCTGCGTCACCGCCGGATCGAGCATTACCGCGGCATCGACCGAGCCCTGCTCCATCGCCGCGACCGCGGTCGCGCCGAGCCCGATGCCGATCACGCCGACCGAACCGGCATCGACGCCATTCTTCTTCATCAGATAATTCAGGAAGTAATGCGTCGACGATCCCGGCGCCGAGACGCCGACCCGCTTGCCGGCGAGATCCTTGATCGAGGTGATGGTGCCAGTCTGCTTCGGCGAGACCACAAGCACGAGGCCCGGATAGCGGTCATAGACCACGAAGGCCTGTAGATCCTGGCCCTTGGCGGCGAGGTTCACGCAATGATCGAAATAGCCCGACACCACGTCGGCCGATCCGCCCAGCACCGCGGTCAGCGCCTGCGAGCCACCCTTGAAGTCCACCATCTCGACATTGACGCCGGCCTTCTCGTACTCGCCGAGCTGCTTGGCCAACACCGTCGGCAGGTAGCAGAGGCAAGACGCGCCACCGATGGCGATAGTGACCTTGGATTGCGCAAAGGCCGCGCCCGACATCAGCGCGAGCGCAAACAGCGACGAAACCAGCCGCCGGACGATCCGAGTCGTCATGAAAATTCCTCCCGGTTGCGACGAGCGGCCTGTGCCGGCCGCATTGGATGATGGACGATAAAACACCGCGCCGGACCTGCAAAGTCCGGCCATTGTTAATGGCATCACGTCCGCGTATCGGCGGCGACCGGGCGCCAGACCAGCAATCGCCGTTCCGCGAGGGTCACGAAGCCGTCGATCACGATCACGAACGCGGCCAGCACGAACATGCCGGCGAAGACCCCGGCAATGTCGAAAGTTCCCTCCGCCTGCAGGATCAGATAGCCGAGCCCCGCCGCGGACCCGAGATATTCGCCGACCACGGCGCCCACCACCGCGAAGCCGACCGAGGTGTGCAGCGAGGAGAACATCCAGGACAAGGCCGAGGGCCAGTAGACATGGCGCATCAATTGCCGCTCGTTCATCCCGAGCATCTTCGCATTGGCGAGCACCGTCGGGCTCACCTCGCGCACGCCCTGATAGACGTTGAAGAACACGATGAAGAAAACCAGCGTTACGCCGAGCGCCACCTTCGACCAGATTCCGAGTCCGAACCACAGCGTGAAGATCGGCGCCAGCACGATGCGCGGCAGCGCGTTGATCATCTTCACATAGGGATCGAAGATCGCGGCGATGATCGGCTGACGCGCGAACCAGAAGCCGACCAGGATGCCGCCAACCGAGCCGATGACGAAAGCCAGCGTCGCCTCGGTCAGCGTGATCCACAGATGGCGCCAGATCGTGCCCTCGTAGAACCATTGCCAGATGCGCGCGAACACGTCGCCCGGCGTGGAGAAGAAGAACGGCGGCACCAGCGGCTTGCCGTCCGACATCGGAATTGTGGTGAGCAGATGCCAGGCCAGCAGCGTCACCACGAGGACGAGGACCTGGCAACCGACAAGCGCGACGCGGTTCATGATTCCCCGCCCTCCGTCTGCGCGTAGCCTTTCAGCACCTCGTCCTTCAGTACGTTCCAGATTTCCCGGTGCAGGTCGTGAAAGCTCTTGTCCAGCTTCACCTCCGAAATGTCGCGCGGGCGCGCCAGCGGCACGCGCCAGTCGCCGATGATGCGCGCGGCCGGACCCGCCGACATGATCACCACCCGGTCCGACAATGCGATCGCTTCTTCCAGATCGTGGGTGACGAACAGCACCGCCTTGCGGTCGGCGCTCCACAGATCGAGCAGCAGGTTGCCCATGATCTGTCGGGTCTGCGCGTCGAGCGGACCGAATGGCTCGTCCATCAACAGGATCTTCGGATCGCGGATCAGCACCTGCGCCAGCCCGACCCGCTTGCGCTGGCCGCCCGACAGCATATGCGGATAGCGGCCGGCAAAGCCGCCGAGCCCGACGCGCTTGAGCCAATGCTGCGCCCGCGTCCGCGCCTCCGCCGTCGGCACGCCCGCGGTCTCGAGACCGATGGCGACATTCTGCAGCGAGGTCTTCCAGGGGAACAGGGCATCGGCCTGGAACAGATAGCCGGATTGCAAATTCAGGCCGGCCAGCGGCTCGCCGAAAATATCGGCGGTGCCGGCCGAGGGTGTCAGCAGACCGGCCGCCACATTGAGCAGCGTTGATTTGCCGCAGCCAGTCGGGCCGACGATAGCGACGAACTCGCCGTCCGCAACCGACAGGGTGGCGTCGCTGACGGCGGTGTAGGTGGCACCCTTGCCAAGCCGGAACGTGATGGTCACGTCGCGCAATGCGACCGCGGGGGCCGAACGCTCCGCCCCAGCCGGCAAAGCCTCGGCTGCCGATACCCCCATCACCGAAGCTCCGCTCCCGCCCGTGTTTTGCGGACGACATTACCCGCCGCCCGAATGCGCGCAAGCGTCAGGCGAGGTCCTCGTCCCTCTGGTTGACGAAAATCAGCACCGCGAGGAGCGTCATGTAAAACCGGAAGGCCGCCTCCTGCCCGTTCCAGGTCTTCGATTGCCACATCGCAAAATATTCGCCGCCCACCACCATGAAGCCGAAGAACCAGACCATGAAGCCCATGGTAGCGCCCGCCACCATCCAGGTCTTGGCGCGCTGGAAGCTCGCGGCCGGGGCGCGCAACGCCATCAGCATCGAGAAGGTCGCGACCGCCAGCAGCAGGAACACCACGCCTTCCGCGGCGATGATCCCGACATATCCCAGCGTCCATAGCCTCGGATCGGTGATCGCCCGGCCCGTCAGCTTGTTGCCCGGAAACGTGGTATCCATACTGAGAACGTGTTTGACGAACTCGTAGTTGGTTCCGTAATCGACGATATTGTCGTAGCTGACGATGAATGCGAACGCAGCCAGCGCCGCCGTCATCGCGACCTTTGCAAGCCGGACGATCAGCATGATGTCCCTCCCCCGCTCCGCCTGCGCTTATGCGCCTTGCGCAGATTCGCCTCAATGACCGACCGCAAGCTGTTCATTCGGATCGAACTGACGGCCAGCGCGCGGGCCCGTTCGGAGGCGGCCGGGCTCGATGTCAACGCCGCGGCGAGCCAGAGCCTCGACGACCGGGTCCAGGTCGGCGACCGGCTGTCGTTCGGCAGCGACCCGGCCGACGATTTCGTGGTGCTGCGCAGGCGCTACCTGATCGGTAGCGGGCCGGCGATCCTGGTGCTGGAAGTCGACCACCCGGCGCGCAATTAATCGCGGCCCGCGCGGCTATCGCGCGCCGGGGAAATACTCGATGTGCATGTCGCCTGAGCGGCCGTAATAGACCACGCGGCGGCCGGCGATCGACACCAGATAGCCGGCGCAGCCCGCCTCCATGACACGCCGGCAGAACTCCTTGTACTGGATGGCGCCGGCCTGCGCCGCACGCACTGCGGCCTCGACGCCGCTCGCCGAAAATGCGCTTGCAAGCGTCGCAGCGACTGTCGCGTTGCGAACCACTTCGGATTCGCCGTCCGGCAGATAATAAGTGCGCTCGGAGCGCGCGAAGTCCTGATGGTAGCGCTCGACACCGGCATCGGCGAGTTGCTTCACGATCTCGCCGAAGCTCTGGTTGCCCTCGTCGGAGGCGCGCGAAGCCTCCACCATCACGTCATGAATTGCACGATCCATCGTCGATCCTCACTCCGGAATGAATAGAGTTATTGTCAGTCGACCGGCTGGCCCTTCA
Organism: Pseudorhodoplanes sp.; assembly: GCF_059499825.1. NCBI lineage: Bacteria > Pseudomonadati > Pseudomonadota > Alphaproteobacteria > Hyphomicrobiales > Pseudorhodoplanes > Pseudorhodoplanes sp. The sequence goes on from NZ_JCABZI010000005.1 coordinate 245,747, forward strand.
GTCCAAGCCGGCGGACGATGCCTTTCATGGCGTCCTCGATCGCCGCACGCTCCCGCGGCGACAGGTGACCAAAGAAATCCGCGTCGTTCCGGTCCGCGATCGCCGCGAGCTTCGGCACCAGCGCGCGGCCCTGCCGCGTCAAGGCGAGCATCTGCGACCGCGCATCCGTCTCGCTCGCCGTGCGGGTGACGAACGACTTCGCAATCAACCGGTCCGCGATCTTGGTAATGGCGCCGCGGGTTAGCCCGATCCGCTGCGCAAGCGTGCTCGGCGTGCATTCGCCGTCATAGAGTTCGCGCATCAGCACCCATTCGGCGACCGAGACGTCCTGCCCGCGCAGCCTGTCGCTGAACGATTGCGACACCTGGTTCGAGACGAAACGCAGCCAATAGCCGAGATGGCTCTCCAGCGCGCTGACGCCAGACCGCGCTCCGGCCGCTTTCTGGGATTTTGTTTCCATGGAAACCATATAGCAGAGTTGCTTTCCATGTCAACTAATTCGAATGAACTGGCTTTTGATTGAGACCGTGCCCCTGAGATGCGACAATGGCGCGATGCAGCCGATCATCGCCTTCGATCACGTTACCAAGGTCTACGCGCCGGGCATGCCGCCCGCACTCGACGACGTCACCATGGATATCCCGCAGGGCGCGTTCGTCGCCATCGTCGGCCAGTCCGGCTCCGGCAAGTCCACCCTGCTCGGCATGATCAACCGGCTGATCGACCCCAGCGCGGGCATTGTGCGTTTCGAGGGCGATGACGTCCGCGATCTCGATCCGATCGGTCTGCGCCGCCGCGTCGGCTACGTGTTCCAGGATGTCGGGCTGTTCCCGCACATGACGCTCTCTGAGAATATCGCGATCACGCCGCGGCTGCTGGGCTGGGATGCCGCGCGCCGCAGCACGCTCGCCGACGAATTGCTCGAACGCGTGCACTTGCCGCCTGCCGAGTACCGCGACCGTTTTCCGGCCGAATTGTCCGGCGGCCAGCGTCAGCGCATCGGCGTTGCGCGCGCTCTCGCCGCCGAGCCGCATGTGATCCTGATGGACGAGCCGTTCGGCGCGCTCGACCTGCGGACCCGCGATGCGCTGAGCCGGGATTACCGCACGCTGCATGACACGCTGAATCTCACCACCGTCATGATCACCCATGACGTGATCGAGGCGGTGCTGCTCGCCGACCGCATCGCGGTGATCCATGAGGGCAGAATCGCGGCCTATGGCACGCCGCATGAGCTGATGGACGGGACCCAGAGCCCCGACGTGCGCGCGCTGATGGACATGCCGCGCCGCCAGGCCGAGCGGCTGACCGCCCTGATGCGCGCCGGCGGAGCGGCGTGATGTTCTCGGATCCCGCCTTTGCCGATGCCTGGTCGCGCTTGCCGGATTATCTCGGCCAGCATGTGCTGGTGAGCCTGACTGCGCTCGCGCTCGGACTGGCCATCAGCTTTCCACTGTCGCTGTTCGCGGTGCGGCGGCCGCATCTGCGCACCATATTGCTCACATTCGCGAGCGTGGTGCAGACCATTCCCGGCCTCGCGCTGCTCGCTTTGTTCTATCCGCTGCTGCTCGGCATCGCCGCGCTGACCGCGCAATATCTGGGCTTCGAATTTTCCGCGCTCGGGTTCCTGCCCGCGGTCCTGGCGCTCACGCTCTATTCAATGCTGCCGGTGATCCGCAACACCATCACCGGAATCGACGGCGTCGACCCCGCGCTGCGCCGCGCGGCCCAGGGCGTCGGCATGACCGCGCGGCAATCGCTGTTCATGGTGGAATTGCCCTTGGCGCTGCCGGTGATCATGGCCGGCATCCGCACCGCCGCGGTCTGGGTGATCGGCACCGCGACGCTGGCAACACCGATCGGCCAGACCAGCCTCGGCAATTACATCTTCAGCGGCCTGCAGACCCAGAACCTGATCTTGGTGCTGTTCGGCTGCGTCGCCGCGGCGGCGCTGGCCCTGTCGGTCGACCTTCTGCTGTCGCTGATGGAGCGCGGCGCCGCCCAGCGCCGCCGTGCGCCCGCCGTTACCGGTCTCGCGGGGCTCGCGCTGATCGTGGCGCTGGCGCTCATTCCATCGCTCACCGCCCGCAAGAGCGAGTATGTGATCGGCGCCAAAACCTTCGCCGAGCAATACATCCTCGCCTCCCTGATCGCGCAGCGGCTGGAGGCCAACGGGCTCACCGCGCGCCGGCGCGAGGGTCTCGGCTCCAGCATCATCTTCGACGCGCTCGCCGCCAACGAGATCGACGCCTATGTCGATTATACCGGCACCATCTGGGCGAACGTGATGAAGCGGACCGACATCCAGCCGCGCAAGGAGACGCTTGCCGAAGTCGCAGGCTGGCTCAACCGGGAGCGCGGCATCACGCTGGCCGGCGCGCTGGGCTTCGAGAATGCCTATGCGCTGGCGATGAAGCGCGACGAAGCCGAGCGTCTCGGCATCAAGACGCTGGCCGATCTCGCCGCGCACGCGCCGCAACTCACCATCGCCGGCGACTACGAATTCTTCAGCCGGCCGGAATGGGACGCGATCCGCGAGTCCTACGGGCTGTCGTTCAAGGCGCAACGCGCGATGCAGGCGGAATTCATGTATCCCGCTGCCGGCAACGAGGTCGACGTGATCTCGGCCTATACCAGCGACGGCCGCATCGCCCAGTACGACCTCGTGGTGCTGGAAGACCCGAAAGGCGTGATCCCGCCCTATGATGCTGTGCTACTTGTGTCGCCGAAGCGGGCGGGCGACGCAGCCCTGCTCGCAGCACTCAAGCCGCTTGACGGCGCGATCGACGTAACGCTGATGCGCGAGGCCAATCTGCGCGCGGGCCTGAGCCAGCCGCCGGAACAGGTCGCGACGTGGTTGGCGCAACAATTACGGAAATAAGCTGACGCTGCCGCGCCACCTAATTCTTCAGCGACGGCACCTTCTCGACCAGATCGCCGATCTGCTTCGAGACCTGCTCCATCCGCACCGCAAAATCCGGTCCGTCGAAATAGTCGATGGTCTGCCCGGATTTCTTCATGCCCGCGCGGAAGCCGTCGGACTTCACGGTGTCCGCGCACGCCTTGCGCATCCGCGTCAACGTTTCCGGCGATACGCCCTTCGGCGCATAGAGGCCGAACGGTGTCGCAAAGCCTTCGCCGAAGCCAAGTTCGTTCGTGGTCGGCACATCCGGCAGGATCGGGATGCGATCGCGCGCGATAATGGCGAGCGGCCGCATGTTGCCGACGCCTCCGGCATCGCCTGCCATCTGCACATCGATATGATTGCCCATCAGCGCGGTGCGCGCCGGAGCGTCGCCGCGGAACGGGACCGACGTGAGCGAAACGCCGGCCCGCGCCGACAGATCGAGCATCTGAAGATGCGGGATGCTGCCGGGTCCGGGATGGCCGTAGGTGAGCGTGTCGGGGGCCTGGCGCGCCTTCTCGAACAATTCCTTCAGCGACCGCACCGGAGACTCCGGCGAGACAACGATCACCGTCGGAGTGACCGAGACCTGGCAGATATAGTCGAAGGACTTCACGTTGTAGCGCAGGTCGCTGCGCAGATGCGGCCGGCCGGTGATCACACCCATCGCGGAAAAGCCGAGGGTGGCGCCGTCCGGCGCCGCCAGCGCGGTCGCGGTCGCGCCGATGGTGCCGCCCGCTCCATCGCGGTTGACCACGACGAAGGACTGGCCGAGTTCTTTCGATAGTCCCTCGGCCAGCATGCGCGCGACGATATCGGTGACGCCGCCTGCCGGAAACGGAATGATCAGTTCGATATTGCGCGACGGTTGCGCCTGCGCGAATGCGGGCACGGGCGGCGCCAACGCAAACAATGCCAAGGCGACGATGCAACCAGTCCGCTTGCCGATCATGACGCGTCAGAACTCCGATACGGGGGCCGGAATTCGACTCAAACAGGTTGCCAAAAGCAAGCGAAAACAGGTGCTGCATCGCACCATACGCACGTGGGCAGCCGTGACTGCAGCACCATAGACAGATGCACTGCGCAGCCATCCCACTCTCGGAATGGCTGTTGCTGCGCGCTCGCCGGATTATTTCTGGAACATCACCTTGTCCAGCAGCCATTGCGACATTTTTAGCTTCTCGCCGCGCGGCAGCTTCTTGAATCCCTCGTCATGGAATTCCTTGTTCGGCCAGGTGGTGCCGGCGGTCACGGCCATCCGCCACTTCACCTGCTCCTTGGTGACGTTGAACACCATCAGGTCGCGCGCGAACACCAGCGGCCCGCCATAACTCTTGCGCACCGCGTCCAGATGTCCGGGCAAGGTCTCGTCGTCATTGTAGAAGTGATAGCCGACCGCGAGCCGCGGCTGGCAGAGCGCGAACACGCTGCCCGCTTCTTCCGGATCGGAATGTGCGACGGTGCAGACGCCGCGCGCGGTGCGCTCGTCATAGCCGGCGCGGTCCATCATCACCTGCCAGCGGTCGAAGGTTTCGTGGATCATGATGTCGGCGCCCTTGCCGTTCTCGACCATGAAATAGGACGGCGTGGTGTCGCCGGAATAGACGAATGTCAGCCCGTTCCATTCGAGGCGCAGCGACACCGGGCCGTCGTAAATGTGCACGGCCGGGAACGACGTGATCTTGACGCCGTTCTTGTCGTAGATCACCGCAACCTTCGCGTAATCGAATTCATGGACATCGACCTCGGACCCGACCAGCGGCAGCAATCCGTGGCGGGTATCGGCGTCCCAGCGCAGCGACTCGATCTGGTGCTTTACGAAATGCTTCATGCCGTGTTCGGGAATTTTTCCCGACGGCCCGTAGACCTGCAGCGGATGCATCCGTCCGCCCGACCAGCCGCCTTGCCGGATCTGCATGAAATCGCCGACATGGTCGGTGTGAAGATGCGTGGCGATGACCGCGGTGATGGCGTTGTAAGGAATCTCCAGCGACACGAAATTGCGCTGCGTGCCAAAGCCGAAATCGATCAGGAACTTGTCGCCGTTGCCGAGTTCGACCAACCAGCCGGTATTGACCTGATCCTTGCGCAGATAGGGCCGCCCGGTGCCGAGCGCGATGATGCGCATCTCGTCGGCCGCAAGCGGCTCGGTGTTCGGGAAATAATGGTCGCGGTATTCACGCATGGAACTGCATCTCCGGTCTCAGGCTGCCGATGTCCTGCCCTGCGGCAGGGTCGCGGCGGGCTCGTAGGAATCGACAAGTTTCGTCAGCAGCCGCAGGAATTGCTGCTTCTCGCTCGCAGTAAACGCGCCGACCATCCGGTCGCGCTCTGCGGTGATCACCTCCAGCGCCGCCTGGTACAGCGACTGGCCGAGTTTGGTCAGCGCAAGTTCGGTGATGCGCGCCTCGCCCGCTGGCTTGTGGCGCACCATCACGCCCGAGCGCACGAAGCGGTCGATCATGCGGCTCAGGGTCGACGGGTCGGTGGCGATATAATCGGCGATGTCGGCGGGCCGGTTGAGCTGCGTATTGGCAAGCGTCGCCAGCAGCCGCCAGTCGTGGATGGTCAGGCGTTTGCTGCGGAAAGCCTTCTCCAGCCGTCCATTGAAGCGGCGGGTCAACGAATTGATCATGAACGGCTCGAAGCGCTCGAGATCGAGCGCCTCGCTGCCGGCGCGCGCCGGCGCAGGCTTGCGCGGCATATCAGTTCGGCCGGCCGGTTTTCTTGATCAGAGCGCCGATGGTGTCGGCATCGCGTCCGACACGCGCCGCCAAGGCGTCGCCATCGAGATAGCGAACGTTGTGACGCGCCTTCTTCATGGCGTCGAGCGTCGCCTCCGACTTCATCGCCGACGCACAGGCCGATCGCAGCTTCGCCAGCACCTCCGGCGGCAGCCCCTTGGGCGCGAACAGCGCGTTCGGCGTGCCGAACCCGGTGCCGAGACCCATCTCCTTGGTCGTCGGCACATCGGGCATGGCCGGCAGGCGTTCGTCGCCGAACACCGCGAGCGTGCGCACATTCTTGCCCGTCACTGTGGCATCGGCCGACATCAGCAGGTCAATATGGTTGCCGAGCAACGCGTTGAAGCCGAGTGCATCGCCGCGGAACGGCACCGCGGTCAGCTTCAGATCATTGTCGGCGGACATCTGCAGCATCAGCAGGTTCGGCACCGTGCCCGGTCCGGGATGGCCGTAGGTCACCTTTTCCGGGTTGGCGCGGATATAGGCGACCAGATCCTTAAAGCTTTTGTGCGGGCTTTCGTTGGACACCGAGGCGACCACGATCACGTCGGTCACCTGGCAGATGTAATCGAACGAGGCGGCGCTGTAGCGCAGGCCGTCGCGCAGATGCGGCTGCGCGGTCACCACGCCCATGGCGGAGAAGCCGAGCGTATAGCCGTCGGGCTGCGCCGCGGCGACTGCGCTGGTGCCGATGACGCCTGCGGCACCATCCTTGTTCGCCACTACCACCGGCTGCCCGAGCGCTTTCGACAGCGCATCCGCGAGCGGACGCGCGGCGAGGTCGCTGTTGGCGCCGGCGGGAAACGGCACGATCATTTCAATGCTGCGCGTCGGATAGGTTTGCGCCCACACGGCTGCGGGTACCACCGAAACGGCGGCCACGAGCAACGCTCGCATGATCAACAGCATCGGAAACCTCCGCGAACCACGATGTCGACATCAAAACCGGCGACGCCATTGCAGCCAATTGCATTTGCAATTGCAAGCAAAATTAGGCGGCAATGGCCGATGCGTCGGCACTCCGCCGGCGCCAGCGAGACATCGATGGCGGCTTGTCAGGGCGCCAGCAGGCGGTCGGCAATCGCCGAGTCGAAGAACTGCGTGTAGGACGCCACCTTGCCGTCGCGGAATTCGATCAGGTCCAGCGATTCCGTCACGGCGGATTTTCCGGTCGCCCGCGATCTCACGGTGAAGCGGATGCGGATCGCGGCCTTGGATCCCTCGACGACGGAATCGACAATCTTGAGATCCTTGAACTCGAACGCCTCGACGAGTTGGGACAAGGCCGCCCGCATGCCGCCACCTTCCGTCATCACCGAAACGGTCGGCTGCGGTGGCGACGCATTCAGCGTGAATTTCGCATCCGGCGTGAACACCGCAAGCACCCTGTCCACGTCGCCATTCACGCGGGCGATGTAGCCGTCGCCCATCACTTTCAGCATCTCGTCGCGCGTCATCTGAAGTCCTCCCCAGGAAGACACCATCATTGCGCGAGGGGTTTTGGCTGTCTACCGGGGCGCGAACCGCACACGATAAAAAAGGCCGGCACCCTGTGCCGGCCTTTCGAAACACTTTCGCAAGAGCACGTGGATCAGTTCTTAGTCTTGTCCACCAATGCCCGCTGCTTGATCCAAGGCATCATCTCGCGCAGCTTCTCGCCAACCTTCTCGATGTCGTGGGCGGCGAGTTTGGCACGGGTTGCCTTGAACGAAGTCTGGTTGACCTTGTTTTCCAGCATCCAGTCGCGGGTGAACTTGCCGGACTGGATGTCGTTCAGCACCCGCTTCATCTCCGCCTTGGTCTCCGGCGTGATGATGCGCGGGCCGGTGACATACTCGCCGTATTCGGCGGTGTTGGAGATCGAGTAATTCATGTTGGCGATGCCGCCTTCGTAGATCAGGTCGACGATCAGCTTCACCTCGTGCAGGCATTCGAAATACGCCATTTCCGGCGCGTAGCCCGCCTCGACCAGCGTCTCGAAGCCGGCCTTGATCAGTTCGACGAGACCGCCGCAGAGAACGGTCTGCTCGCCGAACAGGTCGGTTTCGCATTCCTCCTTGAAGCTGGTCTCGATGATGCCGGCGCGGCCGCCGCCGATCGCCGAAGCGTAGCTCAGGCCGAGGTCATGCGCATTGCCGGACGAGTCCTTGTGGATCGCGATCAGGCAGGGCACGCCGGCGCCGCGCTGATATTCGCCGCGCACGGTGTGGCCGGGGCCCTTCGGCGCGACCATCAGCACGTCGAGATCGGCGCGCGGCTCGATCAGGTTGAAATGCACGTTCAGGCCATGCGCGAACAGGAGCGCGGCGCCGTTCTTCATGTTGGCATGCAGGTGGTCGCGATAGATGTCGCCCTGCAATTCGTCAGGAGTCAGCATCATGATGACGTCGGCCCATTTGGCGGCCTCGGCCACTTCCATCACCTTGAAGCCCTCGCCCTCGGCCTTCTTGGCGGAGGCGGAACCCTTGCGCAGCGCGATCGCCACGTCCTTCACGCCGGAATCCCGCATGTTGAGGGCGTGGGCATGGCCCTGGCTGCCATAGCCGACGACGGCGACCTTCTTGCCCTTGATCAGGTTCAGGTCGGCATCCCGGTCGTAATAAACGCGCATTATAAACCCCGTGAAATGGCGGCTCCCGGCCGCAATCGCTGCAAGGCGCCGGAGGTGGTTCCGGCGCCGTTGGCAGGGTTTCTAGGGGGATGGGGGGCGCGCGGCAAGCCCTGTGGCCGACGCCTTTCTCAGGAGTTAACCACCCGCAGAAGCGGTTTCGGTGCGTATGGGGCGGATTCCACGGGAGTCGACCGACGTGGCGACGATTGCCCCGCCTCGGGGAACAGCTTCCAGCGGTTCGGCCTGAAGGCGATCCGGGCTCCCTGGGCCGCAGGGTGTGCTGCCGGCACCTCGATCTCGACGCGGTGCTGCCCGCCGCCGATTTCCAGCTCGACGCGCTTGGTGCCCGCCACCCGGCGGCTGGCCGACACCGTCCCGGCAATGCAGCCGCCGCATCCGTCCACCAGTTCTACATCGTGCGGCCGAAAATAGAGCGCCGCCTGGCCATCCTGCGCATCCTTGGCCGCCAGCCCGATCGCACGGTCGTCCAGCCAGATCTGGCCGCTCTCGACGCGCACTGGAAGCGAACTCGACTCTCCGATGAAGCCGAATACGAAGGGCGAATTGGGCGTGTCGTAAACCTCGTCGGCAGTGCCGACCTGCTCGATCTTGCCCTGGCTCATCACCACGACGCGATCGGCAAGCTCAAGCGCCTCCTCCTGGTCGTGGGTGACGAAGACGGTGGTGTGTCCGGTCCGGTCGTGGATCTCGCGCAGCCAGCGGCGCAGCTCCCGGCGGACCTGAGCATCGAGCGCGCCGAACGGCTCATCAAGCAGCAGCACGCGCGGCTCGATCGCGAGCGCGCGGGCGAGCGCGACGCGCTGGCGCTGGCCTCCGGAGAGCTGGTTCGGATAGCGTTTCTCCAGGCCCGACAGCTGAACAAGGTCCAGCAGTTCGGACGCACGGCGGCGGATTTCCGCCTTGGGCGGACGCGTCGCGGCCGGCCGGACTTTAAGTCCGAAGCCGATATTCTCCGCCACCGTCATGTGCCGGAACAGCGCATATTGCTGGAAAACGAAGCCGACATTCCGCTCCTGCACCGACTTGAAAGAGGCATCCTCGTTGCCGAAGAAAATCGAGCCCGCACTCGGGAAATCGAGTCCGGCAATCAGGCGCAGCAACGTGGTCTTGCCCGAGCCTGATGGTCCCAACAATGCGATCAGTTCGCCGGAGCGGATGTCGAGCGACACGTCATGGAGCGCCGGGAATCGGTCGAACTGTTTCCGAACGTTTCTGATGGCCAGTTCCATGTTGTCCTCAATGTCCGCTTCGGGTTGCGGCGAGTTGGTCGGCGTAACGCCATTCCAGCCAGGTCTTGATCACCAGCGTCAACAACGCGAGCCCTGCAAGCACAGCCGCCATGCTGAAGGCGGAGACTTGGGCCAGCGCCCTGAACTCCTGATAATATAGCTCAATCTGCAGCGGCATGGTCACCGTTTCGCCCCTGAGCTTGCCGGAGATGACCGCCACTGCGCCGAATTCGCCCATGGCGCGGGCATTGCACAGCAGGACGCCGTAGAGCAGCGCCCATTTCACGTTCGGCAAGGTCACGTAGAAAAAAGTCTGCCAGCCGGACGCGCCGAGCGACAGCGCCGCCTCCTCGTCACCGGTGCCCTGATCCTGCATCAGCGGGATCAGTTCGCGCGCGATGAAGGGAAATGTCACGAAGATGGTCGCGAGAATAACGCCCGGGACGGCGAAAATGATGCGCACGCCGAAATCCTGCAGGAACCAGGCGCCGATCGGCGTGAACGGTCCGAGCAGCAAGACATAGACGAGGCCGGCGACGACGGGCGACACGGAGAATGGCAGGTCGATCAGCGAGATCAGCAGCGCCCGGCCGGGAAAACGATACTTGGCGATGCACCAGGCCGCCGCCACGCCGAATACGAGATTGCAGGGCACCGCGATCGCGGCCACCAGCAGCGTCAACTTGATCGCGGCGATCGCTTCCGGGTCGCCGAACGTCGCGAGCGCCGGACCAAGACCCATGCTGAGAGCCTGCACGAAGACAGTCAGCAACGGCGCAACAAGGAACACCGCCAGGAACAGGACGCTCAGCACGATCAGCACGACGCGGACCGGCCGCGTTTCGGTGACCGGAGAGCGGACGGCACGCATTTCGATTGCCGTCTCAGACATGACCGTACCTCCGGTAGCTCCAGAACTGAATGAGGTTGATGAGCAGGAGGATCGCGAACGAGATGGTGAGCATCACCGCGGCAATCGCGGCGGCGGCCGCGTAGTCGCGCTCCTCAAGCCGGAACACGATGAGAAGCGGCAGGATTTCGGTCTGTCGCGGAATATTGCCGGCGATGAAGATCACCGAGCCATATTCGCCGACGGCGCGGGCAAAGGCGAGCGCGAAGCCGGTCAGGATCGCCGGAAACAACGGTGGCAATATGATGCGCAGGATCGTGGTCCGCCGTGGCGCGCCAAGTGTGGCGGCGGCTTCCTCGACCTCGCGGTTGAAGTCTTCGAGCACCGGCTGCACGGTGCGAACGACGAACGGCAAGCCGATAAAGACCAGTGCGATCCAGATACCGATCGGGGTATAGGCGATGGTGATGCCAAGCGGCGAAAACAACTGGCCGATCCAGCCCTGCGGAACATAAAGCGCGGTCAGCGCAATACCGGCAACGGCGGTCGGCAACGCAAAGGGCAGATCGACGATGGCATCGAGAAGCCGCCGCGCGAAGAACCGGTAGCGGACCAGTACCCACGCAATCACGACACCGATCACCACGTTGAACAGCGCGGCGAGCAGCGACGCACCGAAGCTCAGCTTCAACGCCGCCATGAATCTTGGCCCGGTCACGATCGCGACAAAGCGGCTCCAGTCGAGCTCGAAGGTCTTGATGTAGAGGCCGACGATCGGAATCAGCACGATCAGCGACAGGTAAAAGATCGTGAAGCCGAACGTCAGCCGGAAGCCCGGAATAATGCTCGGCTCCCGAAACCGGAATCCCGCCATAGCCAATGTGCTCCGATGGTCTGAAAACCCTGCGGGTCGTAGGACGACAAGCGCCCCACGACCCGCCCGTTCGCTTGGACGAAAGCCCGTCAATCCTTGGAGTAGATTTTGTCGAAGATGCCGCCGTTATCGAAATGCGTCGGCTGAGCCTTGGCCCATCCACCGAAAACGTCGTCGATTTTCACCAGCTTGACTTTCGGGAAAGCCTTGAGGTCGGCGGGATCGGCATGCTCGGGCTTGCCGGGCCGGTAGAAATGCTTCGCGAAGATCTTCTGCGCTTCCGGCGAATAAAGCTGATCCAGAAACGCCTTGGCCAGTTCGCGCGTGCCCTTCCTGTCGACATTGCGGTCAACGATCGCAACCTTCACCTCGGCGAGGATCGAAACCGACGGCACGACGATCTCGTAATCCTTACCGAACTCCTTGAGCGATAGCAGGGCCTCATTCTCCCACGCGATCAATACGTCGCCCACCTTGTTCTGGACGAAGGTATTGGTCGAGCCGCGCGCTCCGGTGTCGAGCACAGGCACGTTCCTGTAGATGGCGGCCACGAAATCCTGCGCCTTCTTCTGGTCGCCGCCGGTGCGATCCAGTTCGTAGGCCCAGGCCGCGAGGTAGTTCCAGCGCGCGCCCCCCGAGGTCTTCGGATTGGGCGTGATGACCGAGATGCCCCGCTTCGCCAGATCGTTCCAGTCCTTGATGTTCTTCGGGTTGCCCTTGCGAACCAGGAAGACGATGGTCGATGTGTAGGGCGACGACGCGTCCGGGAATTTGCTCTTCCAGTCAGGATTGATCAGGCCCTTCTGCTCGATGCCGAGGATATCGCCTTCGAGTGGGAAGGTTACGACGTCGGCGGGCAAGCCATCGATCACTGACCGGACCTGTGCGCCGGAGCCGCCGTGGCTGTTGCTGATCTCGACCGAGCGGCCGGTTTTCTGTTTCCAGAACTTGGCGAAGTAATCGGCATAATCGCGATAGAGTTCGCGAGTCGGGTCGTAGGATACGTTGACCAGCTTGTCCTGGGCGGAAGCGCTACCGACGCTTCCGAATTGTGCCGTCACGGTCATCGCCGCGATCGCGACTGCCGAAGCCAGAAGACGCATCTGCCACCTCCATCGGCCGGACTTTCAACGTCCGGCAAGCGTTGTGGGTTCGCCGCCAATAGCGGACGATGCCCCGGGTTCGGTTCGGTGAGATGCGACAGCGCCCGGAAATGAAGGACGAACCTGCTCCAGTGCCCCCGCACGTCACAGGAATCGACGGGAATCCCGTTCAACCCCGGACACGATGGGAGCATCTAATTCCGACTAAATCAATCAGAATAGTATTATTTATACAGGGGTCCCGGGAGTAGATTTTTCTGCGGCGGCTTGCGCCAGTGTTGTTTTCTCAAGCACTTTCGCGGTCGCGTCGCGCGCCGCGATCAGTGCCGGCCGAAGCTGGCAGATGTGCAAATCGACGCAGTCCGGGCATTGCCGGAACGCCGTCTGGCTGGCGCAGGGCGCCAGTGCCAGCGGCCCGTCGATATGACGGATGATTTCGGCCAGATTGATGTCCTTGGGAGAGCGGCTGAGCAGGAAGCCGCCCTGGTTGCCGCGGGTCGAAACCAGCAGGTTGGATCGCTTCAGCTCGGAGAAGATCTGCTCGAGGAACGGCCGGGGGATTTTCAGATCCTGCGAGATGTCGCGCACAGAGACCGGCGCGGCGCCTCTGTGGCCGGCGAGATAGATCATCGCCCGGAGGGCATATTTGGCGCGGCGCGAGAGCATGGATCAAGGATTACGCGGTTCCGGCGTACCGGCCAAGATGGATCACATCACCATCGGCACGATGCTGGCGACCAGCAGCAGCGCCATCGCGATGTTGAAGACGCGGGCATGTTTCGGGTCGCTCAGCACCCGCCGCAAGGCCACGCCAAAGCCGGTCCAGGTCGCGACCGCGAAAACGGTGGCGACCGCAAACACCGCGGCCAGTACCATGAAATCGGTCAGCCAATGTCCCGGCCGGACATAGATCGCAATTGCGGAGAGCGCGATCACCACGGCCTTGGGGTTGACCCACTGAAACAGCGCCGCCTGCAGGAAGGTGATCGGCTGCGCGACGTGCTTGTCGTCGGCGGACGCCGGTGCCGCGGTCGCGATCTTCCAGGCCAGCCAGACGAGATAGAGCGAACCGATGACCTTCAGCGCGGTTTGAAGCGGCGGCCAGGCCGCCACGAGCGCGCCGAGGCCGGCGGCGCAGCCAACGAGCAACACGACAAAGCCGAAGGTGATGCCGAGAATATGCGGGATGGTTCGGGTGAATCCGAAATTCACGCCGGACGCCGTCACCATGATGTTGTTCGGCCCCGGCGTGAATGCCATCGCCGATGCAAACACGACCAGCGCCACGAACGTGTCGATCGGCATCGCCGACCCCTTCCAGCAAAATGAACCGCTTTACGCCTCTAAATCCGGAGGCTTTGTCGCGACCAGCGCCGACTCACCGCCAAGCACCCGCAGCGCATTGACGATGACCGCAACGTCGATCGCTTCCTGCAGGATCGCCCCCTGGACCGGCGGCAGATATCCCAGCGCGGCCACGATCATCGCAAGCCCCGACAAGCCTATTCCGGCTAACACGCTCTGCAGCGCAATGGAACGCGCGCGCTGCGCAATCCAGACCGCCGGATAGAGCCGGGCCAGATCGTCGACCAGGAGCACGATATCGGCGGCCTGCGCCGATGCCGCCGCGCCGCGCGCGCCCATCGCAAGGCCGACATCAGCCGCGGCCAATGCGGGCGCATCATTCACGCCATCGCCGACCATCATGACAGGACCGTTCTTGCGCTCCGACAATACCACCAGCACCTTCTGGTCCGGCGATAATTCGGCGCGTACGGCATCGACCGCGAGGCCCTGGGTCACCGCATGCGCGACATCTTTGCGATCGCCGGTCGCAAGGACGATACGTTCGATGCCGAGATCGCGCAGGCGGGTCAACAGGTCGCCGGTGCCGTCCCGCAGCCGGTCGCTGAGAACGATGATCCCGGCATGGACGCCATCGATGGCGACATGCACGGTGAGCGCGCCGTGCGACAGGCCTTCCCGGCGGACGAACGGCTTGCCGATGGCCGTTGAGACGAAGCGCCGCCCGCCGATCGCGACACGGTGGCCGTCGACATTGCCGGTAACGCCCTCGCCCGGCGTTTCGGACACGTCCGCCGGTATGGCAAGCATCAGCCCACGCCGCCGCGCGTCCGCCACGATCGCAGCCGCCACCACATGTTGCGAGGCCTGATCGAGCGAGGCCGCAAGGCGCAGCAGCGCGACCGGCTCGAGCGGTCCGGTCGGCAGGATTTGCGACACCTCCGGCCTGCCAACGGTCAGCGTGCCGGTCTTGTCGATCACCAGCGATCGAATACGCCCCAGCGTCTCCAGTGCAGCACCGCTTTTGATCAGGATGCCGCTGCGTGCGGCGCGCGACATTCCGGACACGAGCGCGATGGGTACCGCCAGGATGAGCGGACACGGCGTCGCCACCACCAGCACCGCCACGGCACGAACGGGATCGCCGCTGCCGAACCAGGCGGCACAGGCAAGCGTCACGGTGACGCCGAGGAAGACCAGCGAATAACGATCCGCCAGCCGCGCCATTGGCGCCCGCGAGTGTTGCGCCTGCTCGACGAGTCGTACGATTGCGGCATAGGTACTTTCGCCGGCGGGGCGCATTGCAATGAGGTCGAAGCTCTCGCCGGCATTGGTGGAGCCGCTCATGGCGTCGGCGCCCGCTGCCAGTTGCACCGGGACGGATTCGCCGGTCAGCGCCGATTGATCCAGAACCGCCACGCCCGCTGCCACCGTGCCGTCGACCGGCACGATGTCGCCGCGACGGATCAGCAGCAGGTCGCCGGGGACGATCGCGTCAATCGGGACTTCTTCCAGCGCGCCATCGCGATGACGGATCGCAAGGCGCGGCACCCGCTCGAGCAGCGCCGACATGTCGCGGCGCGCGCGGCCTTCGGCGAAACGCTCGAGATATTGTCCGCCGGCATACATCAGCGCGACGATGGCAGCGGCGAGATTTTCGCCAACCGCGAGCGCGGCACTCATCGACAGCGCAGCCACGATATCGAGGCCAACCTTCCCGGCGCGCAGGCTTTGCCAGATTTCGACGATCAACGCCGCGAGGACCGGGACCACGCCCGCAATCAGGAATGCGTTCGACCAGCTCTCAGCGCCGGCGAACCGTGCGATCACGCCCGCCGCAAGGCCCATGACCGCGACGGCCATCAGCACGGGACGCAGTGTCAGTTCGTGGATCGCTTGCACCTTGCGTCACTTTGCGGCGGCTACCATGACGGTCGGAATCATAACACACGGCGCTCGCTGTTCAGGCGAACGCGAAAAAAAGAGCGCCGGGATCGGGCCGCTACATCGCCTCCGGACCGCGGCCGATCGCGACCACGCCGGTGCGCGAGACTTCGACCAGCCCGAGCGGCAACATCAGCTCGACGAACTGATCGATCTTGTCGCTCTTGCCGGTGATCTCGAACACGAAGCTTTCCGTCGTCGCGTCGATCACCCGCGCACGGAAGGCGTCGGCCAGACGCAGCGCCTCGACACGATGATCGCCCTTGCCGCGCACCTTGACCATGGCGAGTTCGCGCTCGATCGCCGGTCCCGACACCGTGAGATCGTTGACCCGATGCACCGGCACCAGCCGTTCGAGCTGATGCTTGATCTGCTCGATCACCATCGGCGTGCCGCGGGTGACGATGGTGATGCGCGACAGGTGCTTCTCGTGCTCGGTCTCGGAGACCGTCAGCGAGTCGATATTGTAGCCGCGGCCGGAAAACAGGCCGATGACCCGCGCCAGCACACCGGGCTCGTTGTCGACCAGCACGGACAACGTATGCCGCTCGACGAGCTGCGCGGTCGGCGCTGCGGGATAATGCGAAGTGGATGGCACGTTTGCGTTCACGATCTTAATCCTTGCTCGGTCTAAACCCGCTCCCCTTGAGGGAGAGGGTGGCGAGCGAAGCGAGCCGGGTGAGGGGTCACTTCGTCAATTCTTGCATTACCCCTCACCCGCTTCGCCGCTTCGCGGCTCAGCACCCTCTCCCAAAGGGGCGAGGGAAAGAGAAGTCAAACCAGCATCTTGCCTTCTTCGGTGATCGCCTCGTCGAGGCTCTCCGCCGCATCGCCGAGGATCATCTCGTTATGCGCGCGGCCGGACGGAATCATCGGGAAGCAGTTTTCCTTCTGGTCGACCACGCAATCGAAGATCACCGGCTTGTCGATATCGATCATCTCCTTGATCGCATCGTCGAGCTCGCCCGGCTTCTTGCAGCGGATGCCGTGCGCATGCATCGCCTCCGCAAGCTTGACGAAATCCGGCAAGGCTTCCGAATAGCTTTCCGAATAGCGATTGCCGTGCAGCAATTCCTGCCATTGCCGCACCATGCCCATGTATTGATTGTTGAGGATGAAGACCTTGATCGGCAGCCGGTACTGAACCGCCGTCGAGATTTCCTGCATGGTCATCTGCACCGAGGCCTCGCCGGCGATATCGATCACCAGCGATTTCGGATGCGCCATCTGCACGCCGACCGCGGCCGGCAGGCCGTAACCCATGGTGCCGAGCCCGCCCGAGGTCATCCAGCGGTTCGGCTCCTGGAACTGGTAGAATTGCGCCGCCCACATCTGATGCTGGCCGACTTCGGTGGTGATGTAGGTGTCGCGATCCTTGGTCAGTTCGAACAATCGCTGGATTGCGTATTGCGGCTTGATGATGTCGTTCGAGGGCCGGTAGCTCAGCGACTTGCGGGCACGCCACTTGTCGATCAGCTTCCACCACTCGCCCATCGCCTTCTTGTCGGGCTGAATCGACGCGGTGCGCCACATCCGCGTCATGTCTTCCAGCACATGCGCGCAATCGCCGACGATCGGCACGTCGACCTTGACGTTCTTGTTGATCGAAGACGGATCGATGTCGATATGGATCTTCTTCGAATACGGCGCAAACGCATCCAGCCGTCCGGTGATGCGATCGTCGAAGCGGGCGCCGATGCAGATCATGACGTCGCAATCGTGCATCGCCATGTTGGCTTCATAGGTGCCGTGCATGCCGAGCATGCCGAGCCATTGCGGATCGGCCGCGGGAAAGGCGCCGAGCCCCATCAGCGTCGAGGTGATCGGGAAGCCGGTCAGCTTCACCAGTTCGCGCAGGAGATGGCTCGCCTCCTTGCCGGAATTGATGATGCCGCCGCCGGTATAGAATAGCGGACGCTTCGCCTTGGCCATCAGGTCGACGGCCTGCTTGATGCGATCGAGGTCGCCCTTGATCTTCGGCGTATAGGTCTTGTGCTTGATGTTCTGCGGACCCGAATAGGTGCCCTTTGCGAACTGGATGTCCTTCGGGATATCGACCACCACCGGCCCCGGACGCCCGCTCGCCGCGACATAGAACGCCTCGTGTAGCACGCGCGGCAGGTCTTCGATCCGCTTCACCAGGTAATTGTGCTTGGTGCAGGGCCGCGTGATGCCGACCGTGTCGCATTCCTGGAAGGCGTCGTTGCCGATCAGATGTGTGGGCACCTGGCCGGTGATGCAGACGATCGGGATCGAATCCATCAGCGCGTCGGCCAGACCGGTCACCGCATTGGTCGCACCCGGGCCCGACGTCACCAGCACGCAGCCGACCTTGCCGGTCGAACGCGCATAGCCTTCGGCCATATGGACAGCGCCCTGCTCATGGCGGACCAGAACGTGCTTGACCCTCTCCTGCTGGAAAATGGCATCATAGATCGGCAGCACCGCGCCGCCCGGATAGCCGAAGATGTGCTGCACGCCCTGATCGGCGAGCGCCTCGATCACCATTTCGGCGCCGGTCAGTTCCTTGGTCATGATCTCTGCTCCACCTGAATTCGCGTCGTCCCGCGGTGTCTGGAATGAAAAAAGGGCCTCACGGCCCTTCGGTACGGCGCATCGTCCGGCAAGGATGGCTTCAGCCACCCCCGGCGATGCGCCTTCCTACGATTACCACCGAGAACGAAATAAAATTGCGCGACATGGCTCTTCTCAGTACGAACGTTGCGCGAGGGTATAAGGTCAAAACCCCCACCGGTCAAGCGGCCGACACGATCGGGACAGCGGCCACCAGACGATATATTGAGGCCGGGAACCTAAGACGAGATGCACCCATGGCGAAATCACGATTTCTGGCGGCCGCCCTGGCAGGCTGCCTGACGCTCGGCGCGGGCACGGCCCCGGGCGCCTTTGCTCAAAATGCTCCTGCGCAGGTGTCCGAGCCGGCTCCTGTGAAGGAGACGTTGCGCTCCAAGGCCTGGAACAAGGTGTCCGGCAACTGGAAGCGCATGAAGGGCGCGGTCAAGGAGCGCTGGGGCAAGCTCACCCATAACGAAATCCAGGAAGCGCGCGGCCGCCGCGAGGCGCTGAACGGCTTCATCCAGTCGCGTTACGGCATCGATCGTGAAAGCGCCGACCGCCAGATCGACGAGTGGCTGAAGACCCTGAAGTGAGCGCCACGTGGCCGACGCCGCGCCTCCTCAGGCTCCGACCGTCGCGGGCAAGCGGCTGACCGCGCGCGCGCTGCTCGTCGGCGAACGCATCGACACCGCCGGCCTCGAACGCAGCGACGTCATCAACACCGTGCCCCTCGCCTTCCGCAATGGTGACGGCTACGTGGTGCTGTTCCGCTACGGCGTCGCGGTGCTGATCGGCCTGTCGCCGATCGAGGAGGACGAGACCGTGCGCGGCCTGGGTCCGCGCATCATCACGCCGGCGACGCGGATCGAGGACGAGACCGCAACCCTGGAGATTGGACCGGATCAGGACGACCAGATCGATCCGGGCGGCGCCATCAAGGTGAAAGACCTGTCGCCGGCGCGGCTGGTCGTGATCGCCGACGCACTCGCCAAGAATGTCGTGCTGGCGCATCAGGAACGCGAGGTTCGCGGCGTGTTCGACATCGTCGAGCCTTTGGCCGCGAAACTTGCCGCCGGCGGACGCACACCGACCGATCGCAGCAACATGCTGAAGGTGATCGGCCAGTCACTGCTGGTGCGTCAGCGCCTCACCGGCCGCGTCGAGATCGAGGAAAAGCCCGACGTGCTCTGGGACCGGTTCGACCTCGAACGCCTGCATGCGCGCCTCGCCGACGAATACGAACTGAAGGAGCGATCGGCCGCGCTCGCGCGCAAGATCGATGTCGTCGGCGAGACCGCACGGACGCTCACCGACCTGATCGATGCGTCACGCAGCGTGCGCCTCGAAATCGCGATCGTGGCGCTGATCGTGATCGAAGTGCTGTTCACCTTCTACGAGTTCTTCAAGCACTTTAAGTGAGGACATTGCCGAGGCCCGCAAGCAGCGCCCCGGCCTGACTGCCCATCAATCGTTTGGATGCTTCGTCTCGATCGGCTGCGATTGTTCGCGCGGCTTTTCGGTGGCATCTGAACTGCTGGCAGCATCCGCCGCGGACGGCTCGGCCTCGGCCGCAGGCGTGGCAGCAGGAGCCGGCACGGGCGCTTCGGCAATCTTCTCTGCAGGCGCAGAAGACGGTGCAACAGCCGCATCGGGGGCGACAGGTGCCGGCACAGACGTAACCGGTTGCTCCGGCGCGATAGCATGTGAGGCGGGGACCGCCGCTTGCGGAGCGGGCGCAGGTTCAGCCGGCGTTTCCGGAGCGGTGGCTTGCGGAGCAGCCGGGACCGGCTCGGGCGACGCCGGCTGGGACGGCTCCGCCTTCGGCAGCGCCGCCACAAAATACGCATCGTCCGCGGCGGAGATATAGAAGGACGGCACCTGCTCGCCGGCGGTCAAGCGCACCACATCCTCGCGCACGCGCTTCATCAGCGCGATCAGTTCGAGCCCCGGCTCCTCGATATGTTTCAGCAGCGCCGTGGTGAACGGGCTGTTGCGCCCCTCCCCGTCGGCGACCTTGCGGCCGGCGCCGGTGGCAAAACTGACCAGCACATTCTTCGGCTCTTCGACCTGCTTTTTCAGGCCGGACGGCAATTGCCGCTTCTGGGCCTCGCCAAACGGATCGTTGCGCGCCGCATCGATGAACACCACGCCGGCCTTTTCGACACCCTCGAGCTGTTCGAGAATTTCCGGCAGGCTGATCGAACCCTTGGTGATGTCGGCGAGCGAGCGCGCCTGCCCGTCGCTCGCCAGCAGCCAAGCGACGCCGTCGGATTGCAGCGCATGGCCCGAATAGAACACCACCGCGACTTCGGCGAGCCTGGCCTTATCGCCAAATGCTTTCAGCGAGCGGCGCATATCGGCGACCGGAGCGTCGCTCAGCGTCGTGACGACGAACCCGATCCGCTTCAATGCCTCGCCGGTATCGGCCGCGTCATTGACCGGATTTTTCAGCGAGACCACATTGGTGTACGCAGCATTGCCGATCACCAGCGCGACCTTCTTGTCCTGCGCGAGTGCGGGTGAAGCGCCGAGCAAGCCCGCGGCAATCGCGGCGGCCCCGGCGAATTGGAGAATCCGGTTCATACTGGCGTCCTCTCGCTTTACGACTCGACTTTTGGTCGCGCGCCGCGGGCGGCCGGTTCAAGTCTGCATCAAAGTTTCCGCCGCCGCCATGCCCTCCTCGGGCGCGACCCAGGTCCAGCCCGGCATCTGGTTGCGGAACCAGGTCACCTGCCGCTTGGCATAGCGGCGCGTATCCATGATCGACCCGGCTGCCGCCTCGTCGCGCGAGATGTCGCCGTCGAGATAGCGGCGCAGCCACGGCACGCCATGGGCCTTCATCGCAGGCAAGGTATCCGGCAGATCACGCGCCGCAAGCGCGCGCACTTCGTCGAGCGCGCCAGCCTGCAGCATCGTTGCGAAACGCGTCTCGATCCGCGTAATCAAAGAATCGCGTGCCGGATGGAGGAAAATGCGGATCGTCCTGTCCGCGTCGATGACCGGCGGCATGCCCTCGCGGTGCCAATCCGCAATCGGCCGCCCGGTGGCATCGAGGACTTCCAGCGCCCGCAGGATGCGCGAGCGGTCGCGCACCATGATCCGGGCCGCCGCAACGGGATCGCGGACAGTGAGTTCGGCATGCAAGGCCTCGACGCCTTCGCGCGCGAGCCGATCGCGCCAGGCGTTGCGGATCGCCGGATCGATCGGCGGGATCGCGGCAAGCCCGCTGGTCAGCGCCTTGAAATAAAGCCCGGTGCCGCCGACAAAGATTTGAAGCCGGTCCGCCGGAAGCTCCGCCACAACTCGGGCCGCATCGGCGACATATTGGCCGGCCGAATAATTCACCGCCGCATCGACATGCCCGAACAGGTGATGCGGAGCGCGCGCCTCCTCCTCGATACTCGGCCGCGCCGTCAGCACCCGCAGGTCGCGATAGACCTGCATGGAATCCGCGTTGATGATCGCGCCGCCGAAGCGTTCGGCGAGCGCCAGCGCCAGCGCCGACTTGCCGCTGGCGGTCGGCCCTGCGATAAGCACGGCCTTCTTCATCGCAGCGCCCGTCCATGACTCACGTCGCAACCCTCATTGCCGCCCCCGAAACGCGCCTGACCGACGACCTGATCGCGCGCGCCCGCGCGGCGCTGCCGCAGACCACCGACATACACTGGCTCGACCGTGACGTGGCGGCCGATATCGAATTTATCCCGCAGGGCCCGATCGACCAACGACACGTGGCCGAACACCTGCGCACGGCGCTCGCCGGGGCGCCCCTCGATCTTGCGGTCCAGCCGCTGGCGCAACGGCGCAAGAAGCTGCTGCTGGCCGACATGGATTCCACCATGATCGGCCAGGAATGCATCGACGAACTGGCCGATATGGTCGGGCTGAAAGACCATGTGTCGGCGATCACCGAGCGCGCCATGCGTGGTGAGATCGCCTTCGAGCCGGCGCTACGCGAGCGCGTGGCGCTGCTCAAGGGCCTGCCGCTCTCGGTGATCGACGAGGTGATCGCAACGCGCATCACGCTGATGCCGGGCGCCCGCGCGCTGATCGCCACCATGCGCGCGCACGACGCGCATACCGTGCTGGTCTCGGGCGGGTTTTCGCTGTTCACCCGCGAGGTCGCCGGGCTGATCGGCTTCGACGAAAACCACGCCAACACGCTGCTGGTCGAGGATGGCAAGCTGACCGGCTACGTCGATGAGCCGGTGCTCGGCCGCGAAGCCAAGCTCGACACGCTGCTCGAAGTCGCACGCCATCTGCGTCTGCCGCTGGCGGAGACCATCGCGGTCGGCGACGGCGCCAACGATCTGGCGATGATCGGGCGGGCCGGTCTCGGCGTCGCCTATCATGCGAAGCCGGCGGTCGCCGAAATCGCCGACGTCCGCATCGACCACGGAGATCTGACGAGCCTCTTGTATCTGCAGGGCTACAGGCGGGATGAGTTCGTCGCAGAGGGATGACTCCGGAGCGCGCGATGCCGCGCCCCGGACGAGACTGAGACCTACTGCAGCCCCAGCGTCACGAAGCGCAATTCGCCTTCCGGATTGGCCACCAGCAGCAGCGCCAGCTTGCGGCCATCCTTCTTCAGCTTGTCGACCTTCTTCTGGAAATCGTCGGTGCTGGCGACGGCCTCCTGCGCCACCTCGACGATGGTGTCGCCCGCGCTGAGCCGCTTTTCGGCCGCCGCGGAATTCTGGTCGATGCCGGTGATGACCACGCCGTTGACGCTGTCCTTGATCTTGAAGCGCTTGCGCAGGTCCGCCGAGATGTTGGCCAGGTCGAGGCCGAGCGCCTTCTTCACCACCGTCTTGTCGTCGGGCTTGGCGTCGCTCTGCACCGAGGCCGGTTTCGCCTTCTCCGCGTCCTCGAGCCGTCCGAGCTTCACCGTCTTCTTTTCTTCCTTGCCCTTGCGCAGGACAATGACCTCGACCTCCCTGCCGACCGGCGTATCGGCGACGATCCGCGGCAGGTCGCGCATCTCCTTGATGTCGCGGCCGTCGAACCTGATCACGATGTCGCCGGCCTCGATGCCGGCAGGCTTTGCCGGACCCTTGTCGTCGACGCCGGCGATCAGGGCACCGCGCGCCTGTTTGAGGCCGAGGCTCTCGGCGATGTCGTCGGTCACCTGCTGGATGCGGACACCGAGCCAGCCGCGCCGCACTTCCTTGAACTCGCGGAGTTGCTCGATCACCCCCATCACGACTTTCGACGGAACGGCAAAGCCGATACCGATCGAGCCGCCGGAGGGCGAGATGATCGCGGTGTTGACGCCGATCACATCGCCATTGAGGTTGAACAGCGGCCCGCCCGAATTGCCGCGATTGATGGCGGCGTCGGTCTGGATATAATTGTCATACGGTCCGGACTGGATGTCGCGATTGCGCGCCGACACGATGCCCGCGCTGACCGAACCGCCGAGGCTGAACGGATTACCGATCGCGATCACCCATTCGCCGAGCCTGACCTTGTCGGAATCGCCGAAATTGACGGCCTTCAGCGGCTTGTCCGGATTGATCTTGAGCAGCGCGATATCGGTCTTGGGATCGCGGCCGACGAGTTCCGCCTTCAGGCGCGAGCCGTCGTTGAACACCACGGTGATTTCTTCGGCGTCGGCGATGACGTGATTGTTGGTCACGACCAGACCGGACGGGTCGATGACGAAGCCGGAGCCGAGCGACGACGCACGGCGCGGCGCCCGGTTTTCGCCCTGGCCGCCCTGCCCGCCTTGGCCTCCGGGACCGCCGCGGCGGTTCTCAAAGAAATCCTTGAAGAAATCCTCGAACGGGGAACCGGGCGGAACCTGCGGCGACTGTCCGGGCCCCTCTTCCTGTCCGGGGCGCTCCGAGCGGCGCGAGCCCGGCCGGTTGGCGGCCTCCACCCGCTGCGAGGTCGAGATGTTGACCACCGCGTCGATGACGGTTTCCGCCACATCGGCAATCTTGTCGGGCCCGCGCTGCGCCAGCGCCTGGCCCGGCAGCGCCGGCATCATCAGCATTGCGGCCGCCAAAGCGGCCAGGGCCGGTCGGCGAAACCCCTTTGAATACAGGGCGAAAGAAGCCGTCATGTCTGCGAATTCTCCTGCAAGACGTGCATCAACACTGCCCCCGGCATGGAATTGAAGCAAGAACAATACCCAGCAGCAAACGGGGACGTGATTGCGGCGAAACTGCGCCGCAATCCGCAAAGCGGCAGCCAAAAGCCACCGCCATGCGGATAAACACCGCTCAGCCGCGAATAAGCCAGATCACGACGATTCCGATCAGGGCGCTGGCGATCCCGACCCCGCGCAGGATGCTGTCGGGCGTCTCGAGGACGTTTGCCATCGCCTGTTTCGCGGCGCCCGGAAACGCCGCAAACAACAAGCCCTCAAGCGCGAGCACGAGCCCGATCGCGACGATGAAGTCCCACATCCCCCGCTTCTATCGATCGTGATGCGGTTACCTCGCGGCGGTCGGCGATCCGAGCTGTTGTGACGGCTGCTGCGGCGGAGAGGCCGCCGAACGTCCGCTCGGATCCACGAAATAGCGGAAGAATTCGGAATCCGGCTTCAGCACCATGCGGGTGTCGTTGTTGCCCAGCCCCTGCTCGTAGGCCTGCATCGAGCGGTAGAAGGCGAAAAAGTCCGGGTCCTTGCCGTAGGATTCGGCGAAGATGCGGTTACGCGTGGCATCGCCTTCACCGCGGATCTGCTCGCCCTTGGCATTGGCCTCGGCCAGCAGCACGGTGACGTCGCGGTCGGCGCGTGAGCGGATTTCCTGCGCACGCTGCGAGCCCTGGGCGCGGAATTCGGCCGCTTCGCGCTGACGTTCGGTCTGCATCCGCTGATAGACCGCCTGGCTGTTCTGCTCCGGCAGGTCGGCGCGGCGGATACGGACGTCGATCACGTTGATGCCGTAACGCTGGGTTTCGCGATCGAGTTGCTCGCGGATCCGGGTCATCAGCTTGTCGCGATCGTCGCGAACCACGTCCTGGAACGAGGATTCGCCGAGCACGCGGCGCAGCGACGAGTTCAGGAGCGTGGCGAGCTGCGAATTCGCGGCCGGGACCGTCCCGATCGCCTGGTAGAAGCGCAGCGGCTCGACGATCTTGTAGCGCGCGAAGGCATCGACCACGAGCCGCTTCTGGTCGGCGGCAATGATTTCCTGCGCCGGGTTTTCGAGGTCGAGGATCCGCTTGTCGATATAGACGACGCTGTCGATGAACGGCGCCTTGAAATGCAGTCCGGCCTGCGACACCACGCGCTGCGGCTCACCGAGCCGGATCACGATCGCCTGACGCGTCTCCGGAACGGTGAAGACCGAGCTGTAGCCAATGAAGGCCGCAGCCAAAACCAGGACCAGCAACACGCCGCCTGCGATACCGAGTTTCATGTCAGGCTCCTTTAGCGGCGTTGCGCTTGCGGCTGCTGCGCTTGCGGCTGCTGCGGCTGCGCCGGCCGCGGACGGTTCTGGTCGAGAGACAGATATGGCACGACCCCCTGCCCGCCGGCACCGGTGCCAGGATCGAGGATGATCTTGTCGGTGCCGCTGAACAGCCGCTCCATGGTTTCGAGATACATGCGCTGGCGCGTCACCTGCGGCGCCTTGGCATATTGCTCGAAGATCTGGTTGAAGCGGGCGGTCTGGCCGGTCGCGTCGGCGACGGTCTGCTCGCGATAGGCTTCCGCATTCTGCATGATCTGCGCAGCACGGCCGCGGGCTTCGGGGACCACGCGATTGGCGTAGGTCTGCGCCTCGTTCTGTGCGCGTTCGAGGTCGGCGCGCGCCGCCTGAACGTCACGGAACGCGTCGATGACCTGCGTCGGCGGATCGACCTTTTGCAACTGCACCTGCGTGATCAGGATACCCGACTGATACTCGTCGAGCGTCTTCTGCATCAACTCCTGAACGGCGTTTTCAATATTCTGCCGCGCACCGGTGAGGACCGGCTGGATGTTGGAACGGCCAATGACCTCGCGCATCGCGCTTTCCGCGACGGCTTTCACCGTGCCTTCGGGAAACTGGATGTTGAACAGAAACTTGCCGGCGCCGCGGTCGGGCTGGATCTTCCAGAACACCGAGAAATCGACGTCGACGATATTCTCGTCGCCGGTCAGCATCAGGCTCTCTTCCGGGATGTCGCGAGTCGTAGTGCCGCGCCGCGCATCGTCGACGATGCGCATGCCGACATCGATGCGGTTGATGCGTTCGATATTGACCTTGGTCACCGCGCCCACCGGATAGGGCCACGTGTAGCCCCAGCCCGCCGGTGCATCGCGGACATATTTACCGAAGCGCTGGATGACGCCGAGTTCGCCCGGCTGGACAACGAAAAATCCGGACACGGCCCAGAGGAAAAGCGCCACCACCAGCGCCGCGGCAATGCCGATCTTGCCGCCAAAGCTGCCGCCCGGAAGCACGGTCTTCAGCTTGTCCTGGCTCCGCCGCAGCAGGTCCTCGAGATCGGGAGGCTGCGTCCCGCCGCCGGACTGTGGCCCCGAACCCCAGGGACCCTTCGGTCCCGAACCCCAGGGTCCGCCGCCACCGCCACCGCCCTGATTACTCCACGGCATCTCGATCCTCCTTGAGCGCGGCCGTCCGATAGGCGCGCTATGCTTCGGCGCGGTTATAGGGGACGGTCCTGTCCCTTACAACGCGCGCTCATGCCGCGCCGCCCGTTCATAATTAACGATAGTAAAGCCATATTCGTCGTCGGGCCCCTTGGGCTGCGGCAGCCGTTCGGCTTCGCGCCAGACCGCGGGGTCGACCGGTGGGAAATAGGTATCGCCCGGCGGATTTGCATGGACCAGCGTCAAAATGAGGCGATCCGCCAAAGGCAGGGTCTGCGCGAAAATCTCGGTGCCGCCGATCACCGCGATGGCGTCGGCGCCGCGCCGCAAGGCGTCGCCGCGCGCGGCCGATAGCGCCTGATCGATGCCGGGCGCCACCAAAATGCCCGGCGCGGCGAAATCCTGCTGCCGGGTGATCACGATATTGGTCCGCCCCGGCAGCGGCTTGCCGATCGACCGATAGGTCTTGCGCCCCATCACCACCGGCTTGTTCAGGGTGACGGACTTGAAGAATTTCAGGTCCGACCTGATCCGCCACGGCAATTGGTTGTCGCGCCCGATAACGCCGTTCTCGGCGACCGCGACCACGAGGATGATGGGAACGGGGCTACGCGCGGCTGCGGGCTGCGGCGCGGCAGAGGAGCTATCGCTCACACGGCCACCTTCGCCTTGATATGCGGATGCGGGTCATAGCCTTCGAGCGCGAAATGCTCGTAGCGGAACGCGAAGATGTCCCGCACCGAGGGATCAATCGTCATCACCGGCAATGCCCGCGGCGCCCGCGACAATTGCAGTTCGGCCTGATCGACGTGATTGAGATACAGATGCGCATCGCCCAGCGTGTGGATGAACTCGCCCGGCTTCAGCCCCGCCACCTGCGCCACCATCATGGTCAGCAGCGCATAGGACGCGATGTTGAACGGCACGCCGAGAAAAATATCGGCGGAACGCTGGTAGAGCTGGCAAGACAGCCGGCCCTCCGCGACATAGAACTGAAACAGGCAGTGGCACGGCGGCAGCGCCATGTCGCCGATATCGGCCGGATTCCAGGCGGTCACGATCAGGCGGCGCGAATCCGGATTGCGTTCGAGGTCGCGCATCAGGCCCGCGATCTGATCGATGGTGCCGCCGTCGCGGGCGGGCCATGAGCGCCATTGCCGGCCGTAGACCGGACCGAGATCGCCGTTCTCGTCCGCCCACTCGTCCCAGATGGTGACGCCGTTATCGCGCAGATATTTGACGTTGGTGTCGCCCTGCAGGAACCACAGCAATTCGTGCACGATCGACTTGACGTGCAGCTTCTTGGTGGTGACCAGCGGAAAGCCGTCACGCAGGTTGAAGCGCATTTGATGGCCGAACACCGACAGCGTCCCGGTCCCGGTCCGGTCGCGCTTCTCCACGCCGTCGCGGAGCACGTATTGCATCAGATCGAGATATTGCTTCATCGGTTCATCCGGCCTCTTGGTCGGACCTTATCAAAGCGCGCCTGTCTCGACCCGCAAGCTAGCCGATTCCCCACATGAAAAGGGGCGGCCGTGACCGGCCGCCCCTGCACGCGAATTCTGCGGGAACCTGCTTATTGCGTGATGCCCGAAGCCTTGATCACCGGGGTCCAGCGGTTGATTTCGCCGTCCACCAGCTTGTTCAGGGCCGCCTGGCCGCGACGGTCGGGTCCGGGAATGTCGCTGCCGAGGTCGAGCAGACGCTTGCGCACGCCCTCGTCATCGAGCGCCTTCGACAGCGCGTCGGACAGCTTGTCGAGCGCTTCCTTCGGCGTCCCCTTGGGCGCGAACAGCGCGTTCCAGGCCGACACTTCGAATTGCGGGAGGCCGGCCTCCTTGGTGGTCGGAACGTCGGGCAGCGCCGGGTTCCGGTCGGGCGTGCCGATGCCATAGGCCTTGATGTTGCCGGCCTTGATCTGCGGCACCAGGTTGACGATCTGGTCGCACATGTAATCGACCTGGCCGCCGAGCAGCGCGTTCAGGGCCGGTCCCGTGCCCTGGAACGGAATCGCGGTCGGCTTCACGTCCAGCACCGAATTCAGCAGCAGGCAGCTGGTGAACGAGACCGAACCGACGCCGGCATGGGCGGCATTCACCTTGTCGGCATTCGCCTTCACGTAGGCGGCGAACTCCTTCAGGTCCTTGGCCGGAAAGTCCTTCTTGGCCACGATCAGGACAGGGGTGCCGGCGGCGAGCCCGATCGGCTCGAAGTTATTGATCGGGTGATAGGCGAGCTTGGGATAGAGCGCGACCGCGGCGGCATGGGTTCCCATATGGCCCATGATGATGGTGTAGCCATCGGGGGTGGCACGCATCGCGCGGGTGGCGCCGGTGGTTCCGCCGGCACCGACCACGTTTTCGATGACGATCTGCTGGCCGAGCGTCTTCGACATGTTGTCGGCGACGATGCGCGCGACGATGTCGGTCGGGCCGCCGGCGGCAAACGGCACGATCATGGTGATCGGCCGCGACGGATAGGACTGCGCCAGCGCCGGCGCCGAGAGTGCCGCGAGCGCGGACAGGCCGGCGAACGCGCCGGCAAGACGAGATAGCAAAGCCATGGCCTGAGTTCCTCCGAAGGGGGCGTTTCCAATGTCTTTTAGCGGCCCAATCCCGCCCATCACTGTAGCGGAATAGAGTTTGGGCGGCGTTTCACCGAAACGCCGCCCAAAAGTCAAATCCGCAATTGGATCGAGACGACCCGCCTACCCCTCCTCGACGAACACCTCGTCGCGTTTTTTGCGGATCATCGGCAGCAGCGCGATGACCAGGAGGACCGCCGAGACGGCAAGCAGCCCGGCCGAGATCGGCCGTGTCAGGAACACCGTCCAGTCACCGCGCGCGATCAGCATGGCGCGGCGGAGATTTTCCTCCATCAGCGGTCCGAGCACGAAACCGAGCAGCATCGGCGCCGGCTCGAAATCATGCTTCACCAGCCAGTAGCCGACCAGCGCGAATGCCGCGGTGAGATAGACGTCCGCCGGTGCGTTGTTCACCGAATAGACGCCGATGCAGCAGACGATCAGGATCAGTGGATAGAGCAGGCGATACGGCACGCGCAGCAGGCGGACCCACAGGCCGACCAGCGGCAGGTTGATGATCACCAGCATCAGATTGCCGAACCACATCGAGGCGATCATGCCCCAGAACAATTCCGGCTGCTTGGTCATCACCTGCGGGCCCGGCACGATGCCGTGAATGGTCATCGCGCCGACCATCAGCGCCATCACCGGGTTCGGCGGAATGCCGAGCGTCAGCAGCGGGATGAAGGAGGTCTGCGAGGCCGCATTGTTGGCGGTTTCCGGTCCTGCCACGCCTTCGATTGCGCCGCGACCGAAACGCTCGGGATACTTCGACAGTTTCTTCTCGAGCGTATAGGACGCGAACGCCGCAATGACGGAGCCGCCGCCCGGCAGAATGCCGAGCGCGGAGCCGAGGACCGTGCCGCGGCCGATGGCCGGTGCGGCGGCAATCAGGTCGGCGCGGGTCGGCATCAGCCCGGTGATCTTGGCCTGGACGATGTCGCGGTTGTGCGTAACCTCGAGATTGCGCAGCACTTCGGCAAAGCCGAACACGCCCATCGCGATCACGACGAAGCCCAGTCCGTCGGCGAGTTCCGGAATGTTGAAGTTGAGGCGCCCTGCTCCGGTCTCGAGATCCGAACCGATCATCGACAGCACCAGACCGACCAGGATCATGGCGATCGCCTTGACCACCGAGCCCTTCGCCAGCACCACCGCGAAGATCAGGCCGAGCACCATCAGCGAGAAATATTCCGCGGGTCCGAACATCAACGCGATGCTCGTGAGCGGAGCGGCCGCCGCGGCGATGATCACGGTCGCGACGCAACCCGCGAAGAACGAGCCGATCGCCGCGATCGCCAAAGCGGGACCGGCACGGCCCTGCTTTGCCATCTGGTGACCATCGAGCGTGGTCACCACGGACGCAGATTCGCCTGGTATGTTCACCAGGATCGCGGTGGTCGATCCGCCATACATCGCGCCGTAGTAAATGCCCGCGAGCATGATCAGCGCGCCCACCGGCGGCAGGCCGTAAGTAATCGGCAGCAGCATTGCGATGGTGGCGACCGGACCGAGCCCGGGAAGCACGCCGATCAGCGTGCCGACCAATGCGCCAATAAGACACAGCAACAGGTTTTGCGGTGAAGCTGCAACGCTGACGCCAAAGGCGAGATTGTTAATGAGATCCCACATGACGCGTCACCGGGGCCAGAGCTGAAGCGGCAGATTGAGCCCGTAGATAAAAAGCCCGACGCTGGCTGCCGTGAGCACGGCCGACCAGATCATGCTTTCGATCCAGCGCACATCCTTCGAGGCGGCGGCTGCGATCATCAGCGTGAAGAAGCTCGATATGATGAGTCCCCACGGCCGCACCGTCGCGCCGAAAAAAACAATGGAGGCAATAAAGAGGAACGGCGCGCGAATGCCCCATCTTTCGAGCGGAGGTCCTTCCGAGATCAGGCCGCCGACAGCGATGATCGCCGACACTCCGACCAGCAACCAGCCGAACAGGCGCGGCGCAGTTCCCGGACCAAAAGCGAAGCCGCGCATGCCTGGAAGGTCGCTGCCCGCCCAGAGCGTGAACAGCCCGAATAACAGGAGTGCAATTCCGCCCCAAAAGTCCTGCGGATTTTTGATCAGTCCGCGAGCCTGCGGCCCCTCTGCCGGCTCAACCATGCGCTCGGCCATCAGCCACCCCCCAACGCCAGTAGTTCTACCATATTCCCCCGGCGGTCTTCGCCCAACTTGAGCCTTTTGTCTAGTTCATCGCCGGCCTGAACCGAAGAAACAATCATCGTCTGTCAGACCAAACCGGCAGCGCCGATTGCCGCAGCGATAAAGAAAATCCAGAGCGGATTCACCCTGCTGAGATATCCAGTTGTCGCGGTGGTTAAAGTTATGGCAGCGGCCATCCAACCGGAATCATTTGCCGAAGCAAGGATCCATGCGCTCGCAGCCAGCAGGCCGATGGAAACCGGAACCAGCCCGGACTGAATCGCAGCGCAAAATGGTGCATCGCGAAAACGATCCCAGACGCGAGCGATGAAATAAGTCGCAATGCATGTCGGGCCCACCATCGCAACCGTTGCGACCAGCGCGCCCGCCACTCCCGCGACCTGATATCCGATCAGCGTGGTGATGATGACGTTGGGCCCCGGCGTCACCTGCGCAATCGCAAACAGGTCCGAGAATTGCTGGTCGGTGAGCCAGCCTTCGAGATGCACCGCGATCCGGTACATTTCAGGAATTGCCGCATTCGCTCCGCCGATTGCGAACAGCGACAGCAACGCAAAATGTCCGGCAATGACAGCGAGCGGATCGGCGGGTTTCATCGCCGTTGCCACCACCATGCGAGCGCGATGCTGGCAGGCGCAAGCACCGCAAGTGTCGCGACCAGCGGCCAGCGCGCGACACCGATTGCAAGGAAGGCCGCGGCCATCACCAGCGGCGCCGGCCCCAATCCCTTGCGCAGGATCGGTTCCGCCATTCTTGCGATCACCGCGATCATCAGACCGATGGCGGCCGCGGCGATGCCGGTCAGAATGCGGCGCAGGATATCCACATCGCCATAGAGCGCATAGAACGCGGCCAGAGCCGTCGCGATCAGCGCCGGTGGACCGAGCAGTCCAAGCAAGGCGACCGCGGCGCCGGCAGCGCCGCCGATGCGCGAACCGAACACGACCGACAGGTTGACCACGTTCGGTCCCGGCAAAAATTGCGCAAGCGCGAACGTCTCGTTGAACTCCTCCGCACTCATCCATTTCTTTTCGTCGACGATCAGCCGGCGAGCCCAGGGCAGGATCACGCCGAAACCAGAGACGGAAATTTTCGCGAAGCCGAGAAACAGTTCGAGAAGCGTGATGGCAGGCGGCGATTTGACAGGCGGCGATGACGGAGGTGGCGGAGGTGGCGACGACGTCGATTCTGACATCCCGCACGTATATCACGCCGCCGACGACACGCCTGCGGGGTGAGGCATGCTGCTATGCGCTCGCCGGCGTTTTGCCGGGGGTCGGGCTCCTGATCCGCGGCACGCGCGTGGTTGCTTTCGCGGGGACCCTCCACAGGGAACTTTTCCGCAGAAATACCGTTAGGCGTCGATAGGAGTGCGAGCGTCCCAGGTCTCCGCTGCGGATTGGCGGAAGGACGCGGCGGCTGTTGGACCGGAATTGACGCGTGGATGTACGAGACGACATAGCGAGGACCGGTGTCGCCGGGCTCGACGATATTCTCAACGGCGGTTTGACACGGGGCAATATTTTCCTTCTCGAAGGCGAGCCCGGCGCCGGCAAGACCACCGTCGCGCTGCGCTTCCTGATCACCGGCGCCGAAAACGGAGAGCGCTGTCTTTACGTCACGTTGTCGGAATCTGCGCGCGAGCTACGCGAGGGGGCGGCCTCGCATGGCTGGGACCTGAGCGAACGGATCACGGTGTTCGAATTGCTGCCGCCGGAAAGCGTGCTCGACGGCGACCGGCAGCAAAGCCTGCTCTATTCTTCCGATCTCGAACTCGGCGAAACCACACGGCAGATCTTCGATGCGGTCGAGAAGACCAAACCCGACCGCGTCGTGCTCGACAGCCTGTCGGAGATCCGGCTGCTGGCTCAGAACTCGCTGCGCTACCGGCGCCAGATCCTTGCGATCAAGCATTACTTCTCGCGCTATCGCGCCACCGTCCTGATGCTCGACGACATGACCACAGAACCGGGCGACAAGACGGTGCACAGCGTCGCTCACGGCGTCATCCGTCTGGAACAGCAAACGCCCGATTACGGTGCCGAGCGGCGGCGCTTGAGGATCCAGAAATATCGAGGCCGCCGCTATCGCGGCGGCTACCACGACTTCACCATCAGGAAGGGCGGCGTTGTCGCCTTTCCCCGGCTGGTCGCGAACGAACATCGTGCCAAAATTGCGCGCTTCACCATCGCGACCCGGATTGCACAACTCAATGACTTGCTCGGTGGCGGCATTGATTCCGGTTCAAGCACTCTCATCCTGGGTCCATCGGGCACCGGGAAGACATTGGCCGCGATCAGTTTCGCGATGGACGCGATTGCGCGTGGCGAGAAGGCCGCGCTGTTTGTGTTCGACGAAGAGCTAGGCTTGCTGTTCGAGCGAATGAAGACGGTCGGAATAGAGCTGGAAAAACTGCGGGACCGGGGCGCTCTCGTGATCGCGCAGGTGGACGCGGCCGAAATGACGCCGGGCGAATTCACACACATGGTGAGGACCGTCGTCGACGACGAAAAAATCCGTACGGTGCTGATCGACAGCCTCAACGGCTACCAGGCGGCGATGCCGCAGGAAAATGCGCTCATCCTGCATATGCACGAATTGCTGCAATATCTGAACCGCCAGGGCGCCGCGACATTCATCACCGTTGCGCAGCACGGGCTTGTCGGCGACATGCAGACGCCGGTCGACATCACTTATCTGGCCGATACCGTCATCCTGCTGCGGTACTTCGAGACACTGGGCGAAGTGCGCCGGGCCATCTCGGTGATCAAGAAGCGCGCCGGCGTTCACGAGAACACGATCCGTGAATACTGGATCGACAAGTCCGGCCTCAATGTCGGGACACCGTTGAAGGATTTCCAAGGCGTGCTCCGCGGCGTTCCGACCTTTGCCGGCACGGCGGTCGCGTTGAGCGACGCAGCCGCGCTTAGCGAGCCATCACGGTGACCAGCGGCCACCTCTCGGAACGGGCCCTGATCCTCACACCGACCGGTCGCGACTCGCAGGTGGCGAGCGAATTGCTGGCCGAAGCAGAGTTGGCGGCGCGGACGGTCCCCGATCTGCCCGCCCTGCTGACAGAACTCAGCCGCGGCGCCGGTTTGGCTGTCATCGCCGACGAGGCGCTTCGCACTGCCGACATCGCACCGCTGGCGCGATGGCTGGAGACGCAGCCTGCCTGGTCTGACATCCCGCTTCTGATCCTGACACGTCAGGGCGCCGGTCCGGAGAAAAATCCGGCCGCAGCCCGGCTCGCCGAAGCGCTCGGCAACGTCGCGTTTGTCGAACGCCCGTTTCACCCGACGACATTCGTCAGCGTCGTCCGCACCGCGATGCGCAACCGGCGGCGGCAGTATCAGGCGCGGTCGCTGCTGGAAGACCTCGCGCGCGAGCGCAGCGCCTTGTCCGAATTGACCCGGACGCTAGAGCAGCGCGTGCAGGAGCGCACGAGCGAGTTGATGCGCGAGGCGGCGCAGCGCTCGCAGATCGAGGAACAGTTGCGTCAGGCGCAAAAGATGGAGAGCCTCGGACAACTGACTGGCGGCGTCGCGCACGACTTCAACAATCTGCTGATGGCGGTCATGGGCAATCTGGAATTGCTCCGCAAGCGGGTGCCCGACGACCCGCGCCTGCATCGGCTCATCGACAGCGCATTGCAGGGCGCCAAACGCGGTGCGACGCTGACACAGCGCCTCCTCGCCTTCGCCCGACAACAGGATTTGCGGCCGGTTTCCATCGATCTGATCTCGCTGATCCACGACATGACGGATTTGCTGGAGCGATCGCTCGGACCGCAGGTCCAGCTCCATCTCACCTATCCGGACGACGTTCCGCCAGCATTGGTCGATCCCAACCAGTTCGAACTGGCGCTGCTCAACCTCGCCATCAATGCCCGCGATGCCATGCCCGAGGGCGGTGCGATCCATATCGAGGTCGAGCCGAAGGATCGTCCGGAGCCATCGACCTTGAAGCCCGGCAAGTACCTGCGGGTCAGGGTCGCCGATACCGGTACCGGCATGGATGCCAAGACACTGGCGCGCGCGACCGAACCGTTTTTCTCCACCAAGCCGGTCGGCCGCGGGACCGGTCTTGGCTTGTCGATGGTGCACGGACTGATGGTGCAACTCGGCGGCGTGGTCGACATCGACAGCAAGCCTGGCAGGGGCACCAATGTCGATCTGTGGATTCCGGTCGCGGTCACGGCGCCTGAAGTGGAGCAGGAAAACGTCGACACCACCGTGCCCGAGCGCGGTTCGACGGTCCTGCTGGTCGACGACGACCCGTTGATCGCGACCAGCGCGGTCGACATGCTGGAAGACATCGGACACACCGTCATCGAGGCCAATTCCGGACAGGATGCGCTCGAGATTCTGCGCAGCGACCGCTCGATCGATATCCTGGTCACCGACCATTCGATGCCGGGGATGACCGGCATGGAGCTCGCGCGGGCGACCCGGGAAATCCGTCCCGATATTCCGATCCTGCTGGTGACGGGATTTGCCGACCTGGCGGAGGACACGAGCCTGACCTTGCCGCGCCTCGGCAAGCCTTACAGCCAGGAGCAGTTGCGGACGGAACTCGCACGGCTGCTCACCGCCTCCCGGGCGGTTGTGGCAGGCTGACGATTAGCCGATCATCCGCCCAGTTGCTTGCGATCAGCGAGGTCCACGCAGGATTATCGCCTACTCACGCGTTTTCATCCTGAAGCCTGACGACTTGATCACTTTGGCCCACCTTTCTGTTTCTTGCGCGATGAGCGCCGCAAAATCGGCGGACGACCCGGCGCGCACCGTTGCGCCAAGCCCGACAAGCCGCGCCCTCACGCCCGGATCGGAAAGACCGGCATTGATCTCCTTGTTGAGCGTCTCGACGATGTCGGCGGGTGTCCCCTTGGGCGCGCCGATACCGGCGACCGCGAATGCCTCGAATCCCGGGACGTATTCATGCAGGGCGGGCACGCCCGGCAACGTCTCGGAGCGCTCCTTGGTCGTGACGGCAAGAGGACGCAAGCTCCCCGATCTGATGTGCTGGATCGAGGCAGGGATGTTTTCGAAGGCGGCGTGTACGCGACCCCCGAGCATATCGGTGAACATCGGCACGGAGCCGCGGTAGGGGACGCTGACAAACTCAACACCGGTTGCGAGCTTGAATGCCTCCGCGGCGAGGTTTGAAACCGTCCCGAGACCGGAGCTACCCATGTTGATCTTGCCCGGGTTTGCCTTGGCATAAGCAATAAACTCGGGAACCGTTGTTGCCGGAATTGCCGGGATGACCTCCAGCACAAGCGGCTGGGTCGTAAGGCTCGCGACCGGCGCAATGTCGCGCACGAAATCGTATTTCAGATCATCGTACAGGGCGCCGTTGATCAAATTGCTCGTGGTTGTCGCAAGCAGCGTGTAGCCATCCGCCGGTGCCCGGACCACAGCTTCGGTCGCCAGATTGGTGCCGGCGCCCGGCAGGTTCTCGACGATGAAAGTCTGACCAAGCCGCGTTTGCAGCCAGTCGGTGATAACGCGCGTGAGAATGTCGGCGCCTCCGCCAGCCGGAAAGCCAACCATCACACGCACCGGACGCGTTGGATATGCGGTGGCAGAGGCTCGACCGGATACCCATGAAGAAATGGCAGAGCCAGCCACAAGCGATAGAACCTGACGGCGATCGACAATCATGGCGCTGATCCTTGCGAGATTTCAGGGTCAATGTCGTGTCGCGTAAAGGATCGTCCGAAAGCACTCCGAAGTCATTGACATCGTTATGAAACGTTCTGAATTCTTGTGAAGCGCCCCACCCCGTGCCACCATCGACACGCCGGAATTCAGCAACTGACCCAAGACTTTGCTGACCATGCGTGCTCCAGAGGTCATACGCTTTGGTGCGTTCAGGCTTGTCCCTGCGCGCCGTGAACTCCTGTTTCGCGGCACCCAGGTCACGCTCGGGTCGCGCGCGTTCGATCTGCTGACGGCGCTGGTCCGCAGGCCAGGACAGCTCGCGGCAAAAGACGCGCTGATGGCCGAGGTATGGGCCGGCACGATCGTCGACGAGAACAATCTGGCTGCGCAAATTTCGGCTCTCCGCAAAATTTTGGCGGGCGACCCGGCACTGTCGCGGTGCCTGCAAACGGTTCCCGGCCGAGGATACCGTTTCGTGGCGGAGATCGAGGTCGAAACCAATTCCGCCAGCGTAAACAAACCGCCGACCCACAGCATCAGCGGAGACGTGTCGTTGGTCGTATTGCCGTTCTCGAACCTGAGCAGCGATTCCGATCAGGCTTACTTTGCTCAGGGTCTCGGCCAAACCGTCGCAACCGACCTGTCGCGCATCTCCGGATTGCTCGTGATCTCGTCAACGACCGCGGCGGCCTTCGAGGGGAAGGGCCTCGACGTCAGACAAGTCACCCGCGAACTCGGCGTGAAATACGCGCTCACCGGCAGCGTTCAGCGCAGCGATCGTAACCTGCGGATCAATGCGCAGCTGGTCGATGGTCAAAGCGGCCTGCAGATCTGGTCGGATCTGTTCGACGGTGACGCCACCGACCTGCTGGCGCTGCAGGACCGGATAACGGGCCGCATCGCCAATACGATTGGACGTGAGATTTTCGTCGCCGCCGCAAGGGATGGAGAGGCGCGCGATATCGATCCGAAAGCCAGCGACCTTTTCATGCGCGGAATCGCGGCAGACAACAGACCACAGTCGCTCGAATGCTTGCAGGAACAGGAGGTCTTGTTCGGACGGGCCGTGGAGCTCGATCCGAACCACAGCGATGCGCTCGCCCGGCTTTCCCGAGCCATCGTGATTCAGGTGACGCAGAGCCATGCTCCCTCACCCCGCAAAGACGACATGCTGATGCGGGGTGTCAGCGCAGCTGAGCGCGCGTTGGCTCTCGATCCAGGCAACGCCCGCGCCCATTACGCGATGGGGCTGGTTCACGTCCTGCGGGGCGATTTCGAGCGCTCGGCGCTCGCCAACGAGACCGCGATCGCGCTGGATCGCAACTTTGCGCTCGCCCACAACAACCTTGGCAACTCGCTGGTTCACCTCGGGAGGGGCAAGGAGGCTTTGGCGGCGGTGGAAACCGCTTTGCGGCTCGATCCGCGCGGCCCGCAGCTTGGGGCGTTCTGGACGACCGCGGGGTTTGCTCGCCTCTTGCTCGGAGACCGCGCCGAAGCCGTCGTATGCTTCCTGCGCGGGCGAGAGGCAAATCCCAAACTCCCGCGCGCCCATTTCGGGGCGGCGGTCGCCCTGGCGATCACCGACGATGTCCCGGCGGCCAAAGTTGCGGCGGGCGAGTTGCTCACATTGGTTCCGCAATATCGTTTGTCGCAGACGATCGATTGCTACCAGCCATTGTCGCCGCCTCGCTACCGGCAATTCTACGATGACGTGCTACGCCCCGGGGCGATCTTGGCCGGGGTTCCGGTGTGATTTCGTCCGGTCCGAGCCTTAAGCCGATCTTGTCCGGGAGACGATTCTGGGGGCCGAGGATATCGGGTTCTTGGAGCATTGCGATCGCCGCGAACCAACCGGAAACCCATCACAGTCAGATTTTCAGAAAAATAGGTTTTTTTTCACATTAATCGCTTTGCCGCTCTTCCCTACCGGCGGCGCTGCCCATATATTCGTCCTGCCGGCGCAAGCCGGCTATGGCGATAAACGGACTTCGTAATAAACCTTTCGGACCCGGGGGCAGTGCCCGGCGCCTCCACCAACAGCGGCCGATACGAGTGGCCCGGCCGCTGCTGATGGGGGCGAAACAGGATCGACGAGGGCGTAAAGGTTGTACTTTCGCTCGGTATGGTACCCGCCGTTATCGGGCCAAACGTATAGTTGCCAACGACAACTATGCTCCGGTTGCTCAGGCCGCGTAAGCGGTTTGAAAAACCAAGCCTAAAGCCCTGACGGGTTAAGCTCCGTCAGGCGGGGTTCGGAGGCACCTGGCAACAGAAGCCTCCACTCGTTTCCACACAGGCTTTTGTCCGCGCCGCGGCTGCCCACGGGCTGACGGGAGGGTTGCGGCGGGTTACCATCGCGGACGATTCTCAAAGGCGGCTTTCTGGTGCAATCACCAATGGCGACCGACCATATCCGTTACGATCTCCTGGCACAGGACGCACTGCGCGGCCTGGTGCGCAAGGTTCTGTCCGACGCCGCCAAGAGCGGGCTGCCGGGCGAGCATCATTTCTCGATCTCGTTCCGCACCGACGCGGAGGGCGTGAAGATGTCGCCGCGCCTGCGCGAACAATTCCCGCAGGAAATGACCGTCATCCTGCAATATCAGTTCTGGGACCTGAAGGTGACCGACACCGGCTTCGAGGTCGGTTTGTCGTTCGGCGGCGTGCCGGAAAAGCTCGGCGTGCCCTTCAATGCCATCAAGAGCTTCTTCGATCCGTCGGTGCAGTTCGGCCTGCAATTCGAGACCATCGAGGCGGAGACCGTGGCGCTGGTCGAGGCCGGCCAGCCACCGGCCGCGGTGACGCCGGCGATCCCCGCCGCCGCGACCGAGTCGAAAGGCGACGGCAAGACCGCCGACGCCGCCGGCGACAAGCCGTCCGGCGAAGTGGTCCGGCTCGATCGCTTCCGCAAGAAATAGTTTCGATCAATTCCGGTCCGTGTTCGGTCTTGCGGCTTTGGCGCGCCAGCGCGTGACGCTACACTGGCCGCATGAGCAAATCCCAAAGCAAGACCCGAGCCGCCGACAGCAAGAGCCGTCAAGGCGGATCCCATCCGGCCAAGACTCGCAGCAAGACCCGCAGCGAGACCGACAGCTTCGGTCCGATCGACGTGCCCGCCGATCGCTATTGGGGCGCGCAGACCCAGCGCTCGCTGCAGAATTTCAGGATCGGCGGCGACCGCATGCCGGAGTCGCTGATCCGCGCGTTCGGCATCGTCAAGCGCGCCGCGGCGGAAACCAACATGCAGCTCGGCACCCTCGACAAGAAGCGCGGCAACGCGATC
Source organism: Pseudorhodoplanes sp. (assembly GCF_059499825.1). Classification (NCBI taxonomy): domain Bacteria; kingdom Pseudomonadati; phylum Pseudomonadota; class Alphaproteobacteria; order Hyphomicrobiales; genus Pseudorhodoplanes; species Pseudorhodoplanes sp. The sequence goes on from NZ_JCABZI010000005.1 coordinate 286,172, forward strand.
GTCGATGCCGCACAGGAGGTGATCGACGGCAAGATGTCCGGCGAATTCCCGCTGGTGATCTGGCAGACCGGCTCCGGCACTCAGACCAACATGAATCTCAACGAAGTCATTGCCAACCGCGCCAACGAAATGCTGGGCGCGCCACTCGGATCGAAAACGCCGGTTCATCCGAACGACGCCGTCAATATGAGCCAGTCATCGAATGACAGCTTCCCGACGGCCATGCATATCGCGGCGGTGCTGGACATTACGAACGAGCTGATCCCGGCGCTCGAGCATCTCTATGACGCGCTGCACGTGAAGGAGAAGGACTTCGCCAAGATCGTGAAGATCGGCCGCACCCATACCCAGGACGCGACCCCGCTCACCCTTGGCCAGGAATTTTCCGGCTATGCCGCGCAGCTCAAATTCGGCATCGCCCGCATCAAGCTTGCGGTGAAAGAACTCTATCCGCTGGCGCAGGGCGGCACCGCAGTCGGCACCGGCCTGAACGCGCACCCGAAATTTGCGGGCCTGTTCGCAAAGCGCGCCGCCGCGATCACCGGCTTTCCTTTCGTCAGTGCGCAGAACAAGTTCGAGGCGCTGGCCACGCACGACTCCTATGTGTTCGTGCATGGCGCGCTCAACGCCATGGCCACCGGTCTGTTCAAGATCGCCAACGACATTCGCCTGCTCGGCTCCGGCCCGCGTTCGGGACTGGGCGAACTGATCCTGCCCGAGAACGAGCCGGGCTCGTCGATCATGCCGGGCAAGGTCAACCCGACCCAGGCCGAGGCCCTGACCATGGTGTGCTGCCAGGTGTTCGGCAATCACACCACCATCACCGTCGCCGCGAGCCAGGGCCATTTCGAACTGAATGTGTTCAAGCCTGTGATCGCGTTCGCGATGTTGCAATCGATCCGGCTGCTGGCGGATGCGTCGCGCTCCTTCACCGACAATTGCGTCACCGGCATCCGCGCCAATGAATCTCGCATCCGCGAATTGATGGAGCGTTCGTTGATGCTGGTCACCGCGCTCGCGCCGAAGATCGGATACGACAACGCCGCGAAGGTCGCCAAACGCGCGCATCAAAATGGGACAACGCTGAAGCACGAGGCTGTCACCGGCGGCTTCGTCAGCGCCGAGGAGTTCGACCGGCTGGTCCGTCCCGCGCTTATGATTCGACCGCACTGACCGAAATTTTTTGGCACCCTCCGGCAACATGGTCCGGCATGTTTCAAACTTTCTGCGATCGGCTTAAGCCTGCGAAAACTGGGATTCCTGTTCGTTGCCAATTCCGCCTTGCCCCTGCCACGCTAAAGGCGCAATCAACAGCCGGTATGCGTCAATAGATTTGGGCCCTTGGGGGGTCCAAAGATAGCCGGTAACGGACCGGGTCTTTGATGGGCGACGTCTTGAATCTTCGGCTGGCGCGGAAGAAGCGTGACCGGCAGCGTGAAGCGGATAACGCTGCGGCACGTCGACTGTTACATGGTCGATCGAAGGCGGAGCGCAAACTGGAAGGGGCGCAACGTGACAAGTCTGCAAGCAATCTCGACGGCCACCGGATTGGAAGCGGAGAGGCCAATGAAGTCACCGGTCGTGAAACGATCGATCGTGATAGCAGGACATAAGACCAGCGTTAGTCTTGAAGATGCTTTCTGGAAGGGCCTCAAGGAAATCGCCGACGCGCGCGGCATGACGCTGTCGGACATCGTTGCGAATATCGACTCGCAACGGCGGCACGGCAATCTGTCGTCCGCAATCAGGCTGTTCGTACTCGATCACTATCGCGGGCAATCGCTCGACAGGGATATGCGCCGCTAGACGCGGGTTTCATCCTTCGTCATTCCGGGTTGTCGGGCACGCCAGGGCCCGGGGGACATCGCGGAATGACGACGAGCCCCGCCGCGGGGTTCACTTTCTCGATCTTGGATGCATCGGTCACTCCGAGGCATCGCACGAATTCCAGGACTTAGAAGATCGGCCGTACGGTCTGCGGCTGAAATGGCCGCACGGCGGATGGCGGCGGTGGCGGTGAACCGATCGGTTGCGGAAACGGATTGGCTCCGCCCGGACGTGACGGCTCCTCGCGTTGCGGCTCCGCTCTCGGCTGCGGGCGGCGATCGCTCGCCGACGGTCTGATCTCGATCGCCGGCGGCAGCGGCTGAACCGCAGGCTGCGGCGGCTTGCGCCGCGGTGGCGCCACGGCGGCATCCGGCTTTTGCGGCGAAGTCTCTTTCTGCGGCGCCAGCGCCGGCGCTGCCGGTGCATCCTCGACCGGAAGCCCCTGCTCGATCGCTTCGATCTTCTTCGTCTGCCGCTCCACCGAGCGCAACGCCAGCCATCCGGTCAGCGACGAGACATCCAGCACCCGCTCCGGATTTCCAACAGGCCCGCGAAGCTGCACCGCAACCTCCGGCCGCAGCGAAGCGCCGTCCGCCGGGCCCGACATGGCGAGCCGCATATCGATGCGCCCGTTCGAGAAATCGTAGGCGCCGGTGACCGCGAGGTCGGCGGCATCCGCGCGTGCCTTGAAGCTGTCGATGCGGGCGACACCGGCGGCAATGATCAGCGTCGCTTCCGCATGCGGCACCAGCAGCGGACCCGCATCGAGGCCGTTCCGGGCGAGTTCGCGCACCCGCGGCGCATCGATCGGAAGCCCCTGATCGACGCTGTGGGTCGCGGTCGCAAAGACCTTCGGATCCAGCGATGCGATGCGCGCATGATCGAGCACCAGCGTGCCGGTGCCGTTGAGCGAACCGACCAGCGCCCGCGGACTACGTCCCAGCCCCTCCAGTTGCAGGGTCAACGCCGCCTGCCCCGTCAGCGGTGCGGCGCCGTCGCCGAACAGCAATTGCGTGGCGTCGGCATCGGTCACCGCGATGCGCCCCTGCAGGCCGAGCGTGTCGGAGCTGCGCCGGATCGTCACCTCGCCCGCGAGGAGGCCGCCAAGCAGTTCACCCGCGATATCCTCCACAACGATATCGGAGCCGGAAAAGCGCAGCGCGGACGCGAACTTCGTTGCCTGCCAGGACGGCGTGAGGCTTGCCTGCGCGGCACTGATCGTCATCCGGCCGGACAAGTCGGGCAGCGCCGGCATCACGAACGGCGTCTCGCTCCACAGCCTGTCGGCCTTGGCGGACGCGGCGCTCCCAATCGCCGTGGCCAGCACCGCGCCGATGTCGATCCTGTCGGTGCGCAATTCGCCATCGACGGCAAGCGGCTCGCCGTACACGAGGCCCAGCCGGCCGCGCACCGCCGAGCCCGCAAGATTCGCCGACACATCGTTGAACTGAACGCCCAGAGCATCGCTCTGCAGGCGCGTCTTCAACGTGACCGGCACCGGCCTGGCGCTGCCGGGCAGCAAAAGGCTGGCGGTGCCGACGGCAATATCGAGCGACATGCGGCCGGCATCGCCGGCGAAGGGTCGAACGCCGCCGCTGGCGCGGATATCGAGGTTGGCGGATACGATGCGGCTGTCGAGTTGAAGATCGCCCGCAACTGGGCCTTTCAGCGAAAGCGTATAGCTGCCCGGCTGCCGTGGCGCCGACACGACGCGTTCGGCAGCGGCAAGCCGCAGCAGCGCATTCACGTCGCCCGCATCGAGCGAGCCTTCAAGCGAGACATCGGCCTGTCCGGGATCGTTCCATTGTCCGGCGAGCGCCGCCTTCAGCCTGAGATCGACCGCGCCGAGCGGCCCTTCGAGGGAAATGGTGGCGCGGCTGTTTTCGGCTTTGCCGGCAGGCTCGACCGCGATGGTGCCGGCAAGTTTCCCGGGCGCCGCAGCCTGCGCCGCACGCTGCAGCGGCTCGGAAAGAGAAGCCGGCGCGCGCGCGGCGAGCGTGGCCAGGCCCTTGGCGTCGCGCATGGCGAGATTGAACGATATCGACCCGCGCCGCGCCTGCGTATCGATGCCGCCCTTGCCGTCGATCGCAATGCCGGCGAGGTCGCCGACCGAAAACCGCTCGATCGAAAGCGCGCCGGACTTGAGCGACAATTGCACATTGGCGGCATCCGCATCGACGCCGAGAAACCGCAGCCGCTTGAGCGACAAGGCCAAAGACACGTCATGCGGCTGCGCGAGATCCGGAAGCGCCTTGAGCGAGCCGGCGGTATCCATCAGCGCGTCGATATCGAGTTCGTCGGCGCGCAACGTCGCGATGAAATTCGCGGGCTCGGTCCCGGTTGCGAAACTGTAGACGACATCGCCATCGAATGTCTTGCGGTCGAACGCCGCCTGCATGCGCTCGACGGCGACCTTTTCGCCGCCGATCGTCACTTCGCCGCGAAACCGGATCGGCCGCGCCGGCACGACACTTCCGCCGGATTTCCCCTCAAGCCAGTCGGCGAAGACGCGCGGATCGGACGAGGTCAGGCTGACCGGACCCGAGAACGTCAGATGATCGCCGGCCTTGTCGATCCGGCCGCCCGCCTGCAACTGTGTGAAGCCGGGCGCGCGCGCTTCGAACCCGCTCAACGTCATTTCGCCGCGCCGAAATTCGATATCGCCACGGATATTCTGCAGGTTGGCGCCGCCGAGCGTCAGCGAGTCGACGCCGAATCCGACCTGGGTCGGGATCGGCGGCCCGATGATCCGTTCGGCCGCCGTGACCAGCGCGGCCAGTGCATTGCGGGGCGACAGCCTGGCGTCGCCGCTGCCGAAAAGCTTGTCGGCATCGAGCGTGCGCGCCGAGAGCACCGCGTCGAGCCGTGGCCGCGCGCCGAATTTTGCTTCCGCGGTGCCGTTCAGCTTCAGCGCGCGCTCGTCGGGGCCATAACTAAATTCGACCTGCTCCATTAAAGCCGAGGCCGCATTCGCCTTCACCCGCGCGCTGATGCGCCAGGGCTCTGCGATATCGCCCTTGTCGCCCTTCACCGACACGCGCCGCGCGATGCTCGCGGTTCCCTCGAACCGGGGCGCGCCGTCGTTGGCGGCCAGCAGGCCCTCGAACTCGGCCGCGACCGGCCGGTCGGCGGGATCGATGGTGAGCTTGATGCGCGAGCCATTCGGCTCCGGCCGTGCGGTCGCGATCCGGTAACCGTAGAGCGCGCCATCCAGCACGAACGCGCCTTCGCCGCGGATCGGGCCGCGCAGCGCTTTCACTTCGCCATTGAACCAGGCCTTGGTCAGTGCGGCATTGGTCCCGCTCGCCGCGTCGGTGAAGTGAAGGCTGGCATCCTCGACCACCAGCTTGTCGATCGACAGCGTTTCGGTGTTCACGCCCGCGAGTGCGTTCGGCAGCAAGGCCTGCCCGCCCTCAGTCAGCGACACACGGATTTCGGGCGCGATCAGCCGTAATTCGACCGCCTGGAACCGGCCGGACAGAAGCGGCGGCAGTGCAAATTCGATCCCCAGCGCCTTGGCGCGCAAACTCTGGGCATCGCCCGGCTCGCCGACCTCGACACCCGACAGGACCAGCGACGGCGAGGGCAACAGCCGTACGTCCATCGGACCGGTCACCCGGACGGGCACCCCGATCGCCTGGCTGGCCTGCTGCTCGAATGTCGCGCGGTGCGCGTTCCAGTCGATGAAATACGGGCCGAACAACGCCGCGAGCAGCGCCAGAATCGCGGCAATCGCCAAGGTCAGCAGTGTTGCCTGCACGGATCCACCTGAATCGCCCACCGCAAGATGAGCCCGTCTCTCCCGCACTGCAAGGCGAAGGCTGTGGCAGGACCTGTCTATTGTGAGCGCAGACCTGAATACCGCTCTTTGGCGGCGATTCTATGATGCGCATGCGCTTATCCCTCCCCGCTTGCGGGGAGGGACAGGCAACGCGATGGAGGCATAGAAAGCCGCGCGTCCCGGTTCGAGCGATCAATCCGCCGGAACCAGCTTGCCCGGATTCATGATCTCGTCCGGATCGAGCGCTGTCTTGATCGCGCGCATCGCGGCGAGCGCCGGCGCGCCATGCTCGGCGAGCAGGTATTTCATCTTGCCCTGCCCTACGCCGTGCTCGCCGGTGCAGGTTCCGCCCATCGCCAGAGCCCGTTCGGTGAGCCGGGACAGGAATTTCTGCGTGGCCGCCATCTCGGTGGCATCGTTCACATCGACCACCAGCGCGACATGGAAATTGCCGTCGCCGACGTGACCGACGATCGGCCCGAGCAGGCCGGCCTCCTGCAGATCGGTCTGGGTCTCGACCACGCATTCGGCGAGCCGCGAGATCGGCACGCAGACGTCGCTCGCCAGCGGCTGGCAATTCGTCCGCAGCGCCTTCGCCGCCCAGTAGCCGTCATGGCGCGCCTGCCATAGCCGCGTGCGATCTTCGGCCTTCGCGGTCCACTCGAACGGGCCGCCGCCGAGATCGGCGGCAATCTCGCCGAAGCGCTGCGACTGTTCGGCGACGCCGGCCTCGGTGCCGTGGAATTCCAGCAGCAGCAGCGGACTTTCCGGCAGCGTCAGCTTGGAATAGGCGTTGCACGCCTTCACCTGCACTTCGTCGAGCAGTTCGATGCGGGCCACCGGGATGCCGGACTGGATGGTGAGGATGGTGGCACTGCACGCGGCCTCCACCGTCGGGAATGGGCAGATAGCCGCCCCGATCGATTCCGGGATGCCGTGCAGCTTCAGGGTCAGTTCGGTGATCACGCCGAGCGTGCCCTCGGAGCCGACGATCAGGCGGGTGAGGTCGTAACCGGAGGACGACTTGCGGGCGCGGGTCGACGTGGTCATGACCTCGCCATTGGCGAGCACGACCTTCAGCGCCATCACGTTGTCTTTCATCGTGCCGTAACGCACCGCATTGGTGCCGGACGCCCGGGTCGCGGCCATGCCGCCGAGCGAGGCATCGGCACCGGGATCGATCGGGAAGAACAGGCCCTGATCGCGCAGATGCTCGTTCAATTGCTTGCGGGTAACGCCGGGTTCGATCACGCAATCGAGGTCTTCGGCATGCACCGCGAGGATCCGGTTCATGTCGCGGAAATCGATGGAGACGCCGCCCTGCGGCGCGTTGACATGACCCTCGAGCGAGGTGCCGGTCCCGAACGGGATCACCGGTACTTTATACCGCGCGCAGATGCGCACCGCCTCCTGCACGTCGGCGGTGCTTTGCGGAAACACCACGGCATCCGGCGGCTGGTTCTCGATCCAGGTGGTGGTGTGGCCGTGCTGTTCGCGCACCGCTTGCGAAGTCACGAGGCGATTGCCGAAGGCCTTTGCCAAATCGCCGATCGCGGCTTCGATCGCGCGCGTGTCACGTTTCTTGTCGGAATATTTTGCAGCAGCAACGGCCATCGGCGCCCTCATGCGAAAAGAGAGCGCCGACCCTAGCAGAGAGGCGGATGGCCGCAAGCAAGTCGCCGCAATCCTGGCATTGCTTCACCGCCCCAACGAGAACGGGATGGGCAGATCCCGGTCCGGGCTTTCGGCAAGGCTTCCGATGGCGCGACACGCCCCGTAACGGGATCAGCATCGACGACCCGGGCCGACCAGGGCGGCGCCGCAAAATTATCTAAAATGCCCTGTTTGCTTGGGTTTTCGATTTACACAAAGACGCACCTGCATCACAATTCGCGACATGCTGGACCGAACCGATTTTGAGCCCGTTTTCTTCGCGCCGTTTGTTTCGTCGGTGATGTCCGTCGATCCGGCCTGGATCGATCCGAACGGCCACATGAACATGGCCTATTATCATGTGCTGTTCGATCGCGGCGTCGACGAGATGTACACCCTTGCCGGCTTCGGCTGGGACTATCTGAAGGAGCGCAACCACTCCTTTTTCACCGCCGAGGTGCACCTGCGCTATTTGCGCGAATTGAAAGAGGGCGATCCCGTCCGGGTGACATTCCAGCTGCTCGAACACGATTCAAAGCGGCTGCATTTCTTCCAGCAATTGTTTCACGCCACCGAAGGCTGGGTCTCCGCAACCTGCGAGAACATGTCACTTCATATCGACATGTCGGCGCGCAAGGTGGCGCCCTTCCCGCAGGACATTGTGAAGCGCCTTTGCGACATCAAGAAATCGCATGGCCGGCTGCCGCGGCCTGAAGCCGTCGGCAAGCGGATCGCGATGCCGGAAAAAGCCTAGCGCCTCAGGTTTTCGGAAGCTTCGCCAGCAGGCTGTCGATCCGGAGGTTGTCCTGCGGACGACCGCCATCCATTCCGGCTTCGGATCGCGCGAGATATCCCTCACGCGCCGGAACGTCGTGCTGGCCGCCGCAATCCGGGCAGCGGACTCGCAGCTGATATGACCGAAGCGAAAAGAAGGTAGACCAGTCGGTCTCGATACCAGTTGCGACCGGCCTGTTGGTCTGCGGACAAAAGATACTGATCGGATTCACCGCGATACCCCGCTCGCACCGCCCCGACCGGATGTGCGACCGGCATGGTTAACGGCGCGTTAACGCGGCGTGATGTGCGGGGAAAGCCTGTTCAGTCCCGGAAGAACGGATCGTTGTCCCGGCGTGAATCGGCGCGGCGAGGCGCGGCCATCCGTCCGATCTCCTGGCGATCCGGCCTTGCGCGCGCCGGCGCCCGCGCCATCGCATTTCGCGCTTCGTCGCTGATCAATAGGCTGCGCCTCGGACGCGGATCGATTGGAACAGGGGTGTATTCGTATTTCGGCGTCGCCACGATCCAGACCGGCACCCGGTTCGGATCGACCTGCGCCTCCTCGGACACCGTCCGCGTCGCGCCGTCGTCGCCGCGCGCAAGGACCGGCCCATCCTCCGGTCCCTTGCGTTCGACCGAGGACATGCCGACGAACGTCGCCCCCAGCAGGGTTCCGACGAAAGCGAGATATGCGAGTGCGCCAAGCAGGAGTTTCATGTCCCATGAACGCGCGTGCCAACGCGCCGTTCCGTCGCGGCGCGGCGATCTTTGCGACCTTGCCACCGCGTCGGCGCACGAGTGTGTGATCGTCCGGACATGTCCTGTTCCGGGACCGGCAATGCCACTGCCACCGCATCGTGAGACACGAGCCGCGTCTGCTTGACTTGCGCAGGCTCGCCGATAGGTTCGCGGCAACGACAGATAATGTGCCGCAAGGCGGTACACGGAGGATCGATGTCCGCGCCTGCTTCGCCCGTCGCTCACGGCCATCTCCCGCGCAGCGAAAAACCGCCGATCATCCGCACCCACAAAATCCCGTCCGCGAAATCCGAACCCTACATCTGCATGGAAGGTCCGGACCGCGCCCTGTGGTTCTGCGAAAGCGGCGCCTCGAAGATCGGCCGCTTCGATCCCGCCGATTCATCGTTTCGCGAATTTGCGCTCCCGGTCGACAACGCCATGCCGATCGGCATCACCGTCGGCGGCGACCGCAATATGTGGTTCTGCGCCAAGAAGGCGAACAAGATCGGCCGCATCACCATGCGCGGTGACATCACCCTGTTCGACCTGCCGACACCGAATGCGGGTCCCGACGGCACGCTCAACGGCCCCGACGGCAATGTGTGGTTTTCCGAAACCGAACTGAGCCGCATCGGTCGCATCACCCCGGACGGAAAGGTCACGGAATTCGCCGACGGCATCTCGCCCGGCGCGCGGCCGCTGTCGATCGCCGAACGCGACGGCGCGCTGTGGTTTTCCGAAGCCGCCGGTAATCGGGTCGGCCGCATCACCATGGACGGCACAGTCACTGAGTTTCCGATCCCGAGCCATGACAGCCAGCCGCGCGCGATGGCGACCCATCCGGACGGCTCGATCTGGTTCGTGCAGACCTCGACCAATGCGCTTGGCCGCATCGACCGCGACGGCTACATCACCGAGCACAAGGTGACGACGCCGGAGTCTTCGCTGCGTGGCGTCTGCGTCGGACCCGACGGGGACCTCTGGTTCACTGCGAATTTCGCTAACAAGATCGGCCGCATGCGCCCGGACGGCAGCATGGTCGGCGAATATCCGATTCCGGTCGCGAATGCCGGGGCGCGCTGCATCGGGCCGCATTCAAACGGGCGGATGTATGTGACATTGTTCGATGCCGGGATGATCGGCGAAGTCATCCCGCAGTAACTGTTTCAGGATTTGTGGAGGAACGCGTGGCAGTCGAGACAATCAAGTATCAGGCCGGCAATGTGACGGGGCATGGGGCGCTGGTGTGGAACGACAAGATCACGACCAAGCGGCCGCTGCTGCTGGTGATGCCGAACTGGCTCGGCGTCACCGACACCATCATCAAGCGCGCCGAGAAGATGGCGGGCGACAAATACATCGCGTTCGTTGCCTGCATGTATGGCGAGGGCAAGACCGCGGAAGGTCCGCCGGAATCGCAGGACCTGATGATGGCGGTGCGGTCCGATCGCGTGGAAGGGCGCAAGCGCGTCAACGCCGCGCTGCAGACCATGATCGCGGAGGCGACCAAGCGCGGCATCGGCGATTCATCGAAGAAGGCGGCGGTCGGTTTCTGCTTCGGCGGCGGCAATGTGCTCGAGCTGGCGCGCAGCGGCGCCGACCTCGACGCGGTGGTGTGCCTGCATGGCGATCTCGCCACCACGATGCCGGCGAAGAAGGGCGACATCAAAGCCGCGGTCTTCGTGATCCACGGCTCGAAGGATCCGGTCTCGGGCAAGGATGACCGCAACGCGCTAGAGGACGAGCTCGATGCGGCCGGCGCCAACTGGCAGATGCTGACCTTCGGCGGACGATTGCATTCCTTTGCCGAGGAAGAAACCGACATGCCGGGCGTCGCCAAGTTCGATGCCGGCGCCGCGCACCAGACCTACCGCATGCTGGACGATTTCATCCAGGATGCGTTCGCGAAGCGGCTGTAGTCGCAGACAGCCGTGTCAGCGCGACGCGGCGCTGAGGATATCTTCGCAGAGGGCCGGGCCTACCCGGCCCTCCTGCAATCCACCGTTATTGAACGCTGACGCCAACTTGCACCGACGACGAGCCGCTGCCGCCTGGTCCGCTCCCAGACACCTGGAATGTGAAGCTGTCCGATCCGGTAAATCCGGGCCGCGACCGGTAGGTCACAACATTATCGCTCACAGATGCCGCGCCGTGGCGCGGCGGCGCGATCACCGCAACCGAGTTGACGATGTTGGTGCCACCCACATTCGCATAGACCTTGCAGGGTTGTCCGCTGCCGGCCGACATCGCCGTGCTGGTATTCGATCCGAAATAGGGAATCCCCCACGGCTCGACCGCGCATTGCGCAAGGGCTGATACGCAGCTGCATCCCCACAAGATCGAAATGACACTGATTGCCCGCAACATCGTTGCCTCCGTGAGCCCGGCGAGATGTCGCCCATCCTATGCTCGCTTTGCTGAGAAAGCTTAAACACGGGATCACAAAGGCCGACCGGGTTGAAGCAATCACTTCTTCGCCCGCAGTCGATCGACCACGCGATGGGCAATCTCTTGCGACGCCTCATCCGGAATCGGGAACACGCAGCTGACGTTGACCTCACCGAGCACATACGACTCCACACCGTCGGTACCCGGAGGTCCGAACATGAAATCCGCATCCCAGATCATTGGTAAATCAAGCGGCGCAATGTCCAGTAAAGTTGTTAGCTGCGGTGTCCACTCGTGTTCCATCAAATAGCGAAGGCGCTGAAATCGCGGGTCGGAGTTGGGGCTGTAAACCCTTGGCCCCGCCTCGGCACGCGCAGCCGGCGAGTCGATGAGCGCCTTGACCTTCTGATAGCCGAAGCCTGCGCAACGACTGCCCGCCATGTAGCAACGTACGACGCCTTCAGTGATTCGAGCCTGGAACGGCTGATCGACAATAAAGCCGTCGTTGAAGCACTCACCACACCGATCGACAAATTCGTCGAGTGCCAGGTCCTCGCAGGCGACCTTGGTAGCATCCAGCACGCGGATGGTCTGCCGACTCTGTGTGCCTGGCAACGCTTCGACCTTCCAGACGCCCTGACCACCGTTGCCGCGATTGCGCTTGATTACTCGCGGGCCAACGTCGAGCCTGGCCGGCAATTCGGAACGCATCTCCGCGGCTGATCGATAAAGGGCCGTGTCGCATCCCCAGCTCATCGTGCGGGTGCGATAAAGCACCTCCTTGGTGCCCATCTTCGCGATCACATCGGGATGGGCGCTGACCCAAACGCCGCGCGTCGCAACGTCGCGCAGCAGCGCGTCAAGATTGGCGCGATTGCGTCCCTCGTGAATCGGATTGACCCATACGAGCACGCCATCGAGCGTGACGAGCTGTGCGGCTATCGCATCTGCGACATCATCTTCGTAGACCACTGGTATTGCAGAAATTCCGACGCCTGCAAGCGCATCGAAGATGGCACGAAATCGGCTCGATTCCGGCGTGGCAACGCGGCGCGCTGCCTCGTCGCCGCGCCACAAGATTGCAACACGGCCGCGGCAAGTTGCGGGATCAGACATAACATGGCTCCTCAAGCACAAACGTGCCTCTGCCCGCGCGTCAACGCGGACAAGAGCAGGGCTTGGACGAGGAACCGTCTTGAAGGGGTCGGGAGCCTGCGATGCCCCGGCGTTCAATAATTAGCCCCGACGCTGTGCGCGATCAAGTCTTAGCGGCCAGTGCGGGTGCGCCGTTCCGTTTCCCCATGGGGTTTACGACCGCACGGAAATTGGTCTAAGGATTTGTAGCGGGGCCTTCGACGGTCGCCCCGTTGTTTCAGGCTTTGGCCCAAGCACCGTCTCCTTCGCAAGGGGGGGACCATGGCTGCCGGGCCCTGATTTTTTCCAACACAAACGACACTGCTGAACAGGGGAAATCGCGGCCTCCCCTATAGATGGATTCCGCCATCCAAGCGCTGCTCGCCTCAGTCGTGGAGCGAGCCATGGATGGCTTTGTCCTTTTTCTGTTTCTGTTCGCCGCATTTCTCGGTGGCTTTGCTTCGGGTCTTGCCGGTTTTGCCATGGGCTTTGTTGTATCCGGCATCTGGTTGCACTTTATCACTCCGCTTCAGACAACCGCGCTAATAGCTGGCTATGGGCTTTGGACGCAGGGATATGGCGTCTGGAAACTTCGGCGCTCGCTGAGCTGGCGAAACGTCGCGCCGTTCATCATCGGTGGCGCCATCGGCGTCCCGATCGGTACGGTGCTGCTGACCTACGCCGAACCAGCATATCTGCGGCTTGGCGTGGGCTTGTTGCTGATCGCTTACGGACTCTACGGGTTGTCGAAGCCGGCATTCAAGCCGATCCGCGCCGAACTCGGCGCCGATGGCGGAGTCGGATTTGCCAACGGCGTGCTGTGCGGGCTCACCGGTCTTCCAGGCTTTATCATCACGGTCTGGTGCCAGATGCGCGGCTGGAACAAGGATGAGCAGCGCGCCGTATTCCAGCCGGTGATGCTGGCGGCCATTGTCATGACCGCAATATCGCTCACCGCGAGCGGTTCGATCACAGCGGAAACGGTCAAACTGTATGTTCTTGGACTGCCCGCATTGTTGGCTGGGCTGTGGGTCGGTTTCCGGCTGTACGGAAAACTCGACGACGCGGCCTTTCGTAAGGTCGTGCTGATGCTTTTGTTGATCGCGGGACTCGCGCTCGCGGCTGCTGCGGGCTGGCCGATGTTGCGTCCGGTTGGCGGCGATAACTCCTGAGACGACACGCGCGATGACTGCTTGTGGCAAGAGCGGACGCCTCGCTATTTCCGCTCTTGCCCCAAAGCAGGCATGGAATCTCCTTTGGACGATTAGAAATAGCCGACGCTTGGATCGCGCAGATTTTTCCGCGTCTGTACCGCATGCCGGTTTGCCTCGCTTGAAGCTGCGACAAAGTTGGCGCACCCTTTGCGCACGAGCAGAACACTGCCGACAGCAATAACGGTTTCAGGGAGACGCACCATGGCACGGCTTGCGCGCATCTGCGCCGGCGCATTCATCGCCGCAACGCTTTCGCTCTCACCCGCTTTCGCACAAACCTATCCCGACAAGCCGATCCGCGTGATCGTGTCGATCGCCGCCGGCAGCGTGACCGACGTGATCGTGCGCGCGGCGGCGAAGGAACTGGAGGGCAAGCTCGGTCAGCCGCTGGTGATCGAAAACCGTGGCGGAGCGGCCGGCATTCTCGCCGGGCAGTCCTGCGCGCAATCGGCGCCCGACGGCTACACGCTGTGCGTCATCTATCACTCGACCATGTCCTACAACCCGGTGCAGTTCGACAAGCTGCCCTACAACGCCGACGAACTGGTGCCGGTGACGCGCCTGTTCTTCCTTACCGAAGGACTGTTCGTGAATGCCGAATTGCCGGCGAAGACTGTCGCCGAGTTGCGCGCGCTGGCGCAGGCGAAGCCGGACGGGCTGAACTACGCGACGCTCGGCAATGCATCGTTCCCCGACCTGTTTCGCGTATGGCTCAACAATCAGTGGGGCACGAAGATCGTGGGCGTACCCTACAAGGGCGGCGGACCCGCGGCGCAGGCGCTGGCCGCGAATGAAGTGCAACTGACGCGCTTCGGCGTCGGCAATTTCCGCGGGCTGATGGATGCGGGCAAGGTGCGCATGCTGGCGATCGCGGCGGATCAGCGCTCCAAGCAGTTCCCGGATGTCCCGACGCTGAAGGAAGCCGGGCTGAACTATCCCGGTCAGGGCTGGTGGGGCCTCGCCGCGCCGAAGGGCACGCCGGCTGCGATCGTGGACAAAGTGAATGCGGCCTTCGTGTCAGTGTTCAGCGACCCGAAATTCGCGGAATTTCTGGACAAGCAATTGGTGGTGCCGGCGCCCACCAGCCCAGCAGCGTTTGCGGCTTTCCTGAAGGAGGACCGCAAGGCGGCGGAGGATCTGGTGAAAATCGCCAACGAGCCGCGCAAGGAATACAAGCCGGAATAGGTCGGGACAGACGATTGCAGACCATCGCAGACGGTCTGCCCGCGCAGCCGCGCGAACCGGCCGACAATCGCCGATAAAGGCCGTTAGACAGGCCAGCGTCCGTCCTCAAACAGGCTGGGGTCCGTCTTCCACAAACGGGAGGCGGCCCCCTCCCGTTTTGGGCCGTCAGGTGCCATGTTGGAGCTTGAGATTCGCATGGCAGAACACGCAAAAACTCCAGAAAAATCAGGCCAGTCGGGCCACGGATTGGGCATTACCGCGCGCGCGATGCAGGCGGTTCAGGGCGGCCCGCCGGCCGATTACCTCAACGCGCTCAATCCGGAACAGCGGCTCGCGGTCGAAACGCTGGACGGCCCGGTGCTGGTACTGGCGGGCGCGGGAACCGGAAAAACCCGCGTATTAACAACGCGGATCGCGCATATCCTGCGGCTCGGACGGGCCCACCCCTCGCAGATCCTGGCGGTGACTTTCACCAACAAGGCCGCGCGCGAGATGAAGCTGCGCATCGGCGACATGGTGGGGCAAATTGTCGAAGGAATGCCGTGGCTTGGCACCTTCCACGCTATCGGGGTGAAGATCCTGCGCCGCCACGCCGAGCTGGTGGGCCTGAAGTCGAACTTCACGATTCTCGATGTGGACGACCAGATCCGGCTGATCAAACAGCTGCTGGAAGTCGCGAACGTCGACGAAAAAAGATGGCCGGCGCGCATATTCGCCGGGATCCTCGACGGCTGGAAAAATCGTGGTCTGACGCCCGACCAGGTCCCGGTCGGCGAAGGGATGGCGTTCGCCAACGGGAAGGGCAAGGACCTCTACGCCGCCTATCAGGAACGGCTGAAGACGCTCAACGCCTGCGACTTCGGCGATCTTCTGCTCGAACAATTGCGGCTGTTCCGTCATCATCCGGATGTGCTGGCCGATTACCAGCGGCGCTTCCGCTATATTCTGGTCGACGAGTATCAGGACACCAACGTCGCGCAATATCTGTGGCTGCGATTGCTGGGACAGCCGGCAACGCAACGCACGCCCCTTCCCGCCCCCGGTGGTGAAGAGGGCGCGCCCGCGCAACCGGCGCGCCTGCAGCGCAACATCTGCTGCGTCGGCGATGACGACCAGTCGATCTATGGCTGGCGCGGTGCGGAGGTCGACAACATCCTGCGTTTCGAGAAGGATTTTCCGGGCGCCGTCGTCGTCCGCCTCGAACGAAATTACCGGTCCACCGGCCATATCCTCGCCGCCGCGTCGCATCTCATCGCGCATAACGAAGGCCGGCTCGGCAAGACGCTGCGCACCGAGGACGTGCCGGGCGAGAAGGTCACCGTCACCGGCGCCTGGGATTCGGAAGAAGAAGCGCGCGGCATCGGCGAAGAGATCGAACAGCTGCAGCGCAAGAAGCACAAGCTGAACGAGATCGCGATCCTGGTGCGCGCGTCGTTCCAGATGCGCGAATTCGAAGACCGCTTTGTCACGCTTGGTCTGCCGTATCGCGTGATTGGCGGCCCGCGCTTCTACGAGCGCGCCGAAATCCGCGATGCGCTCGCTTATCTGCGCGTCATCAACCAGCCGTCCGACGATCTCGCCTTCGAGCGCATCGTTAACGTGCCGCGCCGTGGCTTGGGCGACGCCACGGTGAAGCAATTGCACGACCATGCGCGCATGAGCCGCATCCCGCTCAGCGAGGCCGCGCGCGCCATCGTCGAGACCGATGAGCTGAAGCCGAAACCTCGCGCCTCGCTGCGCGACCTGATGACCGCGTTCGACCGCTGGCGCACGCAAGCCGAACACCTGCCGCACACCGAACTCGCCGAAATCGTGCTGGATGAATCCGGCTACACCGAGATGTGGCAGAAGGACCGCTCCGCCGATGCCGCCGGCCGGCTCGAAAACCTGAAGGAGCTTGTGCGTTCCATGCAGGATTTCGAAAATCTCGGCGGCTTTCTCGAGCATATCTCGCTGGTGATGGACCGCGACGCCGAAGGCATCGACGACGCCGTCAGCATCATGACCGTGCATTCCGCCAAAGGGCTGGAATTCGACACCGTGTTCCTGCCCGGCTGGGAGGAAGGCCTGTTTCCGCACCAGCGCTCGCTGGACGAGAGCGGCCGCGCCGGCCTTGAGGAAGAGCGCCGGCTCGCGCATGTCGCGATCACGCGCGCGCGCAAGCGGGCGAAGATCTGTTTCGCCACCAACCGCCGCATGAAGGGCCTGTGGAATTCCACCATCCCCTCGCGCTTCCTCGACGAATTGCCGGAGGCGCATGTCGAGGTGACGGAGGCGAAGGGCGGTTTCGGCGGCAGCTTCAGCAATCTCGGCGGATATGGCCAGGGCGGCGGCAGCTACGGCGCCTCGCGCTTCGATACCTTCGCGCCCAAGGGCTCGAGCTATTCCACGCCCGGCTGGCAGCGCGCGCAGAAGCGCAAGCGTGACGATGACGAGTTCGGCGGCTTCGGTGACGAGGCGTCGGAATACGAAAGCGAGGCGCGCTACGCCAACGATGACGACGACGCCGTCGCGGCTCACTCTGATCACCTCTCCCCGCGCTCTTCTTCACCTCCCCCCTTGCGGGGGAGGTCGGCCGCCTCAGGCAGCCGCGAGGGGGGTGACTTCGGCGGACGCGCGGGCTCCCATGCCTCCCGCACCACCGGCACAGCGAAAGGCCGCTTCGCCGCGCGCCGCGAACCGCTCACCATCGAGGGAGAACTGGTCGCCAAGTCGACCGGCGTGGCGTCCGCGTTCACCCGGGGCGACCGCGTATTTCACATCAAGTTCGGCAACGGCAATGTGGTCGCGGTGGACGGCAACAAGCTGACCATCCAGTTCGACAAGGCCGGCGAAAAGCGCGTGGTGGATAGTTTCGTGGAGCGGGTGTAGCGGGCGCGACGCGAATCAACACCGGAAATTACGCACGGCCTCATCACGATTTTGAAGCGGGTGCAGGTGTGATCACCGGCGCGACAACATCGACGACGCCATGGATAGCGCGTTAGAGATCTTGGCCTTCGCTGCCGAGGGTTAGTGGGAGCATACCGGCAATCCCTCTCCCAAACCGCGCAGCATCGACGAATTGCGAAAGGACGGACGCGAACTTGCCCCTCGCAAATCGTCGCACCTCTGAACCACAGGCCCCTCCCCACGTTGACGGCCAACCACATCCGGGAGGTCGCCATGCAAGGTCTGACATTGCTTTTGACGTTCGCGGTGATGGCGCTCGGAGCGGTCGTTGTCGCAGCAACCTTCGGCATCGTGCTGGACAATTTTCCGGGCATTCACGACATGCTCAGCGTGCTCGGCTTCTTCGGAACGCTGGCCGTGCTGCTGCCGGTCGTCTGGGTGTTGGCGGTGCGGGTGACCGAGCGGCGCGGGCCTGAGGGGGCGTCACGTCAGGCGTGAGTGCCCCGCCCCGGGCGCAGTTCTGTACTGAGAACTCCAAGTCACGCCTGATCCTTCCACGCGCCGTATTTCTTCATCCAGAAGCCCCAGACCAGAGCGATGCCGACCCCGATCGCCAGCATGATAGCGACGCGCGGGGTACCGTAATCGCCATTCCACCACAGCATAAAGGCGGTCCAGAAAATCGCGAACAGCGCGATCATGAACATCTGTCTTGAGTTGAACGGCATGGCGCTCTCGGATTCGAATTTGAAGCGGGACGCAGGGTCACACGGCGGGCGGTCCTTGTCCACGTGAAGACGCGGCCTGCGACCGGCGCCGTATTGCCACAACCGGATCGCGTCCTGCCCGCAACCATGCTAGCCTGTGCCACCATGATGAAACGCGAGATGTTCGAGATCGCCCGCATCTATGTGCCGGTGAAACGACGCGCCACGCTGGAGCAGGCGAAGGTCGATGCGCTTGCGGCCGCAATCCTCGCCGAAGGATTGCAGACACCGATCCTGGTCCGGCTGGACGGCGACCGCTTCGTGCTGGTGGAGGGCTTGCACCGGCTGGAAGCCGCAAGATCGCTGGGCGAAACCACCATCGCGGGCTATCGCGTCAGCGCGCGCAAGCATTGAGTGACACAGCTGTGCGGTTTAGGACCGCACAGAACGAAAAGCCCCGGCACATGCCGGGGCCTTCCGTGACTCAAAAAAAGCCGTGTTCCAAACCGGGCTAGTTGTTCGAGCCGATCGCGCCGGCACCGCCGGTGCCCAGCCCATATGGCCCATAGCCTGGCGCATAGCCAAACGGGCCATAGCTCATGCCCGGTTGTGCGGCATACGCATCGTAGCCGGGAGCGTAAGTGGCACCGGAGCCGTAATAGGCACGGGGGCCACCGTAATATGGCGAGAAACTCCGCGGTTGGTTCTCCGCCCCGGTTTCCTCGGCGCCTGAATTCAGCGAGCCGGGGTTAACATTGCCGGGAGGCGGCAGGTTTTGCGCGACCGCAGGGGCAAGGGCGAAGGCCGTCGCGAGCGCGCCGGCGGTGACTGCGGTGATAATGCGGTTCATGAGTAACTCCGTTTCTAACGATCAGGGCGTCGCTGTTTCGGGAAAGCCCGAACGCGCACCCGGGCACCAATGCTGCACGGCACCGGGCGTTCCGTTTCGATCATGACGGTGTTGGGGCATTTTCATCGCGACGATGTGCAGACCGTGCGTGCAGGCGATGCAGATTGATTCAAAGTCACGATCACAAGAACGAGAGCGCCGCGCCGGCGCTCTCGCCCATATCCAAATTACCCAACACTTATTGCGTTAGCGCCGCTCTCCGGTGGGCTCGCCGGACGGCTCCGAACCCGCCTCGGGCGAACTCGGCTTGACGTTGGCATTGGTGCCATCGACCGCCGGATTGGTATCGGGAGAACTGATGCCGGAGCCGGTCGTGCCCTTGATCGCGCCGTAATTCCCACTGCGCGGCTGGTTCGGCGCACCCGTCTGCTCCGCCCCGGACTGCATCGAACCCGGATTGACGTTGCCCGGAGGCGGCGCATTCTGTGCCTGCGCGGCACTGGCGGCGATCATGGCCGCAACCGCGACAGCGGCCGTCATGCGGATCATGTGAAGAACTCCTTCCATTGGTCTTGTTTCGCTTTTGCTTCGTTCTTGGACACGAAGCGGACATACAGGACCAATGCGGCGCGCGCCGCGGCGTTCCGGATTTTCACCGACACAGGCGGAGTGCGCTGTTGTAACGCGATGGGTTCGCTAGGCGGGATGCGGCGTCAACGGTGATGATATGTCGCGGCAGGTGCCGCGTGATGCGACAGATCAGACCACAAACGCTGAGACCGATCGGCCATATTGCTCCGGCGGCTTGGAACCCCAGAGATCGAGCACGTTGCTTTTCGAATCGAACGGCCAGTTGCCCGGAACATACAGCTCGTCATTGTCGATGCGATCCATGCCGAACGAGACCTCGATCACGACACCGTTCGGGTCGAGGTAATATGAAAAGATGTTGTTGCCGGGCCCGTGACGGCCGACGCCCCAGAGCAGCTGACGTCCACGCGCAACCAGATTGTCGGCGACGGATGCGAGATCGATGACGCTGTTCGCATCGAATCCGTAATGATGGATGCCCTCGCCGGGCGCCGCGGCAATGGTGTGATGGAAGCCGTCCTCTGCGCGATACCACGCGCGCTCGAAATTCGTCGTCCGGTCCGAGAGCTTCATCCCGAGAAATGAGGTCATGAAGTCATAAAATGCCCGGGTATCGTTCACGCGCAGATTGACGTGGTCCAGCCGGCGGGCGTGACGCCCATCGCTCAGCAAATTCGGGCCTTGTTCAGGCCGTCGCTCGACCGGAGTATGGACCTCGAAAATCGGACCGAACGGCGTACGAAGGCGCACCGCGCGCCGGGCGCGATCGACCAGCGGCGCATCGGACAGGATTTCGATATTGTCCGCCCTGGCCCGCGCGAGAATTTCATCGACGGCGGCTTCGTCGATCGCTTCCAGTCCCACGGCACGGATGCCCGGTCGGTCGCCTTTCACGAAAGCGACCTCGCACGCTTTCTTGTTGGACGTGAGATGAACTGCGTCGGCAGTCTCGCGCGTGATGGACAGACCGACGATATCGGAGAGGTCTTTCGCCGATCCTTGCGGGTTCGGCGTTGCAACCGCGACATAACCCATCTGACGAATGAGCGGCTTCATCGGGCTTCCCCTTCCAAGTCCAATTTATTGTTCAGCGATTGTGCCGCCTCAGCTGCTCGCTCACCAGCGCAGCCGAAGAAACCGTCAGCAATGTGATGCGCCGCTCGACCGCATCCGTAAGTCCGTCGGCCGACAGGACCAGGCTCAGGCTTGCCATGATCCCGAGATCCGGCGCGACGATTGGCGCCGCAATGCCGACGAGGCCAGCGTCGATCTCTCCACGGCTGATGCAAAATCCATTCTTGCGGATTCGAGTGAGATTGTCCCTGAACTCTTCGGCCGTAGCGCCCACCGGCTGGGTATCCTCAGCGACGGTTTTCAATAGCTTGCCAAGCTTTCGGCCACTCAGTTGCGCGAGGATGACCGTGGAGGTCGCGCCTTTGGTCAGAGGCATCAACCGTCCGCGCTGATAGCTGGAGCGAAAGTCCGCGGCAGACGTCGCGTCCTCGGCGATACACATGACCGTCTCATGATGAAGGCGCGCGAGCAAACCAACGCAGGGAATATGCGCCTGCCGCACCGCCTCCTGGAGAATGCCATATCCGGCGCCGATCAGTGGATCGGTCAAGCGTATCAGCCGATCGTAGATCAGGAAGGCGGCGCCGAGCCGGTAGCTCGCGCCGGCCGACGGCTCGAGGAATCCGGCCTTCACCAATTCGCGCACGGTCCGATAAGCGGTGCTTCCCGGCAGAGCCAACGATTGCGAGAGAGCCGGCACCGTCCAACTCGGCCGGGTTTCGGTGAATAGCTCAAGCACCGCCCGATATCGGCCGAACCCTGACATCCGTCAGTCCAAAATTCTCAATTATTCACAATACGCAATAGCATGAATTTCACAATTTCCATATTTTGAGATTATTGCTATGGAATGGAGTGACAGCGGCCGACCTTTCGTCGGTCGGGCAGAGGTGTCGAGGGCCCTTGGCATGCAGTTTCATCTCAACGGCTTCCGGACCGGAGACCCGGACATTCTGGATCCTTCGGACGGCTATAAATCCTCTCCCCGGTCGGACGCGCTGCCGGATGAGGTCGACGTCCTGATCGTGGGATGCGGGCCGGCCGGGTTGACGCTGGCCACGCAGATGGCCGCCTTTCCCGACATCAAGACAAGGATCGTCGAGCAGAAGTCCGGCCCACTCCAGCTCGGACAGGCGGATGGAATCGCCTGCCGGACCATGGAGATGTTTCACGCCTTCGGCATCGCCGATCGCGTCATGCGGGAGGGCTATTGGGTCAACGAGACCGTTTTCTGGAAGCCGGACGACAGCGACAGGGACAGGATCATACGCTCGGGCCGCATTGACGATGTCGAAGAGGGGCTGTCCGAATTTCCCCACATGATTCTCAACCAGGCGCGGGTGCATGATTTCTATCTGACCGTCATGCGCAATTCGCCGAACCGCTTGGAGCCGGATTACTCGCGACGGCTGGCCGGCGTTGAGATTGACCCTGCGGTGTCGAGTGCCCACGTGCCGAGCCATCCGGTGACGGTTTCGCTCGAGCGTGTCGATCCGGATCACAAGGGCCAGATCGAAAAAATCAGGGCGCGCTATGTGGTCGGCTGCGACGGCGCGCGCAGCGCGGTGCGGCAATCGCTGGGACTGGAACTCAAGGGCGACTCGGCCAATCAGGCCTGGGGCGTGATGGATGTGCTTGCCGTCACCGACTTTCCTGATATCCGTCTGAAGGCGCTGATCCAGTCCGCCAGCGAAGGCAACATCGTCCTGATCCCGCGCGAAGGCGGCTACATGGTCCGCATCTATGTGGAACTCGACGAGTTGCGGAAACACGAACGGGTCTCGAACCGCAACATCACCGTTGATCATCTGATCGCCGCGACGCAACGCATCCTCAGTCCTTATTCATTCGAGGTGAAGGAAATCGCGTGGTGGTCGGTTTACGAAATCGGACAGCGGCTTTGCGACAAGTTCGACGACGTGCCGGCCGAGCAAGTGGCATCGCGCACGCCGCGCGTCTTCATCGCGGGTGACGCCTGCCACACCCACAGCCCGAAATCCGGCCAGGGCATGAATGTATCGATGCAGGACGCGTTCAATCTCGGATGGAAACTCGCGGCGGTCTTGCGCGGACAATGCGCGCCATCGCTGTTGCACAGCTATTCTGCAGAGCGGCAGGCCATCGCCAAGGAGCTGATCGATTACGATCGCGAATGGGCGAAGATGATCAGTGCGCCGCTGAAATCGGCGGACGACCCCGACGGGACGGGCGTCGACCCGGCGGAAATACAAAACTATTTCGTCAAGCATGGCCGCTACACCGCTGGTACCGCGACGAAATACACCCAATCCGACCTCACGGGCGCCGCGACGCATCAGGCGCTCGCCACCGGACTCACCATCGGCATGCGCTTTCATTCGGCGCCCGTCATCCGTTTGGGCGACGCCAAGGCGATCGGCCTCGGCCATGTTGCCAAGGCGGACGGCCGCTGGCGCATTTATGCCTTCTGCGATCGCGGCGATCCGGCGGCGCCAACATCGCGGATCGCAGCGTTGTGCAGTTTCCTTGCGGATGGGCCGGACTCGCCGATCCGCACTTACACGCCCGCCGGACAAGACGTCGACTCGGTCATCGATCTGCGCGCGATTTTCCAGCAGGCGCATCGCGACCTCGATATCGGCGCCATGCCCGCCCTGCTGTTGCCTCGCAAGGGACGCTACGGACTTCAGGACTACGAGAAGATGTATTGCCCCGACCTGCGGTCCGGTCGTGACATCTTCGACATGCGCGGCATCGACCGCGAGCGCGGATGCATGATTGTCACGCGGCCGGATCAGTATGTCGCGGCTATCCTGCCGCTGGACGCCTTCGACGACCTTGCGCGGTTCTTCGGCGCTTTCATGACAACCAGAGACTGACCGCGTCCGTTCCCTGATCGCTTCCGTTCGCGGTGACGACGCCTTCGACCTCGTGCCGCCTCGGCGAAAGCCGGATCGGTGCGGGCTTCGCTCCTCTCACCTCCCCACGTTTCAATCGCGCGCTTCGTCGCGGCGATACCAGGGAAGGAGCTTCTTCGTGCCTCTGGTCAGCAGAAGTTCAAACAGGACGCCGACGAGCGCGAGCATCGCAACCGCGACGAACGCTTCGCTGTGCTTGAAGGTGCGGGTGTTGAAGAGAATGTAAAAGCCAAGGCCGGGGATCGCCGCATAGAACTCCGCGATCACCGCCGCGATCAGCGCGCGACCGGCGGCGAGTTTCAATCCGGCGAGAAGATAGGGGACCGAGGAAGGCAGCACGACGTCGAACAAGCGCGACCAGCCTGAACCACGGAACGAACGCGACACCTCGATATATTCCGGCGGCACCGCCTTGGCGCCGTCCGAGACGTTGATGATGATCGCGAAGACCGCGGCGAACACGACGGTGGCGAGGCGCGCGTCGCCCGTATAGCCGAAATAAAGCGTCAGCAGCGGCAGGATCGCCACCATCGGCATCGCGAACAGGCCGCTGACATAAATCTGGAGGAAACGGTCGACGACCGGCAGGCGGCCGATGGCGACGCCGATCGCCGTGCCAAGGACGATGGCAATGGCAAGCCCCTGCACGACCGCGCCGAGCGTGGCGCCCGCGGCCTGCCACAGCACCGGGTCGACGATCACGGTAGGAAATACGGCGGCGATGCGCGAGGGCCGCGCGACGAAAGCCGGCGCCCAGAGCCGGACGGCCACCTCCCAGAAAAGCAGGATCGCAAAGCCCGCCGCGATACGGGCCGCAGCCTCGGGGCTGATCCACGCACGCCAGCCCGCGGCAGGCTGCGCAGCGAGCGAAAGGTCCGGCGCGCTCATCGGCTCAGTCCCCGCCAGGCGGCGAAGTGATTTTCCACCATCCGGCCGATACCCATCAGCACGACGCCGAGGATCGTGACGATCAGGATCGAGCCGTAGAGGCCCGGCACGTCGAAGTCGCGCTCGCTCTGCATGATGAGGAGGCCGATGCCGGTGCCCGACAGGAAGAACTCGCCGGCGACAAGGCCGACGAGACCGCGGCCGATGCCCTGCCGGACGCCGGTCATGGCGTAAGGCAGCGTGTAGGGGATCATCACGTCGCGCCACACGCCCCATTCACCGGAGCGGAAGGACTGCGCGACTTCGAGCAGTTCGGGTTTTAGGCTGCGCGCGCCCTCGATCGTGTTGTAAAGGATCGGGAACACAGCGAACAGGAACACCACAAGCACCTTGGGTGCGAAACCGAAACCCATCATCGACATGATGAAGGGAATAAGCGCGACCATCGGCGTGGCATAGAGCACCGTGATGTAGCTCTCGAGCCCGACACGCAGCAGTCTGAGGCGCGCGAGCAGGAGCCCGAAGCCGATGCCGAACACAATCGCCGCGGCAAGGCCCGTGAAATAAACCAGCATCGAGCTGGAGAGCACGTTCCACAGCACGCCGGAGAGCGCGAATTCATAGATACGCGCGACCGTGGCGGTAAAGCTCGACAGGAACGAGGGCCGCGTCTGGCTCGCGGCGAATTGCCAGATTGCCGCGCCGGCAGCGAGCGAAACCGCGTAGGTGGCGAGACGATACCAGGTATCCGGCTTGGAGAACATGCGCTGTCCAGTGAAGACAGCCGCCGGGATTGCTCCCGGCGGCTGCGATGCTGCTTACTTCGCGAGTTTGACGGCCTCGTCGTAGAGCGAGGTGTCGGCAAGGCGCTCCACGGTCGTCGGCGTTCCCTTGATGTTACCGGCGCGCTTCTGGGCGCCGATGATCGCTTCGAGATTTTCCTTCGCGAGGCCCGCATTATCCTGCGGCCAGAAGCCGATCTTCACATAGTCCGGAATCGCAGCCTTGGCGTCCTCGGTGCTGCGGCCGGTCGGAGCCGCGGCCTTGGCGGCCGCCTCGACATTTTTGGGATCGCGGAGGAACCGCTCGGCCTCGATATAGGCCGCGAGCACCTTGATGAGCGTGTCGCGGTTCTCGGCGATGCTTTTCTTCGTCGCCGTCAGCGCGAGATAATGGTTCACGGGCTGGGTCTGGTTGATGTCGACGACGATACCGACTTTCTTCTTTGCTTCGCGCTCGATCGCCGGCAGCTCATCGACGTGCAGCACGCCGAGGGGTATCTGGCCCGAGACCATTGCCGCACCGACATTGGCGCTGAGCGCAACCTGGTTGGTGTCGGCCGCGCTGAGGTTGCAGGAGCGCAGCATCTGGTTCAGCGCGATCGAACGCGCGCCTCCGAGGCTGTCGACGCCCACGGCCTTGCCCTTCACGTCCTCACATTTGGTGATCGAGCCATCGAGCGAGCCCAGCTTCCAGGTCGGCCGCGGATAGCCGTAAATCAGCGCGAGATCGACGTCGGGGTTGTTGGAAATCATCGTCGCGATCAGTGGCGAAGGCGACATCGCAAGGTCGATCTGTCCCGACTGCACGGCGCGCGCAGCGGCGGCGCCGGAATCAAACGGCCGCAAACTCACCTTGAGTCCGTGCTTTTTGAAAAATCCCTGCTGCTCGGCGACGTAGGCCTGCGTGGTCACGAACACCGGCGGTATTCCCGGCAGGCCGATGGTGACGCTCTTTTCCTGCGCCAGCGCTGGCGCGCCGAGACCGGCGGCAGCAAGCGCCGCAACGGCAATGGCGATGCGATACGGGTGGTTCATCGATTCTCTCCGTTGTGCGTTCCTGTTCAGTTTCTTGTCTTGCGCAGGGCTTCAGCGCTGCAATTGAAGTTCGGCCGCGCGCGCTTCGTCCATCAGGGTTGCCCAGACATGCTCGCGCAACTCAGCAAAGCGCGGCAGCGTGAGTGTCTCGCGGTTGCGTGGAAAGGGCAGATCCACCTCGATCGTCTCGAAGACGCTCGCTGGGCGACCTTTCAGCACCACCACGCGGTGGCCCATGAGCACCGCCTCCTCAATGGAGTGTGTCACGAACACCATGCATGTCGGACGCATCTGCCAGATGCGCAGCAGCTCGAACTGAAGAATCTCGCGCGTCTGCGCGTCGACCGCGGCGAACGGCTCGTCCATCAGCAGGACGCTGGGCTCGATCGCGAGCGCGCGGGCAAGGCCGCAGCGCTGCTGCATGCCGCCGGAGAGCTGGTAGGGATAGGCGTTCTCGAATCCGGCGAGGCCGACGAGCTTGACGAAGCGGGGCACGCTCTCGCGGATCTGCGCCTTCGATGCGCCGGCGAGCCGCAGGCCATAAGCGACATTGTTGAAAACGGTCTTCCACGGAAACAGGCCAAACTGCTGGAAGACCATCGCGACGCCGGGGAGCGGCGCGGTGACTTCCGTGCCCGAGATGTCGACCTTTCCGGACGACGGCGGGATCAGCCCGTCGATGCAGCGGAGCAGTGTGGTTTTGCCGCAACCGGATGGGCCGACGATCGCAACGATCTCGCGATCACCGATCTCCATATTGATGTCGCGAAAAACCTCGAGCCCGCCGTAACGCTTGCCGAGACCGGAGACCCGGATGCGCGCGCCGCCACTCGTGGGCGCGCTCGCGGGTTTCGTCCCGCCCATTGCAATGCTTGCCGCTACATTCACCGTGTTGCTCCGCTGCCTTGGCACGCGAGAGCACCTTGCGTCCCCAGCATTGGCGAGACGTGCGTCTGGGCGGGCTGCACGTAGGCGACGCGCCGCTGTCCGGCCATAACGTTCCTCCCTGGGTTTGGTACGTCGGGTTTGCCCGATTTGTTGACACGCATGTTGACCCATCGGCTTGAGCGGATCAATGCCATTGGAGTGTCCACAATCGTGCAACCGAAGGTACGGTGCGTAGATCGTCATCCACGGTCAAAAAGTGGGCAGGCGGCTCGCGAGTCAGTTCTCCGGTCCGGCGTATTTTCCGGCTGTCTCCGGAAACAGCGCCTTGACAATCTTGAAGCGCGAGATATCGGCGGTCGAATCCGAGTGCAGGAAGATTGCCGCATCGCGAAACAGTTTCTCGATGCCGACTTCGAGCATCGCGCCGTTGCCGCCGTGCAGTTCCATGGCGTGCTGGCAGACCTTCAGGATTTCCTCGGACGCGAACACCTTGGTCATGTTGCAGAGCGGATCGGCATCCGGCGCCTTGTCGCTGACCGCCTGCGCGGTGCGCGCCAGCAGCGAACGAACCGCCTCGATCCGGATCGCCATGTCGGCCAGCCGCCAGGCGACGGCCTGATGCTTGATCAGGATCCGGCCGCCCTGAACGTAGTTCTGGACATAGTCCGCCGTGCGTTCGTAGGCGGCCACACCGACGCCAAGATTCTTCGCGGCCTGAATGATCTTGCCCGGGTGGAAATAGACCCCCGCCTTCTGCATGGCGTCGTTCTCGGCCAGCACATGGTCGGCGGGGACACGACAGTCCTCGAACACGATCTCGCCGTTGTTCATGAACCGGCCGCCCATCGTCTCGTTGCAGCGTGCGACGGTGAGCCCGGGCGCATCACGCGGCACGATGAACGAAGACGTACCCTGAAGAATGCCGGCCTTTGGATTCGTGTTTGCGTAGACGACATAGAGGCCGGCGTCGAAGCCGTTGGAGATGAATTGCTTGCGGCCGTTGATGACCCATTCGTCGCCGCGCTTCTCGGCCCGGGTTTGCATGGCGGCTTCCGGAACATTGTAGGGAAGCCAGCGATCCGAGGCGCCGCGCGGCTCGGTCAGGCAGTGGGCGAAGAGCATCTGCGGCTCATCAATGAGGCGCCCGAACCAATGCTCCTGCAAATGACGAGGTGCGAGGTGACGCAGCAACACGGAGATCTTCCAGTTCTGCACCAGCTTGTCGGCGAGACCGCAGTCGCCGCGCGCAATCTCCTCGGCGATGATTGCGAAGGTCTGCACCTCGGTCTTGGGGTCGAGCTCCATGCCGCCGAACTCCTCGGGGATTCCGAGCGTTCGGATGCCGACCTTGTCCGCGGCCTCGAGGATTTCGCGGGGCAGGCGTTCGCCGGCGTTCATGTCCCACTCGCGCCGCCAGTTGTCGCGGATGAAAGGCGTGATGACCTCGTCGGCGAAGGCGCGGCAGGAGTCGCGCATCATGCGCTGTTCTTCTGAAAGCTGGTATGGCATGGCGTGCAGTCCTCCCGCAGCGGATTAGACCACCGCCCCGCCCGCCTTGCGACTCCAATTGATCGCGCAACCGGGCTCATGCGGGTTGCGTGCCGGGAGAACCTCAGACGGCGGAGACGATCAACCGGACCATCGAGATGCAGCGACTGCCTGGCGCGCTACGGACATCTACGACAGCGCGGCAGGCGAATATTTCGCATTGTCGAATTCGTCAGGTTCCGGTCGTGACAGCGCCGAGCTGCCGCGCAAGCCAATCAGCGCTTTGCGGCCGCCAGCGGTGCGGCCGATTATTGGCAATGTGGTTGCCGTCTTCGACCAGATTGAAAACGACTTCACCGCTTGCGTCGCGCGACAGACGTTCGGCATGCTGCCAGGGGATCACCCGGTCGCGCTTGCCGGAGACGATATAGAGTGGACAGGTAATGTTCTGCGCCACGCCTTCGAGCGACAACGTCGCCGCGTGCTGGCGCGCTTCGTCCATCGTCTCGCATTTGGCCCGCACCCGAAAGGTGTCGCGGGTCAGTTCGGGCATCGTATCCCAGCATTCCACGAGATTGTAGGGACCGGCGAGTGAGATGCAGGCCTTTGCGCGCTTCTCGAACGCCGCGGCGCGCGCCGCATAATAGCCGCCCATGCTGACGCCCCACAAAGCCGCACGATCGACATCGATATCCTTGCGGCCTTGCAGCCAGTCGAACACCGCCTTGACCGGGGCCTCGTAGTCGCCGCGGATCGCGAAGTCATACTCGCCCTCCCCTTGCCCGGGGCCATCGAACACCAGGGTCGCAATGCCCCGCGCCAGGAACGGCTGCTCATAAGCGTCGGTCTCCTCCTTGGCCGAATCGAGACCGACGACCATCACCAGAACCGGCGGCTTTGCGATGCCGGCGGGCTTGCGGAGAATGCCGTAGAGCTGCTTGCCCTCATACGGAATGCCGACGCGCTCGCCGGGCGGGCGCAGATACGGCAGCGCTTCGCTGCGGCAAGCCACCGCCTTCATATGGGCGGCTTTCATTTGCGGCAGGTCATGCACGAACAGGAATTTCGCGAAATGATAATAGACCGCCGCACGATTGAGGTGCTCGCCGGCGCTGATGAAATTACGCTCCGCCAGCGCGATACGTCCCATGTCCTCGTGGTCCGCGGCGCGCGCAGACCAGGCGGCGCACCAGTCCTCCCATGATCTGAGACTTCCGGTGATCTCTTCAAAGTCCGCGAGCGCGACGCCGTTGGAGACGAACCGCGCACCCCAATGCGCCATGGCGGACGTGACCAGATCATCCTTTACGCTTGCGTGTTTCGCCATGTGCGTCGCTCTAACTTTCGATTTCAGGTAAGATGGGAAGTGCGGGACCTCGTTTTCGCCTCTACCACAAGCCTGTGTCTAGATTTTTTCTTCGGGGAAGGCCGCGGCGTCACGGCAAGAAGCGCGGCGCGCTTGATACCGAAAGGCCATTGGCAATAGACAAGCAAAGGCCCCATCACGCGATCATGGTACGGCAGACTTCTGCCAAGGAAATAATGGATGAAGTCGGTTCCGCAGCTCGTTGCCGAAATCGGTGCACGCTACGCCGATCTGATCGACCTGGATTATCCTCGTTTCTCGGATGGCGAGATGGCGCGGCGCGATGGCCTGTTGGCCAGCATCATCGCAGCGCACAATCTGGATGCGTTGATCGCGGCGGAAGCGATGCGTGCCGGCACCGCAACCGGATGGATCACCGGCTGGCCGGTTACGGCCGAAGCGGTGACGCTGATGGTCCCCGGTGCCCCGCGCCGGATGTTCATTCAGCACTTCAACCATCTGCCACTGGCAAAGCGGCTCGCACATGACACCGAAGTGCTGTGGGGCGAAGCCGGAGCGCTCAGGCTGGCGGCCAGCGCCGTGCAGCAGGCCAAGGCCGGAAAAGCGCGGGTCGGGATCATCGGCAGAATTCCGGTCGCCCAGGCTGAGATGCTTTCGGGGATGTTCGACTTGGTCGACATGAATCGGGCCTATACGCAGGTCCGGCTCGTGAAGTCCGATGAAGAGCTGCGATGGCTGGAACTTGCGGCGGACCTCACTGACGTCGCGGTCACCGCGCTGGCCGAAGGCGCTAAACCCGGAATGAGCGAGCGCGAACTCCAGGCTATCGTGCAGACCCCGTACCTTCCCTTTGGCGCGACCAATTTCATCCACTATTTCCATACCGCCTCGATGGCGGCGTCCGATGCGGCTGTGCCCCGGCAATATCCGTCCGGACGAAAGCTTTGTAGCGGCGATGTGATGTCCACCGAACTCAGCGTCGATTACTGGGGCTATACCGGACAGGTGCTTCGAACGTTCTTCATCGGCGAGCAGCCGAGCGCGCTCTATCGCGACCTGCACGCTGTCGCTGATGCCGTGCTCGACGCTATCCTTGAGCGGATGCGACCGCGAGTCCACGTTCGCGATCTTGTGGCCGCATCGCAGCTGATCGAACAGTCCGGCTTCACGATTATAGACGACCTCATCCATGGATATGGCGGAGGCTATCTTCCCCCCGTGCTCGGGTCGCAAAGCCGGCCGGCCGCCGGCGATATCCCTGACATGACCCTGTCGCGCGGCATGGCGCTGGTGGTCCAGCCGAACGTCGTCACCCGGGACTGGAAGGCCGGCGTGCAGACCGGCAACCTCGTCGTCGTGACCGAAACCGGGGTGCGCTCGCTGCAGAAATTCCCGCGAGGGTTTCACATCATCAGTTAGCGGCCACTCGTGTTTTCCGGACATTGTTGCGATCGGCAGTCGCAGGCGAAACAAACTACTTGAAATCTGAATATTTCAGTTGTGAAATGATCCCGTCGGGTCAGGGATGGGGTCATGGGCTTCGAGGTCAAGCGTTCCGTATTCGAGGAGGAGCACGAGGCGTTTCGCCGCAGCGTTCGCGGTTTTCTGGAGAGCGAGGTCGCACCCCACTATTCCCAATGGGAAGACGATGGCTTCACGCCACGCGAGATCTGGCGGCGTGCGGGCGAGGTCGGGCTCCTTGGCACAAGTGTGCCGGAAGAATTTGGCGGAGCAGGGGGCGACTTCAAATTCGACGCGATCGTCCTCGAGGAGCTCGGCCGGCTCAATCTGGCTGCACCCGCTTGGGACATGCATGCCTATATCGTCGCGCCGTTTCTCACCCATTTCGGCACCGACCAGCAGAAGCAATACTGGCTGCCGCGCATGGTGCAGGGCGAGACGATCTCTGCGATCGGGCTCACCGAGCCCAATTCCGGCAGTGATCTCGCCGGCATCCGCACTCAGGCCAGACGCGATGGCAATGGCTATCGCATCAACGGGTCGAAGATTTTCATCACCAACGGCATCATCGCCGATCTCGTATTGCTGGCGGTCAAGACGGAGCCCGGGCTCGGAGCCCAGGGGGTGTCGCTATTCCTGGTCGATACCACGACGCCGGGCTTTCGCCGTGGCCGCAAACTGAAAAAGGTCGGCAATCACGCGCAGGATACCGCGGAGTTGTTCTTCGACGACATGCATGTCCCGGCCGATGCGTTACTCGGCGGAGAGGAGAATAAGGGCTGGAAACAGCTGATGCACGGGCTGGCGCAGGAGCGCATGGTGGTCGCTGTGCGCTCGATGGCGATGGCACGTTCGGCGTTCGAGACGACACTCGAGCATGTGCGCAACCGTGTCGCCTTTGGCAAGCCGATCGTCAGCTTCCAGAACACGCGCTTCAAACTGGCGGAGCTGGAAACCGATATCGACGTCGGACAGCCCTTTGTCGACCTGTGCATCGCGAGCCTGGCTGACGGCAGCCTCTCGCCGGAAATGGCGGCGAAAGCGAAGCTATGGACCACCGAACTCGTCGATCGCGTGCTCGACGAATGCGTCCAGCTTCATGGCGGCTACGGTTACATGTGGGAATACCCCGTGGCGCGGGCCTGGGCCGACGCGCGTGTGCACCGGATCTATGCCGGCACCAACGAGGTGATGAAGCAGATCATCAGCCGCAATTATGTGGATCGCGAGCGGCAAGGCTGATGAACGCAGCGAGCCAGCCCACGTCGATGCCTTTAACTCCGACGACATTGGGCGAGAGCTTCGCCGCTGCCGCAACGCTCCGTAATGACCGGCCTTTCCTGGCCGATGGCGAATTGCGCCTCAACGGTACGCACGCCCTGGAAACATCCACACGTCTGGCGGGCGCGCTTCAGGCGCACGGCCTTGCCTCCGGCGAAAAGGTCGTGTTCCTCAGCCGCCCGAGCGTGCTGCACACACTTGCCTGGTTCTCCGCAATCCGGCTCGGCGCAATCGCGACAAACCTCCATCTCCTCGAATCGCCTGATCGGATGGCGGAGACCATCGTCTGGCTCGAAGCGAGGCTGGTGCTGTTCGATGAGGAGTTCTCCGCGCTGGCGCAAGCTCTATCCCAAACCTTGCCGGATGTTCGCTTCGCGCCGCTCGTCGACTTTAATCATTCAAGCGCGGCGCCGACCAGAGATCTCGATCGCGGCAGCCCAGACGATCCTGTTGCCATCGTGCTGTCGTCCGGCTCAACCGGCCGCCCGAAAGGCGTCATGCACAGCCATGCCTCGACCCTCGGCTCCGTTCAAGCCGGGCGCGATGTCTATCGCGGGATCGATAGCGACGATTCCGTCCTTGTCTGCATTGGCACTTCGTTCGGGGGCTGGTGCAATACGGTCATCCCGTTCGTCTGTCTCGGCACGCGGCTGGTGTTCCAGCGCCGCTTCGAGCCGCAGGCGTTCCTCAAAGGACTAGCCGACGAGCGAATAACCATCGCGCCGCTGGTACCGACCATGTGGCGCATGGTGCTGGCCGCCGAGCCGGAGCGCTACAATTTGTCCAGCGTAAGACTCGCCTTCATGTCCGGCGAAATGGCGAGCCGCAGCGATGTCGAGCAGATCCGCAAACGGATCACGGACAAGGTCCGCGCAGCCTATTTGTCCACCGAAGGCGCCTGTGGCTGCGGCATCGTCGCCGACGAGGACGCATTCGCGATGCAGGATCGTCCTGTCGGCCGTCCGCTTTCCGGCGTTGATGTGCGCGTTGTCGCGACGAATGGCAGCAATGATCGAACGCTGCCGGCTGGAGAGACCGGCGAGATCATGCTGTCTGGCCCGTCGCTTGCTTGTGGTTACTGGAAGGATCCGGAACGCACGGCGCAACGGTTTCGGGATGGATGGTGGCGAAGCGGCGACACCGGCTATCTGACCGAAGATGGCGGCGTCGTGCTGGTCGGGCGCACCGATCACGTCATCAATTCAGGCGGCGTGAAAATCCAGGCGGAGGAGATCGAGGCCGCGCTCATGAGCCATCCGGACATCCGCCAGGCCGCCGTCATCGGCGTTCCGGATCCGAAATGGGGCCAGCGCGCGGAGGCTTTTGTCGTGGTTGGCGACAGCGGTCTCGACGTGCAGGCGGTCGAAACATGGCGCCAGGATTCCCAGGTTTCGTCGATGCGCTTTCTGAAGGCGATCCACATCGTCGAACGGCTGCCGACCGGTCCAACCGGCAAACTCTATCGTCCCGCCCTGCTCGCTCCGTAACAGGACATGGCATGACCAAAGCGCTGGCAAAAAAGATCGGAGAGCCCCGACTTCGTGAGCGCGAGCCGGCGTGGCTCGCGCCCGAGAATCAGAAGCTCGACCTGCAATTGTGGGTTCGCCTGCTTGCCTGCGGTCACGCCGCCGAGCAACGCGTCAAGAACAGGATCAAGGAAACGTTCGGCATCAACCAGACCCAGTTCAATCTGCTCTCGCAGCTTGACCGTGCGCCCGAAGGGATCCGCATGGGAGAAGTCGCACGCCGCACCGTCGTCACCGGCTCCAATGTGACCGCGGTCGTTGACGATCTCGAGCAGCGCGGAATGGTGAAGCGGCAGGCCGCGGAGGGTGACCGTCGCGCCACCGTCATCACTCTTACGGAAGGCGGCCGCAAAGCATTCGCTCAGATGGCGCCAATTCATGCCGACTGGATTGAGGAGATTTTTGCGGAAATGCCGAAGCGAGAGAAGCGCGAACTGATCCAGCAACTCGACGGGCTGAAGTCCGCGATGCGCGCAACACTGAGCACTAGCCTCTAGGATTGTCTGAAACCGAAGGTATCAAAAAGGAGAGTGGGATGAAGAGATACACGACGTCCGCGATTGCACTGGCCGCGGCCCTGTTCGCCGCGCAGCCCGCATTGTCTCAGGAGATCAAGGTCGGGCTGTCCGGCACGTTCACGGGAGGTAACGCCACCAACGGAATCCCCTATCGTAACGCTGCCGAAGTGTTTCCGAAGACGCTGGGCGGCGTGCCGGTACGCTGGATCCTTCTAGACGATGCAACAGACCCGACCACCGCGGTCAAGAATGCCCGCAAGTTCGTGGACGAGGACAAGGTCGACATCATCCTCGGGTCGACATCGACCATCACCGCCACGGCGATGAGCGACGTCGCCGTTGAGTCGAAGACCCCGCAGATCGGCCTCTCGCCGATGCAGATCCCGGAGGCGAAGCTTCCCTGGGTGTTCAACCTGCCCCATCCGGTGCCGGTCATGGTGTCCGCGATCATCGAGGACATGAAGAAGAACAAGATGAAGACGGTCGCCTTCATCGGCTTTGCCGACGGCTGGGGCGATCTGAACTGGAATGCGCTGAATCAGGTTGCCAAGAAGGAAGGCATCAACATTGTGGCTTCGGAGCGCTACAACCGCACCGACACGTCGGTCACCGCCCCGGTCCTCAAGCTGATGGCGAGTTCGCCCGATGCGGTGTTCGTCGGTGCATCCGGCACGGCCGCGGTCCTGCCGCACGTCACGCTGAAGGATCAAGGCTATAACGGCCGCATCTATCACACACACGGCACGGTCACGAAGGCATTCATCGACGCCGGCGGCAAAGCTGTCGAGGACGCGCGCATGCCAACGGGACCGGTCGTTGCTGCAGCCGATCTCGCCGACGATAATCCGATCAAGAAGGTCTCGCTCGACTTCATCCAGAAATATGAAGGCAAGTGGGGCAAGGGCTCGGCCAGTCCGATTGCCGGCTATGCGTGGGATGCGATGCTGCTGGTCGATGCCGCTGCCGCCGAAGCCGTCAAGCAGGCCAAGCCGGGTACGCCCGAGTTTCGTGTGGCTTTGCGCGATGCCCTGCAATCGGGCAAGGAAGTCGTCGGCACCAACGCGATCTATCGCTACACGCCGACCGATCACTACGGCGTGGATGAGCGTGCCCGCGTCATGATCATGGTGAAGGACGGCGCTTTCCGTTTGGCGAAGTAGTTCCGTCAAGATCAGCAGGCTGCCGCTTCGGCGGCAGCCAACTTCCTTCGGTAGCCGCCTGTCGCCATGAACACGACCATCGGATTGCTTCTGCTTCAGGACGGCCTCACCACAGGCTTCATCTACGCGCTGCTGGCGCTGTCGATACTCCTGGTCTTTCTCGTCACACGCGTACTCTGGGTGCCGGCAGGCGATTTCCTCGTATTCGGGGCGTTGACGCTAGCGCTTTTGCAGCAAGGCCAGGTGCCCGGAACCGTATGGCTGTGCGGGGCACTCGGGGTTACCACTGCGGCCGTCGAAACCTGGCGCTCTCGGCACTCGGGCGATTGGCGAAGCTGGACCATGGTGGTCAGCATCTCACTCGGCACACCGTTGATCGTCGGCGGTGCCGTATTATTGACCGCTGCTTCCAAACCGATCCTGCCGGTGCAGATCTTCTTCACGCTCGCGCTGATCGTGCCGATGGGCTTCATGCTCTATCGCGTGGCGTTCAAGCAGCTTGCTGACAGATCGATCCTGACGCTGATGTTCGCTGCCATCGCCGTCCATTACGCGCTGGTGGGGCTCGGTCTTGTATTCTTTGGTTCGGAAGGGTTCCGGACGCCACCCTTCATCCCGGGCCGCATCGACGCCGGCTTCACCCGGATCTCATGGCAGTTGATGCTGGTGGTCGCGACCTCGGCCATCATCATGGTCGCGCTGTGGCTGTTCATGGGTCGCACCCTGTGGGGACAGGCGCTGCGCGCAGCCGCGGTCAACCGGTTTGGCGCGCGGCTCGTCGGCATCCGGACCGAGACTGCCGGCGCTCTCGCCTTCACCCTGGCGGCGCTGATCGGCGCCTTCTCGGGAATACTGATCGGGCCGGTGACCACGCTTTACTACGACTCCGGCTTTCTGATCGGACTGAAGGGTTTCGTCGGCACCGTCGTCGCCGGCATGGTGAGCTTTCCACTTGCGGTCTTCGGTGCGATCGTGGTCGGTCTGGTCGAGAGCTTCTCGTCCTTTTACGCATCCGCCTATAAGGAAGCGATCGTCTTCGCGCTGCTGATCCCCTTCCTGTTGTGGCGCTCGGCCGTCGAGCCGCGCGGCCACGAAACCCACGAGCACGACGAATGAGCGCGCACCGGATTTTCGTCGGCGCGCTGGTTGCCATTTTCGCCCTCGCCCCGTTCGTTCTCTCGA
Source organism: Pseudorhodoplanes sp. (assembly GCF_059499825.1). NCBI lineage: Bacteria > Pseudomonadati > Pseudomonadota > Alphaproteobacteria > Hyphomicrobiales > Pseudorhodoplanes > Pseudorhodoplanes sp. The sequence goes on from NZ_JCABZI010000005.1 coordinate 323,419, forward strand.
TCCGAATAATCTCGCCGCTGACCTATATCGGCCTCGCGGTCCTGGTGGGTGTCGGACTGGTGGTTCTGACCGGTGTGGCGCGCATGACCTCGTTCGGTCAGGCGGCCTTCTGCGGACTGGCGGCATACACCACCGCATTGCTGACGACCCAGTACGGCTGGGCGCCGGTTGCAGCCCTGCCGGTCAGCCTGCTCGTCACCGCATTCGTCGCGCTGATGCTCGGCCTCCTCACTGTTCGCCTGGCGGGCCATTACCTCGTGCTGGGAACGCTGGTCTGGGCGATCGGGCTATTCTACCTGTTCGGCAACGTCCCGGGACTCGGCGGCTTCAACGGCATTTCCGGGCTACCGCCAATTTCGCTGTTTGGACTGTCGATCACCACCCCGTTCGACTTCTATATCGTGATCTGGACCCTGGTGGCGCTGAGCTTTCTCGCCGCAACCAATCTACTGAACAGCCGCACAGGACGCGCGATCCGCAGCCTGCCGACCGAAGTCATGGCCGAAAGCTTCGGCGTTCCCACAGGTCCGCTGCGGATCAAGGTGTTCGTGTTTGCCGCGTTGCTTGCAGGCATCAGCGGATGGCTGCATGCGCACTACATCCGCATCGTCAATCCGAGTCCGTTCAGCGTCAATGCCTCGATCGACTATCTCTTCATGGTGGTCATCGGTGGCGTTGGGCAGCTCGGCGGCGCACTGATCGGTCCGATCGTATTCGAAGCCGCACGCAGCTGGCTGCGCGAAACGCTTCCGGTGCTGTTCGGACGAGCCGGCGGCTATGAAGTCGCGGTGTTTGGGATTCTGGTCGTGGTGATGCTGCAAACAGCGGGCGGTGGCCTGATGTCGTTCATCGCGCGCTGGCTGCCGGCGCCTCCGCCGCTGCGCGCGCCGCCGAAGGCTGCGCCACTCGCCCGCCGGCAGCTCCCGGCCCGTGGCGAGCGCCTGCTTTCGGCGCAGGATATCTCCAAGAACTTCGGCGGTCTCGCGGCGGTGCAGAACGTATCCTTCGAGATGCGTGCCGGAGAAATTCTCGCACTGATCGGCCCGAATGGCGCCGGCAAGAGCACGATCTTCAATCTGCTGACCGGCCTCCTTCCGCTCAACGGCGGCGAGGTCCACTTTGGCGACCGTCGCATCGACATTCTACCGCCGCGGCTGATTGCCGGACTCGGCGTGGCCCGGACCTTCCAGCACGTTGTAATGCAGTCGAAGATGAGCGTGCTGGAGAATGTCGCACTTGGTGCGTATCTGCGCGGTCGATTGGGCTTCCTCGCAGCTGTCACGCGGCTCGACCGGCAGGAAGAAGCGCGTCTCCTGTATGAAGCGCAATCTCAGCTCGAGCGCGTCGGAATCGCAGACTGCGCCACCTTGCCCGCTGGCAGCCTCGCTCTCGGTCAGCAGCGGCTGCTCGAGATCGCGCGCGGCCTCGCGGCGGACCCGCAGGTCCTGCTGCTGGACGAGCCGGCCGCCGGGCTTCGGTTCGGGGAGAAGCAGAAGCTTGCAACCCTGCTGCAGCAATTGCGCGCGGAAGGACTATCTATCCTGCTGGTCGAGCACGATATGGATTTCGTCATGAACCTGGTTGACCGGGTGGTGGTGGTCGACTTCGGCGTGAAGATTGCGGAAGGCACGCCGGAGCAAATTCGCAATGATCCGCGCGTGATCGAGGCCTATCTTGGCGGTATCGACGATGACAAGCCGCTGCGAACACGGCGAGCCGAAGGGGCCGCGCTATGAGCGCACTGCTCGAAGCGAACGGGATCTCGGTTTCGTACGGCAAGATCGAAGCCGTGCGCGATGTCAGCTTGAGGTTGGATGCGGGGCAGATCGTCACCGTGATCGGTCCGAACGGCGCCGGAAAATCAAGTCTGCTGAAAGCGCTGATCGGCGCCTTGCCCTATGGCGGCGACGTTGTTTTCGCCGGCCGTAACAGCAATCAGCGTACGCTCGAAGACCGGGTGGATTCCGGTCTGTTTCTGGTGCCGGAGGAGCGTGCGCTATTCGCCGAGCTCACGGTCGAAGAAAATCTCGCGCTCGGTGCGTTCAGCCGCAGGCGCGAAGGTGCAGCGGTGCTCGCGGAAGCGCGCGAAGACATCTACGCGCTGTTTCCGCGGCTGAAAGAGCGGCATCGTCAGCTCGCAGGCACGTTGTCGGGCGGAGAGCGCCAGATGCTGGCGCTCGGCCGCGCCCTGATCGGCAGACCAAAGCTTTTGATGCTGGACGAACCCTCTCTTGGCCTGGCGCCGCGCATTGTGCGCGACATCTTCCGAACCATCGTCGGGCTCGGTGAACGCGGCGTGTCGCTGCTGGTGGTCGAGCAAAACGCCAGGGCAGCCATGCAGATCGCCGATTATTGCTACGTGATGGAGCAGGGCCGCATCGCACTTGAAGGCCCGCCTGCGGACCTGGAATCCGACAAGCGCATCGTCACCAGTTATCTTGGCGGCAGCCCTGCTTGAAACATGGCGCTCCTGAGGCAATCCGGCCCCCTTGTCACTGTTGCGATCTCGCGAATGCGGGGGACGTTTACCGATACGGCGCATCCCGCTGACACCATGCTGCGCTGCACTTTGCAAAATGTGGTGGCCGATGTATAAATCGGCCATGCTTGTTCGGACTGCAATATCCGCATTGTTTGGCTTAATGGCGTTTCTACTGGTCGCGCTCGCGGCGACCGGTGCAACTGCCCATGGCAGTGCGCCGCATGCACATGCCGCCACGCATGCAGGCGATAGCGCCAAGTCTGTAGCCCCGGCGGTCGTTCTCCCGGCGGAAATGCGGGCCAAAGTTCCAATGCCGGCCGATCATCAGACCGACAGAGATTGCGGCGATCGTGGCTGTTGCGGCGCCGGGCATTGCTCTGGCTGCACGACCGCGCTTGCGCCTGCGTCGTGGACCTCCCTGAGTCTCTCGAAATATTTGATCTTGCCGAGCCCGGATGCGGCCCTGCCCGCAAGCCTCGCGCGGGAAGGCCCACCGCGACCGCCTAAATCCTTCGCCTGAACGTCGTGACTCGCGTCTCGTGACGCGGGCCGTCCGCCTGATGGGCGGGCGGCTTGATTTCGTTCATGCGAAGGACTGGCCTCCATGTTCCGCAACATTCTGCCGGCATTTGCCGCCGCCGGATTCATCCTGACCTTCGGCGCTACCGCCGCTCCTGCGCACGAGGGCCACGACCATGGTCCCGAAGCGCCCGCCGCTCCTGCGAGCGTCGCCCCGCGCGGCGAGGCGCATTCGGAGCGCTTTGAGATTGTCGCGGTAGCGCAAGGCAAGACGCTTGCGATCTATCTCGACGACTATAAGACCAACGCCCCGATCGAGCAGGCCGCGATCGAGGTCGAGACGCCGTCGGGCCCGGCAGCTGCAAAATCGCTCGGCAATGGCGTCTACAGTCTGGATGCGCCTTTCCTGGAGAAGGGTGGCCACGTCGAGCTGATCATCACCGTCGCAGCAAGCGGCGATCCTGACATTCTGCCTGTGACAATTGAGATCCCCGCCTCAAACGGCGCTTCCGGCGACGGTGTGTCCCCGAAGAACGGCGGGGCGACGCTGCTCGCATCGCTGTCACAATCGCCTCTGGCGATGGGTTTGGCCGGCTTCGCCCTCGGCGCCGTGCTTGTCAGTCTGATCCGCAGATTGCGGCCCGTAAGTGCCGCTGTCATCGTCGTTCTGTTCGGGCTCGGCGACGCGCTCGCGCACGAAGGCCATGATAACGGAGCGGACAAAGCGCCGGCGGCGACCAGTGACCAGCGCGCACAGCGCCAGCCTGATGGCGCCATCTTCGTACCGAAGCCGATCCAGCGCATCTTCGGTGTGCGTACCATCGAGACAGAAAACGGCCGCTTCGCGCGCACGGTCGAGTTGCCTGGCCGCATCATCCCCGATCCCAACACGAGCGGCTATGTGCAGACCGCCGTCGGCGGCGTGCTGTCGCCCCCGCCCGGCGGCTTTCCGCGGCTCGGCACACAAGTGAAGGAAGGCGACGTTCTCGCCTATGTCACGCCGCCGATTGCGGCGATCGACGTCTCCGACATGCGCCAGAGACAGGGCGAGCTCGATCAGCAGATCGCCATCGTGCAGCGCCGGCTGGCGCGGCAGGAATCGCTGGTGACCAGTGGCGCGGTCGCCCTTACATTGAAGGAAGAGACAAGACTCGAACTGGAGGGGCTGAAGGACCGCAGAGCGGCGCTCGACAGGATCAGAAACGAGCCGGTACCCCTGATCGCACCCGTCACCGGCATCATCGCCGAGGGAACACCGATCACCGGACAGATCGCGCAGAGCAATGCGGTGGTCTTCCACATTATAACACCCGGAAAATTGTGGGTCGAAGCGCTGAGCTTTGATCCTGTCGCAGGCACCGGCCGTGCTTCCGCCAAGATCGGGAACGGCAAATCTTTGAAGCTGACGTTCCGAGGCTCCGGCCTTGCCGACCGCAGCCAGTCGATCCCGGTGCATTTCTCCGTTGACGAGGGCGGCAAGGGCTTGCGCGCCGGGCAGTTCGTGACGGTGTTCGCCGAAACCGGCGACGAGCGATCAGGAATTGCGGCTCCGCGCACCGCCGTGATCCGCGCCGCCAACGGTCAGGATTTCGTGTTCGAACACACGACGGCAGAGCGATTCGAGCCGCGCCCGGTACGGATCGAGCCGCTCGATGCGGAACGCGTATTGATCGCGGCGGGCATCGATCCGGGCAAGCGGATCGTAGTGCAAGGCGCCGAACTGCTCGACCATGTGCGCTGAGGGACGAACCGATGTTTACCCTCTTCGTCACCCAATCGCTGCGCAACCGGATGCTGGTGCTCGCGCTGAGTGCGGCGCTGATGGCCTTCGGCGGCTATGCCGTCACCAAGCTCCCGGTCGACGTCTTTCCAGATCTGAACAAGCAGGTCGTCACCATCATGACCGAGGCGGACGGCCTTGCGCCGCCCGAGGTCGAGCAACTCGTCACCTTCCCGATCGAAACGCAGATGAATGGCGTTCCCGGCGTTGCGCGTGTGCGCTCGGTCTCCGGAGTGGGTCTGTCGTTCGTCTATGTCGAGTTCGAGTGGTCCGCCGGCGACATCTATCGCAACCGCCAGCTTGTGTCCGAGCGGCTCAACCTGATGCGCGAGCAATTGCCGGCCAATGTCACGCCCATGATGGGGCCGATCGGCTCGATTATGGGGCAGATCCTGATGGTCGCCGTGACGAGCGACCGCGCGACGCCGATGGAACTGCGGGAGGCGGCCGACTTCACCATCCGGCCGCGGCTGCTCAGTATCCCGGGCGTCGCGCAGGTCATCCCGATCGGAGGCGAGGTCCGGCAATATCGTGTATCGCCGCAACCGCCAGCGCTCCGCGCCCTCGGCATCAATTATGAGCAGATCGAGAAAGCGCTTGCGTCCTTCGGTACCAATGCCGGCGGCGGCTTTACCGATCTCAATTCGCGTGAATATCTGATCCGCAATATCGGACGCACCACCAGTCTAAACGATCTCCGCAACCTGGTCGTTGCGAAGGTCGAGGGCAAACCGGTGTTTCTGCATCAGGTCGGGACTGTCGAATTCGCCGCTCGCACCAAGCGCGGCGACGGCGGCTATATGGGCGCTCCGGCGGTGCTGGTATCGGTCGAGAAGCAGCCGAATGTCGATACCGTAACGCTGACACGCAAGCTCGAAGAGGCCCTGAAGGAACTCAGCGCCGCGCTGCCGCACAACATCAAGGCGGACCAGATCGTGTTCCGCCAGGCGAACTTCATCGAGACCTCGATCGGCAACGTACAGACGGTGCTGCTCGAAGCTTTCCTGGTAGTCGCCGTGGTGCTGTTCCTGTTCCTGATGAACTGGCGAACCACAGCGATCTCGCTCACAGCGATTCCGGCTTCGATCTTGATCACGGCCGTGGTGTTTTACTTCGCCGGACTCTCGATCAACACGATGACCCTCGGCGGAATCGCAATTGCGATCGGCGAACTCGTGGACGACGCCGTAGTCGACGTCGAGAACATCTTCCGCCGGTTGCGCGAGAACCGTGCGCTCGGCAATCCACGATCCGTCTTCGACGTTGTGGTGAGCGCATCGCAGGAAGTCCGATCCGGCATCGTCTACGCCACGATGATCATCGTGCTGGTGTTTGTGCCGCTGTTCGCATTGTCGGGCATCGAGGGCCGGCTGTTTACCCCGCTCGGCGTTGCCTACATCGTGTCGATCCTGGCAAGCCTGCTGGTCTCGATCACGCTGACGCCGGTCATGGCCTATTACATGCTGCCCGGCCTGAAGCGGCTCGACGCTCACGAAAGCTGGCTGGTGCGCCTGCTAAAGCGCTTCTACGCAGCGGCTTTGCCGCGCGCCTACGACAATGCGGGACTGATCGTCGGCGCCACCCTGATCATGGTTGTCACCGCAGCGGCTGCGGCACTGACGCTGCCGCGCTCGTTCCTGCCCCCCTTCAACGAGGGCACGTTTAATATCCTGGTCCAGTTCAACCCGGGGGTCTCGCTGGCCGAATCCAACCGTGTCGGCACCATCGCCGAACAGCTCATCATGCAGGTGCCGGAGGTAAAGTGGGTCGGCCGCCGCACTGGCCGTGCCGAACTCGACGAGCACGCGGAGGGCGTCCATGTCAACGAAATGGAGGTCGACCTCAATCCCTCGGCGCGTGCCAAGACGGAGATTGTGGCCGATATCCGCAGCAGACTCGCCGTATTGCCCTTGTCGGTGAATGTTGGGCAGCCGATCGCGCACAGGCTCGACCACATGCTCACCGGCATCCGCTCCGAGATTGCGCTGAAGATCTTCGGCGATGACCTCGACACGATGAGGAGCAAGGCCGAAGAGTTGCGGACCAGGCTCGCCACCATCCCCGGACTGACCGACGTTCAGGTCGAGAAGCAGGTCCGTATCCCGCAGCTGGAAATCAGGGTCGATTACGGCCGAGCCGCACTCTATGGCGTGCAGCCCGCCGCCGTGATCGAGCAGCTCAGCCGCCTGTCGAACGGCCGCGTGGTGTCGCGCGTGATCGACGGCTATCGCCGCTTCGACGTTGTGATGCGGCTGCCGGAGAACATACGCACGACGCAAGGCCTGAGCGATCTGCTGATCGAAACGCCGTCGGGCTGGATCCCCGCGCGGCAGATTGCCGAAGTCAAGGAGACCACCGGTCCAAACCAGATTCTTCGCGAGAACGGGCGGCGCCGCCTGGTGGTGCTTGCAAATTCCGACGGCCGCGCCGACATGGCGAATCTCATCGAGCAAATCCGCCCGGTACTTGCGGACACCAAAATGCCGGAAGGCACATTCGCCAGTCTGGAAGGCACGTTCCAGGCGCAGGAACAGGCGGCGCGCACCATCGGTCTGCTTTCAATGGTATCGCTCCTTCTGATCTTCGCGATCCTCTACAGCCGCTACAAATCGAGCGTGCTGGCGCTGATCGTTATCGGTAGCGTGCCGCTGGCGTTGATCGGTTCGGTGGCGGCGCTGTGGCTTGTCGGTCAACCGCTCTCGGTCGCGAGCATGATCGGTTTCATCACGCTGACCGGGATCACGGCTCGCAACGGCATCCTGAAGATCAGCCACATCATCAATCTGCATCTGCACGAGGACATGCCCTGGGGCCGCGAACTCGTCACGCGCGGCTGCCTTGAGCGCATGACGCCGGTGCTGATGACGGCTCTTTCGGCCGGTGTTGCGCTCGTCCCGCTGATGATCGATCCGGCGAGCCCCGGAAAGGAAATCCTGCATCCGGTGGCGGTGACGATCTTCGGCGGGCTGATCAGCGCCACGCTGCTCGACGCCTTCGTGACGCCGCTTCTGATGCTCGCGTTCGGCCGCAACGCGGTCGAGCGGCTGAAAGCGGCACCCAACACTGAACATCCGGCGCCAGATGCGGCGCCATCCACATCGACCTACTGAGAGGGAGACTGAAGATGAAAGCGGTTGTCGTGGCGATTCTTGCGCTGCTGAGTGCTGGTATTGCGTCTGCGCATGACGGTAAGGGGAAGCACGGCGGTCAGGTCGCCGACGCGGGGGATTACCATGTCGAACTCGTTACCAATGGTGGCATCATCGACGTCTATGTCACCGATCACGATGACAAACCGATCAAGATCGCGGGCTACACGGGCCTCGCGATTCTCTCGGCCGGGGGCAAAAGTCAGCGCATCGTGCTGGAGCTGGGAGACGGAAAGCTGACCGGCAAGGCAGGCGGTGCGCTTCCTCAGCAACCGAAGGGCGTCGTGCAGATCACCGCGCCGAACGGCAAGACCGTGTCGGCGAAATTCTAGTGCGAACCTCAGGAGGCGCAGCGCCTTGAATCATCAGGTTGCGAGCAGAATGCGCTCCACCAAGCCGGCAATCTGCAGAAGCCGTCGATCCTCGTTCCGGTGGCCCATCAGCATGAGTCCCACCGGCGCCTCCCCAGGGGCCTGGCAAGGGAGCGAGATCGCACACCGGTCGAGCATGTTGGCAATCGTTGGATTGCGCAGCATCAACAGGTTCATCCGCCCGTAGGCCTCGTCGGTTGCAAGTTCGTCGAGCGTCGGCGCGATCTTCGGGACGGTCGGCATGATCACGGCATCGAAGCCTTTGGTGTTCGCGTCACACCTGGCGATCAGGTCGGCTCTTGCGCGCTGCACCTCGCGATAGTCGGCATCGGTCTGCGCTTCGCCCTTGAGGATGCGAACGAGGACGCGAGGGTCATACGCGTCGCCACGCGATTCAAGCCAACGACGATGATAGAGATAGGCCTCTCGCGCGGCGAGGCCGCCTTTGGCATTGATGACCGGAATGTCGGCAAGCGCTGGCAACTCGGACGTCACGATCGTCACACCCGCCGCTGCTAGCCGTCGAAGCGCACGATCAAAGGCCGTCGCGGTCGGTTTGTCGATATCGTCGAGCACATAGGCCGACGGAACGGCGAACGTCAGCGACGACAGATCCACCGACGACGGGACGAGCGGCTGTCCGCTGATCACCTCGTCGACCGCCGCACAACATGCCACGGAGCGTCCGATGCTGCCGATCGAGTCGAGCGACGTCGACAGCGGCATCGCTCCGTCTGACGGGACGCGCGACGCGGTCGGCTTGAACCCGACCAGGCCGCACAGCGCTGCCGGGATGCGGCACGAACCGCCGGTATCGGTGCCCAGCGCGACCGTCGCCATGCCGTCGCTGACGGAGACAGCCGCGCCGGATGACGAGCCACCGGGAATCCGCCGGCTCTTACGATCGTATGGATTGAGCGGCGTGCCGTAATGCGGATTGATGCCAAGGCCGGAGAAGGCAAATTCGGTCATGTTGGTGCGGCCGACCGGAATGAAGCCGGCGGACTTCAGCCGCGCGACGGCTACGGCATCGCGCACCGCCGGCGCGGCATCTTTGAGCAGCTTCGACCCAGAGGTCGTCACCTCGCCTGCAACATCGAACAGATCCTTGATGCTGACGGTGACACCTGCATACCGCGGCAGCGCTGTCCCGTGCCGCGCCGCGCGGTCGTAGGCCGCTGCGTCGGTCACTGCGGCCTCGTAAACCTTGAGGAAAGCCCGGCTTCCCTCTCCCGACCGGTCCGCGATCCGCTCGAGCTGTTCCCGGACCCCGGCTTCGCGATGGCCGCCGTCCGTGAAGCTCTGCAACACCCCGTGGACGGTGGCGCTCAGGTCCAAAACACCAGTCCGGTCCGTCGCATCCACATGCATCGCCGTCTCCCTCGAGCCGTCACTCCGGCATTGTCATGCCGCCCCGAGCCTGTACATTCCAGTGAAATTTCTAATTGTTCTGGCTATATACCTTATTTTATTTGCATTTGTGAAAGACCACGATTACAAATATTTCAGTGAAATTTCAGAGCGACCATGTTTGACCTCACCCTTTTCGACCCCCTGGCCCGAACCGAAACCGTCGCGCCCACCAAACTGGTGGTGGCGGGATGGACCGGCCGCGACGCCGCCGCGGTGACGCACCACATCGAGGAGCTGAAGGCGCTGGGCGTTTCGCCCCCGTCGCGCACACCGATCTTCTATCTGGGCAACCTGTCGCGCGTGACCTGTGCCGGGGCGATCGAGGTTCTGGGAGAGGACACGAGCGGCGAGGCCGAGTTTGTGCTGCTGCAGCACAAAGGTGTTCTCTGGGTCGGCATCGGCTCCGATCACACCGATCGCAAGCTTGAGACATACGGCGTCGCCGCATCGAAGCAGATTTGCGACAAGCCGATCGGCTCGGCGTTCTGGCGCTACGATGCGGTCGCGCCGCACTGGGACCAGCTCAAGCTGCGCTCCTATGCGACGATCGATGGCAAGCGCGAACTCTATCAGGACGGATCGGTGGCGCAGATGCTGTCGCCGGCCTCCCTGCTCTCGCTTTACGACGATCGCGGCGTCCTGCCGGACGGCACGGTGATGTTCTGCGGAACGCTGGCTGCCATCGGGGGCATTCGCCCAGGCAGTCGTTTCGAGTGCGAGCTGATCGACCCGGTTCTGAAGCGAACGATCCGCTGCGATTACGACATCACGGTTCTGCCGATTGTCAGCTGACGGCACCACGATGAAACACAAACGCAACGTCAAACAAATCCAGCAATCGCCGCTGACGCCCGCACCTCTGACGGTTGTGACCCCGATCCAGCCGTCCCTGCGCGACGCGGCCTATGACGCGATCAAGCATCGCATCATCACCTGCGTGTTCAAGCCGGGCGACTACCTCAACGAAGCGTTCGTATCCGCCTCGATCGGTATCGGCCGCACGCCGGTCCATCAGGCCATCGACCGGTTGACCCAGGACGGGCTGCTCGAGGTCATCCCCCGCAAGGGCGTGATCGTGAAGCCCGTCAGCCTCGACGAAGTCGCCCAGATCATCGACGCGCGCCGGATCAACGAGCCCTATTGCGCCAGGCTGGCTGCAGAACGCGCCGATCACATCGACATTTCCGTCCTCGGCGACATTCTCAACCGCGCCGACGCCTGGACCGAAGTGCGCAACATCGAACAGATGATGCTGCTCGACCGTGAGTTTCACATCGCTCTCGCCCGCGCTGCGAAAAATTCCGTCATGTCGGGGATTCTCCAGAACCTGCACGAACGCTCGCTCCGCTTCTGGTTCATCTCCCTCACCGCACATGAGCATCATCGTGAGGTGCAGAAGGAACATCGCGCCATCTTCGAGGCGATCAGAAATCACGATCCGGACGCCGCCACACAGGCGATGATCGATCACATCGACTCGTTCCGTCGCAACGTCACGCGCCATCTCGAGCGGGGGACCCCATGACAAAGCCACATCTGGAATTCTTCTCCGTAGACATGACCGAAGGCTGGGCATCTCCGCCGGGCTACCCCGCCGGCATCCAGCAGAAGATCTTGACCAGCGACCTAGACGAAACCAGCAAGACCGGCAGCCGCACGCGCCTTCTGCGCTTCGTGCCTGGCGAATACACCACCGCCCCCTTCGTCCACGATCATTGGGAAGAAGTCTACCTGATGTCGGGCGACCTGACCGTCGGCAACGATGCCAACGGCAACGGCGGCGAACGTTTCACAGCACCGACTTATGCCTGCCGCCCGCCTGGCGCGGTACACGGCCCATTCAAGTCGGAGACCGGATGTCTGTTGTACGAAGTGCACTTCTACGAAAAGAGCGTCTCCAACAAGAAGTGACGCCGCCTAACTTGGATGCCGGATCACACAGAGCGGAGTTTTACAATGCGTAGTTCTTGCGGCATGTTTGGACGATCAGCGGCTCTTGCCGCTGCTTTAGCGGCGATCACCTTCAGTCAGAACCCGGCATTGGCTCAGGATTGGCCTCAGCGCCCGGTTACGCTGATCGTTCCGTTCGCCGCCGGTGGCAACACCGACGGCATCGCACGGATTACCGCCGAACGGCTGAGCAATGCGTTCGGTCAGTCCTTTGTCGTCGAGAACCGTCCCGGTGCCGGTGGAGCCATCGCAGCCGACATGGTTGCGAAGGCCGCGCCGGACGGCCACACGCTGTTTATCGCGGCCCTGCCTGTCATGGCGATCGTGCCTGCGATCAACAAGGTGCGCTACGACCCGATCAAGAATTTCACGCCGGTCAGCAACATTGCGACCAACCCGTTCGTGATCGTCGTCAACAAGGACATCCCGGTCAAAACGCTCAAGGAATTCGTCGACTATGTCGGCGCGCGCAAGGGGCAACTGAGCTATGGGTCGGCCGGTATCGGCAGCCTCAACCATCTGTCGATGGCGCTGTTCCTGAAGAAGGCGGGCCTCGAGATGACGCATGTCCCCTACAAGGGCAACGCGCCCGCGCTCTCGGATGTCGTGGCGGGCCATATTCCCGCAATGTTCTCCAACTTCTCGGATGCGCTGCCGCAGGCCAAGGCGGGCAACGTGCGCATGATCGCGCTGTCGTCCGAAAAGCGCTCGCCGCTGGCGCCCGAACTGCCGACCGTCGTGGAATCCGGCTATCCCGATTTCGAGATCCTCACCTGGAACGGGCTGATGGCGCCGGCCAACACGCCGATGCCGATCGTCGAGAAAATTGCCGCGGAGGTCGCCGCAGCCGTGAAGGATGAGAAATTCGCCGCGCGTCTGTCGGAATTCGGCGTCGATCCGCTGGGCAATTCGCCCGCGCAGTACAAGGCGATGCTTGCGCGTGATGTCGCGACCTGGGCCGAGGCCGTCGACCTCGCCGGCGTCAAGCAGCAGTAGCGGGTGCGCCATGAACGAGGTTCCGGTTCTGGTGGCCGGCGGCGGGCCGGTCGGTGTGATCACCGCGCTGGCGCTGGCGCAACGCGGCATCCCGGTTCGGGTGTTCGAGGCGGCGGAGAGCGTCAACGACGCTCCCCGCGCTTCGACGCTGCATCCGGCCACGCTGGAAATGCTGGCGAGCGTGGGATTGCTGGATGAAATTATCGCACGGGGCCTGGTCGCGCGGACCTTTCAGTTCTGGGATCGACCGACACGCAGCGTCGTGGCCGAGTTCGATCATGCCATTCTGGAGAACGATACCGACTACCCTTTTGTCGTGCAATGCGAGCAGCACAAGATCGCCAATCTCGCGGTCGAGAAGCTCCGGGCCTTCAAGCATGCGGAGGTCACGTTTTCCGCTCCGGTGACCGCCATCTCGGCGGGCGACGACAACGTGGACATTACGGTTGCAATCGACGGACGTGAGCAGACACTGTCCGGGCGCTATCTCGTCGGTGCGGACGGCGGCCGTTCCACGGTGAGGAAATCGCTCGACATTCCATTCGAGGGCTACACGTTTCCGGAGCGCTTTCTCGTGCTCACGACGTTGTTCGATTTTGCCACCGAACACGGCGTCGCCTATCGCGCTTATTTCTCCGACCCGGACGAATGGACCAACCTGTTCAAGGTCGCAGGCGATGACGGCAAGGGCCGCTGGCGAGCGGTGTTCCCCACCCTGCCGGGACAGACCGACGAGGAAGTCCTCAACGAGGCCGCAACCGAGGCGAGGCTGCAGAAGTTTTTTCCCAAATCCGGGACCTATGAGATCGTCCACCGCAACATCTACCGGGTTCACCAGCGCGTCGCAGCGCGCTTCCGGCACGGCCGCGTGTTCCTGGCCGGTGACTCGGCGCATGTGAACAATCCGATTGGCGGCTTGGGCCTGAATTGCGGCATACACGACGCGATGCATATCTCATCGTTGCTCAGCTCCGTTTTGCACGGTGAGCGCCCCGAGAGCGACCTCGAGACGTATGATGCGGTTCGCCGTCCGATGAACATCGAATATGTCCAGCAGCAGACCATCGCCAACAAAAAGCGCCTTGAGGAAAAGGAGCCGGCGACGCGACAGGCCAACTTCGACAATCTTCGCCGCACCGCTGCGGACCCCGTCGGCCATCGCGCATTCCTCATGCGCACTTCGCTTCTGGAGAGCGTTCGAAAGCAAAAGGCCGCAGCATGACCTCGTCTTCGAACCGGTTCAAGATCGCTGTTCCGGACCTGATATCGAATTCATATTTTCCGGCAATCGCCGCGACCGAACTCGGCAAGTTTCGGGAGCAGGGCCTCGACGACGAGATCCAGCTGATCTTTCCGGTCAGTAAGGCTTACGAAGCCTTGCGCGCGGGTGACGTCGATTGCGTCGCAGGCTCGGCGCATTCCGCGCTCGCGGCTTTTCCGGAGTGGCGCGGCGTGAAGCTGCTCTGCGCACAGGGCCAGGGCATGTACTGGTTCCTGGTGATGCGATCCGACATAGAACCCAAACGAGGGGATGTGAGTGTAGTCCGGGGTCGCAAGATAGGTGCTGCGCCCTGGGTCGAGCTCGGCTTGAAACAACTTCTCGTTGCCGCCGGCCTTGATGAAAAGCGCGACGAAATCACCATCGCCCCCGTTCCAAACACAGGCAGCCCCAGCGTTAATTTCGGTCTGTCCGCGGCAAAGGCGCTGGAAGAACGGCTCATCGATGGATTCTGGGCCAACGGCATGGGAACCGAGGTCGCCGTCCGTAGCGGAGCCGGAACAGTCGTGCTCGACATCCGGCGCGGCGACGGACCGAAGGAATGCTTCAACTACACCATGGCCTCGCTTGCGGTGACGGACGATTTCCTCGCGCGACGGCCCGACGATGCGCGTCGCGCCGTGACCGCGATGGAAGACACTCATGCAGCATTGAAGAGCGACGTGTCGCTCGCGGCGGAGGTCGGCCGCAAGGTTTTCCCCGAACGCGAGGCGTCACTGATCGCCGCGCTGATCGAACGCGACCTGCCCTATTATTCGACGGAAATCACGCCGGACTTCGTCGCCGCGATGAATGAATTTGCACGGCAGCGCGGCATTCTCAAAGGCGCCCCGACCTTTTCAGAGGTTGTCGCCGCGCTTCGATAGTTAATTGTTGGACCGGACGCCGGTCAGGCACTCTGCCGTAATGCATCCCAGACGCGTTGCGGCGACGCCGGCAGATCGAAATGCTCGATCCCTTGCTGGGCCAGCGCATCCAGCACGGCGTTCATGCCGGCCGGTAGCGCGCCGGCGACGCCGGACTCGCCCGCGCCTTTCACGCCCAACGGATTGGTGGTGCATGGCACGCTGTGATGCGCGGTCGCCATGACCGGCATGTTTGCTGCCCTGGGCAGGGTGTAATCCATCAGCGAAGCATTCAGAAGCTGCCCGTCATTGCCATAGCGCACATGCTCGCCGAGAACCTGACCAAGGCCCTGAGCGATCCCGCCGTGGGTTTGTCCATCGACGACCGTTTCGTGAACGATCGTGCCAACATCGTCCACGGCCGTGTAGCCGACCACCGCGACAAGGCCGGTGTCGGGATCAATCTCGATCTCGCAGACATGGCAGCCATTGGGAAACGACATCTGAGGCGAGGTGAATTCACCCACGCTATCCAGACCGCCCTGCAACTCTTCAGGGAGACCGGTTGCTTCGCGCGCTTGCCTGGCCAGTTCAAGAATGGGAATCCGGAGGTCGGTCCCCGCCACGCAGAACGTTCCGGCCGAGAATTCGACATCGCCGATGGCCACTTCGAACAGATGCGAGGCAATGCCGCGGCCCTTTTCGATGGCGCTGTCACAGGCAACAACCGAGGCGCTTCCGGCCATCATCAACGAGCGCGAGGCGACGGAGGGCGTACCATCCGGCACCTCATCGCTGTCGCCCTCGATCAGCTTCACCTTGCCGATATCGATGCCGAGGCGTTTTGCGATCACGCGGGGAAAGGTGGTCTGGTGTCCCTGCCCCATCGCCTGTACGCCGACGCGGATGGCCGCGGTTCCGTCGGCATCGAAGCGCAGGTCTGCCTTTTCATTCAGAATGCCGCCGGCGACTTCAAGAAAGCAGCACATGCCGATTCCACGCAGCAAACCTTTTGCGCGGGCGGCCTCGCGGCGTTTCCCGAAACCGGACCAGTCCGACAATGTCAGCGCTTTGTCCATCAGCGCTTCGAATTCGCCGCTGTCATAGATCGGACCGATCGCGGTCTGGTAGGGCATGGCCGATGGCGGAATGAAATTGCGTCGGCGCAGCGCCGCCCGGTCGATACCGAGCTTGCGCGCGGCTCCGTCGATCAGCCGTTCGACCACATAGATCGCTTCCGGCCGACCGGCGCCACGATAGGGACCAAGCGGCGCGGCATTGGTGAAGACGAGCTTGACGTCCAGCTGGATCGCGGGGATCCGGTAGACGCTGGACAGGCAATTCTTGGTATTGGCCGTCCCGAAGATCGCCGTGTATTGGGTCGTGTAAGGACCGATGCCGACGAAGTTGCGTGCGCGGAGAGCGAGAATTTTGCCATCGGCGTCAAACGCCATCTCGCCTTCGAGGATGCCGTCGCGGCCATGTGAGTCGGATAAGAAGCTCTCGACCCGGGTGTTGCACCATTTGACCGGGTGGCCCGTCTTGCGCGCGGCATAAAGGATCGCGCCGTATTCGGGATAGGTCTGCGCCTTCATCCCGAAGCCGCCGCCGATATCGTAAGTCAGCACGCGAATTTTCGTGAGCGGCACCTTGAAGACGCCCTCGGCCAGCAGCTTGCGCACCACCGCCACGCCCTGCGTGGTCGCGATCAGCGTGTAGCGCTCCGACTTCTCGTCCCACAGACCGATCCCGGCGCGTGGTTCCAGCGATACTGCTGCAAGCCGCGTGTCGTCGAGCCGTACGCGCTCGACATGCGCGGCCGCAGCAAAGGCAGCATCGACCGCGGCAACGTCTCCATCGCGCCAGTCCAGCGCAATGTTGCCGGGCACCTCATCGTAAAGCCGTGCCGCATCAGCCGCCATCGCGCTTTCGATATCGGATGCGCTGCCGAGTTCGTCGAGCTCGACCTCAACAGCCTCCGCAGCGTCCTGCGCCTGCACGAGCGTTTCGGCAACGACGAGCGCGATCGCCTCACCGACGAAGCGAACACGGTCCGTCGCCAGCACCGGCATCGGAGCTGCAACCATTGGCTTGCCTTCACGTCCGACCGTGCTGGCGACAGGGGGAATGCCGCCAAGTCCGTCAGCCGCGAGGTCTGCACCCGTGATCACCGCCAGCACGCCCGGCATTGCACGCGCACGTGTCGCATCAACATGCGTGACAAGCGCATGGCCAACAGTCGCGCGGACGAAAACGCCAAAGGCCAGGCCAGGCATTTTCAGATCATCGGTGAACTGGCCGCGGCCGGTGAGCAATGGCTCATCTTCGCTGCGCAATGCGCCTTGGTCGCTGCCGAAGCGTACAGGTGTACTGATCATGATGCGTCCGTGAAGTCAGTCAGGGAGATTGCCAAGCTGCAAGATGAGGTCGGCGGCGCCGGCGAGGTCGCTTTCAAGCGCGGCGCGGCCGAGGGCGCCATCGCGGCTTCGCATCGCGCGGATCATGTCCTTGTGGGAGTCGGGCGCGAATTTCCGGGTGGCCTCGCGGCCGCGCACGCCAAGCGAGAAATGCAGAAAGGGACCGATACGAAGCCACATGTTCTCGATGATTCCGAGCAGCACAGGCATCTCGGCCGCGCGATAGATGGTGAAGTGGAATTCCTTGTTGATGCGGAATGGACGCGTCGAGTCTTCGAGGTGGCGCATCTCCTGGCTGAAATCCGCATTGAGTTCTTCAAGATGCGCGACGACGGAGGGATGAATACGGGCTGCGGCCTCTTCAACCGCTTGCCCTTCCAGCATCAGCCGCACCTTCAGGATTTCACGAACGCCAGCCTTGGTCGCAATCGGGACACGGATCGCGCGGTTTGGCAGAACCTCAAGCGCACCTTCCGCCGCAAGCCGCTGCACCGCCTCGCGTACCGGCATCAGGCTCGTGCCGAAGGCACTGGTGAGTTGGCGAAGCGTGATCTTTTCACCCGGCTTGACGCCACCCACCATCAGGTAGTCGCGCAACTCGGTGTAGACGCGCTGGCCCAGCGTGCCGCTTTCGATTGCATGAAGGCCGGAAAGATTGGGAGCTTCAATGTTCATGGGTCTGCACGCGACGACAAACAGGCTTGACTCCTCCGCTGGAGGAATGAGACTAGGTATATGTGATCACATATCGGGTCACAAGAGAAGTTCGTCACGGTTTCTCCCGGCGCGTGCGCCCGGCGAGCACCGCGGCGTTCGAGTCACGCGCGAAACAACAACAAGCCGCGCGAGCAAATGGGAGGACGTCATGTCCAGCAAGAAGTCACTGAGCGCGTTCGCGCTTTTTGCCGCTCTGAGCGCAAGTCTCGCATTTCCACAAACAGCCGCCGCGCAGGACAAGGGACCGATCAAGATCGGCCTGCTCGCACCGCTCACCGGTCCGCTGGCTTCGCCCGGCAATGACATGGTCAGCGGCTTCAAGCTGTTCTGGAACCAGGCCAACCACATGGCCGGCGGCCGGAAAATCGAAATCGTCACCGCCGACACAACGTGCAATCCGGACCAGGCGCTGACCCAGGCGCGGCGCCTCGCGCTGCAAGAGAAGGTCAACATCCTTGTCGGCCCGCTCTGCGGGCATGAAGGCCCGGCGGTCGCCCAAGTCAGCAAGGAAACCGGCATCCCGCTGGTGATGGACGCGGCCGGAGCCGACGACGTCACCAAATGGAACCGCACGCCGACGGTTGTGCGCACCGCCGTCTCGTCGAGCCAGATCGGCCATCCGCTCGGCGAGTATCTCTACAAGGAGCTGGGACTGCGAAATGTCACCTTCATCGGGCAGGACTACACGTTCGGCCACGAAGTGACACTCGGCGCCGTCAAGACGTTCACCGATCTCGGCGGCAAGGTCGCGAAGCTGATCTGGAATCCGATCGGCACCAAGGATTACGGCACCACCATCAGCACCATCCCGTCCAACTCGGACGGCGTCGTTGCAATCGTCGTGGGTGCAGACCGCATCCGTCTGTTCGAAGACTGGTACAACTTCGGGATGGACAAGAAGATGAAGCTGTATGGCGGCTACTGGCTGCAGGAAGACATGCTGTCACAGGTGGACGACCGTGCCGTCGGCATGGTTGCGAACTCGCTGCATTACGCAGCCGGCATCGACACGCCGGAGAACAAGGCCTTCGTGGACGCTTACGCAAAGGCCTACAAGCGGCTCCCGTCATGGTTCTCTGAATCCGCCTACACCGCCGGCATGTGGACGAAAGCCGCGATCGACAAGATCAACGGCAACGTCGAGGACAAGGACGCCTTCCTCAAGGCGATGCGCTCCGTGGAGTTGAAGGCACCGCGCGGCCCGCTCAAGCTGGACGCGTACGACAACCCGATCCAGAACGTCTACGTTTCCAAGATCGAGAAGCAGAAGCATCCGGTCCTGGGCGAGGTTCTCATCCCCGTTCCGGTGAAGACCTACGAAGCCGTATCGCAGTTCTGGACGTGGAAGCCGGAAGAGTTTCTGGCCCGCGGCCCCTACAAGCGCTGAGCAATTGACTGAAAAGGAGCGGCGGCGAAACAGCGCCGCTCCCTTTCGCATGTCCGAAACCTCCGTTTTTCGTCGGTAAAGTCGTTACATCGTAATGCAAAGCGCGATCCTTCAGGCCATCAATGGCATCTCCCTTGGCGCTCTGCTGTTCTTGCTGGCGAGCGGCTTCACACTGACATTCGGCCTGATGCGCGTCGTCAACATGGCGTACGGCGCGTATTACCTGCTCGGCGGGTATATCGGACTCTCGATCGTGCGCGCCGGCGGCAGCTTCGAACTCGCGATGCTGGGCGGCGGCTTGTCGATCATCGTGCTCGGCTACTTCATCGACCGCTACCTCATCCGTCGAACCGGCAACAACCATCTCGCACAGGTGCTGCTGACCGTCGGAATCGCGTTCGTCATCGGCGAGGTCTGTCTGTCGATCTGGGGCGGGGACAGCCTGAAAATTCCGCTGCCGTCCTATCTCAGGGGCTCGATCGTCCTGCCTGGCGATCTCTATTATCCAAAATTCCGCTTCGCGATGATCATCTTCGGGATCGTAGCCGCACTCGCACTCTGGTTGCTCTATCACAAGACGCAGATCGGCGCGGTCGTGCGGGCCGGCGTCGACGATCGCGAAATGGTCACGGCCACCGGCATCAATGTCGACCGTCTCTTCGTTCTGGTCTCCGCACTCGGTTCGTTTCTCGCGGGCGTCGCCGGCGTGGTCGGCGGTGCGTTCCTGACGCTCAATCCCGGCGCCGAATGGGACATCCTCGTGTTCGCGCTGGTCGTCGTCATTATCGGCGGCCTTGGCAGCCTGGAGGGTGCGATCCTTGGCAGTATTATCGTTGGCCTGCTTGATGCCTACGGACGATGGCTGTTGCCGGAATTCTCCTATTTCGTGCTGTTCGGCCCGATGGCCGTGCTCCTTCTTTTCCGCGTCACCGGCATCTTCGGCAAGGAGCACTGAGCGATGCGCTTTGCCATAGCCTTCATCCTCATCGCAGGCGCGGCTGTTGCGCCGCTATTCGTTGGCGAATTCTGGGTCGGACTGATGACCCAGATCATGATCTTCGGTTTGCTCGCGCTCTCGGCCGATCTGCTGCTCGGCAATGCCGGCCTGTTCTCGCTTTGCCATGCGTCATTCTTCGCGGTCGCGGCCTATGCGACTGCGATCCTGCAAGTGCGGCATGGCGTGCCGACGATCCTCGCGGCGCCTGCGGGCATTCTTGCGGGCACCGCTCTGGCGATGCTGTTTGCCTTTTCGGTCCGGACCCGCGGCGTCTACTTCATCCTGATCACGCTGGCATTCGGTTACATTGTCTGGGGCGTCGCCTATCGGTGGGCGTCGTTCACCGGCGGCGACAACGGCGTGACCAATGTGCCCTACCCCGCCGTCGGCGACTTCGCGATCACCAATTCCGTCCAGTATTATTATCTCGTCCTGATCGTGGTGGTGCTGTGTCTGTGGGCCTACAGCATCCTGATCTCCTCGCCGTTCGGCCTGGCGATGCGCGGCATCAAATCGAGTGAGCCGCGGGTCCGTAGCCTCGGATTCGACGTCAGCCGCCATCTCTATGTTGCATTCGTGCTATCCGGGCTGCTCGCCAGCATCGCCGGCGTGCTCTACGTCTACTACAACCGCTTCATCAACCCGGCCGCGGCATCATTCCCGGTGTCGGTCGAGGCGGTGCTGATGGCCATCATCGGCGGCTCCGGGACTCTTTTGGGGCCGCTGATCGGCTCCGGCATCATCCTGATGCTGCGCAACTGGGTCAGCGGCTATTTCCACTTCTATCATGGCATTCTCGGAGTTGTTTTCATCGCCACGGTTCTCTGGGCGCCGAAAGGATTGATGGGCCTGATCACGCGCTGGCGGTCCGGCGATCGCGGAGAAGGCGCATGACCGCATCCGCAATCCAGACCGAGAACCTGTCCAAATCGTTCGGCGGCCTGCATGCCGTTGTCGATGTGTCGCTCGCGATCGCTCCCGGCGAGCGCCGCGTTCTGATCGGACCGAACGGCGCCGGCAAGACCACCCTGTTTCACTGCATCTCCGGTACGCATCGGCCGACCTCGGGGCGCGTCCTGCTATTCGGCCAGGATATTTCGAACGTCGCCGAGAACCGCAGAACCGCGCTCGGCATGGGACGGACGTTTCAGATCTCCAATATCTGCACTGACCTGTCGGTCCGCGAAAACCTGCAGCTCGCGGCGCTTGGCAACGACAGCCGCAAATGGGTAATGATCCGGGCGGCAAGTTCCTTCCCCGACATCGCCGATCGCGTGGAGCGAAGCCTTGAGAGGATCGGGCTGGCGGACCGCTCCGAGGACGAGGTGAAGTTCCTCTCCTACGGCGAACGCCGGCAGCTGGAGCTTGCGCTCGCGCTCATTTCCGATCCGAAGGTACTGCTGCTTGACGAGCCCTGCGCAGGGTTGTCGCCCAGTGAGCGGCAAAGCTTCTCACGCATCATTTCTGCGCTGCCACGCGACATCACATTGCTGATGATCGAGCATGACATCGATATCGCGCTGGCGCTGGCCGACCGGGTGACCGTCCTTCATCGCGGTCACGTTATTCTGGATGGCACACCGGGAGAGGTTCAGAAAGACGAACAGGTCCGGGAGGTCTATTTTGGCCGCGTCTGACGCCCTTCTCGCTGTTCGCGACGTCCACACCTATTATGGCGATAGCTACGTGCTGCACGGGCTCAGCCTCGAGCTGTCGCAAGGGCAGATCGTTGCCATCATCGGCCGCAACGGGATGGGCAAGACGACGCTGATCCGTTCGATTGCCGGCCTGACCCCGCCGCGCCGTGGTGACGTGGTCTTCGAGGGCCAGTCCCTGATCGGAAAACCGGCCTATGAGATCGCACAATCGGGAATGGCGATCGTCCCGCAAGGCCGTCGCATCTTCAAATCATTGACCGTGCGGGAAAACCTCTTGTTGCCGACGAGTTCGCTCGCCGGGCACCGCAAGACGGACCCAAGCCGCAAGCAATGGACACTCGATGCCGTGCTTGAGGAATTCCCGCAACTCGCCGAACGTATGGACAATACCGGCAACGCCCTGAGCGGCGGCGAACAGCAGATGCTCGCGATCGGCCGCGCGCTGATGGCTAACCCAGCGCTGATCCTGATGGATGAACCGTCGGAAGGTCTTTCGCCGAAACTCGTGCAGAAGATCGAGGAGATCATGCGCAACCTGCGCAATCACGGTCACGCGATTCTGCTGGTGGAGCAAAATCTGGCGCTGGCGCTGTCGGTCGCGGACAGCATCTACGTCATTTCGTCCGGCCAGTTCGTTTTTCATGGGACACCGGAGGAATTGTCGAGCAACCATGAGGTTCTGGACAGCCATGTCGGCGTGGCCGGACATTGAAACGGAACTGACACATGAAGATGTTCGACCTCTCTGGCCGCGTCGCGGTGGTCACCGGCGGGAATTCGGGTATCGGCTTCGGCATCGCCGAAGGTCTGGCAGAAGCTGGCGCCACGCTTGTGATCGTTGGCCGCCGCGCCGAAGCCAATGCGAAAGCCGTGCAGACCTTCGAATCTCGCGGCACCCGCGCCTTGGCGATCGAAGCCGACGTGGGCAAGGACGAGGACTGCAAGAGGCTCGTCGACGAGGCGGCTGAACGCGCCGGACGTGTCGACATCCTGGTCAACAATGCCGGCATGGCCATCCGCAAGCCACCGCACGACTATTCTCCGGCCGAATGGCGGCAAGTCATCGAGGTCAATCTGTCGTCCGCGTTCTACTGCTCACACGCGGCCTACCCGCATATGTGCCGCGCCGGCGGCGGAAAGATCATCAATATCGGCTCGATGATGTCGATCTTCGGCATGCCCTTCGCGGTCGCATATGGGGCCAGCAAAGGCGGCCTGGTGCAGATGACCAAGGGCTTGGCGACCGCCTGGGCCAAGTACAACATCCAGTCCAACGCGCTTCTGCCGGGGTGGATCGACACACCATTTACACGCACAGCACGCGAGCAGGTCGCCGGCCTGAACGACCGCGTCGTTGCGCGCACCCCCGCCGGCCGCTGGGGCGAGCCCGCGGACTTCGCCGGAGCGGCCGTATTCCTTGCCAGCAATGCGTCGAATTTCGTCAACGGCGCGTCGATTGTAATCGATGGCGGCTATTCATCGATGGGGTGAGAGCTGCGGCTCCGATGACATCGACATAATTGAGGAGGACATTCGAGCCGTAGTAGCGCTGGTCACGGACGCTATCGAGGTCATTCGCGGCGGCGATGTCATCTCCTGTCTCGGCTTCAATATCGCGCTGCGGCCGTGGGTGGAAAAGAATGGCCGACGATCGAGAAATTCCTCGCCGCCCTGTCGGAAGCCGACCGGTGGAGGCGTAAGAATCCCAAGCAGGCTGCTGCTTTTGGCACCCGCTGAATTCCCGGTCTTAAGCCCGACGTTGCGGAGACTGCGATGCAGTACAACATCCAGCAGGTGGATCGCTGGATTTCCGCCCACAACTATCGCGCGCTTTGGAAGGCACAGGATACGTTGCAACGGCTGGGCGTGATCAAAACGGTGTTCGATATGAACAAACACATCGAGCCCAAGTCATCCTCAACGTGATGAAGGCATGCCCGGGTCTGTTTTCAGACCTCCAGTCCATTCCCACGGAGGTGGCGATTTGCATTGGGCTTCGTGTTCAAGCCTTGAGCCTCGGATGCCGCGCATGCTGTCGAAGGGTGAGCGGCAAACTCACCTCCGCAACCAGTCAAGCACTGCATCAGCAATACTCCGTTGAAACGCTGCTGACAGGGACGCGCATCCGCGTTCGCAGTGAGTGGCCGGGACCAGGAAAAATTTCTGAGCAAATTCCTGGTGTGGTGGGCGCACAAGGATTCGAACCTTGGACCCGCTGATTAAGAGTCCCTGATTGGGGGCTGATTTCACGGCGCTTTTTTCCCAACTCAGTGGAAAAGCCGCCATGAAGAAACAAAGGGTTACGGCGAAATCGCCAACTGAAAAGCGCGGGCGCCGGCCTCGCATCCGCCGCAAGCTCGCGCTGTCGCCGTTGATGCAAGAGTGGCGCGCGGCGAGCCGATCCGCGCGTGATCAATTGCTCCGCTACATCTTTGGAGAGTTGGTCGGCTCCGCGGTCATCGCGATGAGACGCGCCAGGGCTCAGGTTGAACCTGCTCGGTCCCGCCTGGCTGCGGAAACCCACTCCCCGCCGCACCCAGTAGACGAGTTTCTGACGACGTGTGTGCGGCAGCGCGCGGGCGCGGAGGTTAATGCCGAGCATCTCCATCGTTTGTTCTGCTCGTTCGCCGCGAAGAGGCAGTTGCCCTCGCTTTCAATTGTCCGATTTTCTCGTGAGCTTCAGGCCCGTGGGTTTCAGCGGCGGCGATCGAGCGTCGTTTACTGGGTGGGGTTGCAGCCGAAGATTTCGGAGGTGGAGCGATCATGATCGATCCATTCCAACCTAACCGGGTAGGCCGGTCCGAAGTGAGCCACGGCGGTAGGTCGGCGCAAATCTGGCGCTCACGCATCGCGCGACTCACATGCGATCTCGACCTGTCAGAACCGAGAAACTGTCAACTCTCCCAACCCTCCCATTCTTGGGAGGGTTGGCGATTTTCTAAGTCATTGATTTTGGCGGCTTTGGGAAGGTTCGGGGGAGTTGGGAGGGTTTTCGCGCGCTCGATCTCACATGCGCGCGTGCGCGTGCGCGTGCGTGCGCGTGTAGTTCTCATACATAAAAACCCTCCCAACCCTCCCAACCCTCCCATTTTCTTTTCCTTACCCCTTGTTTATCGGCATTTCCGACGGAGCGTTGCGTTTGTTGCAACCCTCCCGACCCTCCCAACCCTCCCATTTCTGAATTCTGACGGTTCAGCGCTGGTCAATCGGGTGTTCAATCATCGAAGCGCAAGAGGCATCCGAACTCAAGCGCTCCGCCCTTGCTGGCCCGCGCAGCTCGAATGTGCTCGCCCATATTCGCGTCAACTAGCGGCAGACCCTAGGGGAAATTCCCCTAGGGCTTTCGTCAGGTCCGGACTTCTGGGGAATTTCCCAACTAGTCGACCGAGTTGTGGTGATCCGATTCCAAAGACCGCCGACACCTTCCGGGAATTTCCCGGAAGGTCCTTTACCGAGTTTTTTGGTTCCGCCCCACGTTGGGGATCTTCCCCAAGTTGGCGCGCGGCGAACCTCTTTCGCTTCTCACCCTCCCCTTCGCTCGCTCGTAGGAGATTTGCATGAGCGTTATCAATGTCATCAAGCAGTCGAAGCAATTGCACGTCCTTACCGACGGTGCAGTGTACGTTGGCGAGGAGATATTGCACTCAGCGTGCAAGGTCTGGACGGCTGCGCATCTGCCGGCGATCTTCGCTGCTCGAGGTCCGCGGTGGTTTTGTACGCAAATCGTCGATCGCCTGGCCTACGGCGCTAATAGCTTCGGCCAGCTCAAAGACGAAATTGCCGATCGGTTCCGCGTGGCGATGCAAGAGTTGACGCCGGCTTTAGCACTCGTTTCTGCGCATCAACCGACGGGCTCCAATTTCGACAAACTTGAAGTCGTCGTCGCCGGCATGGCGGGAACATCATTTGACAGCTTCTTCATCTGCAATCACTCAGAGCTTGGCGCCGAGGCGTTTGCGCTCCGTTCTATGGGCGCTTTGGCGTTCCTACCCGGGACCGAAAAGGTTGAGCTCGATTTTATCGCAAGCTTGGCGCCGCACGCATCCGCCGATGACATTGATCCTGTAACGGACGGCGCACGCCTAATGGGTCTTCAAAGACAGGCCAATCTCGCGCCGATTGGCGGCTTTGCGCAGCTCACGAGTATGGATACCAGCGGCACCATCACCACTCGGATAATCGAACGATGGTCTTCGGTCGAGTTGCCGCGTGAAATAGCAAAGCGAACCGGTCGAGACCTGGCAAGAACGGCCGACACGGAGTTGGATCGCGTTTGGGACGAAGCCGATCGCATTTTTGCAGCGGGGCAACGGCAATGACGGAGCAAGTTACAATTTCGAAGCTGATGTTTCCTGGTGTGATTGTCGGCGAACGGGCTGCCCCAGTCGGCCAAAGCATAGAAGACTTTGTTGGCGATAGCGGCTGGGCGATCAAGCGGCAAGACACCGGGTGGGATTTCAAGCTCCCAGCAATCTGTGCTCGCAATGGGCTACCTGTCCTTCGGCAAGACTGGCCTGTCACCAAAATTGAGACCAGCGATTGTATCGTTTTCATTGTGCGGCCGCACGGCGGTAGCGTCACCGGAAAGTCGGTTGTCAGCATTCTCGCGGCAGTGGCGTTGGCTGCCGTAGCGCCCTGGGCCGGCGGAGTCGTCGCTGGGGCTTTCTTTTCAGGTAGCGCCCTCGCCGCCGGCCTGGTCGCCGGCGCTATCAGCGCCGGCGGTCGATTGTGGCGATGTGAAATAGGCTCCACCGCAAGCCACAAGTCTTATCCGCCGTGACAACCAGAAAGCTGGCAAACAGCTCTGCGCAACTTTAGCCTCATCAGTGACGGGCGGCGCAGTTTCGGCATCGGGCGCCCCGCTCAATCAAATGGGGTGAGACAATGGAATGGTCGGCGATACCATCAGAAATATACACGCTCGCAGGCACGTTGGTGGGCGGGTTGATTGGCTTCCTTGGAACCTATTTCACGCAAAGGACTCAGACAAAGATCGAGCGTCAACGGATTCGTGAGGCAAGATTGGGCCAAGTCGCACTCGATCTAGCGGCGGTTGCACATTCTACATGCTGGCTCACCTGGTCCGCCTCGCGGAATTACGTCAACGACAAGCTAATCAATGATTATAACGCCGAAATACACCAGATCCTTCCAAGGATCATTGGAAGCCATATTGCTCTTGCCTCGGCGGACAGATACCTCGGGCAATTGACTCGAAAGCTCGTACTGGACGCCCATGAGGTCGACGAAAAAATTGGTGAGGCGTGCATCACTTACGAGACAAACCGCGCCAATGGGATCGCTCAATTAGCTAAGATTAACGCGGATGCCCGGAGGTTGGACGACGATATCTTCGAACAACTTGCTCAGGCTGCTCACGACGGAGCGATAAAACGGTTCACATCTCGCTTCCGTAGGACCAAGGCGCGGCTCGATCACTCTTAGGCGGCGCGATCTAAACCTTTAATCACGTTAAAGCCGCGACGCACTCTCGTTGAGAGCGACTCTGTTCAGTCAATAACTTTTTTTGGCGCGCCACACTGGCTTTTGGCTTGTAGCTCCTGTGCGCATCGATGTTACGGTGCTCTTTGTTCGTTTCTTCAATTCCTTCCGGAGGCAATCGATGTCAGAAATTCGTGCAGCGATCGCTCGACATACTCACGACTGCAGTTCTTTCGCAGCGCTCTGTAAGTCCGAGCCGCCGCTCGACAGCTCGGCGCTTGTCCACGAACGATATGCCGCCCTGCAAGTAGCGGCTACCGATCAATTGTTTGATGCGGCTTGGGCTGTTGCTCACGCTCATCCGAACGACATCGGCGATGTTCAGCTGCTCATTCAACACGCCGCTCGTGTCGATGAGCTCTCGGTACCCGACGAATGGCTTAAAGCGATTGTTAAGAATCTGGCCTCAGTTGAACTCGACCAACTGGCCCCTGACTCCCTGCGCGAACGAGGTTAGGGCATCACTAGGGCGAGCGCGTAAACGCTCGCCCTAGTGATACTATCTCGGGACGTAGACGCGGGTCCGCGATGTATAGGTGATCGTCGTCTTGACTGGCGGAACGGATGCCCGTTGCATGGCTTCAATCTGGCGCTCGGCCTTCCGGCGCTCATAGTCGCGATCGATTTGGTGCATGCGTTGCCGGTAATCAGCGTCGATTTCTGACATGCGCCGTTCGAATTTCTGTCCCGGCTTACGAAGCGCCTGGTCACGTTCAACCCGCTCGCGCTGGGCGCGGATGCGTGCTTGCTCGGCGGGATCGTTAATCGATGCCAGCGGAGTATTGCTGACGGCCGGGACTGCTGCGGTTGTTGAGGCCGGATTGGTCGCGGGTGCGGTTGTTGTGGCCGGATTGGTCGCGGCATGCACAGCGATGAAAGCGGCGATGAAGAGCCCAAAGGCGGAAACGATGAGCTTAAACATAGCAAATTCCCTCCAATTGGTTACACGTTGCGCGAGAGAGTTTGCAGTGTGGTTGTTCCGATCGATCGAATTTTATGCTTTCCTTACCAAGAAGGCCTGGATGGTCGGGAAGCGGATCGATCTCCAGCGCTGGTGTTCCCCAATCCAATCCGCGCCGGGCTGAGAGTGCCTGAGCGTTATTCGCATGGAAAGGCCGGTCAGGTCGGCGGGGTTTTCGCGTTCATGGTTATGGGGTGCGTCATCGCCGCGCCCTATGCGCCCTCCCGGCGCGGTCGCTCGGTTGTTCGCCGCGCACCGAGCGACCCCTTCGGGTCCTCCCTGGCGAGTCCCGTATGTGGGCGGCCACAGCGCGGCGTTTCCCTAGCTGGGCCTCCGAAAAATAAGGTTAAGTCGGTTAAGTCGGTTAAGTCCGCCCCGTTAAGCGATGGCGACCAAACCCTGAATTTCCGGTTCGAATACCGATTACGCGCCGAGCTTAACCGAAGCATCGGCCACGGGCGCCTGCTCGAAAGAACGGGTTTCCGCGACGGCGAAATCGAGGCGCGCCCCTTGAGACACTCCCCCGCGATTTTTCTGACTGGTGGGGAGGCCCTTCTTGGCCGTCGATCGATTCAACCGCCCCCTGCAGATGGTGTCGCGCGTCCTCGAAGGGTGCTTCGGCCGTTTTGGCGGATAAAGCCTGCCAAGACGATGGCGACTCAGTTAGGCGCTGTATACGATCGCGTGGCGGTCTGCCTGCAGGCGGCCAAGAGAGCGAGGCCGGCGAAGCATTCGGAAGTCGCGGGCATCCGCGATACACTTGATGCGATTAAGCCGGCTTTCCTGGCCCGCGTTTTACGGGCCTGCAACTGCACGGAAAACGTTCGCTCCCTTCCAAGCGACGCTACGGTGCATCCTTCGGTCTCGCGGCGCTTTGCGCTCGCGGCTGTGCAGCACGCAGACAGCTTCCGGCGTATCGGCCCGATGCGCTGCGGCGGGTCGATGCTTTTACTAAAGGTTACTCCGCACAAAGTGGAGGCGGCGAGCCCCCCGCAAACGTAATTCCCGTATTGACAGCAATTCCAACAGTTGGTTCGTCGAGCGACGCTCCCTGAATTTTAAACGCGGCTCATCCTGCCCGTAAAGCAGGGGAAACTGAGAACGAGAGATAATGGCGGGATATCCGTGAAGCGACCGGATGAGCAGGTATCCTGCACAACGGATCGAACTAGCGAGTCTGAACAAAGCTGCCGCCTCGGGTTCAGCCCCATTGACGCGCCAGCTTGCCTGCCAGGAGCTGCGGTCGCAGCAACACTTCTCTACACCCGGAGCTCGCCAGTCGCCGTTGAAATTCGACACAAAGAAGTGGGTCTCGACTTGGGGCTCAACCGTGCCGTAGTCTTCATTAATTGAGCCGGGGCGCGGGACTAAAATGCTGGTTTTGCATCTGTCAGATATTCACTTCCGCCATGGAGAAGTCGGGGTCGCGATGGACCCCAACGCACATTTGCGAAATGAGTTGCTCCGCGACGCGGAATCGCAATGCGCGGCGATCGGCAAAGCGCCGGACGCGATAATTATTTCAGGCGACATTGCGTTTGGCGGCGATGTACGTGAATACGCCTTCGCTCTTGACTGGTTGTCAGAGCTTTGCGCTCGCTGCAATACGGAACTCAAAGCCGTTTTTACGATCCCAGGCAATCACGACGTCGTCAGAGCAATCGCATCGAGACCGATCATTCAGTCACTCCATCGTGACATAAAGCGAACGAGTACTATCTCCCTTGATGGCACCCTGCGAGGCTTGCTCACGGACGTGGAAACGAGGCGGCTACTTTACGAAGCGATTGGTCCATATAACAATTTCGCTGTTCAATTCTTTTGCGATCTCCTTCCGCCGGAACGGACAATCGCTATCAGAGACCTGACTCTGGAGGATGGTTCAACGCTAAGAATATCAGGATTGAACTCAGCGTTCGTCTCGAGCTCTTCCGACTGCGCTGGTGACTTATTTGTCGATCCCGCCTGCTTCCAACTACAGCGAACCTCTGGCGTCGAGCACCTTGTTGTGTGCCATCATCCCTATAACTGGTTGAGACAGGGTGATCTCCTCCGGGACCACCTAAACGATGTGGCTCGTATCCACCTGTTCGGTCATGACCACGTCAACCGGATTGAGCTTCTCAGAGATTGCGTTCGCATATCAGCCAGTGCCGCGCATCCGGATCGGACAGAGCCAGGATGGGAGCCGGGGTACAATCTGATTGAAATCGGTGTTTCGACCGAAGAAAACAGGCGTACAATGAAAGTTGCCGCCCATGTGCGCGTTTGGCAAAGCCGACCAGGAGAATTCAGAGCTAAGACTGACCGCGGCAATACGGTCTTTCGGCAAGATATCCCACTTGAATCATGGAAGCCGTCGTTAAATGAAGTTGAGCACGATCAGCTCGTTGACAGCCACTCCGGTCCGATCACGCCAATATCAGCAAATGCAAGTATTTCCATGGTGAGCAGCATGGATCCTCTCCGCGAAATTGGCATAAGATTTTTTAGGCTTACCCTGAGTCAGAAGGTTGCGATTGCCGGAAAGCTGAACCTCCTTGAGGAAGAAGACGCGAATGAGCCAGATTTCGAGCGGTTTCGGCGTGCATTTATTCGCGCACGCGATCGCGGGCTAATTGACGTTTTGGACAGAGAAGTGCGGTTAGCTATCAAAGGTGAATAGTTCAAAAGAACAATGGGGAACTGGAATGGCGATGGTCAGCATTGCAGATCGATACCGTGCAGCCGGCTTGAATCCCGGTGCGGCAACGCTAGATCTTCGCCAAGAGCCGTTCGAGAAGCTTTGCAAGAACATTGATAGTAGGTCAGCCATTGAACTAACCAGGCTGTATTTTGGATTGCCCTCGCAGAACGACACGAAATGGTTCCGAGACGAATTTTTTGCGACTGATAGTTCCTTCTCGATGGTTGAAAATAAACGGGAAATAGCTGTTCTTGCCGCCTGCCTCTTAGATGCGGGTTTCGAAAGCGGTATCATTACGTGCGCACTTGCTCCGCTGTCTGCGGCGGCAGCTGGACATCGGAGTGCTGAAGATATCCCAGATTTACTGAACGAATTGGACCGTAGACTTATCTCTAAAGCCGTCGAAGCCCGCGACCACGACCTCCTCGATCCGGCTACAATAGCAGTAAAGTTAACTAACGAGCTACCCGCCGACGTGCCAGCCCTAGTGCAAGCTATCGGCAACGATTGGACCAAAGCCGCGGGCATTATCAAGCAAGTGAATGACGGGTCCGGCGCCGCGGTCAAAGCTCTGGCTAAGCAAACCAAGGGCACTCTTGGACCTTTATATAACGTAGTAAGTGATTTGCGAGAGGAGGTGGCCTTGTTGTGGTGGCATGTCGGGGGATGGAGTAGGCTCCTAAACGTCCCGTTCGGCGATCTTCCCGTCGCCACCGCCGCGATGCTCATTGGATTAGATGTCGCAGATTTGAGCAGAACACTCGTTGGGCCTGCCGCAGCGCGAGCGCTTATGCAACGATCCCTAACCGCCGGTCGCGAGGGTCCGATCGGGAGGGTTACGATTGCAGAGGCGGTCGCCGGCCTTCCCGATGACGGGGCGGCTGCGACGCTGACAATTCATCGAAATAAGCTGCACGAGCTACATGACATTTGTCCACTCCTCACCGCTGTTGATAAGGCCCGCGAAAGTGGCTTGAATGGCGCGTGGCATCCGGCATTCCGACGCGCTACTGGTCTTTCTGAAAACATCGATTTCAGTGGAACGGATCTCTGCATTCAGGCATTTCGTGAGCGTATGATCCTGTACTCGCTCGCCGACTAGTGGGCAGCGCCATGGATGAAACAGGTCAACATTGCAGCAATATCGATTGCCAAGTTAGCACTTCGGGAAAATGTGCAGACGGCCATGACCCCCTGCTCGCCTGTCCCAACTATCTGATTAACGAAAATATTCTGAATGATAGCGATGAGCTTGACGACCAGAGCGAGCCAACTGAAGCGCCGCTGAGCCTACTAAAACTCCCTAGCGGCGAATTACTTCGGCCTGAAGAGCTGGAACAATTCTTGCTTTGGCGCAAAGCAAACATGGTTGCGCTTATCGGAGACAGCAATAGTGGCAAGACCACTTTGTTGTGCGCGTTGTATGACCGGTTGTTGCGAGGCGCCTACGCTGGCTTCGAGTTTGTCTCAAGCAGAACTCTAATGGCCTTCGAACGACGCATCTATCCATCTCGTATTGATTCAGGTCGTCCTTTACCTGATACGCCACGCACATCGATCGCAGAAGGCTTGAGGTATTTTCATCTCGCGATCGCGCCAACTGGTTTCCCGAACCTGCGTACCGACCTGATGATATCGGATCGAGCGGGAGAAACATATCGCGCGGCCCGAAATGACACTACGACTATAGCCGGTCTCTCGGAAATACCTCGGTGCGATACTTTGGCGATACTTCTGGATGGAGAACGCGTCGCAGATCCTACAGAGCGGACCGGTGCCATTCACGGAACACGTCAACTCTTGCGCGCACTTTTCGACAACGGCGCAGTCGACCAGAGGTCTTTCATCCAGCTAGTCACCACAAAGTATGACTGCATAGCGAGTGCAGCGGACCAATCGGGCGCTGAGGAGGCTATAGCATTTCTACGTGAGCGAATTGCCTCCGATTTTGGATCGAACGTGAGCGGCTTAACATTCCACAACGTAGCGGCTCGGGACCCGAATGGGAGGTTTGATGCTGCCTTTGGCTTGAGCGAGCTTTTCCGGGAGTGGGGGCGTCGACGGTCCACCCCGCCGCAGCAGCTAAACGAACCTCTGACGCTGACCTCGGAGTTCGACCGGTTAGCCCTTAGAACTCCGGAGGAATAGGGTGTGAGTACCATGTTTCACCCCATGTTGGGCCTGCCGGGATCCGGCAAGACGACTTACCTTGCCGCGCTGTGGCACTTAATCGATGCGGGTGAGACAGAAACATGTTTTAGACTCGATAAGCTTGTCGGCGATCATTCCTATTTGAATAGGATCGTTGAAGCATGGCGGCGGTGTGAAGAGGTGCCGCGGACGTCTATGGGTGCGGAGGAACAGTCGCTATCTGTTCATGTGCATTCCGCATTCGACAATTCTCGACTAGTGTTGTCGTTTCCGGACCTCTCCGGCGAGACGTTTGAGCATCAGTTCGCTCGTCGTGTTTGTACGGACGCTTTCGTGAAGAGCTTCGAGGGCAATGGTGGGGTTGTCCTGTTTGTGAACGCAGACCGGCGCAGCGACGGAATAACCATTGTCGACATACAGACCGCGCTTAGCGGAGAGGAGCCCACTGCCGAGGAAGGCACGGCCCCAGCGGCCACGCCTTGGCGACACAGTTGTGTCCCGGAACAGGTCCAATTGGTCGATTTGCTACAATTTCTGCAGCGACCGCCATTTGAACAACGGAGACGTAGAATTGCGATTCTGATCTCAGCTTGGGATGTCGTTATCCCAAATACGTTGCAGCCAGCGGAATGGTTGTCGAGAGAAATGCCGTTGCTTGACCAGTTTCTCCGGAACAACCCAGAAAGCTTCGATGCCCGGATATATGGAGTATCGGCGCAGGGTGGAAGTGTTAAGGGCGATTCTCGCATGCAACTTCTAAGAATGTCGCGGGCAAGTTTGCGAATTCGTTGCGTGGGCCCAGACGTGTCCGAGCACGATCTCACAAGTCCTCTTATGTGGCTGAGTGGGGAGCGCTAGTTGGGCACGGCGATGGAAGCACCCGTGAGGATCGATCAATCGCTGTATGGTTACAACGATGGTCATCGACTTCTAATGGCTTCGAGAGCTCTGCCCGACGAGGCAGCATCAACCCTTTTAATTCACAGTGATGTGGCAGCCGGAGCTGCTTTCGATCAATCTGGTTACTGGACGGGTTTACCATTGCCATCGGCCAAGGCATACGCGCTCATGCGAACTTGGCCTGCGCCTGAAATGCCTCGGCCCGGTTGCGTTTGGACCCAAGCTCTTATCATCGGTGCAGCTGATATCGCGCGGCTCGCAAATATGGATCTTTTGACGAAGCTCTTTTCAAAACCCAATTCAAGCATGGACCTGGGTCGATACGGAAAGCCATTGATGCTCGATACTGAATCGGCTCTCGGTGGGCCTTCAGTGTTCTCGCGAACGGACGCATTGAAACTAATCGATTCACTCTACGCGCGACGTGGACTAAGGAGAGTGGCCGGCCGGCCGGGTCATGAGCTCGAAAATGCATTATTCGCAGTGTGGTCCCAGCAATGGCCGCGGCTCCGTCGCTCTTTCTCGTTCCAAACGGCAGGCGCCGGTGAAGGGATCGGATCGAAGTTCAATCTACGGATTGGGGACGAACACACGGAGCTGGCAGCCCCGCTAGAGTATGAGGATTGGGAGAGGCTCGCACTTGATGATTTATTCCAGCCTGGTGAATTCAGAAAGTTTATCTGGCGGTATGGTGCGGACCTTCGCCGCGGCCTAGAGCAATTTCGCTTTCTTGCGGAGACGTTTTTGCAGCTAACGCGGTTGAGCGAACTGAGCGGCGAAGCGCTTTACAACATTCTTAACACGGTGATCCGGGAGCTGCCTCGGTCCGATGAGGGTAAAATGTTAAAGGCTGATCTGGTTGGCGCGGGCTCGCCAGATTTCACCCTTATACCTCACGTTAATGTCCTCGATGCCCTCAGCTATGTGCTGAGATTGCCTGACCCGCAGTCCTTGCCGGTCCCCCGCCTCTCAAAACACAACATATCCGAATCGGCGTGGCAAGATAGGGCAGACCAGATATTGCAGCTTCTTGAACTCGCCGACACGAAAGCTCCGAAGGTAAGGTCTGAACTTGCAAATCATTTGGTGTCTATTGTTAATCCAGACAATTTCTTTTTTCTTTCGAAAGGTCAACCGAAAGGGCGAAACATACTCCTTGCGGTCCATCCACGCCTTATGGATAGCCCTGGTTTAGGTAGTATTCCACATCGCGAACTGGGCGAGCTTCTCGAATATTTGGGAAGCGATCTAGACCTAATCGGCAGAGTGGTCGACAGACTGCTGTTAGTTGACGACCAGTACATTGCAGAAGAATGCATTAGGCGGCATCCTTTGATCGTGGCTACTCGCATCTTCAATCGTATTGTGGAGCCTTCGGATCGTATAGCCCCCAGTGTTTCGCCGGCATGGATGCGTGCGATCGCTCCGACTTATAGGCGCTACATACCGAGTCAAATACTGCCAAACGTTAGATCAACCACCGCGCTGGCGGCCTGCGCTGATTTGTTGAATCTAGATGTTGCCGTCGGGCTGTCTGCTTCACCGTTAGTATGGTGTGATGCCGTGAGGCGCGCAGATGATGATGTGGCGGGCGAATCAAGACAGCGGTTAATGACCTTTTTGTTGGCCATGGCGTTGGAAAAGCCTCTCAGGGGGACTGAGTTGCTATTTGAATTCACTTTCCAAGCTGTACACGCCGATATTGTGGCCTCTCGCCTTCCGAATGATGCTCTCAATATGTTATCTCGACATCTGCCATCGCTCTATTGGTGGCAGCAGTGGGACATTGGGCTCAGACTGCGAGTTGCGGTTGCGCAAGCATACTTTGACAATGCGCTTGATGTAGAAAGCTTCAGACGGCTAACTACTGATAAAGAGTTGTTTAGTCAGCTAATTGCGCAAGCAAAGTACTCAACAAGCGGCCGTCTATTTTTGAGTCGGATCAGTTAGTAAAAACCGGTTCTGCTGTCGAACGCGCATATCGAGCGCGTCTAGTTCGCATTAGCAATCACGTCTGTGCTGGTTCGTTGATGCTAGACACGTGCAATTTCGAAGTTGCGCAGCGCCATAATCGACTTAACGCAACGGTGCGTATCTCCACCTTTAGGAAGGCCAGGGGCATTCTCTCTGCGGGCGGGGTATCAGTTAACTGGGCGACATCCGGCCAAAATCAGGTCGATGCCTTGGCCTTCGGATTTTGAATGGCATGACCGGTTCTGTTGCAGTCAAGATCAATTTTCAGTTGCCTCACGGTTTTTCGACTTCCCGACGCAGCCGCACCCGAGCTAGGGAAGGTGAGTTGGATCGCCCTGGGGCAAGGGCGCGGGCCGTCGCGGCGTCGTGAGAGCACTGAACTTGTGCCACCCCACCGAATCAACCAGGTTTCATAAACTCCATACGGTATCTTTAATGCAAGTGGCGCTTTCAGACGAAACGGTGGCCAGTGCGCCGGAGCTTTTGCTCGATGGCCGCTTTGCAGAATTCTGCCGTTCACGCGCAGCTGACATGCCGAATAGCGTTATACCTTTGTCTGAAGCAGTTTTCGTGTTTTGCGCTGATATCATTGAGAGATGGCGCTATCGGTCCACATTCGGCCTTCCCGGCAACGCCGCTCCGCCAAATCATCGAACGGGAATATCTCGACGCCTGCTTGATGAAAGGGCGGCTGGGTTCTTGCATGTTATCGGCTGTTCAGAATCCGGAAAATGGTTTTTCTTAAATCACGAACTTCGAAGTTACTGCTTCATCTTGCCAGGCGCCGATCCCGACGGTCTCAATAGCTTTGTTGATAACGTGTTGGAACATCATAGGAGCGGTCAACAGATCGAAGATATTCATGTCGTTTTGAGTTCAGCAATCCCTGTTTTGTGGGGCAATTTTGCGCGCCTAAATTCCATAGACGCATCGGGTCTGGCGTCGGCTTCAAGCGCAGCAAGCAAAAGCCGTGCGAACCTACCGCCGAAAGGCCCGAAACGTAGACCACTTCAATTGATATTCAGAGAGAATGAGCGGAGAGTTCAGGAAGGTGTTGCGGCGGCCGAGATCTCAGAAGAGGCGGAGCACCTCCTAGAGTGGGCGGCCGACAACGTGTCCTACTACGTTCTAGGTTTTGATTCCGAGGAAAAATGCTTGGAGTCGATTCGCACAAATCTCTACAAGGAGAAGCAAGTGGGCCGGCAAGTAACATGCGCCGCTCCGCTCTAACTAGCTGAATTATCTACTGTACTTTTATACATTTCGGTACACGCCGCGGGCGTGCCAAGCCTCCTCCCATCGTTGATCGAAGGAGGCCAAACAATGAGTCAGCCCGAAAAGCAGCGAGCCACACGTGTTAAGTCGGCATCTGAGTTGCTGGCGATGCAGGCTCAGAAAAACATCAAATTGACAGAGCTAACGGACAAGTGTGCCGCGCTCGAGCTCCGGTTCGTGGACCTCCAAATCGACGGCAGTAAGGCCGACAAGCAGTTGGTTCGAGAAGAGCTTCAGGTCGTAAGAGAAGAGATCGCCGATACAGAGGCGCTACTGTCAGTCCTGCCTGACCGGATCAAGGAGGCCGAGCAGCGCGAGATGATGGCGGCCGTCGAACTCAAGCATCCCGAGGCAAAAAAGCTTCAACAGCGAGAGCTCGCGCTCCACGTCGATCTCTTCCAGCTCAGTTCCAAGCTGATGGCAGCCCTCGACGAACTCGCGAAAGTAACCCCGTCACTTTCCAAGTTAAATGCGGAGTTCTCGAGCGCCGGCAGGCGCGATCTATGCGTCCCCGTGGCGGAGACTGTCCTCCGCGGCAAAACCGGCATTGCGAATAACTACCGGCTGGACGCGATCATCAATCGCGATGCTGTTCGCGATGTGAACGCGGCCTTCGGCCTGGAAACGCTCGCACGCGAATTCGGCAAATGAGATCAATTTCGTTGACGGCCCGTCGCGCTGGCTGCCGGCGGGCTCGTCGTGCGCGGCTAAGAGATGGTGTCAGCCCTATCTCTGAACGCTGCCCATAGGGCAGCTGCCGCGCACACCTTCTTTTTCGTCAAAAGCAGGAGAGACTTACCGATGAGCCATTCGAAACCTCCCGCAGATCCTCATGGGGATCGAAACGCGGTCCGGATCGCGGCGACAGCCGACCTGTCCACGATGCAGCGGTATAGTATCTGGAAGAACCGCTTTAACAATTCTGGTGCGATCGAGCGGGAGTTTTTCTCCGTCGCCGTCTACACCGCACACATGGAAAACCTCTACATGCGCCATATGCATGGGAGGCTTTGATCGCGCGCTTGCCTTGAATTCGGTGAGCGTCAGGGGTTTAGACTTTGCACGAGGATAACCCGATATGAAGACGTATCAGGTGGATGGCAAACTTGCTGTCATCGAAGGCGACCAGGTGGTGCGGCTAACTGCCGAGCAATTCGAGGCAAGATCGCACAATGTCGACGTCTTAACGAGACAGGACGGCATTTTCGTCGTGCGGGCGCGGAGACCGCTGCAATTCAAGAGAGGCGAGCAGATTGGTGTTGAGGCCTTACCGCGCGAGTTGGCCTCGGTTCTCTTGCCTATCGAAGGAGTCGGGAGCCGCACCGGGCTCGGAAGGCGTTAGGGCGGTGGGCTGAAGTGCCCGCCTGCCTTCGCCTGCTTACAGTCAAGACAATTCTGTCGCTTACGGCGAGATTTCAGAGATGCGCAGTTGGGGATTGAGATGGCACAGCTAGCGGACAATCGCAGCCAGCTTGGGAAATCGCCCCGCCATGCCGCAGACATCCTGGCCGCCCGCCACTGCGGCCCTTCCCCGTCGCTCCGATTATCGTCAGGCGCCCGTAGGAGGCTTGGCCGTGCCTCGCGCTAGCCCACGGTTCAAACAGGCAGACGTCACCCGCGCTTTGAGGGGCGCGAAGGCTGCCGGATTCGATGTTGGACAGGTGCGAATTTTGCCCGACGGCGCGATCTTGATCGACGCAACGAAGGACATAAAGTCGGAAGCCCAAAGCGCATTCGATGAATGGAAGGCGGCCGATGCGCGTAAGGCTTAAAGGGCTCAATCGAGTTACGAAGCGTCTGGCGGATGGCCGCACGGTGACCTATTGGTACGCTTGGAAGGGCGGTCCTGCACTTCGTGGCACTCCCGGAACGCCTGAGTTCATGGCGAGCTACAATGAGGCGGTAAACCGAAAGGTGCAGCCGCCGGCTGGCGTCCTGATCACCGTTATGCAGGCCTATCAAGCAAGCGAGGACTTCCTCCAACTGGCTGACAGCACGCGACGTAGCTATGTCGCGCTGATCAAGCGCATTGAGGTCAAATTCGGCTCCCTCAAGCTTTCCGGTCTGAGTGATCGCCGGACGCGAGGCGAATTCTTGGCTTGGCGCGACACGATCGCCGCGAAGTCGGGACGGCGCCAGGCGGACTATGCCTGGGCAGTTTTGGCTCGCATCTTGTCCTGGGGTTTGAACCGCGGCTTGGTCGTAACCAATCCTTGCGAGAAAGGCGGGCGCGTCTATCGCGGCTCGCGCGCGGACAAGGTCTGGACTGCCGACGATGAGGCAACGTTCCTTAAAGGCGCGCCGGCGCATCTGCATCTGCCGTTGTTGTTGGCGCTTTGGACTGGGCAACGGCAGGGCGACCTTCTACGGCTCTCGTGGACCCAATACGATGGGAAGGTCATCCGCCTGCGACAATCCAAAACAGGGCGGCGGGTGGTCGTGCCGGTAGGTACGCCGCTGAAAGCCGCGCTCGATGCGGTGGGTGGCAAACAGGGCCCGATTTTGGTCAACAGCGACG
Organism: Pseudorhodoplanes sp.; assembly: GCF_059499825.1. Taxonomy (NCBI): domain Bacteria; kingdom Pseudomonadati; phylum Pseudomonadota; class Alphaproteobacteria; order Hyphomicrobiales; genus Pseudorhodoplanes; species Pseudorhodoplanes sp. The sequence continues at coordinate 363,346 of NZ_JCABZI010000005.1, forward strand.
GCGCCGGCTGGACCTCGGACGGCTTTCGCGCCTCCTGGCGCAAGGCCTGTGCGAGCGCTGGCATCGTCGGCGTGACCTACAACGATTTGCGCGGCACGGCGGTCACCCGGCTAGCCCTGGCCGACTGTAGCGAAGCCGAAATTGCGACCATTACCGGTCACAGTCTCCGTGACGTGCGGTCAATTCTTGATGCGCACTACCTTCACCGCGATCCGGCTCTGGCCGAGAGCGCAATCCGCAAGCTCGAAAAGGGAACAAAAACGCCCAACTGAACACCCAACTGGTCTTGGATGTTCTGGGGCAGAACCCGGAAAAGTGCTGTGAAAGCAATGGTGGGCGCACAAGGATTCGAACCTTGGACCCGCTGATTAAGAGTCAGCTGCTCTACCAACTGAGCTATGCGCCCGGGCCACTCACTCGCCATCAGGCGAAGCGCGGCTGGCTTACCAAAGGCCTTTCGCGGTGTCCAGCGAAGGTGCGACTAAATTCGTCCGCCGCGCACCTAAATTCACCGGTCGAGCTGAAAATCCTGCCGCCTGAGAACCGGAACCACTGGTCCGTCGTCGCGGTCCAGGACGCGGGTCCGGCCGTCCGGCGAGACGCCAGATAGAACGAACCCTCCGCGGCGCCCTGACCAGACCGCCGACGCCCTGCTTCTGCCGCCGTTAGCGCGAGCGTTTGCCCCCGGGGAGCGGCGCAGCCTCGTCCGGATCCGGCCGGCGGTGCAATTCCTCGGTCTTCCGGTCGCGGAGCCGATCCATCGCGGGACTGCGCCGCGGCCCGCCAGGACCACATCCCGTAGCCCAAGGCTCCCGCGAGCAGCACCACCAGACCAACATTCAACAACAGCCACATCCAGCCGCCCGCTTGCCCGCTCATTCCACATCTCCTTCAAAACGCCGATTTCGCTGCCGGCCTCGGCGACCGTGGGACGGCGAGTTCGGACCTGTCAGGGCCTCAACGCGCGACGCTTCGGGCCGATCCCGGGAAGATGCGAACGGTGACAAAACGCCGGGTTTCAAAAGAAAAAAGGCCGCCGGGCGGGGGGTCCCGGCGGCCTCCGGTAAGGCGGCGATTGTGGGGGCTGGGGGGCTCAGAATAATCGCCGCTTCCGTAGCTAGAACCATTGTCGCCAGGTCAGATGTCGCCTCGCTGGATCCCCATCGTCATTACGGTCCGGCCACCGAAGCTCAAAAAACCAGACAATTTGCGCTTTCACACCGGCAAAAGCGCCATATCCCGTCTCCACTCACGTCAAACTAAGGCGGGACTGCCGCGCTTCAACTTAAATATCGGACAGGTTTCCCGTTCCTGCGCCTGGTTGGCCGCGACCGATTGCCACTTTGCAGCCCCTTTTTGTGCGCGCCAGCCATTGTCATCGGCTAGACTTCGCCATGGCCGGGTCAACCGGCTCAGCGGGCAACCGGGAAAAAAACAACCGGGCCACCGGGACGCGAAACGAACAGGGAGAGACGCAATGCAAGGCATCAAACGCCGCCATTGGCTGGCGCTATCGGCGGCGGGACTGGCGACCGCGATCGTCGCCACCACCTCGCCGCTCGCGCAATCGCAGGAACGCAAGTCGATCCGCTGGTCCACCTCGAGCGTGGACTCGTATGGCTATAAGGTGGCCGCCGCCATGGTGAAGGTCGCCGAGGAAGCGCTGGGCGGCGAATACACCATCACCGTCAATCCCTATCCCGCGACCACCGCCGCCATGAAGGCCGCGATGGATGGCAACGGCGAGATCGGTTACACCGCCGATGTCGGCATGACGCAGCTTTACGCTGGCGAGGGCGGCTTCAAGAGCTACACGCCTGGCAAGGGCAAGCTGGTCCACACCTGGTATGCCTATCCGATGGAATCCTTCATGGCGGTGCCGGCCGACAAGGCGGCCCAGTTCAAATGCCTGAAGGACCTGTCCGGCAAGCCGACCTTCTTCACGCCCGCCGGCTTCATGAACTGGCTCAACTTCCAGCGCATGTACAAGGCCCTCGGTTATGACTTCAAGCACGTGCAGATCGACCCGAAAACACAGTCCGACGCGCTGAAAGGCGGCACGATCGCGGGCTCGGTCGCCTACACGACCTCTGGCGCCTCGCTCGCGCCCTACTGGAAGGAAACCGAAGTTCGGATGGACGTGAAGGTCGTCAATCCGTGCCCCGACGAAGTCGAGAAGCTGAAAGCGGCAGGGCTGACGATTGCCGATGTCAGCTCGAAGGTGTTCGCGAAGGATGTCGGCGTTCAGAACATCCAGGGCGTGCCGATCCTGTTCGCCTACAACATGCGCGCCGACATGCCGGAAGATGTCGTCTACAAGCTGCTCTCTGCCTTCTACAAGAATCGCGACGTGCTCGCCAAGGCGGACGCGGGCTTCACGCCGATGGCGAAAGATTTCGTCGGCATGCAGGTCAACGGCATCAAGGCCAACCCGGATATTCCAGTCCATGCGGGCCTCGCCAAGTTCCTGAAGGAACACAAGGCGTGGGACGACAAGTGGAAGATTGCGACCAGCGGAAGCTGATCGGATGAGGCGATAATTTTCGGGCGGGGGGATGCGCGGGCAGGCGCGTCCCCTCGCCCGTTTTCTTCAGATGTGAACTGACCTGTTGCTCCGCTGCGCGGCGGCCGCGCACGCACCGGGCAACGACAAAAGACCAACAATAAAACAAAGACAAGCCGACGATGGGGACGGCGATGATGTCCGAGGGGATCAGGAGGCATTTCAGCCTCAACAACGTTATTCTGTTTTTCTCGACAGTCCTGCTGAGCTGGCTGCTCTATTATTTCTATACCGGCGCCGGCGGCCCCCAGGAACTGGCATCGCGGCTGATTCCGATCGCGATCATTCTCCAGATTCTTTTCATGTACCGCGAAGGCTATTTCTACAAGTGGCTGCCACCACGCGTGAACGACATCCTCGTCATCGCCTATATCGCCATCGCGCTCTATGCGTTCTGGCATTTCTGGTGGGAGTTCGAGGAGATCGCCATCTACCGCCAGGGTTCGTACACGCGCGAGGACTTCATCTGCGGCCTGCTGATGTTTCTGCTGGTGATGGAGCTATCGCGGCTGGCGCATCCGGCTCTGTTCTGGATCAACCTCGTCCTCGTCTTCTACACGCTGTACGGCTATCTCAGCCCGTTCGACTTTTTCTGGCACCCCGGCACAACCTTCCATCGTGTCGTGACGTCCAGCACCGTCGAGATGTCGACCGGCATCTACGGGATCTATGGACAGATTGCGCTGACGGTGATCGCCGCCTTCCTGCTGCTGGCTGCGGCCGCGCGCGGATTCGGCGCCCAGAGTGCCATGATCAACGTGATGCGGAGGCTCGCCGGGCGGTCACGGCAGATGGTGCCGCAGACGGCAGTGCTCGGCTCGCTCGCCGTCGGCACGATCAGCGGCAGCGGGTCCGCAAACGCGGTCGTGGTGGGAAGCATCACGATTCCGCTGATGAAACGCTACGGCGTTCCGGCGACCTTTGCCGCCGCGGTGGAAACTGCGGCATCAATGGGCGGGCTGCTGATGCCGCCGCTGATGGGCATCGGCGCATTCCTGATGTCGGAATTTCTCGGCGTGCCGTATTGGGACGTCGTGGCCCGCGGCTTCGCGCTGGCAGCCGTCTATTACGTGTCGCTGGCGCTTGCGGTGTATCTTCTGTGCGTGCGGCTCCTGCCCCGCGACGAGATCGCTTCTCCGCCGGTTGTGACCTACGACCAGGTGAAGACCTCGATCTTCTTCGTTTCGGTGCTCTTTCTCATCTTCCTGATGGGATATGTCGGCACCGGCGAGTTGCTAGCCGCGCTCTATACCGCCGGCTTCATGTTTTTCGTCCTGATGGCGAACTTCCTCTATTTCAAGCATGTCCTGAAGGATCCGCAGGTCGCCGAGGAAACCTTGCTCGGCAATATCAGGCTCAGCATCGAGACCCATGGCGACATGACGTCTTACCTGACGCTGCTGCTAGCGACGCTCGGCATCATGATAGGCCTGTTCACGGTCACCGGTTTCATCAACCGGATGGGCGCCACGCTGCTTGATCTCGGCTCGTGGAATATCCTGGCCATGATCGCGATGGCCTATATCTTCGGCTGGCTGGTCGGCGCCGGATTGCCGCCGACCGCGACCTACATCATCGGCGCCGTCATCATCGTGCAGCCGCTGGTCGCTCTCGGCGTCAACCCGTGGGTTGCGCATTTCTTCGTGTTCCTGATTTCGGTCTGGGGCGAGTTGTCGCCGCCGACGTCGCTGACGGCGGCGATATCGGCCCGCATCGCGGAAGCGTCGTTCATGAGAACGATGTGGGAAGCGCTGAAAATCTGCCTGCCAATCACGCTGATGACCTTTGCGATCTTCACCCGCTCGAACATGGTGGTGACGACCGGCTGGCTGCAATTCACCGATACGGTGCTGGTCATGATCGGCACCTGCGGCTTCGCCTTTGCGATGTTCGGTCGCTTCCTGACGAACCGGTCCGCCGATACCGGATTGCGGCTGCTGACGGGAGCATTGTCGCTGTTCGTGCTGTTCTATCCAAGCGATGGCTGGGCGATGGCGGCGGCGCCGTTGGCAGCGGTCATGACCATCGTCGGCATCTGGCGGCACCGGCTGATCGCACCGCCGGCGTCGCTGGGCGAGCATTCGGAAGTCGCCGACGCGAGCGGCGATTTGTCCGCCCTTGTCGCCGAAGCAAAGCGCGACATCGGCTGACAGGCAAGAAAAAGGCCGCTCCAGGGAGCGGCCTTGAGATTTCGCGATGTTGCCCGACGCGGCTATTGGAGACGCGCGGCCAGGCTTCCGAAGCCCATCGCCCGTGCGAGCGTGACCGCTTCGCGCTTTTGTTCCTGATCGAGCGAGTTGACGAGTGGCCGTGCCGCGGACACCAGCCGGCGCATCGACGATGCGCTCATCGCCATTTCGGTCGCGCGCGTTCCCACGCGCCCGAAGAAGCCGGAATTTCCGGAAGCGTCCGCCACCTGCTGACGCTCGCCTTCACTCGCCAGGGAACGAAGAGCCGCTTCAACCCGCGGCCAATGCCGCTCCTGCGCGGGCGTCAGGCGCAGCGCGGCCTTGAAGCGGGCGATACCGGCCTCGAGCCGGCCCGGGTCGGCAGAGGCCGGGACGGAGGTTGCGATGGACCCGGAAAAAGCCAGCACGAATAGACCGGCGACAAACGCCTTCCACATTGAGAACCCCGCGATGTCTGTGATTGCTGCAATGCGGGGTAGCGCAGGCGGGCCGTTCCGACAACACGGAACCGGTTAACGCAAGATCAATAAATCTTTCAAAATCCGACACTTAATGGGGCCGGAATGAGGCATTGCGGCGCCCGCAGATCGCCGTGCTTTCCCTCCCCCTTCGGGGAAGGAAAGCACGACGCAAGGACTATCCCACATCCGTGGAATGGATCCGCCGGCGGCCTCCGTCGGCGTGTCGTGTCTGCCGGCTGATCAGCTTGTTGAGCGCGCCCAGATAGGCCTTTGCCGACGCCACCAGCGTATCCGGATCGGCCCCGCGCGAGGTCACCGAATAATCGCCCTGCGCGAGGCGCACGGAGACTTCCGCCTGCGCATCGGTGCCCTCGGTCACCGCGTGCACCTGATACAATTCCAGCACGGCCTCATGCGGCACCAGCGCCTTGATGGCGTTGAAGATCGCATCCACCGGACCATTGCCGGTCGACTGCACCGTCTGCTGGCGGCCGTCGATATCGAGTTCCAGCGTCGCCGATTGCGGACCGCGGGTGCCGGCGATCACCGTCAGCGAGGTCAGCGTGATGCGATCGTGCTCGTGCGCGATCTCCTCGTCGACCAGCGCCTCGATATCCTCGTCGTAGATGTGCTTCTTGCGGTCGGCCAGCGCCTTGAACCGCACGAAGGCGTCTTCCAGCTGATTGGCGGCGAGTTTGTAGCCCAGTTCTTCCAGCTTGTGCACGAAGGCATGACGGCCGGAATGCTTGCCCATGACCAGCGAGGTCTGCTTCACGCCGACGCTTTCCGGCAGCATGATCTCGTAGGTCTGGGTATTCTTCAGCATGCCGTCCTGATGGATGCCGCTCTCATGCGCGAATGCATTCCGTCCGACGATCGCCTTGTTGTATTGCACCGGGAAAGAGGTCGCGGCCGACACCAGCTTCGACGCACGCGTCAGCATGGTGGCGTCGATGCCGGTCCAGAACGGCAGCACGTCGTTGCGGGTCTTGATCGCCATCACGACTTCTTCCAGCGCGGCATTGCCGGCGCGTTCGCCGATGCCATTGATCGTGCATTCGATCTGGCGTGCACCGCCGGTCACGCCGGCCAGCGAATTCGCCACCGCCATGCCGAGATCGTCATGGCAATGCACCGAGAAGACCGCGCGGTCAGAATTGGGCACCCGCTCGCGCACCATCCGGAACAGCGCCGCATATTCCTCCGGCGTGGTGTAGCCCACCGTGTCGGGGATATTGATCGTGGTGGCGCCGGCATTGATCGCGGCCTCGACGCAGCGGCACAGGAAATCGTGCTCGGTGCGGGTGCCGTCCTCTGCCGACCATTCGACGTCGTCGGTATGGCTGCGCGCCCGCGTCACCTGGCCGATCACCATCTCGTAGACTTCGTGCGGCTCCTTCTGCAGCTTCCACTTCATGTGGACCGGCGAGGTCGACAGGAAGGTATGGATCCGCTTGCGGGCCGCCGGGCGGATCGCTTCCGCGCAGCGGTCGATGTCCTTCGGCGCCGCGCGAGACAGACCGCAGATCACCGCGTTCTTGGAGCGCCGGGCAATCTCCTGCACGGCGGCGAAATCGCCTTCCGAGGCGATCGGGAAGCCGGCCTCGATGACGTCGACGCCCATCTCGTCCAGCAGCTCGGCGACTTCGAGCTTTTCATCATGGGTCATGGTTGCGCCCGGGCATTGCTCGCCGTCGCGCAGGGTGGTGTCGAAAATGACGACGCGGTCCTTGTCGGAGCGCTGGGTGTCGGCGGTGGTGGCCGTGGTCTGGGCCGTGGTCATGGGAGTGTGATCCTTGTCTCGTCCTGCGCCGCTTTGAAGGGCGCGATTTCAGGGCTTTCCGTCTCGCGAACCCCTGAGCACCCAGGCAACAAAGCCCAGCCGGCCCTCAGGGGCGCGTAAGGAGCAGGAGACCGCCGAGAATGAGGGCAGCACCGGGCCGGGCGTCGACCGCCCCCCGTTTCGTCGCGCGATGGAAGTCCTGCGCGGACATGCCGAAAAACCCTCGAAAAACAGACCGTTAGAGTGCAGTGCCGCAGTTAATGTGGTGTTAACCGCTGGCTTTTGCAGGGGTCTTTTAGCGGACCCAGGGGTGTTTCTGCAAGCGGCTGCACATGAGCCGCTAATCCCGGCTCTCAACCGGCGGCATCAGGATGCCAGTGCGGGGCATAGCCTGCGGCCAGCACCGTCACGATCGACGGAGGCGTCAACACGTCGACAATCGTCGACACCGGACGCACGCATCGTCCGGTGTAGCCCACTGGCGACCATCTCAGGATGGCGTCGCCGCGCACGGCGAAAGCAGCGCCTTCACGCAGGATCATCGTCGCATCGGGAAGATCGTCGATGTTGCGGCGGTGCGTGCGTTTTTCCCGGCCGATCAGGCGTTCGGCGTGAAGGATGTGATCCATCGCCGGGGCCGACGGACGATATCCGACGGCGCGCTGCCACGCTCCGGCGAAGGCCAGCGCGTGCGCGCGCCGGCATTCGAAACAGGGGCGATGACCGGCCGCCAGCGCAGTGACCTCATCGAGAAAGAACAATTCGGTATAGCCACCGCCCCAGACGCTGCGCTGGCGGCCTTTGAAGTCGAGCCGGCAGCAGATCCATTGCTTGGACGCATAACGACGATTGCCGAGCGTACGGTCATCGCGGTGGATGCGTCCGCCGCGATTGCCCATGAACAAACCGCGCGCGGGGTCGGCGACAAGTTCACCTGAAGGCGTGACGCGAGACTGCAGGGGCATGCGCACTTATAGCGCGACATTACGCAAGGCGGTGAAACCTCAACGCGATGTCACGCCCGGCGCAATAAAAAACGCCCGCCGAGCGGCGGGCGTTTTCATGTCAGGCCGGATCAACCCTGCGGCTGAGGCGCGATATCCCCGGTCGGCGGTTCGGGCCGTGGCCGGGTCTTGCCAGCCGGCGGCACCGCGGAGGCCCGCGGTTGCGTCGGCTCGGTGAAGCCCTCGCGCACCGGCGGCTTGCCGGCGATCAGGTCCTTGATTTCGTCGCCCGAGAGAGTCTCGTATTCGAGCAGGCCCTTTGCCAGGATTTCGAGTTCCTCGCGCCGATCAGTCAATATCTGACGCGCCTCGTTGAGGCCTTCCTCGACCAGCCGCCGCACCTCGATGTCGATCTTCCTCGCGGTCTCCTCGGAGATATTCTGCTGGCGCGACACCGAGTGGCCGAGGAACACCTCTTCCTGGTTTTCGCCATAGGCGACGGTGCCCAGCTCTTTCGAGAAGCCCCAGCGCGTCACCATCATACGCGCGAGCCGGGTCGCCTGCTCGATGTCGGACTGCGCACCCGACGTGACCTTGTCGTGACCGAAGATCATTTCCTCGGCGATGCGGCCGCCCATCATGATGGCGAGCCGCGAGGTCATCTGTTCGAAGCTCATCGACAACTTGTCGCGTTCCGGCAATTGCATGACCATGCCCAGCGCACGGCCGCGCGGGATAATGGTGGCCTTGTGCACCGGATCGGTGGCCTTGACGTTGAGCGCGACGATGGCATGGCCGCCTTCGTGATAGGCGGTCAGCATCTTTTCTTCTTCGGTCATGACGAGCGACTTGCGCTCGGCGCCCATCATCACCTTGTCCTTGGCGTCCTCGAATTCGTGCTGGGTGACCATGCGCTTGTTGCGCCGGGCCGCCATAAGCGCCGCTTCGTTGACGAGGTTCATGAGGTCGGCGCCGGAGAATCCGGGCGTGCCGCGTGCGATGGTCTTCAGGTTGACGTCCGGCGCCAGCGGCACCTTGCGGACATGCACCTTCAGGATCTGCTCGCGGCCGACCACATCCGGGTTCGGCACGATGACCTGACGGTCGAAGCGGCCCGGACGCAGCAGTGCGGGATCCAGCACGTCGGGGCGGTTGGTGGCGGCGATCAGGATGATGCCCTCGTTCGCCTCGAAGCCGTCCATCTCGACCAGCAGCTGGTTGAGCGTCTGCTCGCGCTCGTCGTTACCGCCGCCGAGGCCGGCACCGCGATGACGGCCGACCGCGTCGATTTCGTCGATGAAGATGATGCAGGGCGCGTTCTTCTTGGCCTGCTCGAACATATCGCGCACACGGCTCGCGCCGACGCCGACGAACATCTCGACGAAGTCCGAGCCGGAAATCGTGAAGAACGGCACATTCGCTTCACCCGCGACGGCGCGAGCGATGAGCGTCTTACCCGTTCCCGGAGGGCCGACCAGCAATACGCCGCGCGGAATGCGTCCGCCGAGGCGCTGGAATTTCGAGGGGTCACGCAAGAATTCGACGATCTCCTGCAAATCCTGCTTGGCTTCGTCGACACCGGCGACGTCCTCGAAGGTCACCCGGCCATGCGCTTCGGTCAGCAGCTTGGCGCGCGACTTGCCGAAGCCCATCGCCTTGCCGGCGCCGCCTTGCATCTGTCGCGAGAGGAAAATCCACACGCCGAACAGCGCGATGAATGGCAGCCAGGAGACCAGCAATTGCACGAACCACGGCACCTGCTCCTGCGGCGAGCGGGCGGTGATGGTCACCCCCTTGCCGTAGAGGCGCTGGACCAGGGTCGGGTCGTTCGGGGCGTAGGTGGTGAACGGCTTCAGATCGGTGAAGGTGCCGTGGATCTCCTGACCCTGGATGACAACGTCCCGGACCCGGCCGGCATCGACTTCGGTCAGCAGCTGCGAAAAGGAAATGTCCTGCGACGCCTGGCGCTGGCTGGGCGACTGGAACAGGGTGAAGAGGGCAAGGACCAACAGGACGATGATCACCCAGAGGGCGAAATTCCGAAGATTTGCGTTCATCACGTGTCCTTGTTGAACCGCACCGTCCAGAGCGCAACTTGCATCCAGAGAGCGACTTCCATCAGGTGCAGGCGGGAGAGGGCTCTGAAACTTACCCCCCGCCGCTGCAATGTATGTCTGCTGACCCCGCCTGCCAAGTGAACCGGCCTGCAAACCGCCGCCGGCCGCCACCCCCAAGGCGGAACCACTCTAACGCGTCCCAGCCTGTCCGAATGGACCAGTTTTCCCCGTGGTTAAGACCGGAATGCGGCGCCCGGCGGACGTCCCCGGCCGTTGCCGGCGCGGGGGTGCCCGCTCGATGACCAGTTCGGCGGAGGTCGCAGTGACCATTGCGCCGGCCAGCGTGCGGCGAAAGCCGGTCCCGCCCGGCGCCTGCGCCAGGGCCGCAAATAGCGTTTCCAGCTTGCCGAGTTCGACCGGCCCCTCATTTCCGGCATCCCCGATTGCCTGGCCGAGAAGCCTGAGCCCGATTTCGGCCGGCAAAGCGACGAAATCCTTGCGGTCGAATACGATCCGGCCACCCTCCTCCCAGGCCGTGAGCGCGACCCGCTCCGAGGCCGCAGCCACGGCATGGCGCAAGGCGGCATCCGCGCGCTGCAGGCGCTTCGCCAGGGTCGCGAGCCGCTCGGCGGTCAGCCCCTCGGCCGCGAGCTGGGGCATGATCTGTCGCAGGCGCGGCCGGGTGTGGCGAGGATCGCGGTTGCTCGGATCGTCGGCAAACGGAAGTCCCGCCTCGCGCAGCGTGGCCAGCAGGCGCGCTTTGGGCAGAGACAGGAACGGTCGCGCAAGCGAAAGCGCGGGCTCGCCGGGATAGGGAGCGCGCTCCGTCATCGCCTGCAATCCGGCAGGCCCGCTGCCGCAGAGCAGCCGCAACAGAACCGTTTCCGCCTGATCGTCCAGCGTGTGCGCGGTCAGGATCTGACCGGCGGAAACGCGCTTAGCTTCCTGCGCGATGAGGGCATAGCGCACGTTGCGGGCGGCCTCCTGGATGCCGGTCTTCGGCTTCGCACCCACCCAGCGCAGGATGCGATGCGCGGCACCGAGCCGTTGCGCGAGGAGCCCGACCGCGTTCGCCTCAACCCGGGCCTCCGGGCGCAGGCCATGATCGACCGTGACCGCGATCAATTCCGGGGCATCGTTGCGTGTGGCGCGCCAATGCGACGCAAGCCAGAGCAGCGCGGTGGAATCGGGTCCTCCGGACACCGCAATCACGATCTTGCGCTGATCCGCGAACGGCGCGAACAGCTTGCGCGCCTCGGCAGCCGATACCGGTTGGGCGTCAGCAGCCGACACGCTTCTGTTCCCGCTCGACCGCCTGTTTCACGGCAACCGACGATCGCGGATATTTACGTGCAACCTCGGCGAAGGATGCGCAGGCCATTTCCTTCTGCCGGATCGCCGCGAGCGACTGGCCAAGCCGAAGAAGCGAATCCGGCGCGCGGGAGGCGGTCTCGTATTTGGTGGTCACCACGAGATAGACCTCGGCCGCTTCCTGATATTGCCTGCGGTTGAACAGGCTTTCGCCAAGCCAGTAATTGGCGTCGGGCGCGAGCCGGTCGGAGGGAAACCGCTCGAGGAAATCCCGGAATGTCTGTTCGGCCGAGGCATAATCCTTCTGCCGGATAAAGCCGACGCCGAGATCGAAATAATCGCGCGGCGAATTGCCGGGCGGCTGCACCGCCGCGACGCCCGTACCCCCCATCTGCTGCTGCGGCGAAGGCGGCACCGCAATCCCGCGACGTGACGGGTCCAGATCCATGGGGGCTCCAGGACCGCCGACCTCGTTGTCGGCAACCGGTGCCGACGGTTGACCGGCCGGCAGGGCACCAAGCGGTCGCGGCGCACCGGGCGCGGCCGGACTTGCATTCGGGTCGAAGGCATCGCCCCGCCGTCCGCCGGGGGCCGGCATGGCAGCGGCATTCGGATTGTCGCGATGAGCGTAGCGGGGGTCCGCCCCGGGGGCACGCGGATCAATCCCGTAACGCTGGTCGGCACCCTGATCAGGCGGCGGCAGGTCCGCTTCGGACCGGCGGCCGGGCATCGGCATCGGCTGTTGCTGCATCGGCTGCTGCTGCATCGATGGTTGCTGCTGCATCGGGGGGCGCTGTGGCTGCGCGCGCTGTGCGGGTTCGGCCATGCCTGCGCCGCCTCGTACCTGCTGCTCGAGTTGCTGATTGCGGAACTGCAACTGCTCGACCTGACCGGTGAGCTGGCGGACCTGATTCTCCAGCGCCTCAAGCCGCATCACCAGATCGGACGCGGACATCTGCGCCGACGCGGGAACGACAGCCCAAAACAGGGTCGTCAGGGCGATGACAAATAGATGCGGCTTCAGGCGCATGAGACAGCAACTCTGGACGGGGATACAAGACCATAGCATAGGCGGCGAGGCGTCGAAATTATGACTTGCCGGATGCGCGACCGTTTGGCGCGCTCATCCCGCCGAACTCGGCGCCGCCACTTTCGGCTTCTTTCGCGATTGCAGCCATTCCTCGAAGCGCTGGATCAGCACGAACAGCGACGGCACGAACAGCACCGCGAGACAGGTCGAGGCGATCATGCCGGTGAACACAGTCAGGCCGATCGACTTGCGGGCACTGGCGCCCGCGCCGCTCGCCAGCACCAGCGGCACCATGCTGATGATGAAGGCGAAGGACGTCATCAGAATCGCACGGAAACGGGCACGGGCGGCGTCGACAGCGGCTTCGAGAATGGGCTTGCCGTCGCGCACGCGGTGTTCGCGCGCCACCTCGACGATCAGAATCGCGTTCTTGGCGGCCAGCGCGATGAGCAGGACCAGACCGATCTGGGTGTAGAGGTTGTTGTCGAGCTTGAGGCCCTTCAGCGCCAGCACGGGTCCGACGAGCGCCAGCGGCACCGAGAGGATGATCGAGACCGGCGCATACCAGCTCTCATACTGGCCAGCGAGGACCAGATAGACGAGCAGCATGGCCAGCGCGAACACGATATACATCTGATTGCCGACGGTCTTCTCCTGATACGACATGGCCGTCCATTCGAAATACGATCCGCGCGGCAACGTCCGGTTCGCAATCTGCTCCATCAGCGACAGCGCTTCGCCCGAGGAGAAGCCGGACGCCGGCAGACCGATGACGGTGGAGGCCGGATAAAGATTGTAGAGCGTGATCAGCGACGGTCCCACCGACGGCGTGATCTTCACCAGCGTGCCGACCGGCACCATGTCGCCCTTGTCGCTGCGCACCGACAGCTTGTCGATGTCGCTCTGCTTGACGCGATATTGCGCGTCGGCCTGCACATAGACCTGGAACGTGCGGCCGAACTTGTTGAATTGCGCGACATAGGTCGAGCCGAGATAGCTCGATATCGATTCGAATACCGCGTTGACCGGCACGAACAGCGTTTGCGCCTTCACCCGGTCGACCTCGACGATCAACTGCGGGACGTCGGCACGGAACGAGGTCTGCACGCGCTGCAATCCGGTCTGCGACTGCGCGTTGCTGACGATCTGGTTGGTGATGGCCTGCAGCTTGGTGAAATCGAACGAGCCGTCGCGCAGTTGCACCATCATGGTGAAACCGCCGGCATTGCCGATGCCCTGGATCGGCGGCGGCGGCAGGACGGCGATCTTCGCCTCCATGATCTGGTCGTATTCACGAGAGAGCTTGGTGAACAGCGGCAGCAATTGCTCGTCCTTGCCGCGCACGCTCCAGTCTTTCAGGATGATGTAGATCACGCCGGAACTGGCGAGGGTCGCGTTGTTGTCCAGCGCGGAGACGCCCGCGATCGACAGCGTATTTTCGACGCCGGGAACCTTGCGCGCGATCTCGGCGGCCTTCTGCAGCGCGGCGTTGGTCCGCTCCAGCGATGCGCCATCCGGCAATTGCACGGTGGCCAGCAGATAGCCCTGGTCTTCGATCGGCAGGAAGCCGGTCGGAATCCGCGACAGGCCGTAACCGGCCGCGCCGATGATCATCAGCGCGATCACACCCACGACAGCGGCATGGCGCACCATCGCCCCGATCAGCCGCACATACGCGCGCTCGCAGGCCTGGTATCCGCGGTTGAAGGCGCGGAAGGCGAAGTTGCGCTGTTCCTGCGGCACGGAAGGACGCAGCCAGAGCGCGCATTGGGTCGGCTTCAAGGTGGCGGCGTTGATGGCGCTGAGCAGCGCGGTCGCGGCAATGACCAGCGCAAATTGCGCGTACATCTGCCCGGTCAGCCCCGGCAGGAATGCGGCCGGGATAAACACCGACATCAGCACCAGGGTGATGCCGATGATCGGCCCGAACAATTCGTCCATCGCCTTGATCGACGCGTCGTGCCCGCTCATGCCGCGCTCGATATTGTGCGCGGCGCCCTCCACCACCACGATCGCGTCGTCGACGACGATACCGATCGCCAGCACGATCGCGAACAGCGTAGAGAGATTAACGGTGAAGCCGAGCGCCCACATGCCGGCGAAAGCGCCAATGATGGTGACCGGCACGGTCGTCGCCGGCACCAGCATGGCGCGCCAGTCCTGCAGGAAGATCAGGATCACGATCAGCACCAGCACCGCCGCCTCGATCAGCGTGCGATACACCTCGTTGATCGAGGCGTTGACGAATTTCGTGGTGTCGAAGGGGATCTGATACTGGACGCCCGGCGGGAAGGCTTTCGACAGCTCGTCCATCTTGGCGGAGACGAGTTGCTTGACTGCAAGTGCGTTTGCGCCGGGTGTCTGGAAAATGCCGAGCGCGGCCGCGGGATCTCCATCCTGCGTGAAGATCTGGCTGTAGGTCTGGGCACCCAGTTCGACACGTCCGACATCCTTGATGCGGATGAACTGGCCGCCGGCTCCGGAGCCGGTCTTGACCACGACATTCTCGTATTGCTCGACCTCGTTGAGCCGGCCGGTGATGTCGATGGTGTACTGGAAGTCCTGCCCCTTCGGCACCGGCGGAATGCCGATCTGGCCGGCCGCGACCTCCTGGCTTTGCGATCGCAATGCGCTGATCACGTCCTGCGGCGTCAGGTCGAACCCGTAAAGCTTGTTCGGGTCGAGCCAGATGCGCATCGAATACTGGCCGGCGCCGAACACATTCACGTTGCCGACGCCCGAGACGCGCGACAGCTCGTCGCGCAGACTGATGGTTCCGTAATTGGCGAGGAACAGGCTGTCGCGGCTCTTGTCCGGCGACGTCAGCGTCACGAACATCAGGATCGCGGTCGACTTCTTCTGGACCGTGACGCCCTGCTTCTGCACCGCATCAGGCAATTGCGACAGCGCGCTCGAGACGCGGTTCTGCACCAGCACCTGCGCGAAATCCAGGTCGGTGCCGATCTTGAAGGTGACGATCAGGTTGTAGGTGCCGTCCGCCGCGCTGGTGGACTGCATGTAGAGCATGTCCTCGACGCCGTTGACCTGCTGCTCGATCGGCAGCGCCACGGTATCGACCACCACGCGCGCGCTCGCACCCGGATACGAGGTCGTCACCTGCACCGTCGGCGGCGTGACGTTCGGATATTGCGAGACCGGCAGGTTGATGAGGGCGACCAGACCGACCACGACCATCAGGATCGCAAGGACGTTGGCGAGGACCGGCCGCTCGATGAAGAATTTTGAAATCACCCTGCGTCCTCGATCAGGTCTGCGACGGCGCAGTCAGGGTCTCGACCTTGGGATCGACCTTCTGCCCCGGAATGGCACGCAGCAGCCCGTCGACCACAACGCGGTCGTCGGACTTGAGCCCATCGAGAACCACGCGCATCGGGCCGACAAGCTGGCCCGGCGTGATCTTGCGTTGCGCGATGACGTTCTCGGCGTTCAGCACGAGAACATAACGGCCGCCCTGATCCGATCCGATGGCCACGTCCGGAACGAGAAGCCGCTCCTGGCCCGGACCGGGCACCCGCACGCGGACATAATAGCCGGGCAGCAGCGCGGCATTCGGATTGTCGATGATGCCGCGCACCGCCAGCGTGCCGGTGCCGGATGTCAGCGTCGGCGCGGCATAGTCCAAGTGTCCTTTGTAGGGAAAGCCGGTGTCGGTCTGCAGCCCGACCTCGACCGGGATGTTGTTCACGTCGTTGCTGGTCAGGCCGAGCTTGGCGCGCTCGGCGCGGATGCGCTGAACGTCCTGCTCGTTGATGTTGAAATTCACCCAGATCGGGTCGACCTGTACGATGGTGGCAAGCTTGGTCGGGGTGTTGTTGGCGCCGACATATTCGCCGACCGAAATCAGGCGTGCCGACACGATGCCATCGAATGGCGCCGACACCTGGGTATAGCCGTAATTGATCTGCGCAACCTCCGCATTGGCCTGCTGCGCCTCGAGGTTGGCCTTGTCGCTGTCGCGCTGCGCGAGCGCCTTGTCGTAATTCGCCTGCGTCGAGACCTGACGCTTCACCAGATCGGCTTGCCGTTCGAACTCGGCCTGCGAATTGGCAAGTTGCGCCTTGGCAGCATCCACCGCCGCAATCGCCTGATCCCATTTCGCCTTATAGGGAGGGGGCTCGATCTGGAACAGCGGCGTTCCCTTCTTCACAAAGGTGCCGTCGGTGTACTGGATCGCGGTCACGAAACCGGGAATGCGCGCCACCAGATCGACCGAGTTCACGGCAGCGAGCGTACCCGTCTCCTCGAGATAGGCGGTCACCTTCGTGCTCAGCGGATTGGCGACCGCCACCTGCGGTGGCGGCGGCGGCACATAGCGATTGGCTTCTTCGCATCCGGCGACGAGGCCGGCAAACGACAGGGCGATCAGGGGGGAGATTCGTCGGATCATGGCAAAACTACGATCCCGCGCCATTGGCGTTTTGGCAAGGAGCAAAACCAAAACCGGCGCCCTTGCGGACGCCGGTTCACCAGAAAGTCAATTCGTCAGCCGAATGTCACGTCGCTGTCTTAAGAACTGGCGTTCAGCACCGTGACCGCGCGGCGGTTCTGCGACCAGCACGAGATATCGTCGCAGACTGCGACCGGCCGCTCCTTGCCATAGGAGATGGTGCGCATCCGCTGAGGATTGACCCCGCGTGACGACAGATATTCGCGCACGGTCTGCGCCCGGCGCGCGCCGAGGGCGATGTTGTATTCGCGGGTGCCGCGCTCGTCGGCGTGACCTTCGATCGTGAAGCTGTATTGCGAGTACCGCGCCAGCCATTGCGCCTGTTTGTCCAGTGTCGCGCGCGCCTGGGGCGTCAGCGAGGACTGGTCCGATTCGAAGAACACGCGATCGCCGACATTGACGACGAAATCCTGTTGGCTGCCGGGGGTGGCAGGTCCACCGGCGCCCGCGGTCTGATCGCCGGGCTTGTTCGCGCAAGCCGACACCGCGAGCGAGGCGGCCAGCACGCCGATCAGCCCGATCGCGCGCATCAATCCACGCAAGTCCAAGTGGCGCAGGGATTGTCTCACAGCAATCATCCTGGTGACTCCATTCACTACGTACCGGAAAGGTTTAGGCCCGGATCGTTAAGCGAACCTTCCGTCAACCTTGACGGGACCCTACAAAGCGCACCGAAACGCGGCCGTTTGGCGCAAACCATTGTTAATGGTTACTCATCGCTTAACGCCGAAAATGCGGCGAATCGACCTCTAATTTCGATTCTCGCGGGTGGACATCTCAGGTGCGTCCGCCGCGCAACGCTCCGGCCGCTGAAAATCAGGACAAGAGCGGCGACCACGCAGGATCTGATGCAAAACTAGGCGTCGGTATCCGCTGCTCGTTGCGACCGGTGATGTCGACCGAATACAGCGAGGGGCCGCCCTGCCCACCTCCCTCGCGGAAGAACATGATCACGCGTCCGTTCGGCGCAAAGGTCGGTCCCTCGTTGTGGAACCCCTCCGTCAGGATGCGTTCGCCGGAGCCATCGACGCGCATGAGGCCTATCGCAAAGCGTCCACCGCCCTGTTTGGTGAAGGCGATGGTATCGCCGCGTGGCGACCAGACCGGCGTCGAATACGAGCCTTCGCCGAAACTGATGCGCTGCGCCGGACCGCCGGTCGAGGCCATGACATAAATCTGCTGCGAGCCGCCGCGGTCAGATTCGAAGCAGATGCGCGCGCCGTCCGGCGAATAGGACGGAGCGGTATCGATCGCAGGCGATTGCGTCAGCCGCGTCGTGGCGCGAGAGCGCAGATCCATCACGAAGAGATTCGAGTTCGAGCCCTGTTGCAGGCTCATGATCACTCGCTGGCCGTCCGGCGAGAAACGCGGCGAGAACGTCATGCCCGGGAAATTACCGACGACTTCGCGCTGGTTGGTTTCGATATTGAGAAGATAGACGCGCGGGTCGCCCTGCCCGAACGACATGTAGGTGATTTCTTGGGTCGACGGCGAAAAGCGCGGAGTCAGCACCAGATCGTCGCCGCGCGTGAGATAGCGCACATTGGCGCCGTCCTGATCCATGATGGCGAGACGCTTGACGCGGCGGTCCTTCGGACCGCTTTCGTCGACGAAGACAACGCGGGTGTCGAAATAGCCTTTCTCGCCTGTCAGCCGCTCGTAGATCGCATCCGAGATGATATGCGCAATGCGACGCCAGTTTTCCGGCGTTGTGGTGTATTGCTGGCCGGCCTGCTGCTGTCCGCCGAAGACGTCGTAAAGCCGAAAGCGCGCATGCAGGCGTCCGTCGCCCTGCCGCACCACCTGGCCGGCAACCAGCGCCTGCGCCTTGATCGCACGCCAGTCGGGAAAATTCGGCGGCGCATCGGCGCCGGACAGCTTCTGGATGAAGGCCGCAGGATCGATCGGCGCGAACAGCCCGGACCTGCGCAGGTTGTTGGTGACGATACCCGACACGTTACGCGCGGTCTCGGCATCGGCATTGTTGCCGAAGAAGTCCGGGATCGCGATCGGCATCGGCTGGAAATTGCCTTCGGTAATCTGCAGCCGGACCTGCGCGGCGGCATCGCGCAGCCGGAAAGTCGACGCCGCGCCGAGCGCGCCGGCTCCGAGAATGAGCGCCTTGCGCCGGGTAAGCACCGAATGAAATTTGCTGGTTTCAGTCATGATCGTTTCTGTCAAAATCCAAACATCGTGCGTTCGTCGAAATCGATGTCGATCTCGCGCCAGGTCTCATAGGTTTCCCGGCGCAGCATGTTGAAGGGCTGGCTGACCATCACCGCCCGCACGGCACTGTCGCGGAACGCCTCGAAGGCCGCCCCGCTGCCACGCGTCATGACCTGCGGCGGCGATGCGAGCCGTCCGTCCGGCGTCAGCCGGATCACCATCCGGATCACAATCTTTTCCGCGACCGGCGGCACCGACCAATTCTGCTTCAGGCGGGCGCGCAGCGCATCGAGTTCATTCTGCGACAGCGTCGCCGCCGTGCCGGTCGGAATGCCGAGCGACGCGGAGCGATTGATGGAATCTCCTGTCGCGGCCTGACGGGTCGGCTCGCGTTTGTCGAGCAGTGCCGCGATGCGTTGCGGATTGAATTCGGGCTGCTTTTTCGGCGGCTGCTTCTTCGGCGGCGTCGGAACGGCCTTCTGTGCCTGCTGCTTCTTCTGCTCTTCCTTCTTCTTGCTCTCGTCCTTCTTCAGGGCTTCGGCAATCGGATCAGGCTTTTCTTCTGGCTTCGGTTCGGGCTTCGCCTCTGCCGGCTGCGCGGGTTTCGGCGGCTCCGGCTTCGGATCGGGCTTGGTTTCGGTTTTCTCGACCGGTTTGGGCGGCGTCTGCTCGTTCTTGGTCGCCTGGATTTCCTTCTTCTCGGAAATCTTGGCGGTGTGATCCTCGACCTGCTTCTTCTCGCCTTCCTTTTCGACCAGCGGCTTGGGCGCCTCCTGGAGCTTGGCGGTCTTGGAGCCGGCAGTGAGCTGGCTGAATTCCGTCGGCGAAATAATGTCGACCGGCAGCGATTCCGTCGGCATCGAATCCAGCGGACTGGAGGCGAATGTCAGCACCGCCCACAGCAAGGCGGACGCATGCACGACACTCGATATGGCGAGCCCAGTCCTCATGTCCCTGCGGATCAGGTCCCCTGTTCAACCTCGGTAACAAGCGCAACACGGCGAAAGCCCGCCGCCGACAGCCTCCCCATCACCCGCATCACAGTACCGTAATTCACGTTCTTGTCGCCACGCACGTAAATGCGCTCGTCGGCGCCGCCGCGCGCTTCGGTGATCGCCTTGAGCTTGGCAATGAGCTCCTCGACCTTGATCTCCGAATTCATCAGATAGACTTCGCCCTTGGTATTGACGGTGACTGTCAGCGGCTCCTTGTCCTGGCTCAGGCTCTTGGCCTGGGTCTGCGGCAGGTCGATCTGCACACCGACGGTGAGCAGCGGCGCCGACACCATGAAGATGATCAGCAGCACCAGCATAACGTCGACCATGGGGGTGACGTTGATTTCGGCCATGACCGGCTTGCGGCTATGCCGCCGCCGGCTTCCGCCCTGGACCCCCGCGCTTCCGCCACCCATCGCCATCGGTCAGGTTCCCCGCTCGTCGATCTGACGCGACAGAATCGCCGAGAATTCGTCGGCAAAGCCTTCCAGCCGATGCGCCTGCTTGTTCACCTCTGACACGAACTTGTTATAGAAAATCGTCGCCGGAATGGCCGCAACAAGGCCAATCGCGGTTGCGAACAATGCTTCCGCGATGCCCGGCGCCACCACCGCGAGCGAGGTGTTCTTCGAGGCCGCGATCGACTGGAAGCTGTTCATGATGCCCCAGACGGTGCCGAACAGTCCGACGAAAGGACCGGCCGACCCCACGGTCGCCAGCACCAGCAAGCGGCGCTCCAGCCGGTCGATCTCACGCGTGATGGTGACGTCCATCACCTTGTCGATGCGCTGCTGCAGACCGGCAAAGGAGCGTGCATGCCCCTCGAAGCTGCGCTTCCATTCCCGCATCGCGGCCACGAACAACGCGGCCATCGAATGCGTCGGCTTGGCCGAGAGCGACCGATACAACTCCTCGAGCGATTGACCGGACCAGAAGGCCTGTTCGAAGCGGTCCATCGCCGACTTGGTGCGGCGAAACAGCAGGAACTTGTCGATCGCGATCGCCCAGACCCAGATCGAGCAGGCCAGCAACCCGATCATCACGGCCTTCACGACCCAATGCGCCTGCCAGAACAGGCCGAGAATCGACAGATCCGCGGCAACGGGCAGAGCCGACTGCGCTACGTCGGTTTCCATACGAAGTCTCTCCGGGCTCGCGTCAGCCCATTGCTCGACAGCCCGACAAAACGTCGCACGCCTGTGTCCGTCCCAAATCGGAAACCGGGTCGCGTCCGTTGGCGAACGCGGCACACAGATCCGATTATTGCGAAGACGCCGCCGTCCACCTCCGGCAAGGTCGACGAAATCCCCGCGAAACTTGGCCAAACTAGGGCGTGGCCGGGTCTCCCTCCCTGCTACCAGCGCCTAATGTGGTTAAGGATTGGTTACGGATTCGCTACGATTTGTCTCGGCCGCGGCGCGGCCAGTCCGGGGGGATGACGACCAGAGCCCGGTCGTCGCGAAACTCCTCAGACTCGCGGGTCGCGCGCATCCATTTCGCACCGGGACCGTGGAACCGAAATGAAAACGCCCGCCGGTTCATCACCGGCGGGCATTCGAGGCGTAACGATACGCGAGACGGTTACGCCTGAGACGGTGACGGGGGCGTGATGTCGGGGCGTCCGCGCCGGTCGGCCATGAACTGGTCGAATTCGGCCTTGTCCTTGGCTTCGCGCAAACGGACCAGGAATTCCTGGAATTCACGCTGCTCGTCCTCGAGCCGGCGAAGCGTTTCGGCACGGTATTCGTCGAAGGCGCGGTTGCCGGACGACGGCGGCGACCAGAAGCCTGCACCGCCACCACCCTGCATCTGGGTGCGCACGCGGTCCATCTTCTCCTGCATGCGGGTCATTTTGTTCTGCCAGCGTTCCATGCCGTAGCGACTGCAAGCCATTCGACCGCTCCATACCGTAAAGGCCAGGAGGGCGAGGCCGATAGGCCACCACACGACGAAGCCGAGGACCGTCAGAAGGATCCAGGCTGGCCTGCCGTAGTCGTCGATCTTGTCCGTGAGTGTCATCGCGTTCATCGCATCCTCATGGCGAGATGTGAATGTTAATAACATTTACATAACGGCGCTCTGCCCTCCCGTCAAGGCGCGCGCTTCACGGTTGCGTCATTTCAGGTCTGCCTCGAGGCACAAAGCCGGGCTTATCGCCCGTGCAGGCCGAGACCACTCAGATAGACAAGGACTCCCGCTTCCAACAGGTCCTCCGCCGACATTGGCAGCACCCGCTGCGATCCGTCGCCGCGCGCGAACAGAGACGCGATGCCGTGCGAAAGCGCCCAGATGTGCAGCGCCATCATCAAAGCCGGCGGCCGCTTGTCCTTCGGCAGCAGCAGGGAAATCGCCTCGCAGGCGGAGCGAACAACCGCAAAGGCCCGGTCGCCGGCTGCACGGAGTTCCGGGTTGGCGTCTGGCGGAACTCCCGCCTCGAACATGGCGGAGTAGAAAGCGGGTTCGGAGCGCGCAAAGTCCAGATAGCTTTTGCCGAGACGCTGGAAAGCGGTTTGGGGATCGGGCTTTCCCTGGTCCCACGCTTTTAAGAGGCGGTCGGTAAATTCGTCGAAGCCGCGCCGCGCGACGTCGGCGAGCAACTCTTCGCGGTCCCGGTAATGGCGATAGGGCGCGGCGGCGCTGACGCCGGCCCAGCGGGCGGCATCCGCGAAGGTGAAGCCGGCCGGCCCCTTCTCGGCGATCAAGGCAAGCGCCGCGCGCACCAAGGCTTCTTTCAGATTGCCGTGGTGATAGCCGCGTTCCGGGCCGCTGCCGCGTTTCCAGACCATGTGAAGGGGGTTAACATGCGTCGAAGGGCCACGTCGATGGGCGGCCGTTCAAAATGGAACGGCCGCAAGCCCCGGCACATCGTCCGGACGCCGTCCGGGCGCGTCCCAGAAGAACCGCCTGTCCTCGATCCCGATCGCAACGTCGTTGATCGAGGCCTCGCGCCGCTTCATCAGCCCGGCTTCGTCGAACTCCCATTGCTCGTTGCCATAGGAGCGAAACCAGGCGCCGCTCTCGTCGTGCCACTCATACTGGAAGCGCACCGCGATGTGATTGCCGTGAAACGCCCAGAGATCCTTGATCAGGCGATAATCGTGCTCCTTGGCCCATTTGCGGGTAAGGAAATCCACGATCGCGTCGCGACCGACGAAAAATTCCGAACGGTTGCGCCATGTCGAGTCCGGCGTGTAGGCGAGCGACACCTTCACCGGATCGCGAGAATTCCAGGCATCCTCGGCCATGCGGACTTTCTGCCGTGCGGTCTCTTCGGTGAAGGGTGGAAACGGCGGACGCGACATGCAGGGCTCCCTGCTTCTGGCTAACCGGCCGTAACGTTTTGCCGATCAGGCTCGCATGGAGTCAAGCGCAGTGCAGGTGCGGTTCAGGCGCTCGCCGCGTCCTGGTCCGCCTTCATCGCGATCCGCAGCGGCTTAGGGATCGGCTTCGCCCGCCCGCCGGAAATAAAAGCGACGCGCACATCCGCCTGCACCAGCAAGTCATCGCCGCGCATCACCCGCTGCCGGATGGTGACGGAGGCGCCCTTCACTTCGTTCGGCTCGCTGACGATCGTGAGAATGTCGTCCATGCGCGCGGGCTTGAGGAAATCCAGCGTCATCGAGCGCACCACGAAAGCGAAGCCCGGGGCCTCCTCCTCGGTCTGCTCGAACAGCACGCGATGATCGGCCCCGATCAGCCGCAGATAGTTCGTTCGGCCCCGCTCCATGTAGCGCAGGTAATTGGCGTGATAGACGATGCCGGTGAAGTCGGTGTCCTCGTAATAGACGCGCACGATGAAAGTGTGGCGCCCGTCACGCAGTTCGCCGTCGAGAGGAACGGATGTCATAGGTCAGCGTCGCTCGCTTGCGGAAGCGCGCGTTATAGCAAGCTTCCCGGCGATACCAACATCAGCGCGCGGGACGCGGCTGCCCCGCCTGCTCGATGATCGGATCGATCCGGTAGAGCCCGCCCTCCAGGTCATCTGTGATGACATAGAGCAGGCCGTCCGGCCCGACCCGGACATCGCGGATACGGCCGAGTCGCTCATGCAGCAGCCGGGTCTCGCGCCAGCCCTCGCCGTCCCAGTCGAGCCGCAGCAGCGCCTGACCGGCCAATGTGCCGACCCACAGAATTGGGCTACCGCCGGCGCTGTCGATTGCGAGGCCGGAAGGAGCCTGCGCCGGCGGTTCGCCGAACACATGCGCCGGCTGCTCCATGCCGTCTTGGGCCCTGCCGCCCGGGATCGGTGTTCCGTCATAGGCGATGCCATGCGAAATGACCGGCCAGCCGTAATTGCGACCGCGTTCGATCCGGTTCAGTTCGTCGCCCCCCATCGGCCCGTGCTCGACGGCATAAAGGTGGCCACGGTCCTCGTCGAAGGCGAGGCCTT
Organism: Pseudorhodoplanes sp.; assembly: GCF_059499825.1. Lineage (NCBI taxonomy): Bacteria > Pseudomonadati > Pseudomonadota > Alphaproteobacteria > Hyphomicrobiales > Pseudorhodoplanes > Pseudorhodoplanes sp. The sequence continues at coordinate 387,703 of NZ_JCABZI010000005.1, forward strand.
GCGCGTTGCGATGGCCGAAGCTCCAGATTTCCGGCTTCGCATCCTTCCGGCCGTAGAACGGATTGTCCGGCGGCACGCTGCCATCGGTGCGGATCCGGATGACGGTACCGAGGTGATCGTCAAGACGTTGCGCCCGATCCTGTTCCCAGCGATCGCCGACGGTCAAAAACAGATACCCGTCGCGCGTGACGGCCAGGCGGCCACCATACTGCTCGTCCTTCTCGGCGCCGGTGCTTTCGAAGATCACGGACTTTCCGATCAGTCGGTTGTCGTCGCGGCTGAGCTGCGCCCGTATCACCCGGATTGTCGAATGCTTGGCGCTGCCATGGACATGCGAAAGGTAAATCTGTCGATTCTTGGCGAAGTCGGGATCGACCGCGACGTCCAGCAGACCGGCCAGTCCCGACGAGAATATCGGCGGCAGGCCCGTAATGTCGCGCACGGTGCCGTCCGGGCGAATCTGCCGGAGTCGGCCCATGCGCTCTGTCAGCAGCAGCGAACGGTCCGGCAGGAACGCGATCGACCACGGGAACTCGAACGCGCCGCCGATGCGCATGGGTTCGTATTCCACAATCTCGGTCTCGGTCTCGTCCGGTACCGGGCTGGTGCGCGCCATGCCGTGTGAGGAAAACGAGAGCACAAAGGCAGACACCGCCAGCGCGCATGCAAGCTGCACACTTCCGCGCCACGCAATCGACATCCCGGCCCGCTGCATTCAGTCCCCCGCATTAAGTGGTGCGAAGGCATAAACGCCGGAGCGCGCAGATTCGTGCGGGCGTTAGGCTGCATGCGACAATTCGCGACAAAGCTGCCACTGTAGCGGTGACGAACTACCAGTGCTGCCCCTGCACGATCGCATCAAGCCGCGCCTTCAATTCGTCCGGCGCAGTGTAGTACCACACCCCGCCCAGCAGCCATCTCAAGCGCTCATTCCTCGCCGCCTCCGATTCGATCATACCGATCGTCTCCAGCGTGATCATATCTTCGAGCGGACCGGCCGCGAGATACGACAGCATGTTCGGATTGGTCTCGATCTTGAGCACCTCGAGGATGATCGCCAGCGCCCGCCCCGGATCCTGGACGCGAAGTTCGCTCTCGTAATCGCGCAGCGCCGACCAGTTCTGGTCGCGGTCCTTGTCGGCGCATTGGTTTTGCGCGATCCAAACTCTGGCGATGTCAGTCGGCGAGAGTCTGGCAAAATCGATCAGCGGATTGCGCTCCTCATGCGCATCGCGGGTGGCGCGCCATCCGTCCCGGTCGGCAATGGCGGCAAGCCTGTTTTCCAGCGCCGTGTCCTCGGTCCACCAATAGACACTCCCCAGCAGCCAGCGCAGCTTCGGTTTGTCCGCTACCTCGCGCTCCAGCCGGCCGATGAGACTGGCTCCATGGTTGATCATCAACGCCGGCGCAAATTTATCGCCGAGTTGCAGCAGCAGTGCCATGTCGGCCTCGCGCTGCAAAAGCTCCAGAATAAGATCCAGCGCGCGTTCCGGCTGCCGGTGCGGCAGCGAGTCGAAATAGTGGAACGTCGCCCAGGTCCCGTCGGTCTTGTCGCGCAATCCGATCTGCTGCAAGGCGCGCCAGGTATCGGCGAGTTCGGCCATCGGCATGGCATCGAACAGCGTCGCCTGCTCCTCTGGCGTCTCCGCGCCGGGGATCGGCATCGTCGCCCAGTTGGCGGCCTCTTTGATGAAATCGGACATGGCGCACCCGTTGAAGGCAGGGTTCGTTGGTCGCGCAAGGTGGCCGTGAGGTTCAATCCTCCTGCCCGAACAGCCCGAATTGCGCTGGATCGCGCGCGGGCACGGCAAGGCCGAGATGCCGGAAGGCGTGTTCCGTGAGCAGCCGGCCGCGCGGGGTGCGTTGCACGAAGCCCTTCTGAATCAGGAACGGCTCGATGATATCCTCGATCGCATCGCGCGGCTCCGACAATGCCGCGGCAATCGTCTCGACGCCGACCGGCCCGCCGCCATAGTTGAGCGCAATGGTGGTGAGATAGCGCCGGTCCATCGCATCGAGTCCCGCGCCATCCACCTCCAGCGCGCGCAGCGCCGTATCGGCGACGGCGCGATCGATCGCCTTGTCGCCCTGCACATCGGCGAAATCGCGCAGGCGCCGCAGAAGACGGCCGGCGATGCGCGGCGTGCCCCGCGCGCGCCGCGCGATCTCATTGGCACCGTCTTTCGTGATCGCGACACCGAGCACGCGCGCGCCGCGGGTGACGATCTGCTCAAGTTCAGCCTCGGTATAGAAATCGAGCCGCACCGGAATGCCGAAACGGTCGCGCAGCGGATTGGTGAGTAGCCCCGCGCGCGTGGTCGCGCCGACCAGCGTGAATTTCGACAACTCGATCTTGACCGAGCGCGCCGCCGGCCCTTCGCCGATGATCAGGTCGAGCTGGAAATCCTCCATCGCCGGATAAAGGATTTCCTCGACCTGCGGATTGAGCCGGTGAATCTCGTCGATGAAGAGGACGTCGCGCTCTTCGAGATTGGTCAGGAGCGCGGCGAGATCGCCGGCCTTCGAGATAACCGGTCCGGATGTGGCGCGAAAGTTCACGCCCAATTCCCGCGCGACGATCTGCGCCAGCGTGGTCTTGCCGAGACCGGGAGGGCCTACGAACAGCACATGGTCGAGGGCCTCGCCCCGCGCCCGCGCCGCCTTGATGAAGACTTCGAGATTGGCGCGCGCCTTTTCCTGCCCGATGAACTCACCGAGCTTCTGCGGACGCAGCGAGGCTTCGGCGAGATCGTCCTCGCTGCGCTCCGGCGTGAGGAGGCGGGTCGCGCTCACTTCTTGCCCCGCCAGTATTTGTTCGGCAGCAATTCGGAGATCGACATCACCGATGGCTCCGGTCCGTTCGGCACGATCACCCGCGCTTTCGGATCGTAATCGTGGATCAGTTCGCGGCAGGAGCCGCAGGGCGACACCACCTTGATGGTCTGGTCCTCCTCATGCGGACGCGGATGTCGCACTGCGACGATGGTGTCGATGCCGTTGTCGCCGGCTTCGGTGATCGAGCGGCCGATCGCGATCGCCTCGGCGCAGACCGCCATCCGTCCGAGATAGGCGTCGATATTAACCCCGGTGATGATGCGGCCGTCGCGCGTGCGCATTGCGGCGCCGACCTCCTGCCACTCATTGCGATAGCGCGTCTTGATCGCCTCGCTCGCGGCAGCGATCAGGTCCCTGTCTTCCTTGCTCAAACTCGACACGCCAGCACCTTGAATCCCTGCACCCTACTTCGACAATTCCTTCAGCCCGAGGCGGATGAGTTTCGCGGTATCCGCGCCCTCGCCCGCTTCGCGCGAGGCCGCCGCAATCGCCGCCGCCGCCTGCGGCTGACCATAGCCGAGATTGATCAAGGCCGAGACAGCATCGCGGGTCGGCCCCGGCGCGCGGCCCTCATCCATGTCCGCCGACAGCCGCACTACCGCCGGATCCAGATCGGTGAAGGCCGGCGTCTTGTCCTTCAGTTCGGTGACGATGCGCTCAGCCACTTTCGCGCCGACGCCCGGCGTCCGTGAAATCGCGCCCTTGTCGCGCAGGGTGATGGCATTCGCAAGCTCGGCCGGTTTCAGCGTCGACAGCACCGCCAGCGCCACCTTCGCCCCGACCCCCTGCACGGTCTGCAGCAGCCGGAACCATTCCCGTTCCAGATCGCTGGCAAATCCAAACAGACGGATCTGGTCCTCGCGGACATGGGTCTCGATCGACAGCGTGGCAGGCTCGCCCGTAGCCGGCAGCGATTGCAGCGTGCGCGCGGAGCAATGCACCTGATAGCCGACGCCATGAACGTCGACGATCACGTAATCTTCACCGTATGAATCGATAACGCCTTTGAGTTTGCCAATCATGCCGGGATCGGGTGCGAATCGTACTCCCGCATTAGAGCATGATTTCCTAAAAGCCCTCTCAGGATGGTTTCATGCCCGATTTTCTCGCCCTTTTCAAAGAGCCGTGGTCGAAGCTCGATGCCGATACGGCCGCCATCCTGGCTCGGATCTATACCAATGCCGCCGACGAGGCGCCGATCTTCACCCGCACGCCCGAGGGAGCGCGCGATCTGATCAACCGGTTCCTGCCATTCTACGTCTCCGCCGGCGCGCCTGCGATCCCGCATATCGCGGAGCGGCGCATACCGGCGGCGAGCGGCGATATCCGCGTCCGGCTCTACGATTCCGGCGCACCCGCTCCGGGCCCCGCCACCGTGTTCCTGCATGGCGGCGGCTTCGTGACCTGCGATATCGACATCTATGACGGCGTATCACGCCAGCTTGCGAAGCGATCCGGCATGCGGGTGGTCAGCGTCGATTATGCGCTGGCGCCGGAGCATCCGTTCCCGGTCCCGCTGAACGACTGCATCGCCGCGATCCGCTGGGTCGCATCGCATGGCGGCGAATGGGGCATCGACCCCACCCGCATCACTATCGCCGGCGACTCGGCCGGCGCCAATCTGGCGCTCGCCGCAACCATCGCGCTGCGCGACGCGGGCCAATCCCCCATTCGCGGCACCGCCTGCATGTACGGCTGCTATGCGCCCGACCTGAACACGGCGTCCGAGCAGGCCTATGGCGGCGGGCCGTACCTGATCTCCGCCCCGGAAATGGCGTGGTACTGGAATCACTACCTGTCTAAGCCCGCCGACCGGACAAATCCGCTGGCTGCGCCACTCCACGCCGACCTGCGCGGACTTCCGCCGCTGTTCATCACAGCCAGCGAATTCGATCCGCTGCGCAACGATTCCGAAATGCTGGTCGACAAATTGAGGGCGGCCGGTGCGTCTCATGAATTCCGCCTCTGGCTCGGAACGATCCACGCCTCGGTCAACCTGATGGGCTGGATCGCCGCGATGGGACCGCGGGTCGATGAAGTGGGTGCGTTTTTAAGGCGGGTCACGGAAAAAATCTGAACCATTCGCATATCTTGGCGTTACGTCGTCCTTGCCGCGAACGGACCAGATGATCACCAAGAAACGAGATTTGCGCACCGGACGCTCGGTCTGGGAGGGGCGCGACGCCGCCAAGGTGCGCCACAGCCGGCTGCGAAAGCCGGTCACCACCGATGTGCTGGTCGTTGGCGCAGGCATCACCGGCGCGATGATCGCCGATGCCTTGGCGGAGGCCGGGCTCGCCGTGACGATCGTCGATCGGCGGGACGATCCGGTCAAAGGATCGACCGTCGCATCGACCGCGCTGGTACAATACGAAATCGACACGCCGCTTTCGAAGCTCTCGCGCAAGATCGGCAAGGTCGATGCAATGCGCGCCTGGCGGCGTTCACGTCTTGCCGTCGACGCCGTCGCGGCGCGCCTGGCCGATTTGCAATTGCCGGATGTGGTCCGCCGCGACAGCCTCTATCTCGCCGGCAACGAACTCGACGCCGAGGGGCTCGCGCGCGAGCAGGCGGCGCGCCGTGCGATCGGACTGCCGGATCGGCTGCTTTCCCGCAAGGAGCTGAAAGCGCGCTTCGGAATTTCACGCGCCGCGGCGCTGCTGGGCTACGACAATCTCGTCATCGACCCGCGCAAGGCGGCGCATGCAATGCTGGCGTCAGCGGTCAGCAATGGCGCGCGCGTTTTTGCACCCGTCTGCATCGACGATATCGAATGCCATGCGCGCAGCGTGACGGCGCAGACCGACACCGGTCACGTTATCCGTTGCCGCTATCTCGTCATGGCGACCGGATACGAGGTCCCAAAGAGCGTGCCGGCGAACGGCCACAAGATCATTTCCACTTACGCCATCGCGACCGTGAAACAGCCGAAACGGCTGTGGCCCGAGCAATGCATGATCTGGGAAGCTTCCGATCCCTATCTGTATCTGCGCACGACGCCGGAAGGACGCATCATCTGCGGCGGCGAGGACGAAGACTTCGTCGACGAGGAGAGGCGCGACAAGCTGCTCGCGCGCAAGACCGGTACGCTTCAAGCGAAGCTCGGCAAGCTGATCCCCGGTGTCTCGACCAGGATCGATTTCGCCTGGGCCGGCTCGTTCGGGCAAACCGATACCGGACTGCCGCTAATCGGTGAGGTCCCGGACATGCCGCACTGCTTTGCCGCCCTGGGCTATGGCGGCAACGGCATTACCTATTCGCGGATCGCGGCCGATGTCATTACCGGCGCGGTGACCGGCCGCCCGGATTGCGACGCGGACCTCTACGGCTTCAAGAAGAAGAAAAAGCGCTGACGCATCAGCCGGCGGCGATCCTCAGCATCGCGCTCTGGCGATGGTGCGCGTGCGTCACCGCAATCGCGAGAGCGTCGGCGGCATCTTCGGTCCGCGGGTCGGCCTTCGGCAACAGCACCCCGATCATCATGCGGATCTGCGTCTTCTCGGCGTGCCCCGCGCCGACGACGGTCTTCTTCACCAGGTTCGGCGCGTATTCGGCAACCTGCAGCCCGGCCCGCGCCGGAACCAGCATGGCGATGCCGCGCGCCTGCCCGAGTTTCAGCGTCGACGCACCGTCGCGATTGACGAAAGTGGACTCGACCGCCGCCTCGTCGGGCGTGAATTCCTCGATCACGCGCACCAGCCCGTCGTGAATCGCGACCAGTCGCGCCGCAAGCGTGGCGCGTTCCTTCGTCTCGACCGACCCGCAGGCGACGAACAGCAGGCGGTTGCCCTCGCAGGCGATCAGCCCCCAGCCGGTGCGGCGAAGGCCGGGATCGATACCGAGAATGCGAATCGGGCGCTGCATGCCGGAACAGACATAGCACGGGATGCATGCAAGGCCCGCGCTGCGATGCATCGCTGAAGCCGCCCCCGGCTGGTATGGCTGGGCGCAGCCGGAACCTGCAGTGACAGATTTCTCAACGACAGCCGCGGGGCTTATCGCCGATCCGCGTTTTCCAGCCGCACTTGCCGTCGCCCTGGTCGCGGGGCTGGTGCGCGGCTTTTCCGGATTCGGCTCGGCGCTGATCTATGTGCCGCTGATGGCCGCCATCTATGAACCGCGGATCGCCGCGCTCACGCTGCTGATCGTGGATTTCGTGGCCAGCGCCCCGTTCACATTGCCGCTGACACGGCGCTGCAACTGGCGTGAGGTCGCGCCGGTATCGCTGGCGGCGGTCTGCACCATCCCGCTGGGTGTGGCGGCACTCGAATATCTCGATCCCACGATCCTGCGCTGGTTCATCGCGATCCTGGTGATCGCGCTGCTCGCCGCACTGATCTCCGGCTGGCGCTATCGCAATGCGCCGACATGGCCCGCCTCCGTCGGCGTCGGCCTGTTTGCCGGCCTCGGCGCGGGCGCGGCCCAGATCGCCGGCCCAGCCGCCATCGTCTACTGGCTCGGCGGGCCGAACTCGGCGGCGATAATCCGCGCCAACCTGATGGTGTATTTCGCGATTCTAGCGATCGTGTCCGCCATCGCCTATTACAGCCGCGGCCTGTTCACCGCCGACGTACTGGCGCTGTCGCTGCTGCTCGGACCGATCTTCATCGTGGCGATGGCCGCGGGCGCCTACCTGTTCCGCGGCGCATCGGACCATGCCTATCGCCGCGTGGCCTACGCAATCATCGCGCTGTCGGCTGTGGTGAGCCTGCCGCTGTTCGACGAATTGTTCCGCTAGCGACCTACGCCGGCGGGGTGTCGCGCCTGAAGTCGGCGCGCTCCAGAAGGTGCGACGCGGCAAGGCCGAACACCAGTCCCCAGAACGGAGCCCCGATGAGGAAGATCGGAACATCTGCCACCGTCACGACGAAGCAGATCAGCGCGCCGAAGCTGAATTTGTCCCGGAACGAAACCTGGAACGACGTCTGCAGCACGCGCAACATCGCAAGGCCCGCAAGCGTCGCGATGTACGCCGGTGGCGCGGCCAGCATCAACCGGGTGTAGAATGGCGCCATCAGCCCAAACACCAAAGCCAGCAATCCGATAAAGATCGCTGCCGTATATTGCCGTGGCTTCTCGCCCGAGCTGGCGAGGATCGCGTTGACCGGTCCCGTCAGGCAGGTCGACACCGCACCCATGAATGCAGCGATCAGCGATCCCACACCGCAGGCAGCCGTGATGGCGTTGATCGGCGGCTTGTGGCCGGTCGCCGTGAGAATCGCGATGCCCTGGCCGTTCTGCACGGCCAGCACGGTGATCGCCAACGGCACCACCAATTCGACCATCGCCTGCCATGAGAATTGCGGGGCATACAGATTGGGCTTCGCAAATTCGAACAGCGTGCCGGCCGGAGGATTGAAGGAGCCGAGCAGCCAGATCACCACGGCGCCGACGACCAACGCGACGATCAGCGGCGGCGCAATGCGCGCGATCCGCGGCGCGGCGGATAGCGCGAAAAACGTCGCCGACATCGACAACGCGATCCAGAACCCATCGCCGCGGAAGGCGTGAACCAGATCGATGCCAAATCTGAGAAAAACGCCCGCCACCATCGCCATCACGATCGGCATCGGGATCGCGTCCATGACCCGACGAACCAGGCCGGTCAGACCCAGCACCAGCATCAGCAGACCGGTCGCAAGGAACGCGCCGATGACCTCGGGGAAGGTCAGATGGGTGAGCGCCGGCCCGACCAGCACCGTGCCGGGAATGGTCCAGAAGAACGCCAGCGGCTGCCGGTAAAGCAGCGAAAAGGCGATGGTGATGAGGCCGTTCAGGAAAAACGAAGCGAAGATCCACGAGGCCAGATCGGATTCCGACAGACCGCCGCGGGCTCCGACCGACAGGACGATCGCCACCGGCGCCGAGGCCGCGAACAGGAAAGCAACGACCGCATTGCCGGCATAGACGGCGCCGAAATCCGACCAGGGCCGGCGCGGCAGCGGCAGAACCGGCTTTTCGAGTGGCATTGACTTCAGACGCCCGGAACGCTCGCGAGAGTGGTCACCTGCGGAACTCCGCAAGACGCATCACTATCGCAGGACACGGCCATCCCGGTCACGCTGCGTCGCAACATTCGGCTCGGCGCGGACCCACGGTCACGCGCTCATCTTCGCCATGAGCTGTTCGGACACTTCGAAATTGGCGTAGACATTCTGCACGTCGTCGCTTTCTTCCAGCACCTCGATCATGCGCAGCAGCTTTTCACCCTGCTCGTCATCGACCGAAAGCGTGTTCTGCGGCTTCCAGATCAGCCCGGACTTGCGTGGCTCCCCGAATTTCGCCTCCAGCGCTTTCAGGACCTCGTTCAGCGAGTCCTGTGCGGTGTAGATTTCGTGCCCGTTCTCGCTCGAGACCACATCCTCGGCACCGGCCTCGATCGCCGCTTCCAGCATGTCGTCGGCACTTGCAACCTTGGCGTCGAATTCGACCACGCCGACATGGTCGAACATGAAGGAGACCGCACCGGTTTCCGCCATGTTGCCGCCGTTCTTGGTGAAGGCCGCGCGAACGTCGCCCGCGGTGCGGTTTCTGTTGTCGGTCAGCACCTCGACGATCAGGGCGACGCCGCCGGGCCCGTAGCCCTCATAGCGAACTTCGTCATAACTTTCCGAATCGCCGCCCTGGCTCTTCTTGATGGCGCGCTCGATATTGTCTTTCGGCATGTTCTCGGCACGGGCGGCGATGATCGCGGCGCGCAGGCGCGGATTAAAGTTCGGGTCCGGCATACCCATCTTCGCGGCCACCGTGATTTCGCGGCCGAGCTTGGAGAACAGCTTGGAGCGCATTTTATCCTGGCGCCCCTTGCGGTGCATGATGTTCTTGAATTGGGAATGACCTGCCATGGACCAAATACCGCAAATCGGTTGACGCGGCGCGGTTATAGGACGGGCGGTGCGGTCCGCTCAACCCTTTTGCCGCAAACGCGAATGGGTCGCCGCGGGCACGCGCAAAGTCGCCACCTTCGTCTGCATGCCGCCGGGACGGATCATGCGTCAGGGCTGGTCGCGCCCATCCGCTTCGCGTCCGAGCCAGGCATCGTTCTCCATGACCACCCGGCAGGGCTCGGACGCCTTGTATTTCTGAGCGCAGGCTGCGAGCGCCGCCTTGCGCGCCCCTTCCAGGCTGGGAGCGCCGAATTGGGTGAAGTGGTGTTTGCCGTCCGGCGTCTGGACCATGACCTTGTAGGTCGGCGCCGCGACATAGCGGTCGACGAAGCCGCGTTGCCGGCTCTCGAGCTTCAGCAATTTCATCAGTTCGACGGCGCGATCGCGCCCTGCCGCCGGCAACCCATGGAAGCGGAGAAACGCATCCATCTCCATCAGCCATTGCAGCTTGCCGGCCGCCGCGGTGAACAGCGAATGGCCGTCATTGCCGAACTTTTCGTACATCACCAGCCTGACATCGCCGCCGCCATCGAGAAACGCCGACTGCATGCGCCCGACCAGTTCCGGCCCGAAGAAACTGTCGTTCTTCGCATAGATCCAGAGGTTCGGAACCCGGCTTACGCTTCCGAAATCCTTGTAGGCATTCACCAGCACGTCTTCCTTCGGGCAATCCGGCATCCGAAGACCGCCCGAGATGCTGATCACGCCCCGCAGATTGGGCGGATTGCGCGCGCCAAGCGCGACCACCGCGCCACCTCCCGCCGAAACGCCAATCGCGATCGCGCGGTCCGGGTCGACATCTGGCCGTTTCGACACGGCCGCGAGCGCTCCCTGCAAATCGTCGGCGTCGGCCGCGAAGCGGTCGGCGAAGCTCGTTGTGGCGCAGGATACCGACGCCGCCATCGGGCCGTCCGACTGCCCGAACCCGCGCCGCATCACCACCACCGCGAGCCAGCCCCGCCGCGCCAGGTCTCGCGCCGGTCCCGCATAATCGGCGGCCTTGCTACCGAGCATGTCAGACAAATGAGAGGACTTGCCGTGCGTGATGAGCGCGACCGGCAACCTCTCGGTGACGTCCGAACGCTTCATGATCAGAGCCTCGAGCCGGACGGAGCGGTTCTCGATGGTGGTCCGCAGGAAGGTCCGCTCGACCACGAACTCGTCGGACGCGGCCTGCGAGAACGACGGAACGGAACAAAAGCCGACGCACAGCACGCTCAACACGGCAGCGACGAGGCGCCGGAACGCAGGCAGCCGTGTCGGTATGGGGTCGTCAGCGCGCATTGGCTTGCATCTTGAACATCCCAGAATAGCGCTTTGGGTTTTGCGCGGCCAGCATCAACGGCGGCTTAACGGATGGTCTGCTCGGCCGGGCCGGCAGCAACCCGCTCGGGCGCCGTCGGACCGACCCAGGTATCGTTTTCCATAATAACCGTGCAAGGTCCGGCGGTCTTGTTGCGGGACTGGCAATTCTCAAGTGCCGCGTTGCGCGCGATCTCCAGGGTCGAGGCGCCGAACTGCGTCATGTAGTTCTGGCCGTCCGGCGTCTGCACCATGGCCTTGAAGGTCGGCGCGGCGAGATATTGATCGACGAAGCCACGGCTGCGTTCGCTGAGCTTCAGACGTTTCATCAAATCGTCGGCGCGGTCGCGCTTGGTCGCCGGCAGATCGTGGAAGGCGAGGAAGGCGTCCATCTCCATCAGCCACTTCGCACGACCCGCGGCCTCCGCGAAAATTTGATGCCCGTCGTTGCCGTGCTTGTCGAACATCACGAGCTTCACGTCGCCGCCGCCATCGAGATAGGCCGATTGCATGCGCTCGACCAAAGGCGCGCCGAACAGGCTGTCGTTCTTCGCATAGACCCAGATGCTGGGGACACGGCTCGCCGCGCCATAATCCTTGAATGCATTCACGAGCACGTCTTCCTTAGGGCAGTCCGGCGTCTGAAGGCCGCCTGAGACATTGATGACGCCGCGCAGGTTTTTCGGATTGCGGGCGGCCAGCGCCATCACCGCAGCACCGCCGGCCGACACGCCGATGGCGATCGCGCGCTCGGGATCGGCATCCGGACGTTTCGCGGCGACCTCCAGCGCGCCGTGCAGGTCGTCCGCATCGGCGTTGAAGAAATCGGAGAAGGTCTTGGTGTCGCAAGTCATGGTGACCGGCATCGGGCCATCGGATTGTCCGAAACCCCGCCGCATTACCACCACCGACAGATAGCCGCGCCGCGCAAGGTCGCGCGCATAGGGCCCGTAGTCACTTGCGCGCAGCGCCAGCATGTCGGCGAGATTCGCAGACTTGCCATGGGTGATGAGCGCGATCGGCAGCGGACCGGTGAGGTCGGCGCGCTTGACGACGAAGCCTTCGAGCCGGACGGCCTTGCCGTTGATGGTGGTTCGGAAAAAGGTTTTCTCGCTCACGAATTCGTCGGCGCTGACTGGCGTTTGCGCCTGCGCGGTTGCAGCGACGGTGAGCAGGCAGCCCGACAGAAGGGCGCCGGCAATATTGCGGCTGAAGCTCTGGCAAAGATTGCGCATGGCGGCGCATCTCCGTGCGCCGCGTCCCGATCCCTGACCGGGGGCCGGATTACGCCTGCCAGAAGCGCGGCACGGCTTCTTCCAAGCGCGCGCCAAGCCGGACAGCGGCCACCCCTGTGGCCAGTCCGGATCGATCGTCGGTCTCGATCGCAAGGCCGCACAGGGTCGCCGGACCCGTTGCGGCTTCGAACTTGGTCGCAGGAATTCGTCGCAGGAAGCGCGACAGAGGTTCGTCCTTGACCATGCCGATCACGGAATCGTAGTCGCCGGTCATGCCGGCATCGGACTGGAAGGCGGTCCCGCCCTGCAGGATCTGATAGTCCGCGGTCGGCACATGGGTATGGGTGCCGATCACCGCCGAGACCCGGCCGTCGAGATGGTGGCCCATGGCCTGCTTCTCGCTGGTCGCCTCGCCGTGGAAGTCGACGACGATCGCATCGGCGTCGCGCTTGAGCTGGCAGGCTTCCAGTTCGCGATCGATCGCGGCGAACGGATCGTCGAGCGGATCCATGAAAATCCGCGCCATGGCATTGATGACCAGCACGCGCGCGCCGTTCTTTGCCTCGATCATGGTGGCGCCGCGGCCCGGGGTCCCCTGCGGATAGTTGATTGGCCGGACCAGTCGTGGACTGCGCTCGATGAAGACAAGTGCTTCGCGCTGGTCCCAGGAGTGGTTTCCGAGCGTCACCACATCGACACCGGCATCGATGAATTCACGATAAATCGTTTCGGTGATGCCGAAACCGCCGGCAGAATTCTCGCCGTTCAAAACCACCAGATCGAGAGCCCAGTCGGCGATCAGGCCGGGCAGCCGCTGCTGAACGATGGTGCGCCCGGAGCGGCCGACGACGTCACCAATAAACAGTATGCGCAACCGCGAAACTCCCTAACGGATCTCGATTGTTTCCGTTTCCGTTAGCACAAGGTCGAGCGGCTGGTCGAACGGCGTCGCCGGAACCTTGCCGACCTCCTGCGCAGCGAACGCAAGCCCGATCGCTGTCACCGGCTTCATCGCGCGGACACGGGCGATGGTCCTGTCATAATAGCCGGCGCCGTAGCCGATGCGGTGGCCGGAGCGGTCGAAGGCTGCGAGCGGGACCAGCATGATATCGGGGAAGACCTCCCGCGCATCAGGCTTCGGCTCGCGGATGCCCCACACGCCGGACGCAAGCTCATCGCCGAACGCCCAAGCGCGCATGATCAGCGGGTTACCGCGCTTCGGTGTCACCGGCAGAGCCAGACGTGCGCCCGCATCGGCCAGCTTGCGCATCAGCGGCACCGGATTGAACTCGCTCTTCATCGGCGAATAGCCGGACACGATCATGCCGGGCGAAACGAGGACCGGAAACGGGCGCTGCGTGACCGCGTCCACGGCCGCCGCACGCGCCGCGGGCGGCATGGCATCGCGCTGCGCGAGAGCGGATTGCCGGAGCGTTGCTTTGTCTTCCACGAACAACGCCAGAACACCATCGACAGAGAGAGTGCGGAGCCACGATGGCCGTCGGAATTTTCGACCCCGGGAACCTACAAAAGTAGGTGGGCGCCATATAACCGGATCCACGGACCCGGCCAGGGACAGCTCCCTTCAGGATCGTAAGGCCCCGGGAGTATGATGTTTCCAGTCGCACCCCGCAGCCCCGCCCCGACAATGTAGTGTGCGTGAGGCCGGACCGCCAGCAGGTTCGTGACACGCGGCGCCGCTTGCCCGTTTACCTCCCCGGCGGCGCGCGTCGGCATGCCGCGAGCGGTTTACCCTATCGCCACGCCGGGGTTCGCCTGCACCGACTGGTTGATCTGGCGGGTAATGTCCTCGATCCGCTCGGCCGCAAGATTGAGCGCCGCGACCACCGTGGCCTGGGATTGCTGGCTGCGCTCGGCCGCCACCACGCGGGCATCCTGTAGCGCGGCGATCTCTTCCTCCAGCCTGCGGATGCGGCGCCCGGTCTCCGCCAGTTCGTCTGCAACCGTCAGCGCTGCCATCACGGTGAGCCGTTGATCGCCAATCTCGCCATGCGCGCCGCGCAATTGTTCGATGCGCGAGTCGATCTCTTCGGCGAGCTGGGTCACGTGGTCTTCCTGCCCATCCTCACAGCCCATCCGGTAGTGGCGGCCGTTGATCGTGACATTCACCTGGGCCATCGCATCGTCTCCTTGACGCGTTCTTCCCGCGCAAGCGCGCTAGCGGTCGTGCTCATCGAGCAGCTTTTGGATCGTCCCCATCGCCACATCGATACGGCGCGCCACCTCGCGATTGGTATCTTCGAGCTTGCGCCCATGAGCGGCGACATTGTCGAGCTCGGCGGCCAGTCGCGCGCGATCGATGCCGAGCGCATGAAGCTGCATCGCCACCGCATCGCCGCCGGTTTCGGCCTCGCGTTTGCGCGCCACGGCGGCCTGCAGCGCATCCAGCGCCTGCGCGAGCCTGCGGGCGGCAGCGTCGATGGCGCTCGGGTCAGTCATGTCACGCAGCACTCACTGGGTCAAAAACTGTTGCGACACAAGGCGTTAAGGCGATGAGCCTAAATTGACGCTTCAACGGCGTCAATGTTGCTAACCGGTCATCCCCATCATCCTCGCGCGGAGGACAAATGTCCGGCGGGAGGGGTGTTACGCTGGACTCCACGGGCCTGCCTGACTATGCCCGCCCCAGCACCGCACGCTTTCCGGATTTTCCCCATGTCCCGCGACCAACACGACCGCATGGCCAACGCGATCCGCGCGCTGGCAATGGATGCCGTAGAACAGGCCAAGTCCGGTCATCCCGGCTTGCCGATGGGCGCCGCCGACATTGCGACCGTGCTGTTCACGCAATTCCTGAAATTCGATCCGTCCGATCCGAAATGGCCCGATCGCGACCGCTTCGTGCTGTCGGCCGGGCATGGCTCGATGCTGATCTATGCGCTCCTGTACCTGACGGGCTACGAGGCAATGACGGTCGAGGAACTGAAGAACTTCCGCAAGCTGAACTCCAAGACGCCAGGCCATCCGGAAAACTTCATCACGCCGGGCGTGGAGACGACCACCGGGCCGCTCGGCCAGGGCATTGCCAATGCGGTGGGCATGGCGATCGCGGAACGTCATCTCAACGCGGTCTTCGGCGATGTCGTTAATCACCGCACCTATGTGCTCGCCTCCGATGGCGATTTGATGGAAGGCATCAGCCAGGAAGCAATCGCGCTTGCCGGTCATCTGAAACTCAACCGGCTGATCGTGCTGTTCGACGACAACGGCATCACCATCGACGGCAAGCTGTCGCTGTCGGATTCCGTTGATCAGGTGAAGCGCTTCGAATCCGCCGGCTGGATTGCCGAACGCATCGACGGGCACGACCCGGTAGCGATCGCCGCCGCTCTCAAAAAGGCGCAGGGCGCCGATCGCCCGACCATGATCGCCTGCAAGACCACGATCGGCTTCGGCGCGCCGAACAAGGCTGGCAGCGAGAAGTCGCACGGCTCGCCGCTCGGTGCCGACGAGATCAAGGGCGCGCGCGAAAAGCTCGGCTGGACCCACGAGCCTTTCGTGGTGCCGGACGATGTGCTGAAGCCCTGGCGCGAGGCCGGACAGCGCTCGAAAGAGGCGCGCAAGGCCTGGGACAAAAAGCTGGGCGCGCTCGCGTCCGAGACTCGCGCCGAATTCAACCGGCGCATGACAGGTGAACTGCCGAAGGCGCTCGCCGATGCCGTGCAGAAAGTGAAGCGGACGCTCGCCGAAGTTCCGAAGGACATCGCCACCCGCGCGTCGTCGGAATTCGCGCTTGAAGGCCTGGTGCCGGCGGTGCCGGAAATGATCGGCGGTTCGGCCGATCTGACCGGCTCAAACAACACCCGCACCAAGTCGATGAAGGCGATCAGCGCATCGGACTTCTCCGGCCGCTTCATCAATTACGGCATCCGCGAACACGCCATGGCCGCGGCGATGAACGGCATGACGCTGCATGGCGGCATCATCCCCTATTCCGGGACCTTTCTGGTGTTCTCCGATTATTGCCGCCCGGCCATTCGCCTCGCCGCGCTGATGGGCGAGCGCGTCATCCACGTCATGACCCATGACTCCATCGGCCTGGGCGAGGACGGCCCGACCCATCAACCGGTCGAACATCTCGCGGCATTGCGCGCGATCCCGAACCTGAATGTGTTCCGGCCCTGCGACGCGGTCGAGGCGATCGAATGCTGGGAGCTGGCGCTGCGCGCCGCCGAGACGCCAAGCGTGCTGGCGCTCACCCGCCAGAACCTGCCGCAGCTCCGGACGTCCTACATCACCGAGAACCTTTGCGCCGGTGGCGCCTACGAAATCCTCCCCGCCGAGGGCGACAATGTCGATGTGTCGATCTTCGCCTCGGGTTCGGAGGTCGCGATCGCTGTCGAGGCCGCGCAATTGCTGAACCGGCAGGGCAAGCCCGCCCGCGTGGTGTCGGTGCCCTGTCTCGAATTGTTTCTGGCTTTGCCGCCGGAGAAGCGCCACCCGGTGATCGGCGGCGCCGAGGTTAATGTCGCGGTCGAGGCCGGCATCCGTCAGGGCTGGGACGCGATCATCGGCTCGGACGGCGTCTTCGTCGGCATGTCCTCATTCGGCGCCAGCGCGCCCTACAAGGACCTCTACAGCCATTTCGGCATCACGCCGGAGGCGATCGCCGCGGCGGCTCTGGCGAAGTTCCGGCCGCGATAACCGTACCGGCGCTTTTTGCCGCGTTGCGGCAACAGCAACCCTGCCCACGAGTTGAGTTGGTGCGGAATCCCGTTATAGGAAAGCCGCAAGTGCGCGGCCGCTGATTTCCGCCGGGCCGCGCCTCGAAACCAATCAGCCGGGAGCTTGGAAAACCATGACGGTACGGGTCGCCATCAACGGGTTTGGCCGCATTGGCCGCAACGTCCTGCGGGCGATCGCCGAGTCCGGCCGCAAGGACATCGAGGTGGTGGGGATCAACGATCTCGGACCGGTCGAGACCAATGCGCATCTGCTCCGCTTCGACTCGGTGCATGGCCGCTTCCCGGGCGAAGTGACCGTCAAGGGCGACACCATCTCGGTCGGCAACGGCGCGATCAAGGTCACGGCGATCAAGGACCCCTCAACCCTTCCCTGGAAGGATCTCGGCGTCGACATCGCGATGGAATGCACCGGCATCTTCACCGCCAAGGACAAGGCTTCGGCGCATCTGACCGCCGGCGCCAAGCGCGTGCTGGTGTCCGCCCCCGCCGACGGCGCCGATCTCACCGTGGTCTATGGCGTCAACCACGACAAGCTGACCAAGAACCATCTCGTCGTCTCGAATGCATCCTGCACCACCAACTGCCTCGCACCGGTGGCGAAGGTGCTGAACGACGCCGTCGGGATCGAGAAGGGCATGATGACCACGATCCATGCCTATACCGGCGACCAGCCGACGCTCGACACCATGCACAAGGATCTTTACCGGGGCCGCGCCGCCGCGCTGTCGATGATCCCGACTTCGACCGGCGCCGCCAAGGCGGTCGGTCTCGTGCTTCCCGAACTCAACGGCAAGCTCGACGGCTTCGCCATGCGCGTGCCCACTCCGAACGTCTCGGTGGTCGACCTGAAATTCATGGCGAAGAAGAGCACCAGCAAGGACGAGATCAACGACGCGATCAAGCGCGCGTCCGAGCAGCAGCTCAAGGGTATCCTTGGCTACACCACGAGCCCGAACGTTTCGATCGACTTCAACCACGATCCGCATTCCTCGGTCTTCCACATGGACCAGACCAAGGTGATGGACGGCACGCTGGTGTCGGTCCTGTCCTGGTATGACAACGAATGGGGCTTCTCCAACCGCATGTCCGACACGGCCGTGGCGATGGGGAAGCTGATCTGATCAATCCGTCATCCTGAGGCGCGCGCGAAGCGCGCCTCGAAGGACGACGGCCCGGCTGTCCCTTCGAGGCTCGACGCTGCGCGTCTCGCACCTCAGGGTGACGAGCAAGAGTAGCGCCCGAATGTCCAAATTCCGCACCCTCGACACCGCCGACCTGAACGACAAGCGCGTCCTGCTTCGCGTCGATCTCAACGTGCCGATGGAGAACGGCAAGATCACCGACGCGACCCGCATCGAACGCGTCGTGCCGACGATCACCGAAATCGCAGACAAGGGCGGCAAGGTCATAATCCTCGCGCATTTTGGCCGTCCGAAGGGACGCGACGAGAAGGACTCGCTGCGCCCGGTCGCCGCCGCTCTCTCGAAGATCATCAACAAGCCGGTCGAATTCGCCGACGACTGCATCGGCGCGGACGCGAAAACTGCCGTCGATGCGATGAAAGCAGGCGATATTCTCGTTCTCGAAAACACCCGCTTCCACAAGGAAGAGGAAAAGAACGATCCCGGCTTCGTTCAGGCGCTGGCTCACCTCGGCGATATCTATGTCAACGACGCCTTCTCCGCTGCGCATCGCGCGCATGCCTCGACGGAGGGCCTCGGCCACAAGCTGCCCGCCTATGCCGGCCGCACCATGCAGGCCGAACTCGACGCGCTGACCAAGGCCCTCGTCGCGCCGGCCAAGCCGGTGATCGCCATCGTCGGCGGCGCCAAGGTCTCGACCAAGATCGACCTGCTCGAAAATCTGGTCGGCCGGGTCGACGGGCTGGTGATCGGCGGCGGCATGGCCAACACTTTCCTGCATGCGCAAGGTGTCAAGATCGGCAAGTCGCTGGCCGAGCGCGATCTCGCCGATACCGCGCGCCGCATCATGGACAAGGCCGAAGCGGCCAAATGCGCGATCATCCTGCCGGTCGACGCTGTCGTCGCCTACAAGTTCGAAGCGAACGCCCCGTCGCAGGCCTATGGCCTCGACGCCATCCCCGATGACGGCATGATCCTCGATATCGGTCCGCTGTCCATCGAGCGCGTGAACCGCGCCATCGACGACGCGCGCACCCTGCTCTGGAACGGCCCGCTCGGCGCGTTCGAACTTGCGCCGTTCGACCGCGGCACGGTTGCGGCAGCGCGTCACGCCGCGGAACGAACCCGGGCCGGCAAACTTGTCTCGATCGCCGGCGGCGGCGACACCGTGGCGGCGCTCAACCACGCCGGGGTCGCGGACGACTTCAGCTACATTTCCACAGCCGGTGGCGCCTTTCTCGAATTCTGCGAGGGGAAATCGCTGCCGGGGGTCGAAGTATTAAGGGCAAAATAGCCCTGCCTCTTTTCCGCTCGCCCGGAGAGGATGTAAAAGACCGTCGAATTCTGCCGGTTTTTCCGGCCTGCGAACGGAGCAACCGATGAACCTCGCTGAACTGAACAAGGTCGCCGAAGCCATGGTCGCGCCCGGCAAGGGCATCCTGGCGGCCGACGAATCCACCGGCACCATCAAGAAGCGCTTCGACGCGATCGGCACCGAAAACACCGAGGACAATCGCCGCGACTATCGCGAGCTGATGTTCCGTACGTCGGAAGCGATGTCGAAGCACATTTCCGGCGTCATCCTCTACGACGAGACCATCTGGCAGAAGGCCAAGGACGGCACGCCGCTGGTCGATCTCATCAAGAAGGCCGGCGCCATTCCTGGCATCAAGGTCGACGAGGGCACCAAGCCGCTGCCCAATTGCCCCGGCGAACTCGTCACCGTTGGTCTTGACCGGCTCGCGGACCGGCTCGCGAAATACTACGAGCAGGGCGCGCGCTTCGCGAAATGGCGCGCGGTGATCGACATCGGCGAAGGCATTCCGAGCTACGCCTGTATCAGCGCCAACGCGCATGCGCTCGCGCGCTATGCGGCGCTCTGCCAGGACGCGCAGATCGTGCCGATCGTGGAGCCGGAAGTGCTGATGGACGGCAGCCACGATATCGATCGCTGCTACGAGGTGACCGAGTTCGTGCTGAAGGAGACCTTCCAGCAGCTCTATTATCAGAAAGTGGCACTGGAAGGCATCGTGCTGAAGCCGAACATGGCGGTGCCGGGCAAGAAGAGTGCGAAGAAGGCCTCGGTGCAGGAGGTCGCGGAAAAGACCGTGAAGCTCCTGAAGAATTGCGTGCCGGGCGCGGTGCCAGGCATCGCCTTCCTGTCCGGAGGCCAGTCTGACGAGGAAGCGACCGCCCATCTCGACGCCATGAACAAGATTGGCGGCTTGCCGTGGAAGCTCACCTTCTCCTACGGCCGGGCGCTGCAGGCCGCGCCGCAGAAGGCCTGGAGCGGCAAGACGGAGAATGTCGCGGCGGCGCAGCGCGCCTTCACTCATCGCGCGATGATGAACGGCCTCGCCTCGCTCGGTCAGTGGAAGCAGGATCTGGAAAAGAAGGCAGCATAGCGTAATGTCCGCTCCTCCTCGCGGACGCGGAAATCCGGCCGATTGCGCCGGATTTGCCGCTTTCGCGGGGATGAACGAGGTTGCGACGCTCCCCGTCAAACTGCCGCCCGATTGCGGTCACATCGGGTAACCGGATGGCACCGCCCCGACCAACCGAGCTCAGGCGCCCTCGGCCGCGCCTCTATCTGGTCACGCCGGCCGCGGCCGATGCCGCGCAGCTCCGGCTCGACCTGCTCGGCGCGCTCGATTCCGCCGATATCGCAGCCGTGCTGATGCGGCTTCCCGACGAGGATGAGCGCTCGCTGATCAACCGCGTGAAGGAGATCGGCCCCGTCGTGCAGCGGGCCGAGGCGGCCCTGATCCTCGACGGCCATCCGCGGATTGTCGCCCGCAGCGGCGCGGACGGCGCGCACCTGAACGGGCTTGCCGCATTCCAGGATGCCGCGGCAGCGCTGAAGCCCGACCGGATCGCGGGCATTGGTGGTCTAGAAACCCGACATGACGCCATGATCGCGGCGGAGCACGGCGCCGACTATGTGATGTTTGGCGACAATGAGCGGCCATCGCTCGATGCGCTGATCGAGCGCGTCACCTGGTGGGCCGATCTCTTCGAGGTGCCCTGCGTCGCCTATGCCACCGCGCTCGAGGAGATTGCGCCGCTGGTCGATGCGGGTGCCGACTTTATCGCCGTGGGCGATGCGGTGTTCTCGGACCCACGCGGCGTGGCCGCCGCGGTCGCGGAGGCCTCTGCGCGCCTGTCAGTCGCGGAGGTCGCGACGTGAAGGCGCCGATCCACATCGTACTCGCAATCTCGTTGTCGCTCCTGGCTGTCCCGGCTCACGCGGCGGCAAAGAAGGCCAACCCGTCGCCGCCCCTGCCCGAGCCGGCTCCGAATGCCGCCCCGCAGGATCCGGGCGACGTGGCCTATGCCCAGTTTCAGCGCGGCTATTACCTGTCCGCTATGGCGGAGGCGCAGAAGCGGGTCGAAGCCAACGGCGACCCCAAGGCCATGACGCTGATCGGCGTCCTGTATGGCGGCGGGCTCGGCGTCGGGCAGGACGATGCGAAGGCGGTCGAGTGGTACGGCAAGGCTGCCGAACGCGGCGACCGCGAAGCGATGTTTTCGCTGGCGATGATGCGGCTGGCTGGCCGCGGCGGCCCCAGGGACCGCGACGCGGCGGCAAAGCTGTTCGCAAGCGCCGCCAAGCTCGGACAGGCGAACGCGGCCTATAATCTCGGCCTGTTCTATCTCGAAGGCATGCAGTTTCCGCGCGACTTCGCCCGCGCCGCCGAGCTGTTTCGTCAGGCTGCGGCGGCCGGCAATCGCGAGGCCCAATACGCCCTCGCCACGATGCACAAGGAAGGCCGCGGCGTTCCGAAGGACGACAAGGAAGCGACCCGCCTGCTCTCGCTCGCGGCGCTGGCCGACCACCTCGATGCCCAGGTCGAATTCGCGATCGCCCTGCATAACGGCACGGGCATCACCAAGGACGAGGCCACCGCCGCCCAATTGCTGCGCAAGGCGGCCCGGCGCGGCGCTCCGGTGGCCCAGAACCGGCTGGCACGTATCCTCGCCACCGGACGCGGCCTGCCGGAGGACCCCAAGGAAGCCGTCAAATGGCACATCGTGTCCAAGGCGGCCGGCGCCAGCGATCCATGGCTGGACGAGTACATGGCCAAGCAATCCGACGAGGTCCGTGCCGCGGCGCGGAAGGAGGCCGACCCCTGGCTGTTCATCATCGCCAATTCACGCTCTTGACGGCGGCCAAGCCGACGGGCACATGGCGCCGATATTCCTGAAATCACGGAACGCCTCATGGCCAAGATCAATGGCAACGAAATCCGTCCTGGCTATGTCATCGAGTACCAGGACACGCTCTGGGTCGCTGTCAAAACCATGGCGGTCAAGCCCGGCAAGGGCCCGGCCTATAACCAGGTCGAACTGAAAAACCTGATCGACGGACGCAAGCTCAACAACCGGTTCGGCTCCGACGAACGGGTCGAGCGCGCGCGCCTCGAGCAGAAGGATTTCCAGTTCCTGTACCGCGAAGGCGAGAGCCTCGTCTTCATGGACAACGACTCCTACGAGCAGACCGAACTGCACGAGGATTTCGTCGGCGAGCGCGCCGCCTTCCTGCAGGACGGCATGACGGTGACGCTCGAACTGCACGACGAGCGCCCGATCAGCATCAAGCTGCCCGACTACGTCACGCTCGAGATCGTCGAAGCCGATCCCGTTGTCAAAGGGCAGACCGCATCCTCATCCTACAAGCCGGCCAAACTCGAAAATGGCCTGCGCGTTATGGTGCCGCCCTTCATCACCGCGGGTGAGAAGATCGTGGTCGACACCAACGAAGTCACCTACGTTCGCCGGGCGGATTGAGTTTTATCCCTCCCCCATCGGGCGGGATAAGGAAGCATCATGCAACACTCCGCGCTCCTCAACGTGATGATGAAAGCCGCCCGCAAGGCCGCGCGGCAGCTCAATCGCGATTTCGGCGAAGTCGAAAAGCTGCAGGTCTCGGTCAAGGGACCGGCGAATTTCGTCACCGCTGCCGACCGCAAGGCCGAACAGACGCTGCGCGACGAATTGATGACCGCGCGCCCGGGCTACAGCTTTGTCGGCGAGGAAGGCGGACGCATCGACGGTCCGGACAAGAGCCATACCTGGTACGTCGACCCGCTCGACGGCACCACCAACTTCCTGCACGGCATTCCGCATTTCGCGATCTCGATCGGGCTCGAGCGCGAAGGCACGATGGTCGCCGCGCTGGTCTACAATCCGGTCTCCGACGAAATGTTCGTTGCCGAACGGGGCAAGGGCGCATTCGTGAACGATCAGCGCCTGCGCGTCGCCGGGCGCCGCACGATGGAGGACGCGGTGGTCGCGTGCGGGCTGCCACATCGCGGACGCGGCGGCCTCGCGGAATTCCGCACCGAATTCGCCGCCGTACAGGAGCAGGTCGCGGGCCTGCGCCGCTTCGGCTCGGCCGCGCTCGACCTCGCCTATATCGCGGCCGGCCGCTTCGACATCTACTGGGAACGCAATCTCCAGTCCTGGGACATGGCGGCAGGCATCCTGCTGGTGCGCGAAGCCGGCGGCTATGTCACCGATTGCGACGGCCATGACGCGATGTTTGCCAAGGGCAATATCGTCGCCGGCAACGAGACGCTGCTGAAGGACTTGCTGACGCTGCTGAAGAAGTCGGCGACCGTAGGCTGAGCTTGGAGCCCTTTCGAGCGCAGTGGGTACCGGTTCGCGTCAAGAAAACGCGTCAACGCTCCAAGGTTCAGACCGCCCGCATCCGGTAATGGCTGACGCCCCATTCCTTGCCGCCCGCATGGCCGAACATACCAGCCGTGGCGAGGAAGAAGATGCGCCAGCGCTTCGCCCAAAGCGCTGAATCCTGGCCGTAGACGGTTCGCAGAACCGGCTCGATCTCGCCCCGCCTCGCGTCGAAATTCGAAAGCCAGTCCAGCGCCGTGCGCTCGTAATGCGTGCCGTCCCAGAGCCAGTCCTGTTCGACCTCGAACAGATCGGAAAAATGCCGCGGAAGATTGTGGCTCGGCATGATGCCGCCGGTGAAGAAATACTGCGCGATCCAGTCGGCCTCGTCGGACACTTCGTACCGGTAAGGCACACGGCGGTGACTGAACACATGCATGAAGAAACGGCCGTCCGGCTTCATCCATGAGCGCACGCGCTCGAACAGCGAGCGCCAATTCGACATGTGCTCGAACATTTCGACCGAGACCACGCGGTCGAAAGTCTGTTCCGGCGAAAACGCGTTCATGTCGCAGGTCACGACCCGCAGATTGCGGATCTGACGCAACTGCGCCTCGGCCTCGATGAATTCGCGCTGCGACTGCGAATTCGAAACCGCGGTGATCCGCGCCTTCGGATAAAGCTGCGCCATGAACAGCGACAGCGAGCCCCAGCCGCAGCCGAGTTCGAGAATGTCCTGGCCGTCGTGCAGGTCGGCATGTTCGACGGTCAGCTGCAGCGCGCGTTCCTCGGCATCGGCCAGCGTCGCGGTCTTGCTGTCGTAATAGCAGCAGGAATATTTGCGATGCGGTCCCAATACGAGGCCGAAGAAATCCGCCGGCACTTCGTAATGCTGCGCGTTTGCTTCCTGCGTGTTGATTGCGATCGGGCGTGCCGCCATCTCGCGTGCAAACAGACGCTCCGCATCCGCATCGCTGCGCGACAACGACCGCGCCGTCCGGCCGCACAGAAAGTCGATGCCGGCGCGAGTCAGCGGGTCCGGCACCGGAACCCGCTCGACAATCCTGGATGCTGCGGAAATCAGCCCCATGCGGCCCTCCCCTCACGATCTCGGCGGTGACAGAAAGAACAGGCTGGTGCGGCGCTGGTAATCGGCGAAGGCGGCGCCCCGCGTGCGCTCCATATGTGCCTCCAGATGAGGCACACCGGTCGCGTAACGCAGCACCCAATACATGACCGCCGGACCCATCAGTGCGAGCCAGCCGTAGAGATAGCCGCCGGACAGATCGATCGCGATCACCGGCCAGGCCAGCCAACCGAACCATTGAAAGAAGTAGTTCGGATGCCGCGACCATGCCCACAGGCCGCTGTCGAGGATCTTTCCGCGGTTGGCGGGATCGGCCTTGAACCGCCGCAACTGACCGTCGGCCAGCGCCTCGCCGATCACGGCGATCAGGACGATGGCGATGCCGATATAGTCCTGCACACGCATCGTCGGCGCCGGATTCTTGGCGGCCAGATAGACCGAGAGCGCCAGCGGCACGGAGCCGAAGGCCTGCTGCTGCAGGAAGAAAAACATGCGGCGCGGCGCAGCCTCCCCCCAGTCCGCCGCAAGCTTGGCGTAGCGCGGATCGTCGGAAATCTTGGTGGTGCGCGCGGCGATATACATGCCCAGCCGCGCGGCCCACAGCGCCACCAGCACCGCGACCACCATCTCGCGTGGCGGAAAATTGTGCGGTGGCAGCATCAGCGCGGCGCCGATCCCCACCAGCCCGAGCCCGAAGGTCCAGACCGTGTCCACCCATCCGGAATTGCCGGTCCGCTGACGAATCAGCCAGGCGCCCGACATGATCACCGACAGCGCCAGCGCAATCACCGCGACCGAAAGAATGAACAATGCGAATGTCATAATGGAACCGTAAGGCCTTCCGCGCGTCGTTTTTGGGCCCGATCTTCCCGAGATACGGGCCGGATTTCAAACCGTTTCAGTCGTCACCACGCCGATCCGGCGCCCAGCAGGTTCTATTTCGCCGCGCCTGTGCCATATTGAAGGCACGCTTTGTCATTGAAAGGCTTGCCAGCGATGGCTCGCAAATACGATCCCAACAAGCTCTCCTCCCCCCGCATTTTTCTTGTGCGGATGCTGGTATTTCTGGTGCTCTGCGCGCTGGTCGGGGTGGTTCTGTACCGGCAGATCCTCGGTGCCTTCATGGCCAATCCGGGCCTGAACGGACTGATAATCGGCGTGCTGGTGATCGGCATCCTGCTGTCGTTCCGGCAGGTGCTGCGGCTGTTTCCCGAGGTTGCCTGGGTCAACAGCTTCCGGCTGGCCGATCCGGGGATAGCGGTCGAGCGGCCCCCGACCTTGCTGGCGCCGATGGCGGCGCTGCTCGGCGACCGGCTTGGCCGCATGGCAATCTCGACCCAGATGATGCGCGGCATCCTCGATTCGATCGCCATGAGGCTCGACGAGGCCCGCGACCTGTCGCGCTACCTGACCGGCCTGCTCATCTTCCTCGGCCTGCTCGGCACCTTCTGGGGCCTGATCGAGACCGTCGGTTCGGTCGGCAAGGTGGTGGATACGCTGAAGCCCGGAGGCGACTCGGCCTCGGTGTTCGAAACCTTGCGCGAGGGACTTGCGGCGCCGCTCGGCGGCATGGGCATCGCGTTCTCGTCCTCGCTGTTCGGTCTCGCCGGCTCGCTCATCCTCGGCTTCCTCGACCTGCAGATGAGCCAGGCGCAGAACCGCTTCTACACCAACCTCGAAGACTGGCTGTCGACCACGGTGCACGACATCAGCGTCGAGCCCATGTCTGCCGGATCGGCGCCGGTGTCGGGCGACATGAAAGCCGTGATGGAGCGGCTGCGCGAGACCGTGTCGGAGGGCGGCGGCAACAAGGCCGCGACCGCCGCCATGGCAAACCTCGCCGAGGCGATCCAGGGCCTCGTGCATCACATGCGCACCGAGCAGCAGATGATCCGCGACTGGGCGGATTCGCAGGCCGAGCAGAACCAGGAAATCCGCAAGGTGCTGGAAGTGCTGGCACGCGAAAAGACTTGACGTCATGGCACTGTCGCGTGGCCGCAGGGATCGCGGCGTCGATTACTGGCCAGGCTTTGTCGACGCATTGTCGACGCTTCTGCTCGGCATCATCTTCCTGCTGTCGATCTTCGCCGTGGTGCAGTTCTATCTCTCCCAGGAGGTGACGGGAAAGGACACGGCGCTGCAGCGGCTGACCGCGCAGATTGCCCAGCTTACCGACCTGCTGGCGCTGGAGCGGTCGGGCCGGGCGGACCTCGAAGCGCTTCTCGGCACGGTCAAATCGAATCTGTCTGCAACCGAACAGGAGCGCGACCGGCTGCGAGGGCTGGCCGAGGGCGCGGGCGGAGCGGCCGCCGCGCAGGGCCGGGCGAACGAACTCGCCGCCGCTCTCGACCTCGAGAAGCAGAGCGTGGCGCGGGCGCTGGCGCAGGTGGAAATCCTGAACCAGCAGATCGCGGCGTTGCGCCGCCAGCTCGGTGCGATCGAGGCGGCGCTCGAAGTTGCGGAGAAGCGCGATCGCGATTCCCAGAGCAAGATCGCCGATCTCGGCCAGCGGCTGAACCTTGCGCTGGCGCAACGCGTGCAGGAATTGCAGCGCTATCGCTCCGACTTCTTCGGCCGGCTGCGGCAAATCCTCGGCAGCCGTCCTGACGTGCGGATCGTCGGCGATCGTTTCGTTTTTCAGTCGGAGGTGTTCTTCGATCCGGGTCAGGCGGTCTTGAAGCCGGAAGGCCGCACGGAAATCGACAAGATCGCCACCGCTTTGATCGAGCTGGAAAAGCAGATTCCGCCCGACATTCCCTGGGTGATGCGGGTGGACGGCCATACCGACATCCGGCCGATCGCCAATGTGCAATTCCCCTCCAACTGGGAGCTGTCGTCGGCGCGCGCGATCGCGGTCGTGCAGTACATGATTTCGCGCGGCATCTCGCCGCAGCGCCTGGTCGCCGCCGGCTTCGGTGAATTCCAGCCGCTCGATGCGGACAAGACCGAAGAGGCGTTTCGCCGCAACCGCAGGATTGAGCTCAAACTGACCGAGCGCTAACGTCGTCCGCTGAAATAAATGGGGGGACGGACGATCCATGCCGCACCAGACGGTCAAGCTGCGGCCCTATCAGCCGGCCGACGAACAACCGGCTCTGGCGCTCTGGCAACGCAGCTGGCAGCAGACATATCCGCAGATCGACTTCTCCCAGCGCGTGGACTGGTTTCGCGAACACTGGGCCGACCTCACGCAGGATTCAAAAGTCGTGATCGCCGAATACGACGCGGCGCCGGACCATCTGGCCGGCTTCGTCGCGGTGTCGCAGCGCACCGGCTATCTCGACCAGATCGCCGTCGCGCCCGAAGTGCAGCATCTCGGCGTCGGCAAGGCGCTGATCGACGCGGCCAAGCATATCGGGCGTGAAGGCCTCTATCTGCACGTCAACAAGGACAATGTGCGCGCGCTCGAATTCTACCAGAAATGCGGTTTCGTCATCGCGGGCGAAGACGTGAACCGCAGGTCCGGCGCGCCGGTCTACATGATGACGTGGCGGCCGGGTCAGGATTTTCCGGAGCCCTGACCGCGCAAGCGGTGCGTCAGGTCAATCCGAACTGCAGCCGCGCCAGCCGCGCATACAGCCCACCTGCGCCGACAAGCTGTTCGTGCGTCCCCTGCTCCACGATCTTTCCGTCCTCCAGCACCAGAATCCGGTCGCACGAGAGCACGGTCGCGAGCCGGTGTGCGATCACCAGCGTGGTCCGCCCTTCCATCGAATGCGCCAGCGCCTTTTGCACCAGCGTCTCGCTTTCGGCATCCAGCGACGACGTCGCCTCGTCGAGCAACAGAAGCGGTGCATCGCGCAGGATCGCGCGCGCAATCGCAATGCGCTGGCGCTGCCCGCCCGACAGCGTCACCCCGCGCTCGCCGATCAGGGTCGCAAAGCCCTGCGGCAGCTTTCGGATGAATTCGGTCGCCGCCGCCATCTCGGCAGCACGCTCGACCTCGGCATCGCTCGCATCGGGCTTGCCGAAAGCGATGTTCTCGCGCACCGACGCGGCGAAGATCGCGGATTCCTGCGGCACCAGAGCGATATGGCGGCGCAAATCCAGCGGATCTACCTGCGCTACATTCACCCCATCGAAGCTCACGCGTCCGGACGACGGATCGTAGAAGCGCAGGATCAGATGGAAGATCGTACTCTTGCCGGCACCCGAGGGGCCGACGATCGCGACTTTCTCGCCCGGCGGTACCCGGAATGACACGCCGTCGAGTGCAGGCTGCTCCGGCCGCGTCGGGTAGAAGAAGATCACATTGTCGAACGTGACTTCGGCTCGCGCCTTGTCGGAAATCTTCACCGGATTGGCCGGCACCTTGACGTCCGGCTTGACGTTCAGGATTTCGAACAGCCGCTCGGCAGCACCGGAGGCCTGCTGCACTTCGCCCCAGACCTGGCTGAGTTCGCCGAGGCCACCCGCGGCGAACACCGCATACAACACGAACTGGCTCAGCCGTCCCGGCGTCATCTCGCCGGCGAGCACATCCATGGCGCCGACCCACAACACGACCACGACGCTTGCGAAAATCAGGAAGATCGCAATCGCCGTGAGGATCGAGCGCGCCAGCGTCGATTGCCGCGCCGCCTGAAAGGCCGCTTCCACCGCCGCACCGAAGCGCCTGGCGGCATAGCTCTCGCTGGTGAAGGCCTGTAGCGTGCGGATCGAACCGATGGTTTCCGCCGCATAGGCCGAGGCGTTGGCGAGCGAGTCCTGCGCCAGCCGCGAGCGCTGCCGCACTGCTCGCCCGAACGCGACAAGCGGCAGCACGATCACCGGGATCACCGCCAGCACGAACAGCGACAGTTTCGGGCTGGTGATCACCATCATGGTGCCGGCGCCGAGAAACAGCACCAGATTGCGCAGCGCGACCGAGACCGAAGCGCCGACCGCGGCCTTGATCTGGGTGGTGTCCGCGGTGAGCCGCGACATCATCTCGCCGGTCTGTGAGCGGTCGAAGAAGGACGGCGACAACCGTGTGAGATGGCCGAACACCTCTTCGCGCAGGTCCGACACGATGCGCTCGCCAAGGGTGGTGACGAGGTAGTACCGGCACGCACTCGCCAACGCGAGCACGAACACCACGCCGATCATCACCGTGAAATAATTGTCGATCAGCGAGCGCTCGCCGCTGAATCCGTGATCGATCATGCGTCGGACCGCGACCGGGACCGCGAGCGTCGCCAGCGCCGCGGTCAGCAGCGCCGCGCAGGCGAACAATGCACGAACACGGTACTTAAACAGGTAAGGGATCAGCAGCCGCAGCGGCTTCAGGGTGGTACGGCCCCGTGCCGCCCGGGTCGCGCCCGCCGCCTTTTCGCTGTCTGCCACTAGGGCCATCCGCCCGGTCTCCGGTCTCGTCGGGCCCCTGAATGCCGCGTGCGGGAGGCCCCCGCAAGCCACAAACGTGCAACTTGTGCCGGGGCGAGGCTTGCGTTATAGACCCGGCGAATTTTCATCAATCCGCAGATCCGACTGGCGCGGCCCAAGCGCGCGCGGGAGCCCATCATGAAGCCCGACATTCACCCGAATTATCACACCATCAAGGTCAAGATGACCGACGGCACCGAGTTCGTCACCCGCTCCACCTGGGGCAAGGACGGCGACACCATGGCGCTCGATATCGACCCGAAGTCGCATCCGGCCTGGACCGGCGGAAGCCAGCAGCTTCTCGACCGCGGCGGCCGCCTGTCGCGGTTCCAGAAGAAGTTTTCGGGCTTCATCAAGGAAGACGCCGCGAAGAAATAAGCGGGGAGCCCGTTCCGCGCGACCGGTTCCGATCATCGGCGCCCCGGATACCCGCTGCGCCGCTTCCGGTTTTTGGCCTCAGTTCTTGATCTTGATTCCCGCCTTCTCGACAATGGCCTGAATCTTCTTGCGTTCGGCGACGAGGAACGCGTCGAGTTCGGCCGGAGTGCCACCGGCCGCGATATAGCTCATCTTGAGCATGCGTTCGCGCACATCCGGCATCTGTAGCACCTTGTTCACGTCGTCACTGATCTTCTTCTGAAGGTCGGCGGGCAGACCGGCCGGGGCGTGTAGGCTCAACCAGGTGATTGCCTCAATATCTGGAAAGCCCTGCTCCTTAAACGACGCGATCTCCGGGGCGCCTGCAAACCGCTCCGCGCCGACGACACCGAGCGCCTTCAACTTGCCCTCGCGCACCTGAGCCAGGCTCGAGACATCGAGCGCGACCTGCACGTTTCCCGACAGCAGATCTATCATGGCCGCGCCCATGCCCTTGTAGGGGACATGGACCATCTTGATGCCGGTATGCTGGACGAGTTGCTCGGTCGCGAGGTGAAACGACGAACCGTGGCCGGTCGTCGCAAACGATAGTTTGTCCGGATTGGCTTTCGCGTATTCAACGAATTCCTTGACGTTGGTCGCCGGCACCGACGGATGGACAATCAAGAAGATCGGGCTCTTGGCCAGCAGCGTGATCGAAGCGAAGCCGTGCTCGGGGTCATACGGCAACTTGTCGAACACAAACTGATTGGCGGCGTGGGACGTGATGACCCCAAGCCCGAGTGTATAGCCATCCGGCGCCGCTTTCGCGACCGCGTCGGTCCCGATGATCGTATTGCCGCCGGGCTTGTTCTCCACATAGACACGTTGCCCCCAGAGATCGGACAGCTTTTCCGCGACGACGCGGGCCACACCGTCCGCGGTCCCGCCCGCAGCAAGCGGCACGACCAGTTGCACGGGACGCGTCGGCCACGTCCCCTGCGCCGAAGCCATCGTCGCGTATATGGATATTGCGGCAGCCAGCGCGATCTTCAACAGCACAGCCATCTCCCGAAAAGACGCGTGAAATATCACTTGATATTGTAAATGATCGTCCTTTCCGTCAAGCAATCGCTGGCTGAACCCCGCTACGCCAAAGGGCGACCGCGACAAAAGGAGCTGAACCCTATGACGAAAGTCACCTTGCCCAGCGAGCGCTTCGACTTCTCGCCTCTG
This sequence comes from Pseudorhodoplanes sp., assembly GCF_059499825.1. NCBI lineage: Bacteria > Pseudomonadati > Pseudomonadota > Alphaproteobacteria > Hyphomicrobiales > Pseudorhodoplanes > Pseudorhodoplanes sp. Next base: position 419,485 of record NZ_JCABZI010000005.1, read on the forward strand.
CCCCGCCGCGACAAATGGTCCCTGCCCGGCGGCGCGCGCCTTGCGATCTACACCGTCGTCAGCGTTGAAGAATGGGACATCCAAAAGCCGATCGTTCGCCAGTATGTGCCCGCGCCGCAGGGTGTGGTCCCGGTACCGGACGTGCAGAACTGGTCATGGCACGAATTCGGCATGCGGGTCGGCTTCTGGCGCATCCTGGATGCGCTGACCGTGCGCGGGATTCGCGCGTCAGCTGCCGTAAACGCGCGGCTTTGCGAAACCTATCGCCCCATCGCGCAGGCAATGCTCGATGCCGGCTGGGAATTCGTCGGCCATGGTGTCGTACAGGGCCCGCTCACCACCGCGCCGGATCAGCGCGCCGTCATCCGCCAGACACGCGACCTTCTGAAGGCCTTTACCGGCAAGCCTCCGAAAGGTTGGCTGGGCCCGGGTCTCGCCGAGACCTGGGACACTCTCGATGTGCTGACTGAAGAAGGCTACGCCTATGTCACCGACTGGTCGATGGACGAGCAACCGGTCACGATGCGGACATCGGCGGGGCCGCTGGTCGCCATGCCGTTCTCGCTTGAGACTGGCGACCTGCCGATGATGGTCGCTCATCATCACGCATCCGACGTCTGGCTACAGCGCATGAAGGACCAGTTCGACCGGCTTTATCTGGACGGCGCGCAATCCGCACGCGTCATGCCGGTTAGCGTGCATCCCTACATCACCGGCGTGCCGCACCGGATCAAGTATTTCGAGCAGGCCTATGACTATTTCGCCAGCCACGATGGCGTATGGTTCGCGACGGCGGAAGAGATCTACGAATGGTATGCGACCGGCTCCAGCCGGAACGCATGACAAACCGCAGGCTCAAAGCTCACAACGGCAAGCAGTGTTAGCCCTGCCGCTCGAACGCGGCTTTCAGCATGCCGATCTGATGTTCGACCGGATTGTTCGTATTGCGTGGCGTCTCCGACGGAGAATGAATGGTGGCATCGAGCCGCCGCACCTGATCGGCGAGCACGAGCGAGCGCTGGATCAGGGTCACCAGCGCATCCGGCAGCAAATTCAGCGTGTCCTGGTCCGCCGTAAAGGTCGGCGACAGCTTCACCTTGGTCTTTTCCTGATTGACCTGCGAGAGCGACATCTCGCCCTCCTTCACCGCGCGATGCAGCAGCAGCCACGATGCAAGCTGCATCAGACGCGTTGTCAGTCGCATGCTCTCGGTCGCGTAGGTCAGCGCGGCAGCACGCGGCAGCGCCTTCGATTCCTTGCGGCCCGGTCCGTCGAGATAGGCCGCGGTCTCCTCGACCAGACCCATGCCATCGCGGAAAAGCTGAGAGAAAGCCTGCGAGCCCGCGAGCTTTTCCCGAAACGAGATCGGCCCGCTCACCTCAAAGGATACATCCGACATCACGCTACGCCTCACCCCAATGCACCAGACCGGCAAGGACGTCGCATATGCCCGGTCGGTGCAGCGCCAACTCGATGCCGGGAGCATAAGGGCAGCACGCACACCGGGTAAAGCAATTGGGACGTCTATTTGATGTCATAGTTGCCAAGGGGCGCAGCCCGCATGGCCGCGACCCGAAAGCTGTTCCGATTTGGCACAGAACAAAAAAGAGCCGCCGTTTCCGGCGGCTCAAGTGAATAACAGGGAGGCGTCAAACAGAGTGGACAGGAGCCACTCGATGTCCAGAAGATGGACGCCGCCAGTAATACCGGGGAAAGCTTAAATGATCGTTAAATGCAAAACGATCGGTAAACTCGGACGTGACAATTCCACCGAACGGGAACCGTTAACGCTGGCTATTTCTTGAAGAAATTGTCTGCCGCGCTGCGTGACGACTGCTTCTTCACGACATCGGCCTCGAGCCGCGCGATCTCCTCGCGCATGAGCGCAATCCTCTCGTTCAGCTCGGCGACCGACAGCAATGTCAGATCCTGACCGATCTCGTGCGTGATCTTCTTTTTCGGTCGGTCGTCGTCGTCGAATGCGGGCATGCCTTTGGCCTCCGTCTGCGCGCCGAAATTTAGCGGCGCCAGGTCGGGTTGTCACACCGGCAGGCGGATACTATCAAAGGCCGCTCCCATCCAGCCCTTCTCTTGCAGGACATCCCCATGACCACGCTTCCCGCCCGCATGACCGTCGTCGGCATCAAGGAACCGGGCGGCCCCGAAGTGCTGATCCCCGAACAGCGCGATGTGCCGAAACCCGGCAAGGGCGAAATCCTGGTCAAGGTTGCGGCAGCCGGCGTCAACCGGCCGGACGTGCGCCAGCGTCAGGGCTCGTATCCGCCGCCGAAGGGCGCAGGCGACATTCCGGGCCTTGAGATCGCGGGTGAAGTCGTTGCCATCGGCGATGGCGTGACGCGCTGGAAACTGGGCGACAAGGTCTGCGCGCTGGTCGTCGCCGGGGGCTACGCCGAATATTGCATCGCCCATGAGAGCCATGCGCTGCCGGTGCCGCCGTCGCTGTCGATGGTCGAAGCCGCGGCGATGCCGGAAACCTTTTTCACCGTGTGGCAGCATCTGATGATGCGCTGCCATTTCAAGAGCGGCGAATGGGTGCTGGTGCATGGCGGCACCTCCGGGATCGGCACCACCGGCATCATGCTGGTGAAGAATTTTGGCGGGCATGTCATTACCACCGCCGGCTCCGACGAGAAATGTGCGGCAGCCAAAAAACTCGGCGCCGATGTGACGGTGAATTACAAGACCCAGGACTTCGTCGAGGAGACCAAGAAGGCGACCGGCGGCAAGGGTGCCAATGTCATCCTCGATATCGTCGGCGGCGATTACATCGACCGCAATTACGACGCAGCCGCCGAACAGGGCCGGATCGCCCAAATCTCATTCTCCGACGGGCCGAAAGCCACCGCCAATTTCGCGCGCCTGATGATGAAGCGGCTGGTGCATGAGGGCTCGACCCTGCGCCCTCGCACGGTCGAGGAGAAGGCCGAGATCGCCAAGGGGATTGCCGAGAAGGTCTGGCCCCTGGTCGAGGCCGGCAAGATCAAGCCGGTGATCGATTCGACCTTTCCGCTGGCGAAAGCCGCCGACGCCCATACCCGCATGGAATCCAGCGCGCATATCGGAAAAATCGTCCTTACCGTGGGTTGAGTCGGTGCGGATATCCGCTGTCCTGCCCCGCTCTTCCCATCGGCAGCGCTAACCCCGTATAAGGAGACCGCTGTCTCCGGCCGCGCCCCGAAAACGGCGTAACGTCGGACTTTGGTACCTCTACAGGACGGGGAACTTGTCGGGACGCCGCGCAACCACCACCAAGACGCGACGGCCAGCGGGCTTTTGGCACCATGTGTCACACGCCGCCGCTGCGCTGGTGCTTGCCTGCGCGGCATTGTGGGCCGGTCTCGACCCCGCCCGCGCGGTCGACGCCGTCAATGTCAGAACCGACGCCCCGGCGATCGATCTCACCCTGGCTGCCGAACGTCCCAAGACCGATGGCGACCGTGTCCAGGTTTCCACCGCGCCCGGCCCCGACGGCATCGTGCGCCGCATCGAGGTGCGCGGGCGCGAGGCCGGGAATTCATGGGCGGTGTTCGCGCTGGCCAATACCGGCGACGAGCAGATCGATCGCCTGATCGTCGTGCCGCATTACCGCATGGTGGGGTCCGGCCTGTTCTGGCCCGATCTGGGCCTGTCGCGCGTCGTGACGGTGACCCCCAGCGCGGGCGAACGCCCGGAGCGACAGGATTCCGCCACCGCCGACGTTTTCCGCATCACGCTCGACCCCGGCTCGGTCATCACCTATGTGCTGGAATTGCGTTCCGACAAGCTGCCGCAGCTCTATCTGTGGGAGCCGGATGCGTACAAGGACAAGATCAATTCCTTCACGCTGTATTACGGCATCGTCATCGGCATTTCCGGGCTGCTCGCGCTGTTCCTGACCATCCTGTTCGTGGTCAAGGGCTCGGTTATGTTCCCCGCCGCCGCCGCGCTCGGCTGGGCGGTGCTGGTCTATATCGGCATCGATTTCGGCTTCTGGGGCAAGGTGTTCGACATGTCGGCGGGCGCCGAGCGCATCTGGCGCGCGATCGGCGAATGCGTGCTGGCCGCGACCCTGCTCGTGTTCCTGTTCGCCTATCTCAATCTCAGCCGCTGGCACGTACGCTATGCGCATATCACCATCGCCTGGCTCGGCGGCCTCGCCGCACTGATCGCGGTCGCGCTCTACGATCCGGCGGTCGCATCCGGCATCGCGCGCTTCTCGCTTCTCGGCGTCGCCTTCCTCGGCTTCGCGGTGGTCGTGCTCTTGTCGACCCAAGGCTTCGACCGCGCCGTGCTGTTGATCCCGACCTGGTTCCTGCTCTGCATCTGGACAGTGGCGGCCGGCCTCACCATTGCCGGTCTCGTCACCAACGATATCGTCGGCCCTGCTCTGCTGGGCGGTCTGGTGCTGATCGTGATGCTGATCGGCTTTACGGTGATGCAGCACGCCTTTGCCGGTTCGATCACGCACGGAATCGTCACCGATGTCGAGCGCCGTGCGCTGGCGCTGACCGGCGCCGGCGACATGATCTGGGACTGGGATGTCTCCTCCGACAAGGTTTACACCAGCCCCGAAACCGAGGCGATGCTGGGGCTCAAGCGCGGCGCGCTGGAAGGCTCGGCCGCCAAATGGCTCGACGTCCTGCACCCGCTCGATCGCGACCGCTTCCGCGCCACCCTCGACAGCGTGATCGAGCAGCGCCGCGGCCGGCTGATGGAGGATTTCCGGCTGCGCACGCCGGACGGCCATTTTCTGTGGTTCACCCTGAAAGCGCGCCCTGTTGTCGGCTCCGACGGCGAGGTGGTGCGGCTCGTCGGCACGCTCACCGACGTGACCGAATTCAAGACCGCCGAAGAGCGGCTGCTGCACGACGCCGTGCATGACAACCTGACCGGGCTGCCGAACCGTCAGCTGTTCCTCGATCGTTTCGAAGCCGTGCTGGCATTCGCCAAGAGCGATCCGGCGATGCGGCCAACCGTGATCGTGATCGACCTCGACCGGTTTAAGCAGGTCAACGATTCCGTCGGCATGGCCGTCGGTGACTCGATCCTGCTGACGCTGGCTCGTCGCCTTGCACGCCTGCTGAAGCCGCAGGACACGCTCGCTCGGCTGTCGGGCGATCAGTTCGCGCTGATCCTTTTGTCCGAACGCGACCCGGGCCGCATCATCGCCTTTGCAGAGAATATCCGCCGCACGATCCGCGCGCCGATTACTTTCAACGATCGCGAAATCTTCGTGACGGCGTCGATCGGACTTTGCCTGGCCGACAGCCAGTCCTCGCGCACCGAGGAAATCCTGAAAGATGCCGAGCTTGCGATGTATCACTCCAAGCGCATCGGCGGCGATCGCATCGAGGTTTTCAAGGCGGCGATGCGTGCGCGCAAGTCCGACCGCCTGACGCTGGAAGCCGAATTGCGGCGCGCGATCGAGCGCGAAGAGATCAAGATCATGTACCAGCCGATCGTGCGGCTGGAGGATCGCACCATCGCCGGCTTCGAAGCTTTGTCCCGTTGGGAGCACCCGAAGCTCGGCCGCATGTCGCCGGCCGAATTTATTACCATCGCCGAAGAGATCGGACTGATCGTCGATCTCGGCATGTTCGTGCTCGAACGCACGGCGCGACAATTGAGCATCTGGCAGCGCACCTTGCGCGCGCAGGAAAGCCTGTTCGCGAGCGTCAACGTCTCATCGAAACAGTTGCTGCGGCAGGATCTGATCGGCGACGTGCGCACCGTGCTGGCGCGCTCTTCGGTGATGCGCGGCACGCTGAAGCTCGAACTGACCGAATCCGTGGTGATGGAAAATCCCGAACACGCCGCGCAGATCCTGTCGCGTTTGCGCGAGCTCGGCGCGGGGCTGGCGCTCGACGATTTCGGCACCGGACATTCCTCGCTGTCCTATCTGCAGCGTTTCCCGTTCGACACCATCAAGATCGACCAGTCCTTCGTGCGCATGAGCGCCAAGGGCACGCGCCCGGTGATCCTGCGCTCGATCATCGCGCTCGCGCACGATCTCGGCATGGAAACCGTAGCCGAAGGAGCCGAAACGGATTCGGATGCGGTCGAGCTCTATCACATGGGCTGCGAATACGCGCAGGGCTTCGTTTTCGGCCAGCCGATGACAGCGGAAGCTGCGACCAAGATGCTGTCCGGCGATCGCATGGAGCTGGCGCGATAGCCTTTTCGCGGCCGGCTAGGCGTGGCCGGCTTCGCTCGACAGCATGCCCGGCGCGATGCCGAGCTTGCGCATGGCCTTCTCGTATTTGCGCTCGGGCTCGCCGAAGATCAGTTCGGGATCGGCCGCGCAATGCAGCCAGCCGTTATTCTGGATTTCCTGTTCGAGCTGCCCCGGCGCCCAGCCGGCATAGCCCAGTGCGAGGATCGCGCTCGCCGGACCGTCACCGGTCGCGATTGCCTTCAGGATATCGATGGTCGCGGTGAGACAGATCCCGTCGTCGATCGGCAATGTCGAATTCTCGATGAAGAAATCGGCCGAATGCAGCACGAAGCCGCGCCCGGTTTCGACCGGGCCGCCCTTCAGCACGATGACATCGTCGTGGCGGGTCGCAACCTGGATGGCATCGCCATCGGGCACCACGTTGAGCTGCACCAGCAGATCGGGAAACTTGATGTTGTTGGCCGGCTGGTTCACGACGATACCCATCGCGCCTTCCGGAGAATGCGCGCAGATGTAGACCAGCGTCTTTGCGAAGCGGTCGTCGCTCATCGATGGCGACGCGATCAGCATCTGGCCATCGAGGTAGCCGCGTGCCGATGGCTCGCCACTCTGTGACTTGCGCCCCGGTCCCTTCTTCGGAATCTTCATGTATCCAAGGTTAACCCCTTCATGCCGCCTTGTGAAAGGGAAGTTTGGCCCCAGCTCACGGTGAATTCAGTGGTGCTCAACGCGCCGAACGCCTAGATCGTTGCCATGCGCATTGCCACAATCCGCCTGCCCGTTGCTGCCACAATCAGCCTCGCGGCCATCACGTTCGGTTTGGCGCCGATGCCGCAGGCCCGCGCCGACATGTCGGCTTGGCACGGCGATACGCGCGCCGCCATGCGAGTGGTCGCGGGCGGAACCAAAGTCGCAGACGGTGCATCCGCGCTGCGCGCCGGCGTAGAAATTCGCCTTGCGCCCGGCTGGAAGACCTATTGGCGCTACCCCGGCGATTCCGGCGTTCCGCCACATTTCGATTTCGACAAATCCGAAAATCTGAAATCCGTGCAAGTGGCCTGGCCCGCGCCGCAGCGTTTCACCGACGCCGATGGCAGCTTCATCGGCTATCGCGACAATGTGCTGTTCCCGCTCAGCATCGAGCCCAAGGATGCCGGCAAGCCGGTGGTGCTGCGCATCACCCTCGATTACGCGATCTGCGAGAAGGTCTGCATCCCGGTTCAGGCCAGGGGCGAACTGACGATCAAGGGAGGCGCCAACGCAGACTCAGCCATCGTCAAGGCCGAACAGACGGTGCCGCGCGCGCAGCCGCTCGGCGCCGACGCGAAGCTTTCGGTCAAGGCGGTGCACCGCGACGATGGTGCCAAGCCCGCGCGGGTGCTGGTCGATATCGCCGCACCGGACGGTCGCCCCGTCACGGTGTTTGCGGAAGGTCCGACGGTCGATTGGGCGCTTCCCGTCCCCGACAAGGTCGACGGCGCGCCGGCGGGCCTGCAGCGCTTCGCCTTCGCCCTGGATGGGCTGCCTCCGGGGGCGAACGCCAGCGGCGCCACCCTGAAGGTGACCGCGGTCGCCGGCCCCGACGCGATCGAGACGACCTTCCGGCTCGACTAACGCCGCCGCCCGGCCTATTTTGCCACGCCTGCTCTGCGGCGCCCTTCCGCGCGGCCGGTTCGCGCCGCGCTCAAACCACGTGACAATCGAAGAGGACCACCATGACCATCAAGGTCGGCGACACATTGCCCAGCACCACCTTTCGCGTCATGACCGCGGACGGACCGAAGCCGAAGACCACCGACGAGGTGTTCAAGGGCAAGAAGGTCGTGCTGTTCGCCGTGCCCGGCGCCTTCACCCCGACCTGCACCAAGAACCACCTGCCCGGCTTCGTCAGCAATGCCGCGGCCATCAAGGCCAAGGGCATCGACGCGATCGCGGTGACCGCCGTCAACGATCCGTTCGTAATGGGTGCATGGAAGTCGGCGGCCGGCTCCGACGATATCGAGTTCCTGGCCGATGGCAGCGCCGATTTCGCCAAGGCCACCGGCCTTGACCTGGATGCATCGGCCGGCGGCCTCGGCATCCGCTCCAAGCGCTATTGCATGGTGGTGGATGACGGCGTGGTGAAGTCGCTGGCGATCGAGGATTCGCCCGGCAAGGCCGACGCGTCCGGCGCCGAGGCGCTGCTGAAGTCGCTGTAATGCTTGTTTCCCTCTCCCCCCAAAGGGGGAGAGGGACGCGCCTTATCGGCGTTTGCGAGACTCGCGCAGGGGTAAAGGTTTAGCAAATACGAAGCCCGAACTGCATTACGCCGCCTGAACTGCGGCTTTCGAGAACGTAGCATGAGTAATCGACACGGAAGTGCCCTCCGGGCCAGCGCAAGTGTCGACCTTGGCGTCGAGCTGGTGTGCAAGCGCCTTGACGATGCCTGTTCCAAGGCCGGTTTTGGGCTGGGCAAAGACGCCGTCCTGCTTTCCGATACCGTTGTCCGAAACGGACAGTTTCCAGTCCGCCCCGTCGACTTCGTAGCCAACGCTGATACGGCCAATCTTTTTTTCATCAGGAAATGCATGTTTGAGAGAATTCATGACCAGCTCTGTCGCGATCAGCCCTAGACTTTCCGCCTGACGGGACGTGGCGACGCCACCTGCACCCTCCACTTTCAGAGAGATCGAGCGGGCGTTGCCGATCATCGCAGCCGCCAGGCTTTCACACACCCGTGAGAGGTAGGGAATCATTTCGATAGGTCCGGCACTTGCGGAGGCATGAAGCTGGTTTTGCACCTCGGCGATGGACATGACACGACTATGGGCATCCTTGAGATGATTGCGCGTTTCTTCCGATTGCGCGGTCTTCGCTTTCATCAATATGATGCTTGCGATAATCTGCAGGCTGTTGGAAATCCGGTGCTGCAATTCATAGAGAAGGACATCCTTCTCCTGCAGCAGATTTTCCTTTTCGCGAATGAGTAAATTCCTTTGCGTTACGTCTTCCATCCCCAGCAGGATGGCTGCGCCCGCGCCGTCTTTGAATAAGACCTGCCTTGCATTCAGGCATATGATCCGGTGGCCAAGCGCCGGAAATTCGTGTTCGACTTCATAATCTTCCATGACGCCGTGCGCGGGAATGATATCTTCGAGCAACGATCGAAGCTTCGGGATATCCCATTGGCCGTCGCCCAGTTCGTACAGGCGCTTGTCTTGCGTATCCTCGGGCTCGACCTTGAATGTCGCATAGAAGGAGCGGCTCGCTGCGATCACGCGAAGGTCTCGGTCCAACACGAGGACGGGTTCCCGGACGGTGTCGACAATGCCCTGAGCGAGCGCGCATGCATCAGTTACGGAATCAAACTGATCCCTGAACCGCGTTGATGAATCCATTACGCCTCACACGAACACCCACGATTTTCTAAGAGCGACACCGAGCGCTGGGCTGGGTCAGGCCGCCGGACGTGCGGACTTGTTGCACCCGCGAGGTCTCTCAATCGCAAAATTAAAGGCGCTGGGGGGGGTGAGTCTGTATAATAGGGACCACTCACCCCGGGCAAGATGACGCGACTATGCAGCGAACCCGAGAAAGCCTGACCTATGAAGAAGCCCAAACCACAATTCGACCCAAAGGCCTTCCTTGCGAAGGCGAACGGGGGAAGAACAATCTCTAAGTTCCGAAAAAACCAGGTCGTCTTCTCACAGGGCGATCTGGCGGACTCAGTCTTCTACATCCGCGATGGCAAGGTCAAAGTCACCGTTGTTTCCGAACAGGGCAAGGAAGCCATTGTCGCCGTCCTTGGCCCCGACGAATTCCTCGGGGAAGGCTGCCTCACGGGCCAGTTACGTCGCGTGGCGACAGCCAAGGCGCTGACGGAATGCGAAATCATGCGGCTGGACAAGAAGGTTATTGTCCGAGTCCTCCAAGAGGAACCAGCATTCTCCGAGATGTTCATCGCCCACCTGCTCGCCCGGACTCTTCGCGTCGAAGCGGATTTGGTCGATCAGTTATTCAACTCCAGTGAAAAGCGGCTTGCACGCGCGCTCTTGCTGTTGGCGAATTTCGGCAAGGAAGGAAAACCTGAGACCGTTATTGCAAAAATCAGTCAGGAAACACTCGCGGAGATGATTGGGACGACGCGCTCGCGAGTGAGCAAGTTTATGAACAAATTCCGTAAGATGGGATACATCAAGTACAATGGGAGCCTCGAAGTCCACAGCTCGTTGCTGAGCGTGGTCCTGCACGATCACCCCCAACTCAGACGGTGAACTCGGTCGCAGGGCGCGAGGCCATGGCCGGGCCAGGCTACATCTTCCCCTTCAGCCGCAATTCCGCGATGCCCGCGCGGGCCAATTCATCCGCGCGTTCGTTCAGGTCATGCCCGGCATGGCCCTTGACCCAGTGCCACGTAACCTCATGACGCGCGAGCGCTGCATCGAGCTGCTGCCACAGATCGACATTCTTCACCGGCTTCTTGTCGGCAGTGCGCCAGCCGTTCTTCTTCCAGCCGTGGATCCAGGCCGAGATGCCGTTCCGCACATACTGGCTGTCGGTGTAGAGGTCGACGCGGCACGGCTTGGTCAGCGCTTCCAGCGCCGAGATCGCCGCCATCAGCTCCATGCGATTGTTGGTGGTGTGCGCCTCGCCGCCCTTCAATTCCTTGGTCTTGCCGCCGGATTGCAGGATCGCGCCCCAGCCGCCGGGGCCGGGATTGCCCGAACAGGCGCCGTCGGTATGAACAACAACGTGAGGCAAACTCATGGGAGCGGATGTCTCAAAGTGACTGGATAAGCGGCACGAACATCACCATCGATCGATTACGAAAGAATTGAACCCCAATCCCTGCAATCGTTCATCGGCGACGCTTCATGGCGGCTGACAAGCCGGGATGCCAGCCATTTTTCAAATCGAACCGGCCTGTCCCCGTCTTGTTGCTCGGTCAGCCCCCTCCGGTCCGAAGCGGCGGCACTTTTCCATCGAGAATCGAAGCGGGAAGCCACTCGCCCGACCTCATATCCAGGCCGCACACGCCTTCAAGCTTGTGCAACTCCACATACCGGGCGACACGCGAGAAATAATCCGGGCTGTCGGAACGGCCCAGATTCGCCTCGGGCGGAAAAAAGGCCGTGATACCGTTGACGGTTGGAATTCCGAGCGTTTCGGCGACCAGCATGCTCAGCGCGTAGGGATTATAGGCCGCGTCAAACTCGGCATTCAACAGCATCCCGCCCGGCCGTTTTCCCACCGAAAAGAACAACCGGCACTCGACGGGCGGAGCCGCGAACCGGCGCAAGATCGCCAGTTCGTGCGGCCGATCGATCAGGTGTGTCCGAACGAAATTGACCTGTTCGAGAAGCAGCAGCGCAGACAGGATCGACAGGAGCCAGACCCGCGACGGCGTCCAGCGAATACTGGCCAGGAACGCCATCGCAATCACGATGACCGGGAAGGCAAGGAATATCTGATATCGCGCAATGATTCTGACGGCCTTCGCGCCAGGAACCAGCAGCCACACATAGTACCAAGCGGTCCACAAGCCATAATGCAGATTCAGCATCCAGGTTACGGCGGTCGTCAGCGCCAGGATCACCAACCAGGGATGCCGTTCGCGCATCGGACGACGCATGAGCCAGAGGCACGCAGTCGCCCAGAGCAGCAGGAGAGCCAACGGGAAACCCGTGGTCCTCTCGCTGAATAACGGGAAACCGGGCCTCAGCCAGTCGTGAACCTGCCGATCGAGCCAGCCCCAAACGAGATTGTATTCGCCGACGTGAAACGTATCGATCACCGACGGCGAATAAAGGGCTACCATCTCAAACGGATGCTGGCCGGTTTCGCTGGCCTTCGGAAGATAGAGATACAGGAACGGCACGACTGCAAACGCGAAAACGACGCCGATTGCCGCGATGGCACGCCAATGACGTGCGAGCAATTTCAAGTCCGGCAGGATCGGAAGAAACCGCGATGTCGCCACGGCGACACACACGAACGCCGCGGCGAAGAAGGCGAAAAACCACGCCATATAGAATGTCGTCAGAAGCCAGCCGGCAAAGAAAACCGCCGCCAGGGCGCCCCAGGCGAAGCCGCGCGAAACGTGGCCGGCAATGAATGTGCGGCAGGACTGCACCAGCAACAGCGCCAGCAGCGGCGCGAAACCGACGGTCAGCAATTGCGGCGACAGCATTCGCCAATACATCGCAGTGTGCAGCGTAAACAACGCGGCGCCGAGCAACGACCAGAGAAACGGAAGACCGACAGCGCGCCGCGCGAATGCGAACAATGCAAGGAATCCGACGGCCCGCAGAACAATGTTCAGCAATTCCGACGACAGGAATGCGTCGAACCCGGCAAATCGAAACAGCGAATAGACGATGCCGTAATAGAGATAACCGTCGTTGTAACCGAGGGTGAAGCGATGGGGAAAATAATAGTTTGTCGTATGCCAATCGGCCCTTCCCCGCCACACATTGTACCAGTGCTCGAGAATGGCGTTTTCGATCATGCTGTCCAGAGTGTCGCCGAACAGCCAGCCAAAGCCGCTGAACAGCGTCAGCCGGAAAAAAATCGCAAGCGACAGCGCGAGAACCAGACATACGATCAATGCGCCGGAAATCCTGTCCGGCTGCCAGCGCGACCAATCCCGCAGCGTGGCGGCATCCGCACTTTGCGCTGGAGCCGTCATGTCGATCCAGCGCTGTCGTCGTGCTGGATGGACCACAGCGCCACAGGCCCTCGTAAGCCGTAACGGGTCAAAGGTCCGCCCCTGCTTCCGGCACACTGACTGACCTGCGACGCTTCAATCCTTCAAACACGGTGCCTCGATCGAGCCCACAGCAGGACAGCCGAAACTGAACAGCCGTTTTCAGTACGCCGAAGCCGTAGGTTACGCTGCGCCGGAAATCGATCGACGAGGCCTCGGGGAAGTATCGGGTCGGACAAGAAATTTCTCCAACACGAAATCCGCGATAAATGATCTGCGAGAGCATCTGGTTGTCGAAAACGAAATCGTCGGAATTGCCATCGAGAGGAATGTCTTCAATGACTGCGCGGGTAAATCCGCGATAGCCGGTGTGATATTCTGACAATTTGTGCCCCATCAGAACATTCTGGATCAAGGTCAGCACACGATTGAAGATGTATTTGTAGAGCGGCATCCCTCCGGCCAGCGCGCCGACGCCCAAGATCCGCGAGCCGAGCACCACGTCGAAATAGCCCGATGAGAGCAGCAGCGCGATCGGATGCAGCAGCTTGGGACTGTACTGGTAGTCCGGATGCAGCATGATCACGATATCCGCACCCCTTGCTAAGGCCAGCCGGTAACACGTCTTCTGGTTTGCGCCGTAGCCCTTGTTGCCGTCGTGGACGAAGGTGAACAGGCCGAGTTCGTGAGCGAGCCGGGCGGTTTCGTCAGTGCTGGCGTCGTCGACGAGAATGATGTCGTCGACAACGTCGGTCGGTATCTCCCTGACCGTTCTCTCGAGCGTCCGGGCTGCATTATAGGCCGGCAACACAACGCAGATTTTCGAAGAGCCGATCATTGCATCCGGACCGTCGAGGGCTGTTCGCTTCGCTGCGACGAGATTTCGCCGGAGGAAATATTTGCGCCGGCCCTCGTGTCAAATGCCGAGGGTCACCAATCGTGTACAACAACTTTGGGTTTTGGAACAATTCGGATCAGCGGCAGGCTCAGCCAGCGACGCCGAAGACGCGCACGCCGGCTTCCGGCAGGCCTTACGCCAGCTCTCGGGCCTTGATGCCGTAATCGTCGACGCTCTTCACATGCTGGTGGAAGCGCAGCTTGCGGAAATATTCCTGCGGCGCCTTCGGCCGCACCAGCGCGCCGGGCGGCACGTTGAGCCAGTCGACCACCCGGGTGGCGAGAAACCGCAGCGCCGCGCCGCGCGCCAGCAGCGGCAGCGCGTTAAGTTCGGCGTCGGTCAGCGGCCGCGCCTTGGCATAGGCCTGCAGCAGCGCCCGGCCCTTGGTGACGTTATAGGAATGATCGTTCTCGAAGCACCAGGCGTTGAGGCAGATCGCAACGTCATAGGCAAACATGTCGTTGCAGGCGAAATAGAAGTCGATCAGCCCGGACAGCCGCTCGCCGAGAAAGAAAACATTGTCCGGAAACAGGTCGGCGTGGATCACGCCTTCCGGCAATCCGTGCGGCCATGCGCCCTCGAGAAAATCGAGTTCGTCGCGGATCGCTGCGAGCATGCCGTGCTGGATGGTGTCGATGCGGTCGGCGCAGGATTCGAACAGCGGCCGCAGCTTCGGTACCGACAGCGCATTGACCCGATGACCTTCGAAGTCGGCTCCGGCGAGATGCAGCTTCGCCAGCGCCTCGCCCACCGCGGTGCAGTGCCGGGCCTCGACGCGGCGCATCCATACGCCATCGAGAAAGGTCACGATCGCCGCGGCCCGGCCGCATAAAGTGCCGAGCGTGTTACCGTCGCGCATGCGCACCGGCTGCGGGCAATTGATCCCGCGCAGCGCCAGATGCTCCATCAGGCCGATGAAGAACGGAATATCCGCGACCTCGACCAGCCGCTCATACAGCGTCAGGATGAAATAGCCGGCATCGGTATGCAGCAGGAAGTTCGAGTTCTGCACGCCTTCGGCAATGCCCTTGTAGGACAACAGCTTGCCGATCTCGTAGCGGGCGAGAAATGCATCCAGCTCTTCGGCCGGGACATCGGTATAGACCGCCACCGCCTACTCCGCTGCTTCGGTGCGCAACGGGCGCGGCAGCGGGAAGAACACGTGTTCGTCGGCAGCCGACATGGTCTCGACATTCAGCGCATAGCGTTCGGAAAACGCATCCAGCACTTCCTCGACCAGCACTTCCGGCGCCGAAGCGCCGGCGGTGACGCCCAGCGACGCAATATGCTGGAAACGGCTCCAGTCAATATCGGCGGCGCGCTGCACCAGCACCGCATAAGGGCAGCCGGCGCGTTCGGCGACTTCCTTCAGCCGCTGCGAATTGGACGAATTCGGCGCACCGACCACGACCATGGCATCGACCAGTGGCGCCACCAGCTTCACCGCCTCCTGACGATTGGTGGTCGCGTAGCAGATGTCGTCCTTGTGCGGTCCGACGATTGCGGGGAAGCGCGCCTTCAAGATTTCCACGAGTTCGGCGGCGTCGGCGACCGACAGCGTGGTCTGGGTCACATAGGCGAGGTTGGTCTCGTCCCTGGGTACGAAGCTGCGCGCATCATCCGGCGATTCAACCAGCGTGATCGTGCCTTGCGGCAACTGGCCCATGGTGCCGACCACCTCCGGGTGACCGGCATGCCCGATCAGCACGATCTCCCGGCCGCGGCGGAAATGGATCTCCGCTTCGCGGTGAACCTTGGTCACCAGCGGACAGGTGGCATCCAGGGTGACGAAATTGCGGGACCTGGCGTTCTCGGGAACGGATTTCGGCACGCCATGCGCGGAGAACACCACCGGCGCGGTCGTGTCGGGGATCTCATCCAGTTCCTCGACGAAAATCGCGCCCTTGGCCTTCAGGCTGTCGACCACATAGCGATTGTGCACGATCTCGTGCCGGACATAGACCGGCGGGCCATACAGCGCGAGCGTACGCTCCACCGAATCGATGGCTCGCACCACGCCCGCGCAGAAACCGCGCGGTGAGCAGAGAATCACCCGAAGCGGCGGCTTGTCGCCGCCGGGAAAGCCGGTTGGGCCCATCATCGGCGCATTTTTCATCGGAACTGTCCCGTGGACATGGGGGCGGCCGCCCCGGGAAGTCAAGGCACAGCATTCGACTTAACGCCAAAGTAAGGCTATGTTAGTTGAATAGTCCGGGCGGACCGGGGCGTTGGGCATGATGTCAATCCACACGAATGTGCTGGCGGTCGCGGCTTTGGCCGTAACGCTGGCCGGATGCGTCAGCAGCGGCAGCGGCTATCAGGTGGAAAACGCCACGGGCCAGCCGATCCCGCACCACGCCCTCGCCGACGAAGTGTTCCTCGATGGAACCGGACCCTCCGCGCGCCGCCTCGCTCAAACGCCGCGCGGCAATGTGGTCGAGCGCCGGTATGCCGAGCCGCTGCCTCCGGGGGCACCGACCCGCGCCGTGGCGCGCACCCGACCGACCGCGATCGAGCGGGTGGATAGCGTCTCCAGCACCACCGGATCCCGCAGCTCGGTGCAGAATGAGGCCGACAAGCCCTTTTCCGACCAGTGGTGGGAGAAGGAGCGGCGTGAGGACGCCCGGCTGAAACGGGTGATGGATATCTGCCGCGGCTGCTGATCCCCCGCCTGCGACAGGTTGCCCCGTCGCGCTCCACGGCCTATATTCGCGTTATTCCTGTCATCCCCGATGACGACCTGCTTCGCCGTCCAAATGCGCCCTGACCGGGCGGGCGGAGCGTGAAGGAGAATTTTGCCATGCAGGAAGCGCCGCTGATGCCGAAGGCCACCGCCGTGTGGCTGGTCGAGAACACCGCGCTGTCGTTCGATCAGATCGCCGAGTTCTGCAAATTGCATCCGCTGGAGATCAAGGCGATCGCCGACGGCGATTCCGCGCAGGGCATCAAGGGCCTCGACCCGATCCAGACCGGCCAGTTGACCCGCGAGGAGATCGAGCTGGCCGAGCAGAACAAGACCCGCCGCCTGCATCTCGCCGACCGCAAGGTCCGGGTGCCCGAACAGAAGACCAAGCGCGGCCCCCGCTACACCCCGGTGTCGCGCCGCCAGGACCGGCCGAACGCGATCCTGTGGCTGCTGCGCAACCATCCCGAATTGAAGGACAGCCAGATCATGCGTCTGGTCGGCACCACCAAGTCGACGATCCAGAGCATCCGCGAGCGCAGCCACTGGAATGCCGCGAACCTGAGCCCGCTCGATCCGGTCACGCTCGGCCTGTGCTCGCAGATCGATCTCGACATGCAGGTCGCCAAGGCCGCCAAGGAAAAGCCGGCGCCGTCCGAGCACGAGCGGGTTACGCTGCTGCCGGCCTCGGTGACCACCGCGCCGGACCACGAGCCGGTCTACGAGGACAGCCGTGCCGCGGCGGCCAGCGCCAAGTCGCAGGAAGACGCCGACGTGGCATCGGTATTCGCCAAGCTGAAGAAGATCGGCGGAACGAAGCCCGAGGAAGACTAAGCACTGCGTTCCGTGCCGCCCCATGCGCGGCATGTCGTCTCTGCACTTTTGCCTTGCTTCCGCGTGCCCGCATCGGGGGGAGTGACGACGTCATGCCAAACCGGATCAGTCGCCGGCGTCTGATGGGACTTGCGGCCGGCCTGGGCGGTAGCCTGCTGGCCACCCGCGCGCCGGCACAGTCGAGCCGCGCACAATCCAAGCTCAAGATCGTTGCGCTGTTCGCCGGCAGCATTTCCGACGGCGGCTTCATGGAATCCGGATATCGCGGGCTCTTGGCGGCGCGGGATACGCTTGGCGTCGACATCGGCTGGCGCGAGGGCGTGCGGCCCGAGCGGGAGCTCTTGCTCGCCGCCTTGCGCGAACTGGCGCGCAGCGGCGCCGAGATGGTGGTCGCCCATGGCGGCCAGAACAACGAAGCCGCAAAGCTGGTCGCCGCCGAATTTCCCGATACCAAGTTTGTGGTCACGCAGGGCAACGTAACCGGAACCAATCTTGCGAGCTACGAGGTGCTGCAGGAGGACTCCGCGTTCCTGGCCGGCGCTCTCGCGGCCTGGAGCACCAGGACCGGCATCGTCGGTCACATGTCCGGAATTCGCGTCGTTCCCGGTCTGAAGGGCCGCGCCGCCTACGCCAACGGCATCGCGCATGCCGACCCGAAGGTGCAACTTCTGACGAATTTCTCCGGCAACCAGGACGATAACGCTCTGTCGAAGCGTGTCGCAGCCGCCATGATCGCCGCCAAGGCTGACATCATCTTCACAATGCTCAATGCTGGCCGAACGGGCGCGATCGAGGCTTGCCGCGACGGCGGCGCAAAGCAGATCGGCAATGTGCGCGATTGGACGAACGTAGAGCCGGACGTGTTCATCGGCTCGGCGGTTGCGAATTCCGGCATCGCACTGCTGCGCGCGGCCGAGGACCTCGAGGGCGCCGGCGTGAAGACCAACAGCGTCGTGAAAATCGGACTGGACCGGCCGGACGCCGTGCGGCTCGCGCTCTCGCCTTCGGTGAGCGATGACGTGCGCAAGAAGGTCGAAGCGCTCGCGGCCGACATCAGGGACGGCCGCGTTCGCGTTCCCACGGAATGGAACGGGCCGGAATTCCGCAATCCGGCCTGACCGCCCGGTCAATCCACCGCGAGCTTCCCCTTGGCGACGGTCTCGCGCCAGATCTCGGCCTCGGCCCTGGCGTTCTTCGCAAATTGCGCCGGCGTCTCGCCGCCCGGCAGGAAACCCAGCTCTTCGAGTTTCTTCGCGACGGCCGCGTCCTGCAACGCCGCCTTCACTGCCGCATGGATCGTATCGATGGTGGCCTGCGGCGTGCCTTTCGGTGCGGCCAATCCCCACCAGTTTTCGGCGACGAAACCCGGCACGCCGCTTTCTCCTGCCGTCGGCACATCCGGAATATTGGGCAGGCGCTGCTCCGCGGCGACCGCAAGCGCTTTCGCCTTGCCGGATTCAACGAACGCACGCCCGACGCCCCAGCCGGCGAGATAAAGCTGCACGTCACCGGTGATCAGCGCCTGCATCGCCGGCGGCGCGCCACGATACGGCACATGCACCAGTTCGATTCCGGTCAGTTGCTTCAATCGCTCGATCGCCAGATGCGGCGCGGTGCCGACGCTTGGCGACGAATAGCTGAGCTTGCCCGGATTCTTTTTCGCGTATTCGACGAACTCACCCAGCGTCTTCACCGGTACCGACGGGTTCATGTACATCACCGACGGCACCACCGCGACCCGCGTGATCGGCACGAACTCGGTCAGTGGGTCGAAGCTGGTCTTCGGAAACATGAACTGGTTGCTGACGAAATTGTTGGTCGCACCCAGCATCAGCGTGTGACCGTCGGGCGCGGCGCCGGCGACGGCCTTGGCCCCGATCATGCCCCCACCCCCGGCACGGGAATCGATCACCAGTGGCTGGCCGAGTTTCTTCTCGATCGGATCGGAAATCAGGCGCGCAATCACGTCTCCCGCTCCGCCCGCGGCGTAAGGAATGATGATCGTGATCGGCCGATCGGGGAACGCGGCAAAGGCACCACGCGGCGCGAACGCTGCGGCTGCCGCCGCGGTGGCAAGGAAGGCGCGTCGGGTCAGTCGGGTCATGGCGTGTCTCCGGTCACAGGTCGATGCGCATCAGGTCATGGGCGATCTGCAGCGGGCCCCGGTACACGCTGCGAATTTCCGAAACGAAGGCGTCGATCTGATGCGGCCCCATCAGGTCGACCGGCAGATGCTTGCCCGCGGCGCGTTTCAGCACCGGGCTGAGAGAGTCGACGTGCCCGATATGAGTGGCCACCACCTGCTTCACGCCGGCTTCGACCGCGAGTCGGCCGAGGTCATGCGGGCTGGTATGCGAGAAGGTGCCGACCTTCGACTGCCGCCGATGCTCGATGAAAGCCTCGGTGAAGGTGCATTCGTGGATCAGCAGGTCGGCGCCGCGCGACAGCGTCAGGATGTTGTCGCAGGGCGCGGTATCGCCGGAGAACACCACCACCTTGCCTTCGGCTTCGATCCGGAAACCGTAGCAGGGCGAGATCTCGGCCGGGATGTGATCCATCAGAGCGGCAGTGACGCGTATCTCCTTGTCCTCGAACACCACGCCCTCGCCGTATTCCGTCACCTGCGGACGGATGGCTTCCATATTGGCCTGCCGCGCCGGATAGGCGCCGCGCGCGCGGATGTCGGCATCGAAGGCACCGTTCTCGAACAGATGGCTCACCATCTTTTTCGTGCCGTCGGGACCGTAGATGTTGAGCGCGCCGACACGACTAAGGATCCAGCCCGAGATCACGAAGAACGGCAATTCGCAGACGTGATCGTGATGCAGGTGGGTGAGGAAAAGGTCGCCGACCTCGGCCGGGTTGACGTCGGCGCGTATCAACTGGCGGGTCGCGCCGTGCCCGCAATCGAGCATCAGGTGGCGGCCGCTGTCGAGCGTGATCAGGATCGAGGTGTGGCAGCGATCGGGATCGGGTAACGCCGCGCCGGTCCCGAGCATCACGATCCGCATGGCTAGCCCTCCTGTTGCTTCCATTATGACCGGGGACGGTGATAAACAGAAATCGCATTCTGATATCGGCTGATAACCAGAAGGAATATCGGCGATGTCCTCGACCCTGCGGATCCGCCATCTGGACGTGCTGCTCGCAGTCGCGGCCGAAGGCTCGATGCAGCGCGCCGCGCAGAGGGTCCATCTGACCCAGCCCGCGATTTCCAAGCTGGTCCGCGAACTGGAGACGATGTTCGGCGCCCCGCTCTTCGACCGCACCAAGCGCGGCGTCACGCTCACGGAATGCGGCCACGCACTCGCCGTCCGGGCCGAATATCTCCGCAAAGATATTGAGCGAGCGCGTGACGAGGTGGCTGCGATCCGTCACGGCACGATGGGTGAGCTGCGCATCGGCGCCTTGCCGGTGGTGGAGAGCGCGCTGCTGCCGCAAAGCCTGATGGCGCTGCGCAAGGTCGCTCCCGCGCTGCGCATCCGCGTGCAGGAAGGCACCAGCGCAGCACTGCTCGACCAACTGCGGCGCGGCGAGATCGATTGCGTTATCGGCCGGCTCGATTCCGGTGCCGACGGCAGGGATATCCAGGCCGAAAAGCTGACGCGACTGCCGACAAGGATTGTCGCGCGCCGCGGGCATCCGCTGGCCGCGCGCAAGCGCGTGACGCCGGAACAACTCGCAGGCTTCCCATGGGTGCTGCCGCAGCCGGGCGCGCCGATCCGAAGCGTCATCGATGGCATCTTCGCCACGGCCGGAATCGCGGCGCCGGTCCCGCTGGTGGAATCGACGTCGATCCGCCTCAACTACGAGCTGATGCGCTCCTCCGACATGATCGGCGTGATGCCCGACGCGGCCGCGGCTGCCTACAACGCCGGCCGTGCGCTCGCGATCCTGCCGTTCGATCTGGGCGAGCGGCTGCCCTGGGTCGGGGTGATGACGCGCACGGCGCCGCCGTCGCATGCGCTCACGTTGTTCCTGCGGGTGCTGCGCGAAAATTGTGGATAGTTCCCCGCGACTCAGGCGGTATTCGGCGGCTTTTCAATGCGTGGCCGTTCGGGGTCAGTTGTGGCTTCCGTGCACTAGTGCAGTGCGGTGACGCGGATAATGTCCGCCCCTCATCGGCGGGGGCGTCGAAGGAAATATCCATGAAATTGCAGGTTTTTCTCAGCTTTTCGGTGCTCGCTGTCGTCACGGCCCAAGCCTCCGCCCAGACCGCCGAAACCCGCCATGCCGCCGCCAGTCCGGCTGTGACCGCTCCGGCCGCTGCCTCCGTTCCACAGCAGGTCTCGCCCGCGGCGATGCCTCCGGGGCGTGCGGCGGTCGATCCGGCTCCCGCCGCAGGTGCGAAGCCGCAGGCGCGGCCGGTGCGCCGTCCGGTCGCACGACAACAGCAACAGCAACAGCAGCAGCAACAGCCGACGACCTGGCAGGAGCGCATGCGCGCGATGTGGGGCGTCGACAACGCGCCGGCCGATCCGAGCGCCTCGGCCCGCCCGGCCCAGCCGCAGGCTCCCGCCTATTCCGCGCGGCCGAACAACCGCCTGATGTTCGGCATGTTCTACACCAAGATCCCGCGCCAGACGGTGGCGTTTCCGGGCAATTACGCGCCCGGCACCATCATCGTGCGCCATCGCGAGAAGCGGCTGTATTACGTGCTCGGCAACGGACAGGCGATCCAGTACGGCGTGGCGGTCGGCCGCGAGGGCGCGGCCTGGTCAGGCACCTCGGTGGTTTCGAACAAGCGCGAATGGCCAAGCTGGACGCCGACGCCCGCGATCCTCGCGCGCCAGCCGAACCTGCCGCGCCACATGGAAGGCGGACCGCAGAACCCGATGGGCGCACGCGCGCTCTATCTCGGCGACACGCTGTATCGCATCCACGGCACCAACGAGCCCTGGATGATCGGCGAAGAGGTGTCGTCCGGCTGCATCCGCATGACCAACGAGGACGTCATCGATCTCTACGAACGCACCCGCATGGGCGCCACGGTGATCGTGCAGCGCTGATCGAGACAGGTTTAAATGGGGGGCTTCGCGACGGCGCGTCGTGGAAGCAAAACGGCCGGGCGAAAGCCCGGCCGTTTCTTTATCGTCCGACGCTGAAGGGTCTTGCGACGCTACCGGATCACCTCGATCACCCGCCGTTCGGACGGGTCGATCACGTAGACGTCGTTATCGCGCACCACGTAACGATAGCTCCTGATCTCGGGCACTTCCGTGTAGATCGTATCGGGGAACATCTCGAATTCGATCGTCTCGGGAATGTCGTCGCCGATCACGTATTCCCGTTCGATCGTCGTGGTGCGGGCGCTACCGGTGGTGTGCCGCTGGATGGCGGCGCGCCGCACAACCTCACGCTGCTTCTCGGTCAGCGAGAGCTTGCCGCGCGGGCGCGAAGCGGCGCGTCCGGAGCCGCCCGACTCGATCACCGTGACGATCTTGCGCGTCCGCGGCTCGACGATCACGATTTCCTCTTCGACGAGGACGAACTCGTAACCGCGATACTCCGGATACACCTCAACGATGGCCGGGGTCACCGGATAGAACCGCACGCTGGCCGGGACAACCGCACCAACCGAGACGGAGAAGTTCACGTTGCGCACGGGCTGAACATTTGCCTGCCGGATCGAGGTTGAGATCCGGGTGCGCTGCTGCTCGGTCACCTGCCGCTCGGCTGCGCGGCCACCATCGCGATCCCGACGGTCGGTATCGCGAGCCTGATCGCGATCGCGCTTGCCGTCACGGTCGCGGGCCTGATCGCGGTCGCGCTTGCCGTCTCGCTCATTGGCCTCGTTCCGGTCGCGCTTGCTGTCGCGTTCGCGCGCCTGATCGCGATCCCGCTTGCCGTCACGCTCCTGTGCCTGATCGCGATCCCGCTTGCTATCGCGCTCGCTGGCCTCGTTCCGGTCGCGCTTGCCGTCACGATCCCTGGCTTCATTGCCCTTCGAGGCCGGCGCATCGCGATCCTGAGCCTGGCCGCCCTTCGCGGGCTTGCGGTCGTCGTCGCGATTCTGCGTTGCGCGGGGGTTTTTGTCTCCCGGCTGTGCTGCGGAAGGCGACGCGCCCTCACCCTTGGCGCCGCGCTGGCTCTTCTCCTCGCCGGCCGCCGGCTTGCCCCGCTCGCGTGCGGCGGGTTCAGCATCCTTCGATTGCGTTGCGGCGGGGCTCTGCCCGCCCGGCATCGGCGCGCGATCCTGTGACATCGCCGGCGACAACCCAATGACTGCAAAGGCTGCGCTGCCAAGCAGCAACGACTTCAGTGCGCTTGTTCGTGTTGCGTGTTTCATACTGGCTCCGAAAGTTGATGGTGGCGCTCCATGCGCTCGCGACACCGAACACGCCGCGCCGGTCAACGTTCCCTGAATTTGCGTTCAGCCCGGAACCCAGCCGGCTCACCGCGTCGTCGCGACCGGAAAGCAAAAGGGGAGCTACAAGAGCTCCCCTTTCCGCACCTCTGGAAGGTGATCGCTTAGTTCGAGGTACAGACCTTGACCGATTTCATGCCGGCTTCGGCCTCGGTCCGCGTCTTGTAGACGGTGTTGCCGAGAACGGTCACTTCCGTGGTCGTGGTCGGCTTCTTGTCGACGATGGTGCACCGCTTCGTCTTGACGTCCTGCACGACGTAATACTCGGTCTGCGCCAGAGCGGATGTCGAGAACGCGGCGGCAAGCGCGGCGGCGAGAACAATACGCATTGGGTTTCCTCCTTCGTTCGGCGCTTCGTTGGAAGCGCCGCCTCAACATCAAACGCGCGACGACGTTCCGCATTTTTTCGCTGATGAATGCGGGAACGTTGCACGCGTCTTCACGTTGGGCGGCCAACAAGGAGCTTTAGGTATGAAATACTTTGTTTGCGCCGGCGCAGTCTTCTGCGCGATGGCCTTTTGCGCGATCGGATTGGCGGTGTCCGACACCATGGACTACGCGGACGGCTACGCCTTGACGTTGGCATCGCAGGATATCAGGCGATGAGCCCCGCGCGTTTCCGGGAGGAAAGCGTCGACGATGCGCACGACGCTTTGACTATACTGCTCGCGACCGCCCTCTTGTCCGCGATCGCCTTCTACGTTTTTGCTTAGAGCGAGCGCTCGTCAGGCCGCCGACTGCGAGCGATCGGCCGGTGCGCATTCCGAGCGCGCAATTCTTCCCATCTCGTCGAAGGTCAGGATCATGGTGATCGGCTTGGCCTCGTAACCGAGATACTCGACCACGACACGCGTGTCCTTTTTGCTCGCCTTGATCAGTGAGAAGGCCAGCGGCCGCGCCGACCGCAGCTTTGACTCCCAGTATTCCCAAATCGCCCCCGAACCCACGTAAGCCGCCTGTCTGGTGCAGCCGCATTCCAGCGCCGCGTCCTCGCGATACATCCCGACAAGACCGATCAGGTCTCCAGCTTTGGCAATCGTCATCCAGCGCCTGACCTGGATCAGTGGATCGATACGGACCTGGGACGGCTCGCGGCTGTTTGCGGTCAAGCCGAGTTCCCGGATACGCCGTTTCACACTGTTGAGCGAACGCTGCAGCCTCGCCGCGAGACGGAGTGGACTAACGTTGTCCTCCACCGCCTTCGCGAGGGCTGCGTCTTCTTCCGGAGTCCAAAGTGTGTTCTTCGTCATTGCGGCGTATTAACGCAGCCAAAAAAGCCATGGAATATTCTGAAAACGCCGAACGATCACATTTTGCAACCGGACGACACATTTTCAGACTATTGAATGTATGTCGCCGGTCGCGGCGGGCCAGCGCGGCTGGCCCAGCGGATCAGGCCGCCAGCGTCTGGTCGACCCGGCGCAATGCGCGATGCAGTGCCTGCAGACAATCGGGATCGATCGCGGTTCCTTCCATCTCCGACATGATCGCGAGCGCCTTCGACACCGGCATCGCCGCGCGATAGGGACGATCGGCGGTCAAGGCATCGAAAATGTCGGCCGTAGTGATGATGCGCGTATCCAGCGTGATTGCGTCGCCCTGCAACCCGCGCGGATAGCCCTTGCCGTCGAGCCGCTCGTGATGGGCGCCGGCCACCGCGGCAAGATCGCGGAACGCCGCAATGCGCGACAGGATCGTTTCCGAATGCGCGGCATGCATCTTCATTGCCGTCCATTCCGCATCGTCGAGCTTTCCCGGCTTGTCGAGAATCGCATTGCTGACGCCAAGCTTGCCGATGTCGTGCAGCAGCGCCGCCCGCTTCAGCCAGCGACGCTTGTCGAGCGGCAATCCGAGTTCTTCCGCCACCATGTCGGTGAACAAGGTGACACGCTCGCTGTGTCCGCTGGTGAACGGGCTTTTGGAATCGATCACCTGCGCAAAAGCCGCGGCGATGTCGTCCAGATAGTCTTCATCCACGGCGGTCTTGTCCCGTGCCGGCTCAAGATCGAAAATCCTGCGCTGGATGTCCGGCGCTGCAAGTTGGTCCCAGAAATCCGTACGCGCGGCCACCCGGCTGAAGGCCTCCACCAGCTGCGGATCGAACCAGGTTCCGGAGCGGTTCTCCACTTCGCGGATTGCGGCGTCGCGGCCCGAACTGGTGTGCAGCACGTCGATCACCTGCGCCATCAGCGCGATGCGCGCGTAGAGCGGGATTTCCTCGCCGCGGACCCGATCCGGCAACCCACCGCCATTCCAGTGCTCGTCGAGATTCTGGATGCCTTGCGCGACCGCTTCGCTGAACCGCATCTTGCGCGCAATATCGGCGCCGCGGTGACACCGTGTTTCGATCAGTTCGCGCGCTATCGTGCCGCCATTCTGGAACACGTTGATCAGCGCCCGGAAGCGCTCGGTCAGGCCGGCCTGCAGCCCGGTGTGAGACAGCACGAAGCGAAGCGCCTGCGGCAGGCTGCCATCGATCTGCTTGAAGTCATGTTTGAACTGAATGTCGTCCGCCAGATAGAGCTGGCAGATCCGCGCGGCATTGCTGCTGCAGCCGAGATCCTTGAGCAGCAGCGTATAGTACAATTCCCACAGCTTGGAGTCGTCGATCCCGATCTCATGACCGATCTGCGTGCCGATGAAGCAGCAGCGCACGCAATGTCCGGCCGGCTGGCCCTCGGTCAGGTCGAGTGCGTGGCTGAGCGCGCCCAGCAATTCGGCCAGCCGGATATCGCCGGCGGGAGACGGCGCGGCATCCGTCGCAAAACGGTCGGTCATTGAAGCGGTCCGTAGCGCGGGAGAAAAGACAGGCGCGCAACGGGGCCATGAACCGGCTTAATGTCTCGTTAAGCGGGCGAACTGCCGCAGGTGGCGCTGCGCTACCCACTCCTCCCCTTCACCGCCGCGCCGATTTCGTCCAGCACCTTCGGGTCCTCGATCGTCGCCGGCATCGCCCAGTCTTCACCGTCGGCAATCTTCTTCATGGTGCCGCGGAGAATTTTTCCCGAGCGCGTCTTCGGCAGCCGCGGCACGGTGATCGCAAGCTTGAACGCCGCGACCGGACCGATGCGCTCGCGCACCAGCGCCACGATCTCCTTCTCGATCGCCGCCGCATCGCGCGTGACGCCGGCCTTCATCACCACAAAACCGCAGGGCACCTCGCCTTTGAGTTGATCCGCGATGCCGATCACCGCGCATTCGGCGACGTCCGGATGCGCCGCCAGCACCTCCTCCATGCCGCCGGTGGACAGCCGATGCCCCGCGACATTGATGATGTCGTCGGTGCGGCCCATCACATGGACGTAGCCGTCCTCGTCCTTGAAGCCGGCATCGGCGGTTTTGTAATAGCCCGGAAACTCGTCGAGATAGGCCTCGCGGAAGCGCTCGTCCTGCTGCCACAGCGTCGGAAACGCGCCGGGCGGCATCGGCAGCCTGGCGACGATGGAGCCGATGGTTCCGTTCGGCACTTCCTTGCAGCTCTCATCGACCACGCGGATGTCCCAGCCCGGCATCGGCACGGTGGCCGAGCCATGCTTCACCGGCAGCGTGCCGAGGCCAACCGGATTGCCGGCGATGCACCAGCCGGTTTCGGTCTGCCACCAGTGATCGATCACCGGCTTGCGCAATTTCTTCTCCGCCCATTCGACCGTCGGCGGATCGGCGCGCTCGCCTGCAAGGAACAGCGCGCGGAAATGCGACAGGTCGTATTTCGGCAGCAGCGTCGCCTCGGGATCTTCCTTCTTGATGGCGCGGAACGCGGTCGGCGCGGTGAAGAAGGCGACCGCCTTGTGCTGCGCGATCACCCGCCAATAGGCGCCGGCATCCGGCGTGCCGACCGGCTTGCCCTCATACATGATCGAGGTCGCGCCATGCAGCAGCGGCCCATAGACGATGTAGGAATGCCCGACCACCCAGCCGATATCGGAGCCGCACCACCACACTTCACCGGGATCGACGCCATAGAGATTCTTCATCGACCATTTCAGCGCGACCGCATGTCCGCCATTGTCGCGCACGACGCCTTTAGGGATGCCGGTGGTGCCTGATGTGTAGAGAATATAGAGCGGATCGGTCGCCAGCACCGGCACGCAAGCGGCGCTCTTGTTCGCCGCGATTGCCGCATCGCGCAAACCTGCCCAGCAATGGTCGCGCCCTTCAACCAGCGCCGCCAGCTCCTGCGGACGCTGCAGCACGATGCAGGCGGAGGGCTTCGCCTCCGCCATCGCGATCGCTTCGTCGAGCAGCGGCTTGTATTTGACGATCCGGCCCGGCTCGATGCCGCAGCTGGCAGACAGGATCAGCTTCGGCTTGGCGTCGTCGATGCGCTTGGCCAGTTCCTTGGCGGCAAATCCGCCGAACACCACCGAATGCACCGCACCGATACGGGCACAGGCCAGCATCGCAAACACAGCCTCCGGCACCAGCGGCATATAGATGATGACGCGGTCGCCCTTGCCGACGCCGAAATCCTGCAGGATGGCGGCGAGCGTCGCCACCTCGAACAGCATCTCTTCATAGGAATAGGACGCGACAGTATCGGTGACCGGGGAATCGTAGATCAGAGCCGCCTGTCCGCCGCGGCCGCGCACCACATGCCGGTCGAGCGCGTTGTAGCAGGTGTTCATGACGCCCCCGGCGAACCAGCGGCCATAGACGCCCATCGCCGGATCGAACACCTTTTTCGCCGGCTCGAACCAGTCGATCTCTTTTGCCGCCTCCGCCCAGAAGCCTTCCGGGTCGCGCTGCCATTGTGCATAGACCTCGTGGTAGCGGCTCCCGGTCGCTGCGTGCGGCGTCTTGGCGTCCATCATTCTATCCTCCCCTTTTTCCGTCACCCCGGGCAGCCGCGAAGCGCGGTCTCGAAGGCTGCGCCTGGCATCCGTCGAGGTTCAATCGCTCGCGCTTGCTCACATCTCGGGATGACGTGAATTGTCGCGTTTGCCCGCATTGTGGGTGAGCCCGGCTTCATTGCAAGCGCTGCCGCGCGCATCCCCGAAAACAAGCCCAACGCAGGCGCGCCATTCGCAAATAGCATTAGCGGCGACGCGCCTGAGGGAGTTTGATCCGCCGCAAATCGAGACCCCTCCTTGACCCTTCCCACCGACCCGCTGTTCTGGATCGTTGCCGCGACCGCCGTCACGCTGCTTGGCCTTGCCAAGGGCGGTTTCGTCGGCATCGGCATGGTGGCGACGCCCATGCTGGCGCTGATCGTGCCGCCGCTGCAGGCGGTCGCCATGATGTTGCCGATCCTGCTTCTCCAGGATGCGATCTCGGTCTGGGCCTACCGGCGCAATTGGGACGCCTGGAACCTGAAAGTGCTGCTGCCCGGCGGTCTTGTCGGGGTCGCGATCGCCGGCCTGCTCGCGGCTTACGTCCCGGATGCCGCGGTGCGGCTTGCGGTCGGCGTCATCGGGGCGACTTTCGTCCTGTGGCGCTGGTTCGGCCCGAGCAGCGGCGATATCGGCATCCGGCCCAGTGTCGTCAGCGGGCTGTTCTGGAGTGCGGTTTCCGGCTTCACCTCCACGCTCGCCAATGCCGGCGCTCCGCCGGTGCAGGTGCACATGCTGCCGCAGCATCTGCCGAAGCTGGTCTTTGCCGGGACCATGACGATCTATTTCGCCATCACCAATCTCGCCAAGCTGATTCCGATCTTCGCGCTCGGCCAGTTCACCACCGACAATCTCGTCATCTCGGCGGTGCTGTTTCCACTGGCGATCGCCACCAACTTCATCGGGATCTGGCTGGTCCGCATCACCCCGCAGGAAACGTTCTACAAGATCGTGTATGTGATCACCTTCGTGATCTCGCTCGAACTGATCCGCAACGGCGTGACCGCCTTTATCGCGTAACGAATGACCATCATCACTGACCCCCTCTTCTACATGGTCGCGGTGCCGGCGTTGATCGCGCTCGGCCTGTCGAAGGGCGGATTTGCCGGCGTCGGGGTGATCGCAACGCCGTTGACCGCGCTCTATCTGCCGCCGCTGGAAGCAGCAGCCCTGATCCTGCCGGTGCTGATCGTGCAGGACGTGATTTCGGTCTGGTGGTACCGGCGCGACTACGATCCGTGGAACCTGAAGGTGATGTTGCCCGGCGCGCTGGCCGGCATGGGGTTGGGATGGATGTTCGCGGCCTATGTCAACGACGATGCGCTGCGGATCAGCATCGGCGTGATCGGCATCTCCTTCGTCATCTATTCGGTGCTGAGAAGCATCCCGGCCGAGGGACACCGCAAGACCACGCTGAGCGGCGTGTTCTGGGGCGCGGTTTCCGGCTTCACCTCGTTCCTGTCCCAAGCGGGCGGACCGCCGTTTCAGGTCCATGTCCTGCCGCAACGGCTGCCCAAGCTGACGCTGGTCGGCACCAACGTGATCTTCTTTGCGATCGTCAACGCGCTCAAGATCGGGCCCTATTTCGCGCTCGGGCAATTCTCCACGATCAACTTCGCCACCTCGATGATGCTGCTGCCGGTCGCGGTCGCGGCCAATGCGCTCGGGATCTATCTGGTCCGGGTGACGCCGGTCGAGCTGTTCTATCGTATCGCCTATACGCTGGTTTTTTGCGTGTCGGTGATGCTGCTGTGGCAGGGTGCCTCAGGGCTGATGCGCGGCTGATCTTAAAGTCACGGTGCTGACACAGCGGCTTTCTAGGCTGCGCATATGAAGCCCATCCTCGCATCTGCTATACTCGCCCTCATGACCCTTTCCGCATCCGCCTTCGACCTGCAGGGCCATCGCGGTGCGCGCGGGCTCGCGCCCGAAAACACCATCCCCGGATTCGAGACCGCGCTGCGGATCGGCGTCACCACGCTCGAACTCGATGCCGCCATGACAAAGGATGGCGTGCTGGTCGTCAGCCACGATTCGCTGCTCAATCCCGAGCACACCCGCGGGCCGGACGGCGAATTCCTCAAAGACACGGGCCCTGCGATCCGTTCGCTCACGTTCGATGAGTTGCAGGCCTATGACGTCGGACGCATCCAGCCCGGCACGGCTTATGCCGCGCGCTTCTCGACACAGAAGGGCGCCGACGGCGTGCGCATCCCGAGGCTGACCGAGGTGTTCGACCTGGTGAAGCGGAACGATGCCGATCACATCCGCTTCAATATCGAGACCAAGCTCACGCCGACCTCCGGCGCCGACACGCCCGACCCCGACACCTTTGCGGCGGCGCTGGTGAAGGCGATCCAGGATGCGGGCCTCACCAAACGCGCCAGCATCCAGAGCTTCGACTGGCGCACGCTGATGGCAGCGAAGCGCCTCGCGCCGGAGATCGAGCGCGTCTGCCTGACGATCCAGAGCCCCGGCGAGGACAATATCCGCCGCAACCTGCCCGGCCCGTCGCCCTGGACCGCCGGCCTCGATATCGACGATCACGATGGCTCGGTGCCGCGTCTGGTCAAGGCCGCCGATTGCCAGGTCTGGTCGCCCTATTACCGCAATGTGACGGCGACGTTTGTCAAGGAAGCGCACGATCTCGGGCTTAAGGTGATCCCGTGGACGGTCAACGAGATGGCCGATCTCGAACTGATGTACCAGACCGGCATCGACGGCATCATTTCCGATTACCCCGATCGCGCCCGGGCCGCGCTGCCGAAGGGGATCGCGGCGCCAAAGCCGGTGAATCTGCGGTAATTGTGCTGTCATCACCGGGCCGGCGCAAGCGCCGTGATCCGGTGATCCATCATTGGTGAAAGTGATGGATCGCCGGGTCAAGCCCGGCGATGACGACCGCAAATTTGTTCGCTAACGTCGTTCCCAAAATCCAAGGGGAAACGAACAATGGCGAAAACGCCCTACGACATCGACCTCGACCGCAATCCGGCGAATTACCAGCCGCTGACGCCGCTGCAATTCCTCGAGCGCGCGGCAAGCACGCATCCCGATCACACAGCCATCATCCATGGGCCGCTGCGCCGCAACTACCGCGACTTCTATACCCGCGCCCGCCGCCTTGCTTCGGCGCTCGCCAAACGCGGCATCAAGCGCGGCGACACCGTCTCGGTCGTGCTCGCCAACACGCCGGCGATGCTGGAATGCCATTACGGCGTGCCGATGTGCGGCGCCGTGCTCAACACCATCAACACCCGCCTCGACGCAGCGGTGAATGCCTTCACCCTCGATCATGCCGAAGCGAAAGTGCTGATCGTCGACCGCGAATTCTCGCGCGTGATGAAGGACGCGCTGCAAAGCGCCAGGGTCAAGCCGCTGGTGATCGACTACGACGATCCCGAATATAAAGGCGACGGCGAGCGCATCGGCACGATCGAATACGAAGACTTTCTGAAGGAAGGCGATCCGGATTTCGCGTGGCAGATGCCGGACGACGAATGGGACGCGATCTCGCTCAACTATACGTCGGGCACCACCGGCGACCCGAAGGGCGTGGTCTATCACCATCGCGGCGCCTACCTGCTCGCCACCGGCAATGTCGTCACCTGCGGCATGCGCAAGCATCCGGTCTATCTGTGGACGCTGCCGATGTTCCACTGCAACGGCTGGTGCTTCCCGTGGTCGATCTCGGTCGTGGCCGGCACGCATGTCTGCCTGCGTCAGGTTCGCGCCGCGGCCATGTATGATGCGATCGCCACGCACAAGGTCACCCATCTGTGCGGCGCGCCGATCGTGATGGCGACGCTGCTCAACGCACCGGCCAACGAAAAGAAGCCGCTTCCGCATGTGGTGGAATTCTTCACCGCCGCCGCGCCGCCGCCGGAAGCGGTGCTGGCCGGGATGAAGGAGGCGGGCTTCAACGTCACGCATCTTTACGGGCTGACCGAAAGCTACGGCCCCGCCGTGGTCAACGACTGGCATATCGGCTGGGATGCACTCGCCCCGGCCGAACAGGCGACGCGCAAAGCGCGGCAGGGCGTGCGCTACGGCGCGCTGGAAGCGCTCGATGTCATGGACCCCGAGACCATGCAGCCGGTCGCGCGCGACGGTGCGTCGATGGGCGAAGTCATGATGCGCGGCAATGTCATCATGAAGGGCTATCTCAAGAACCCGGCCGCCTCCGCCAAGGCCTTTGCCGGCGGCTGGTTTCACACCGGCGATCTCGGCGTGATGCATCCGGACGGCTATATCCAGCTCAAGGACCGCTCCAAGGACATCATCATCTCCGGCGGCGAGAACATCTCGTCCATCGAAGTCGAGGATGCGCTTTACAAGCATCCCGCGGTACAGGCCGCCGCGGTGGTCGCAAAGCCGGACGAGAAATGGGGCGAGACCCCCTGCGCCTTTATCGAGCTAAAGCCCGGATCAAGCGCCAGCACCGAGGACCTGATCGCCTGGTGCAAGCAGCATCTCGCCGGCTACAAGGTGCCGCGCCATATCGTGTTCCGCGACTTGCCGAAGACGAGCACCGGCAAGATCCAGAAATTCAGGCTGCGCGACCTGGCACGCGACTTGGCGAAAGAGGTCTGAGCGCGCGATCATGGCCGACCCGTCGCATCTCCGGCAGTTTGCGCACGCGGTCCGCGCCTCCTTCCATCTCTGACGGCGGGTGCGGCGTTCTGCGCCGTTTACTGTTCATTCATCATTCACGAGGCCGTTAATCATTACGCAAAGCAGACGGCGTAAATCCGCAGGATTGCGGCTTCCATCCTGATCGAAACCGGCTTCGGGCGCGTTGAGGTAAAGCCACCCACGATCGACGAAGCCTGTCATGCCGCTCAATATCCTCCACGTCTTCCGCGCTCCCGTCGGCGGGCTGTTCCGCCATGTCGTCGATCTGGTTCGCGGACAGGCCGCGCGCGGCCACCGCGTCGGCATCGTCGCGGATTCCTCGACCGGCAATGCACGGTCCGACGCGATTTTCGCGGACCTCGCACCGGATCTGGCGCTGGGCCTGACCCGCATCCCGATGCGCCGGCCGCTCAGCCCGCTCGATCTTCCCGCCGTCCTGCATGTCACCCAGCGCATTCGCGACAGCGGCGCCGACGTGATCCATGGTCACGGCGCCAAGGGCGGCGCCTATGCGCGGCTGGCGATTCCCGGCCACCGTGTGGTGCGGGCCTATACGCCGCATGGCGGCAGCCTGCTGCTCAGTCACAGCAACTGGTCCGGCCGCATGTATCTGACGCTCGAACGCATGCTGCTGCTGCGCGAGTCGCTGTACCTGTTCGAGAGCGCCTATAGCGGCCAGATCTTCCGCGAGAAGATCGGTACGCCGAACGGCATCGTGCGTGTCATCCATAATGGCGTGGCAAAAGCCGAATTCGAGCCGATCACGCCTGCGCCGGATGCGACCGATCTGGTGTTCATCGGCGAATTGCGACCGGTGAAGGGCATCGACATCCTGATCGATGCGATCGCCGCGCTTCATGCCGCCGGCCGGCCGGTGACCGCGACCCTGATCGGCAGCGGCCCGGACGAGGCCGCGCTGAAAGCGCAGGTGGCGCGCCTGTCGTTGGAGAACGCCATCCGCTTCAGGTCCGCCATGCCGGCCCGCGAGGCGCTGACTCTCGGCCGCATCATGGTGATCCCGTCGCGCGCCGAGTCGCTGCCCTATGTGGTTCTGGAAACGGCGGCCGCCGGCAAGCCGCTGATCACGACCGATGTCGGCGGCATTCCGGAAATCTTCGGTTCGCTGTCGGACGCGCTGATCCCGGCCGGCGATGCCGGGGCGCTTGCAGATGCCATCGTGCAGACGCTGGATGATCCGGCCGCGGCCATCGCGCTTGCAGCCGAATTGCGGCTGCGGGTGGCATCGTCCTTCTCAGTCGATGCGATGGTGGACGGCGTCATCTCTGCCTATCGGCAGGCCATGGCGCGGTCGGTCGCCATACCGGACGCGGCGCTGGCGCGGAAATAGCGCGTCATCTTTACGCGGATGGATCGCAAGGCTGCGGGCCCGGCCGGCGCTTGACCCAGATCAAATCGCCGTCTCCGATTTCGGACAATCTTGGTGTCAACGTAAATTGACAATCAGATTGTCCGCACAAGGAGGCCGACCATGCGCATCCTCTTGATCCATCCGAACTATCACTCGGGCGGCGCGGAGATCGCGGGCAACTGGCCACCAGCCTGGGTCGCCTATGTCGCCGGACCCTTGAAGGCCGCGGGCTATACCGACATCCGCTTCATCGACGCGATGACCAATCATTTGACGGACGAAGACTTGCGCGCCGAGATCGCACGCGAGAAGCCCGACATCGTCGGCTGCACGGCGATCACGCCCTCGATCTACAAGGCAGAACGGACGCTGCAGATTGCCAAGGAGGTGTGCCCGGACGCGATCACGGTGCTCGGTGGCGTGCATGCCACCTTCATGTTCAAGCAGGTCCTGTCAGAGGCGCCGTGGATCGACGCCATCGTTCGCGGCGAGGGCGAAGAGGTGATGCTCGAACTGGTGCAGGCGATCGACCGGGGCCGCTGGCCGCATGACCGCGACCGCATCAAGGGACTGGCCTATCGCGCCGGCTCCGAGATCGTCGCGACGCCGGCGGCGCCGACCATCAAGAATGTCGACGGCATTGTGCCCGACTGGTCGCTGCTCGAATGGGAGAAGTACATTTACATCCCGCTCGGCAAGCGTGTGGCGATCCCGAACATGGCCCGCGGCTGCCCGTTCACCTGCTCGTTCTGCTCGCAATGGAAGTTCTGGCGCGACTATCGCATCCGCGACCCGAAAAAGGTGGTCGACGAGATCGAACTGCTGGTCGAGAAATACAATGTCGGCTTCTTCATTCTTGCCGACGAAGAGCCGACCATCAACCGCAAGAAATTCATCGCCTTCTGCGAGGAACTGATCGCGCGCGGGCTGCCCGACAAGGTGCAATGGGGCATCAACACGCGCGTCACCGATATCATGCGCGATGTCGAGTATCTGCCGCTCTATCGCAAGGCCGGGCTGGTGCATGTCTCGCTCGGCACCGAAGCCGCCGCGCAGATGAAGCTCGACCTTTTCAACAAGGAAACCAAGGTCGAGCAGAACAAGCGCGCCATCCAGTTGCTGCGCGAGGCCGACATCTTCACCGAAGCACAGTTCATCGTCGGTCTCGACAATGAGACCGTCGAAACCCTGGAGGAAACCTATCGCTTCGCGCGCGACTGGAATCCGGATCTCGCAAACTGGTCGATGTATACGCCGTGGCCGTTCTCGCCGCTATTCCAGGAGATGCGCGACAAGGTCGAGGTGTTCGACTTCGACAAGTACAATTTCGTGACGCCGATCATGAAGCCCGCGGCGATGGACCGCGCCACCCTGCTCGACCGGGTGATGCACAATTATCGCCGCTTCTACATGAACAAGGCCCTGTTCCATTATCCGTGGCGCGGTACCGGCTATCGCCGGCGCTATCTGCTCGGTTGCCTCAAGGCCTTCATGAAAGCCGGCTTCCAGCGCACCTTCTACGATCTCGGCAAGGTCGGATATTGGGGACCGCAATCGAAAAAGAATGTCGATTTCCATTTCGACGAGTCCCGCACCATCGCGACCGCGCAGATGGCCGACTGGGAAGCCGCCGCCGATCGCTCGCGCAAGGCCGAGGAGCGCAAGGCCGCGTTGCGCGCGCAAATGAAGGACAAGGCGGCGGATCGCGCAGCGAGCGTAATGGCGTGCGGCGGCGGTGCCGAGCAACTGAGCGAAGCGCAGCTCGAAGCGTTGTCCGGCGGGGCGCGCCAGCCGCAATCGGCGGTGCATTGACTCACATGCACGCCACCCTGGCGCTGACCGGCGAGCATGGTCGCGGCGATGCGGCGGGCCGGATCGGACCGAATGCGGTGATCCGGGTCGCCGAAGTGCTCGCCGAGGAGATGGGTGCGGCGGCGACCCGGTCCCTGTTCGCGGCGGCCGGGTTGTCGCGCTATCTCGACGCCATGCCGGACGAGATGATCGACGAGGACGAGGTCACCGCGCTGCATGCGGTGTTGCGTGACCGCCTCGGCGTCGCACGCGCGCGCCATGTCGGCTGGCAGGCCGGGCATCGCACCGGCGACTATCTGTTGGCGCACCGCATTCCGAAATTCGCGCAAATTCTGCTGAAGCGCCTGCCGTCACACTTGTCGAGCAACCTGCTGCTGAGGGCGATCGGCCGCCATGCCTGGACATTCGCGGGGTCCGGCACATTCAGCGTGAGGCCTGGCCATCCGCTGCAGCTGGTGATCGCCGGCGGCCCGATCAGCCGCGGCGCAAACACCAGTGAAGCGGTATGCGATTTCTACGCCGCAACCTTCGAACGGCTGTATCGCGAACTGGTCGATCCCCGCACAACGGCCGTCGAGACCGCCTGCGAAGCGGCCGGCGCCGCGGAATGCGTGTTCGAATTGCGCTTCTAGCGCGCGCTCATTTCGGCTTGGCCGGAGCCGGCTTCTCGGCTTTCTCGAGCTTGTCGAGCCGCGCCTGGGTCGCGGCCAATGCCGCTTTCAATGCCGCAATCTCGTTTCGCGCCGATGCCAGCTCCTTCCCCGCCGCGTCGAGCTTCTGCCGCGCGTCGCGCGCGCCGCGCTCAATTGCGGTCTGCAGAAACTCGGTATTGGCCTGCAGGCAGGAGGTACGGCGATCCATCTGCTTTTCGGCGGTGCAGACCTCGAGGCCGCGCACGTCCTGGGCATATGAGGGCGATGCGGCGCAGAGGCCGCACAGCACGAGCGCGGTGACGGATTGAACGGCACGCAGCCGCTTATTGTTTGAGCTTTGGCTTTTCATCCGGCACGGCCTCGGGCGTTGGATTGAGAGTGTCGTCGTTACAGGACCAGTCCTTCGGCTGACAGGCGATCCCGATATTCGAGCAGACCGTTTGGCTGCAGGTGCGACAGCCATCGGTGAATGACTTGCAGTTCGGCGCGGCGCGCAGCACCCGCTGCCACCAGCTCTCCGCCGCCTTTGGATTTTCCTCCTCCGGCTTCTGCAGATCGAGCTTTGCGTCATCGGCGGACTTGTCCGCCGGGACGGTTTGAGACGGTGTCGATTGCGGCGCCGCCTGATCCGATGCGCGCGCGCCACCGCAGGCAAGCAAGAGAACAATCGCAAGGGCGGCGGCAGCGCGCATGTCAGTCGATCTTCAGGCCAAGCTTCTTGATCAGCGTCGACCACTTGGTCTCGTCGCGGTCGAGCAGCGCTTTATGTTCCTCCGGCGAACTCGACAATGGCTCGGCGGCATCGTTGGCAATGCGTGCGCGCACGTCGTCCTGCGCCAGCGCCGCGCGCAATTCCTTGTTCAGCCGTTCGATGATCGGACGCGGGGTGCCGGCCGGCGCGAGCAGACCGTAATAGAGATCGGCCTCGAAGCCGGGCAGCCCGGATTCCGCCACCGTCGGCACGTCGGGAAAATGGCTGGAGCGCTTGGCCGACGTCACCGCGAGCGGACGCAACGTCCCCGCCTTCAGGTTGCCGAAGGCCGGCGGGATGATGTTGCACGCCACCGCGACATGCCCGCCGACCAGGTCTGTGATGCTTTGCGCCGTGCCCTTGTAGGGAATGAGGTTCATGTTCACGCCTGCCGAGGCCATGAACAATTCGGCGCATAGATGCGAACCCGTGCCCTTTGGCGAGGAGCCGACATTGATCTTGCCCGGCGCCGCCTTCGCCGCCGCGATCAGGTCCGCGATCGTCTTGTAGGGCGCCGACGGCTGCGTCATGAACGCCATCGGCATCACCGCGATCAGGCCGATGGCGTCGAAATCCTTGCGGATGTCATAGCCGGGACTGGCGTAAAGGCTCGGGTTGATCCCCATCGTGCCGGTATGGCCCAGCAGCAGCGTGTAGCCGTCGGGCGCGGCCTTGGCCACCGCCCGCGTGCCGATGACACCGCCGGCGCCGCCGCGATTGTCGACAAGGATCTGCTGGCCGAGCGTGGCAGACAGCTTGTCGGCGATGATGCGCGCCATGGCGTCGTTGCCGCCGCCGGGCGGGAACGGCACGATCAGCGTGATCGGACGTGTCGGATAGTCCTGCGCCTGCGACATCGGCACCGCCACGATCGTCACAGCGGCGGCGAGCGTCAGCCCGACCAGTCCACGACGCAGCAACGCTGCGGTTCCGCTCCCGTAAGCACTCACGACCGCCCCCTTTTTTTGCCAGGCGGATGCAATGTCAGATGCGGCGCCGTTAAAAACAAGACCGCCGGTCTCCGTTCGGGAGCCGGCGGTCACGCGATAAACCGAAGCTGAAATCGCCCGATCAATGAATGCTGGACGAGGCCTGCATCCGCGCGATTTCGTCTTTCACCTGAAGCTTGCGACGTTTCAATTCGACAATTTTGGCATCGTCGGTCGACGGATGCGCAATAGCGTCAGCGATTTCGTTCTCAAGCGCCCGATGACGGGCCTTGAGCTCCACAAGATGCTCTTGCATGGACATGGGGGATTTGGCCTCCTCGTTTGAATGGAGTCCTCACGCAGCAAGTCTGACACGGAGATTGTGGCAAGTCGACAGCACCATTTGCTGCGTTGCGGCAAATCCCCGCTTTTCGTTAGTTTTTCGCTTCGCTTGAACGGGTTCCGATTACGCGGCACAAGTGAGCGCAGGAGCCCACTGGCAACGACATTGCCAAGCTTCTGAAGATACAGGGTTTTCACAAGACGATTCGCATGACTGCCGACGAAGAGCGAATTTTGCGGGACGAACTGGCGCGGCTGCAGCAGGAGCACCGCGACCTCGATACCGCCATCGAGGCCCTGACGGAATCCCTCGGCCGCGACCAGATCCAGGTTCAGCGCCTGAAAAAGCGCAAGCTGATCCTGCGCGACCGCATCGCCTTTATTGAGGACCAGCTCACGCCGGATATCAGCGCGTAAGCCAAGGCGGGCCGGACCTCCGTCGCACTGCAGCCTGAACAGGAAAGACGTCGCAACTCCAGGCATTTGCTGGCAGTTGCCATCGGGAGGGCCCCCAGCCGCACTTCTTTTGATCTGGACGCCGCCCCGCCGGAACAAAGCGGGGGTCGCGCCGTTGCCCGACCAACCGGAGGCAACGATGAACCAGACCCATTCCCCACGCACGACACGCAGCAGCAGCGAGCGCGCACCAAGCGATACTGCTGAAAAAGCCGCCAGCCTCGGGCGCCGCGCCGCCGAGGGCGTGAAGGATACCGCGACCGATGCGGCTTCGTCGGTGAGAGGCGAAGTGAGCCGGATGCTCGACCGTCAGGTCGAGACCGGCGTAGCCTATCTTGGCCACGCCGCATCCTCGATCCGATCCGCCGCCGACGATCTCTCGCGCAATGCTCCGCCGCTCGCCGGCTTCGCCGATACTGTTGCCAACAAACTCGATGCCTATGCCGAAACCGTGCAGGGCAAGACCGCCGAGGAATTGTGGGACGACGCAATCGACTTTACCCGGCGTCAGCCGGCTCTGGTGTTCGGGCTGGCATCGCTTGCCGGCTTCCTTGTCTATCGGACCATCAAGAGCACGCAGCCGGCAACGGATGAAAAGCCCGCCAGGGAGTTTCACGGTGCGTGACGCACTCAGAACGTCCGGCTTCGGGCGCGCGCTGTCCGAAGTGTTCGAGGATATTGGCCTGCTGTTTCAGCAGGAGCTCAAGCTCGCCAAGACGGAGATGTCGTTGATCGTCGCCGATCACGTTCGTGCCGTGATCTACATGATGGCGGCGGGTCTGTTCGGATTGGTGGCGTTGCTGTTGCTCTGCCAGGCGGCGGTCTTTGCTCTGATCGCCACGGGGTTCACCGGGGCCGTGGCCTGTCTGATTGTCGCCGCAGCGGCATTCGCGCTGGCTTTGATCGCGTTCCTGGTCGCTCGCTCTCACCTGTCGCGCGAGAAAGTCCCGACCCGCGCGCTTAACCAAGTCAAACAAGACATCGCCACGGCGAAGGAATCCCTGTCATGACCACAATCGATCGTGTTGCCCGCGCTATCCGTCAAAATCCGGAAGGATTGTTGCTGCTCGGCGCAGGCGTCGCGCTGATGCTCCGGCATGCGAGCAGCCTGAACAGCACCCAGCCTCAGCGCAAGCGCCGCAAGCGGGCCGCGGCGGACAGCTATTACGACAGCGCCGAAGACATGGCGTCTAACGCCACCGCTGCCGGCGAAGGCCTGGCCAGCAAGGTCGCCGCCGCTGCGGATGATGTGCGCGGTTACGTCTCCGAGACCGCGCATGACCTGACGGAAAAGGCGTCCGAATTCGGCCAGACGGCGTCCCGGCGGACGCGTGAGGTCGCAGACACTGCCTATCAGTCGACCCGCGACGCCGCCGGCAGCGCTTATCGTTCGCTGGAAAACACCATCGAGGCTCACCCGGTCTCCATCGCCGTGGCAGGCCTTGCTGCCGGTTGCCTTGCAGCCGCGGTATTCCCCTCGACACGCTTTGAACGCGAGACGCTGGGCCCGATCGGCCGGCGTGCCGCCGATGCCGCGTCCGAGACGGGAGAGCTTGTGAAAAGCGCCGCGGTTGCACGCATGACCAACGCGGCGATGAAGGCCGGCGAGCAACTGAAGGACGCGGTGGTCGAGCGTAAGCTCTCGACCGACACTATCGGCGAGGTCGTGCGCGATGTCGCCACCGACTTCACCAGCAATCTGACCGGCAGCGGCGAAAGCAAGCCTGGCAGCCGGCAGCCTGACGCCCGCTCGGCAAAGGCACAGCTATGAGCGAAGACCTCGATCGCCTCGAGCGCGATATCCGTACGACACGCGCGCGCCTGGCCGGCAACCTGTCGGTGCTGACGTCCGGCGCGACGTTCGACGAGCTGAAAACCACGGTCAAGGCCGAAGCGCTGGACGCCGGCGACGATCTGATGGACCGCGCCAAGGAAAGCGGTCTGTCGATGATGCGCAATGTGCTCGATGACCTGAAGGACAAGGCGATCCAGAATCCGGCCGCAGTAGCGGCAATCGGCGCAGGCATCGGCTGGAAGCTGTGGAAGAATCCGCCGGTCGCCTCCGCTCTGGTCGGATATGGTCTGTTCAGCTTGCTTCGCGGTTCGGACAACGATCCGGTCCAGAACGCGGTTCGCGATGCGCGCGACCGGATCGAGGACGCGGCCTCGGCCGCAGCCAAGACGGCGCGCGCGACGGCGCACGATGTTCGCGACAAGGCCGCGGAGATCGCCAGCGACGTGCAGTCCAGAGCCTCCTCGCTGATCGGCAATGCTCAGGACCGGGCATCGGCAGCGACCGACGACATACACGCGACAGCGTCCTCATTGGCAAACGAGGCCCGTAGCACTGCGGCGCGGCTTACCGAAGAAGCCGAGGCCATGGGCCGCGACGCGAAGGATCTGGGTCGGGACATGCTGGCGCGATCACAACGGACCGGGCGGGCGCTGCTCGACGACGTTGCCGACGGAGCGCGGTCGTTGCGCGGAGACCCGCAAAGCCAGGTGCTGCTCAGCCTTGCCGGCGTCGCGGTCGCAGCGGCGGTTGGCGTCGCCGTCAGCCGCTATCGGGCCGCTCCCGAGAACTGAGCGCGATCAGCCATTCCGGCCGTCATCAGGCCGCCGATTCGGGCTCCGGATCGGCGGTCTTCGCTTGCTCCGGGTCCATTGCTACCTGTACTTTGCCGCGTCTTTCGCTCCGGATTCGCGCTCCGGATTCGCTTTTTTTGCCTGCAGGATTTGCCTCCATGGCCTCCCGGCCGAAAACATCCACCGCGAAGAAGCCCGTCGCCATCATCATGGGCAGCCAGTCCGACTGGGCAACCATGCAGCATGCCGCCGAGACGCTGGACCGGCTGAAGGTCGGTTACGAGGCGCTGATCGTCTCAGCCCATCGCACGCCCGACCGTCTTTATGCCTTCGCAAAATCGGCGCACAAGAAGCACCGGATCGTCATCGCCGGCGCCGGCGGCGCCGCGCATCTTCCCGGCATGGCGGCGGCGATGACCGCGCTGCCGGTCTTCGGAGTGCCGATGAACGTGACTGCGCTGGAGGGCAAGGACTCGCTGCTGTCGATCGTGCAGATGCCGGCCGGCATCCCGGTCGGTACGCTGGCGATTGGCAAGCCCGGCGCGATCAATGCCGCGCTTCTGGCGGCCGCCGTGCTGGCG
The DNA here is from genome assembly GCF_059499825.1 of Pseudorhodoplanes sp. Classification (NCBI taxonomy): domain Bacteria; kingdom Pseudomonadati; phylum Pseudomonadota; class Alphaproteobacteria; order Hyphomicrobiales; genus Pseudorhodoplanes; species Pseudorhodoplanes sp. The sequence continues at coordinate 462,070 of NZ_JCABZI010000005.1, forward strand.
CTCCACGACAAGCCGCTGGCCAAGCGGCTTGAAGCGATGCGCAAGGCGCAGACCGCGAGCGTCGCCAAGAAGCCGAAGGCGATTGCGGCAGCCCCGCGGGCCAAATGATGTTCAAGCGCGACAACGGCCCGCTTCCGCCCGGTTCGACCATCGGGATTCTCGGCGGCGGCCAATTGGCGCGGATGCTGGCGCAGGCTGCCTCGCGCATCGGGCTCAATTGCCATGTCTATGCGCCGGACGCGGAATCCTGCGCCCTCGACGTGGTGAAACGCGCGACCGTCGCGCCCTATTCCGACCAGGACGCGCTGTCGCGCTTCGCCAGGGACTGCGACGTCATCACCTACGAATTCGAGAACGTGCCGTCGCAGACCGCGTCCTTCCTGTCGCAGCGAAAGCCGGTGCTGCCGGACCCGCGGGTGCTTGCGACCACACAGGACCGGATGATCGAGAAGGAATTCGTCAACAATCTCGAGATCGCCACCGCGCCGCATGCGCCGGTCAGCGATGCGTCGCAATTGTTCGAGGCGGTGCGCAAGGTCGGTCTGCCGGCGATCCTAAAGACGCGGCGCTTCGGCTATGACGGCAAGGGCCAGTACAAGATCGATGCCGGCGGCGACCCGGCGGCGGCCTGGCGCGCGGTCAACGGCGCGTCCTGCATTCTCGAAGGCTTCGTGCCGTTCGAGCGCGAAATCTCGGTCGTGGTGGCGCGCGGCCGCGATGGCTCGCTGCAGAGCTTCGACGTCACCGAGAACGAGCACCGCGACCACATCCTGAAAGTGTCGCGGGTGCCGGCCGCGATCCCCGATCCGGTCGCGGGCGAAGCCGTCCGCATCGCCGAGAGCATCGCCACCGCCTTCGATTATGTCGGCGTGCTGTCGGTGGAGATGTTCGTGATGCGCTCAGGCATGGCCCAGCGCGTGCTGGTCAACGAGATCGCCCCACGCGTGCACAATTCCGGGCACTGGACCATCGACGGCTGCTCGGTCTCGCAATTCGAGCAGCATATCCGCGCCATTGCCGGCTGGCCGCTGGCGGTGCCGGTGCGGCTCGGCCGGGTCGAGATGATCAATCTCATCGGCGCCGAAGCAGCCGACTATGGCCGCTGGCTGACGGTGCCGGGCGCCTCGCTGCATCTTTACGGCAAGGGCGACCCGGTTCCCGGCCGCAAGATGGGTCACGTCACGCGGGTCCAGGCGGACTGATCGCGGTCCGCCCGCGCGCGCAGCGGGCGCTAGACCCCGCGGTTGCGCAGCACCTGCTGGCAGGATTTGCTGATGCGCTCGCGATTCTGCTGCAGGCAGCCCAGCACGCGCATCGAATCGGGCTCGAATTGCTTGCAGAACCGGTTCGAATCCGGCGCGCAGGCGGCCTGTTCCTGCGGCGTCCCCTTCATCATGTCCGGAAACGGCGCCGGCATCTGCTGCTGCTGGGCCTGGGCGCCCGTCGGTAACATCATGGGTGACAGCATCAGAAACGCCGCGACAGCCGTCCACTTGGAAAAAGTCATTCAGAGCCCCCGGTTTGCATCGCGAATCTGAATGGCGGCGAAATGTGGCCCGGGCAAGCCGATTTGCCGGTTCCACACGCGTCACCGCGACGCTGTGGACTTTCGGTCGCGCTTCTGGTAATTGCCCCGGGACTCGAAGGGCCCGAAAGCGCCCTGTTCGGCTCCCCGAACAACAATTCGTGCCAACAATTCATGCCTGCCCGCCGGCCGATCCGGCTCGGGCGGCTCTGCGAAGAAGGATTATCCGTGCAGGTTCTTGTCCGCGACAACAATGTCGATCAGGCCCTGAAGGCGCTGAAGAAGAAGATGCAGCGCGAGGGTATTTTCCGCGAGATGAAGCTCCGCGGCCATTACGAGAAGCCGTCCGAGAAGAAGGCCCGCCAGAAGGCGGAAGCGGTGCGGCGTGCGCGCAAGCTGGCGCGCAAGAAGCTGCAGCGCGAAGGCCTGCTGCCGATGAAGCCGAAGGTGATGCCGGGTGCCGGCGGACCGGGCGGCCGTGACGGTGGCCGTGGACCGCGCCCTGCTGGCGGCGGCGGCTTTGGTGGCGGCGGCGGCGGTGGTTTCGGCGGCCGCTAGGCCCGACTGATTTTCTGCACGAGGGGATTACGACAACCGCCGGGGCCTTCCCCGGCGGTTTTGTTTTGGGGGCTTGTTCGTCCTTGCTCGTCCTTTCTTGTCCCTCCCCCGCCTTTCTTTTCCCTCCCCCCGCGTGCGGGGGAGGGTCGATCGACTGAGCGCAGCGAAGGAGATCGGGGTGGGGGCGCTTTCGAGGCGAGCCAATCCCCCACCCGGCTCGACGCTGTCGCGTCTCGCCACCCTCCCCCGAAAGCGGGGGAGGGACAACAAGAATGACCCCGCCGTTTTACCGCCACGCCGGATTGCTTATCATCGCGCCCCATGACGCTGCGCCCGCTCCCATCGCCCTGCCCTGCCCGTACAGCCGCGCCCCGCGCGCGCCGCGCCGCATCCCTTGCCGCGTGCCTTGCCGCCGCGCTGGCGCTGGCCGGCTGCTCCACCGTGCTGGAGCATGGCGGGCTCGCCCCCGAGGCCACCTATTCCGCCTCGCCGGCCAACATCGCGTCGCTGACCGACGTGATCCAGTCGCAGCCCAACGACCCGCAGGCCTACAACATGCGCGGCACGGTGCTGGCCTCGGCCGGCCGCCGCAAGGAAGCGCTGATCGACTTCAACAAGGCGGTGCAGCTCGATCCGAAATATGCCGAGGCCTATGCCAATCGCGGCCTCGTTTACCGGCAGGACGGCCAGCCCGATCTCGCGATCAAGGATTACGACGCCGCGATCCGCATCGATCCGAATTACGCCACCGCTTATCTCGGCCGCGGCCTTGCCTGGCGCGACAAGAAGCAGACCCTGAAGGCGCTGGAGGACATCAACCGCGCTATCGCGATCCGGCCCGACAATGCGCAGGCCTATTACAATCGCGGCCTGCTCTATCAGGGCTCGGCGCAGCATCAATTCGCGATCGACGATTTCTCCACCGCGGCGACGCTGGCGCCGCGCGAGGCCGATCCCTATCTCGCCCGCGCGCTCTCCTACATCGCCGCCGGCGACCTCAAGGCCGCGGCGACCGATCTCGACAATGCGGTACAGCTCGACGAGCAGAATTTCGCCGCTTGGACCTCGCGCGGTCTGGCCTATGAGCGCATGGGCGACAAGCAGAAGGCCGCGGGCTCGTATGCAAAGGCGCTCAACATCCAGCAAAATTACGCGCCGGCCGCGGACGGCTTCCGCCGCGTCGGCGGCGAATACGGGAAGACGTATCAGGCGTTTTGAGTGTCCGTCATTGATGTGGGGCAAGGCGCGTCGCGCCGCCCCACCTACGATGCGTGTGTCCCGGGCAGAACCGGCAGCCACCTCGCACGCGGCAACAGCATGGGTCCCGGCTCAGCGTCGCACCATTCCGCTTCGCTTCATGCTGCGCCGCGTCCGGGACACGAGACCACACGTATAGGTTCGTCCCCGCGAAAGCGGGACCCAGACTCACAATCGACGGCCCGTCCTGCAGACGAAAGAATTATCATGAAACGCACGCTCATCGCCGCCACGCTCTCGCTTCTCCCGCTCGCCGCGCTGGCGCAGGAGCCCGAACGCAAAATCCCGCGCGCTGACCCGCAGAACGGCGCGGTGCTGGCGCAGCGCTGGTGCGGCACCTGCCATATCGTGGCGAAGGATCAGACCAAGGCAATTGACGGCGTCCCATCATTCGCCGCGATCGCGCAGCGCGGCGACCTCAGCGGCGAGCAACTCGCCTTCGTGCTGCTCAATCCGCATCCGGCCATGCCGGCGATGACGCTGACCCGGAACGAGGCGCGCGATCTGGCGGCGTATATCGCCACACAGAAGTAAGCGAGGCGAGTTGGGGTCAGCCGCGGGCTCATACGCGAAGGCGCTCAACATCCAGCAGAACTATGCACCGGCCGCGGACGGCTTCCGGCGGGTGGGCGGAAAGTACGGGAAGACCTATCAGGCGCTTTCAGGTGGAGCGCGATGCGGTGCGGGCTGCGTGCGGAGCCACGCGCTCGCTTCGTAGGGTGGGTTAGCGCCGCAGGCGCATAACCCACCGGCGGTGTGGCGACGGGGTGAGCTAGTCATCGCTGGCCGCAGCCGAAACTCACCCAAGTCGATTTGAATCTACCGGTTGCACCCCGCAGACGCAGCAACGCCCTCGTTCCGCTCGACGGCTATCCCAAGTCCAATCTTGCAGAAAGTAGTGCGAGGTCAGCGATTGATCGCCTTTATAGAGGCTTTAAGCTGCACTCCACGAACAACGATTTTGCATCTTGACTTGCAATCCGTTCGCCGCACTCACAAACAATCTCTTTCCGATCAGATAGAGCAACTGAGCCGCAAGAGGGACAGACGAAAGCCCAATTGGCTAGTATGTGCCGCACTTCCAGCTTAGGAAACAGAGCAATTAGAAGCCTCATGTCACTCACCCCATAGAGATGAAGCGGTCGACTTCCCTGATTTTCGATTTCATCAATCTTCTTAATCGCGCCAGAGTTTTGCCAAGGGCCGATCCTGTTTCTAGCTGCTTGAATCGAAATCCGTAGATAATCGCTGGCGAGTTGGTTGACCGTAAAAGTGACTGAGGCAAGCTTTTTGAGCTGGACAAGATTCGTCGCGAACAGCTCCTCCGATCTCTCTTGAGCAAAATTTTGGACACCCCGATATATAGTTTCTGCGGGTAGGATTGGTGGGATCACCCAGCACGGATGCAAAGTATGGCGGCGGCACGAAATATTTTTCGAGCCGAGGCTCCTCGCCTGCATTTGTCGATTGAAAAGGGTCTTCAACAAATTGTTGAGCGGCCAAAAATGCATTGAGTGTCATACGCCGAATCTCCTCCAGCCAACAGTTTGAACTGCAACCACGGATTGAGCAACCGCTTGCCCGTGAGCTGCGGCAAACTGAGCGAGCGAATAGAGTCCGGATGGAGCGCAATGACATCCGGGACCGACCTCCCCCGGATTTCGCTGCGCTTCATCCGGGCTACGGTCTCGTGTCCCGGACGCGGTGCAGCGCGTAGCGCAAGCGCAGCGGTGCACCGCCGAGCCGGGACCCATTTTCCCCACATAGCAATAGGTCCCGGTTCTGCAGCGCATCGTTTCACGCTGCGCTGCGCCCGGGACACGAGATCGATAAGCGTATCGCGCAGCTCGCGCCTCATCCTGAAGAGCGGCAAACCCCGTCTCGGACGCCCCTTGACATTCTAGGAATAAAAGCATATACCCCATTTCACCTCGCTCACCGAGGGGCGCTCTCGCGAGGCGTCGTGTGAGTGGAGCGAGGTGCGGCGCCCGCGGGCAAGCTTCGCAAGCTTGCACCCGGGCGGTGACGGGGCTCCGCCCGGGGTCACTACGGACCCCTGCCAGGAGCTGGCTGACGCCATGCGTAGCTCAAGACGCATGGAGGCAAAGCGCGGCCCGGCACCGGGATGAGAACGCCGCCAGACGAAGTCCCGGACGGCGCAAGCGTGTCCGGGGCGGCGCGCCGAGAGGCGGCTGTGCGGTGAAAGCCGCGCGGCACACAGGAACGGCCCTGCGCCTGTCGGCGCGCCGTCTCCCCTCACCTCACCTTCGGATGCCAATGGCATCGCGAGGACAATGCGCCGTGGCTGTTTGAAGCTCGAATCCGTTTCCGCTCCGTCACCCTGAGGTGCGCGGCGAAAGCCGCGCCGCGAAGGGCGACGGCCCGCATGGCGCCACCGTGGCCGTGCATCCTACGAGGCTCCGCGCATCCGCGCGTCGCACCTCGGGATGACGGAGGATCGCCGCGCGCTCCGTGCCTTCTCGCCTCCCCGCCGTCACGCTTTCGCATTACACTTCGCACCGCCCGCATGATTCACCGGAAAGGCTCAGACGATGCAGCCCTCGCTCGCACCGCGCAGCCCGTGGGAGATCTTCATCCCCTACACGCCGCTGCATGCGGTGTCGGTGCTGGTCTGCGCGCTTGCGATCGCGATGCTGATCCTCGCGGCGCGGCGCATGCGCGAGAGCGGCGCCGAGCCCGCCTTCCGGCGCGGCTTCGCCTGGTCGTGCATCGCGTTCTGGGTGTTCCAGAATGCGTGGTTCCATGCCTCGGGCATCGACTGGCTCGCCGGCCTGCCGCTGCATATCTGCGATCTGGGCGGGCTGATCGGGCCGATCGCGCTGCTCACCGGCAACCGGCTGATGCGCGCGACGCTGTATTTCTGGACCTTCGCGCTCACCGCGCAGGCCTTCATCCAGCCGGCGCTGTCGGCCGGGCCCGCGACATCGGTGTTCTGGTTCTTCTTCGCCGCACACGCGATCGTGCTGGCCTGCGCGCTCTATGACATCGCGGTGCTGGGCTTCCGCCCGCTGTTTGCCGATCTGCCGCGGGTCTATCTGTTCAGTGGCGGCTATGTGCTGGCAATGGTGGCGGTGAATGCCTGGCTCGGGGCGAATTATGCCTATCTCGGCGATCCGGCGCCGCCGCTGAAGGTGCCGCCCTTCATCGATGCGCTGGGTCCGTGGCCGCAACGGGCGATCATCGTCACCGCGATGGCGGGATTGAGCTTCCCGCTGCTGGTGCTGCCGTGGCGGCTCGCGGCGCGGAGGACAACAAACGCTAACGCAAATGCTGCGCGATGAAATTGCGCGCGGCAGCGAGATGGTCGTAGCGGTCGAGATCCTCGTGGCCGCCATCGGCGAAGCGCACGAATTGCTTCGGCTCGTTGGCCAGCGCGAACAGCCGCTCGCCCATCCGGAACGGCACCACGCGGTCGCGCGCACCATGCATGACGAGCACCGGCGCTTTGACCTTGCCGATGCGGTCGTCGGAGCGGAACTGGTCCTTCATGAGGAGCCGCACCGGGATGAACGGATAGGCCGAGAACGCGACATCGGCGGTCGAGGTGAACGGCGCTTCGAGGATAACGGCGGCCACGTCCTTCTCGCCGGCCAGCGCGACCGCAACGCCGGTACCGAGCGACTCGCCCCACAGAACGATCTTCGCGTCGGGCCAGGTGGCGCGGGCGAAATCGTAAGCGGCGCGGCCGTCCGCGATCAGCCCGTCCTCGGTGGGGTTGCCGTCGGAGCCGCCATAGCCGCGATAGGACAGCGCCACGAGGCCGGTGCCGTCGTCGACGAGCTTGCGGAAGCGCGGGACGCGGTGCGCGACCGAGCCGCCATTGCCGTGGAGGTAGAGCACCACGGGCTTTCCGGGCTTCGGCGGCACCGTCCAGGCGAGGATGCGCACGCCGTCGGCGGCCTTGAGATCGACCTCTCTGGCCTGCGGGAAATCGGCATCGGCCGGCGCCATGCGGGCCGCATAGGGGAAGTACATCAGCTTGCGCTGCGCGAGATACATCACCGCGACCAGCCCGACATAGCAGACCAGCGCGACCAGCAGGACGGATTTGAGCGTCGCCATTGAATCGCTATAACACGCCGCATTGATCGCATCGTGACGGCTGCCGGGCTTGTCGACATGGAATTACGGACCCGCTGGGGCGCGGTCGCCGCCCTCATTCTCGCGGGCGTGGTCGTCGCTTTGCAGATCGGCAAGGCCGCGATCGCGGTGCCGGTGCTGCAGAAGGAACTGGCGCTGTCGCTGGTGCTGGCGTCGTGGGTGATCGGCGCCTACGGCCTCATCGGCGCGGTCGCCGGCCTGCCGTCGGGGATCGTGGCCTCTCTCTTCAGCGCGAGGCGTACGCTGGTCGCGGGGTTGCTCGCCTCCGGTCTCGGCAGCCTGGCCGGCGCCTTCGTCACCGACGGCACGCTGCTGATCGCCACCCGCGCGATCGAGGGCGGCGGCTTCCTTGCCGCGGTGCTGGCCATCCCCCGGTTGCTGCGCGCGGTCACCGCGGTGAAGGATCGCGACACCGTGCTGGCCCTGTGGGGCGCCTATATGCCGGTCGGCTCGGTGTTCATGATGGTCGCCGGTCCGCATCTGATGGCCCAGGGCTGGCAGGCGCTGTGGATCGTCAACGGCATCGCCGCGCTCGCCTATGCGGCAGTGGTGGCGTTCATGCGGCTGCCGGACGAGACGCAGCCCGCCGGCGTGCTGCGGACCGTGATGCCCAACATCAAGGCGGCGCTCGGCGCCCCCGGGCCGATCCTGCTGGCGCTCGCCTTCGGCATCTACACCTTCCAGTATGCGGCGATGGCCAACCTCCTCCCCACCCTGCTGGTGGAGCGCCTCGGCCTGTCGATCGCGGCGGCCGGCACCATCAGCGCCATCACCGTCGCGGCCAACGCGGTCGGCAATGTGTTTGCGGGGGCGCTGCTGCGCTTCGGCGCGCCGTTCTGGGCGATCGCGGCGTTCGCCTATTGCTTCGTTGGCGCCGCGGGCTTCGGCGTCTTTTCGGAAAACCTTCCGGTGGTACTGATCGCCGCCCTCGCCTCCGCAAGCCTCGCCGTCACCGGCCTGATCCCGGCCTCGATCTTCGCCGCCGCGCCGCGCTTTGCCCCGACCTCCGCCCTGCTGGCGATCGTGCTCGGCCTGCTCAACCAGACCAGCAATCTCGGCAACCTGTTCGGCCCGGCGGCCATGGCCGCCATCGTGCAGCATTTCGGTTGGGGCGGCGCGCCGTTTCTGTTCCTCGGCGTCACGGTCTGCGGCCTCGCCGTGGCGCTGATGTTGCGCGCAGCGATGAAACACGCGAAGACGTCACCATGAAATCCATCTTCATCGACTGCAATCATCAGCTTGAACCGGTCTGGCACCGCGTGCACGGCGCCGACGACCCCCCGGTCACGGTCAATACCAGGCCATTCAAGAGCGAGGACCTGCCGCGCCTGCTCGACGGCTACGATGTCGTGCTCGACGATCATTCCGCCATGCCGACGCCGATGATCGCGCAATGCAAATCGCTCAAGCATATCGTGTTCCTCGGCACCGGCGCGGCGAGCTACATGAATATCGCCGAACTGAAGGAGCTCGGCGTCTCCGTCCACATCATCAAGGGCTATGGCGACACGGCCGTCGCCGAGCATACGATTGCGCTGATGTTCGATTGTGCGCGCGATATCGCCAAGATGGATCGCACGCTGCGCGCCGGCACCTGGAAGCCGCTGGAAGGCATGCAGCTTCTCGGCAAGACGCTCGGCATCATCGGCCTGGGCGGCATCGGATCCGAGACCGCGCGGATCGCCAAGGGCATCGGCATGAAGGTGATTGCGTACAACCGCACGCCGCGCCCCGACGCACCGGTGCCGATGGTCGATCTCGATACGCTGCTCGCGACCTCGGACGTGATCTCGCTCAATCTCGTGCTCAACGACGAGACCCGCGGCTTCATCGATGCCGAGCGCACCGCGCGCATGAAGCCCGGCGTCATCCTGGTCAATACGGCACGCGGTGCGCTGATCGACGAAGCAGCAATGCTGGCGGCGTTGCGTTCCGGCCATATCGGTCGCGCCGGACTTGATGTGTTCCACAACGAGCCGCTGGCGGCCGGTCATCCGCTGACGCAGATGGAGAACGTCACGCTTTCTGCACATGCTGCCTTCCGCACGCTGGAGGCCTCGATGACGCTGCTACGCCGCGCCATCGATATCGTGAAATCGCTCTGATCGCGCCTCCGAGCGCGTGGAACCGTTCCGCGCCTCCATCGTTGACCCGCGTTCGGAGGGCTCAGGATGGCTGACAGCAAGACGTTACCTGCGGTCGCAGCGCATGGCGCATCGCGCCTGCCGTCGGTTGAGGTCGACAGCTATAACGTCGAGTTGAAGGACGACGAGGGCTTTCTGGGCGACCGCGCCAGCAAGACGGCCTTCACTGAGATTATCGAAAACTGGCGCAAGGCGATGCGCAAGGGCGGTGACGATCCCTTCGGCGATACACCGACCGAAGACCTTGGCAAGAAGCAGCTCGATGATTTCCTGACCAAGGGTGAGCCCGAGGCCGCCGGCCTTCTGCACGGCGCGATCGAAGATTTTTCGCAGGAGCTTGCACTGGTCATCCGTCGCTTCCTCAAGATCAAGGCTTGGGCCGGTACCGAACGCATCGTGATGGGTGGCGGCTTTCGTGCGAGCCGCATCGGCGAACTGGCGATCGGCCGCGCCGCTGTGATCCTGAAAACAGAGAAGATCAAGATCGACCTGGTGCCGATTCGCAACGACCCCGACGAGGCCGGACTCCTCGGCGCCGCACATCTCGCGCCGGCCTGGATGTTCAGGGCGCACGACGCCATCCTCGCCGTCGATATCGGCGGGTCCAACATCCGCGCCGGCGTCATCGATCTCAACCTCAAGAAGAAGACCGACCTGTCCAAGGCGACGGTGTGGAAGTACGAGCTTTGGAAGCATGCAGACGAAGACGACGTCAAACGCGAAGCCGCGGTCGACAATCTCGTCGGCATGCTGGAGCGTCTGATTGCAAAGGCGAAGCGCGAAAAGATCAAGCTGGCGCCGTTCATCGGCATCGGCTGTCCGGGCATGATCGAAGCCGACGGCTCGATCGACCGCGGCGGGCAGAACCTGCCGGGTGGCAACTGGGAGTCGAGCCGCTTTCACCTGCCGACGCGGCTGCATGAGGCGATCCCGAAGATCGGCGACGACGACACCGCCATCGTGATGCACAACGATGCGGTTGTGCAGGGCCTGAGCGAGACCCCGTTCATGCAGGATATCGATCATTGGGCGGTGCTGACGATCGGCACAGGCCTCGGCAATGCGCGCTTCACGAACCGAAATTCGGAATAAAGCTGGCTCGGGTCTTTGCCAGGCTTGGCCCGCCAATCCATTAATTAGTGAAGCGCTGATGCGACGATGAGGGATGCGCGGGGCAAGCCCGCTCATGACCGCCTCATTTGCGGGTCTTGATCCGTTACTGCGCGAATCCGCATTGACGCCTGAGCATTCTCCCCCTCAAATAAGAAAAAACAGAATGCAAAGAACAAGACTTGGGGAGGTTCAGCGTGAAGCCGGCGCCGTTTGCGTATGCGAAGGCCCGTTCTGTCGAGGACGCGGTCAAGCTGTTGGGTGAACACGGTGACGGCGCCCGGCTGCTTGCAGGCGGGCAAAGCCTGATGGCGACGCTCAACATGCGGCTGTCGCAGCCCGGCATCCTGATCGATCTGAACGGCATTGCCGGCCTTGATGGTATCGCGCTGCATGGCGGCGACGTCGCGATCGGCGCGATGGTCCGGCATGCAGCAGCGGCGAAATCCGACGTGATTGCCAGACACGCTCCGCTGATCGCGATGGCGATGCCGCATATCGGGCATCCGGCGATCCGCAACCGCGGCACCATCGGCGGCTCGATTGCCTTCGCCGATCCCGCTGCCGAACTGCCGGCTTGCTTTCTCGCCCTTGGCGGCGAAGCCGAGATTGCCGGCAAGGGTGGCGGCCGCTGGGTGAAGGCCGACGATTTCTTCAAGGGACTGTACGAAACCGCGATTGGCCCGGACGAGGTACTGACCGCGATCCGCCTGCCGGCCGCAAAACCTGATATGCGTTATGGTTTCGCCGAACTCTCACGCCGTCACGGCGACTATGCGCTCGCCGGACTGGCTGCCTCCGCGCGCGCCGATGGCGCGTCGCTGAAGGACGTGCGGCTCGCCTATTTCGGTGTCGGACTTATGCCCCTTCGAGCAAAGCACGCGGAGGCCGCGCTCGCCAAAGGCTCGATCGACGATGCCGTAACGGCGCTCGCTTCCGACCTCGATCCGCCCGACGACATCCAGGAAACCGGCGCGGTGAAAATGCATCTCGCCAGCGTGCTGTTGCGCCGTGTCGCTGCGCAACTGGCGGGAGCGCGCGCATGAGCCACAGCTACGATATCGGGCTCACCGTTAACGGGGAAACTGTGACCGCCCGCGTCGAGGCGCGCAAGTCACTGGTCGATTTTCTGCGCGAGGATCTGATGCTGACCGGCAGCCATGTCGGTTGCGAGCACGGCGTCTGCGGCGCCTGCACCGTGCGGGTGAATGGCGAAGTGGTGCGCGGCTGCCTGACGCTCGCGGTGCAATGCGATGGCGCCAGGGTCGAGACCATCGAGGGCGTATCCGACACCGGCGAGATTGCCGACCTTCAGGATGCTTTTGAAAAGCGAAACGCCCTGCAATGCGGTTTTTGCACGCCGGGCATGCTGCTGACCGCGCAGGAACTGCTGGCGGGCGGCAAAACGCCGAGCCGTGAGGACATCCGCGAGCATATCTCCGGAAATTTCTGCCGCTGCACAGGCTATCACGCGATCGTCGATGCGGTGGAAGCGGTGGCGATGGCAAGGAACGGGAAGTGACATGAAAATCGTTTCCGACCTCCCCTCGCCGCTCACCGCGCTCGACCGTCCGAATTCCTATATCGGCCGCTCGGTGCCGCGCCCGAACCTGAAGCGCCTTGCACAAGGCCGCGCCCAATATGTGAGCGACATGACGCTGCCGCGCATGGCGCATGTGGCCTATCTCCGCTCGCCGCATGCCCATGCCCGGATCGTCAAGATCGACAAGAGCAAGGCCGAGAAGGCGCCGGGCGTGATTGCGGTCGTCACCGGTCCCGAACTTGCGAAGGTGATCACGCCCTGGGTTGGCGTGCTCACGCATCTGAAGGGCATCAAGTCGGCGCCGCAATATGCCATCGCGGTCGACCGCGCCTGCTGGCAGGGCGAGGCGGTGTGCGCCGTGGTGGCGCAAACGCGCGCACAGGCCGAGGACGCCTGCGAACTGATCGAGGTCAGCTACCAGGAACTGATCGCCGTCACCGATCCCGAGACCGCGCTCGATCCGAAGACGCCGGTGATCCATCCGGAGCTCGGCGACAACCTCACCTTCGAACGCACGCTGGATGCCGGCGAAGTCGACAAGGCGTTCGCGGAATCCGACGCGGTGATTGAGCAGACCTTTCATTTCGGCCGGCATACCGGCGTCTGCAACGAGCCGCGTGCGATCCTGGCCGACTGGAATCCCGGCGACGAGCGGCTGACGGTCTATCACGCGACCCAGGCGCCGCACATGATGCAGAACCTGTTCGCCAAGCATCTCGATCTGGCGGAGCATCAGGTCCGCGTCGTCACCAAGGATGTCGGCGGCTCCTTCGGCATCAAGGTGCATACCTATGCCGACGAGATGGCGGTGGTGGCGCTTTCGAAAATGCTGAAACGCCCGATCAAGTTCGTCGCCGACCGGCTGGAAAGCTTCGTCACCGATATTCATGCCCGCGACCACCGGGTGAAGGGCAAGATCGGCATCAGGAAAGACGGCACCATTACCGCCTTCGAGATTGACGATCTCACCGGCATTGGCCCCTATTCGGTCTATCCGCGCACCTCCGGCATCGAAGCGAACCAGGTCGTCAACCTGACCGGCGGACCCTATGCCTGCCCGAATTATCGGGCGCGCGCGCGGGTGGTGTTCCAGAACAAAAATGTCATGTGCCAGTACCGCGCGGTCGGCCATCCGATCGCGGTTGCCGTAACGGAGGGTCTGGTCGATCTCGCCGCAGCGAAGATCGGCATGGATCCAGTCGAGGTGCGCAAGAAAAATCTCATTCCAGACGATGCCTATCCGGCGACGGCGGCTTCCGGGATCAAGTTCGAGAAGCTGTCGCACATCGCATCGACCGACAAGATTCTTGGCATGATGGACTACAAGGCGCTGCGCGCCGACCAGGCTGTGGCGCGCGAGAAGGGTATCTATCGCGGCATCGGATTCGCGTCCTTCATCGAAGTCACCAATCCGAGCGCGGCGTTCTATGGCGTCGGCGGCGCAAAGATTTCCGCGCAGGACGGCGCGACCGTGCGGCTCGACGGCAAGGGCGCGATCTTTTGCCATACCGGTGTGTCCGAGCAGGGCCAGGGCGCGGAGGCGGTGATCGCGCAATGCGTCGCATCGGCCTTCGGCGTGTCGATTGACAAGGTGCGCGTCATCATGGGCGACACCGACAATACCCCTTACGGCGGCGGTACCTGGGCATCCAGGGCAGCGGGCATCGGCGGCGAGGCGGCGTGGCAGGCTGGCAAGGCTCTGCGCGAAAACGTCCTCGCCGCCGCGGCCTCCATCCTGCAAGCCAAGGCCGCCGATCTCGACATCGACGATGGCATCGTCGTTGACAAGGGCACCAAGACCGAGCGCATCTCGCTCGAGGAGGTTGCGCGCATCTGTTATTTCCGGCCCGACACGCTGCCGCCCGGCTTCCAGTCCGAGTTGTCCGCGACCCGCCATTATGTGCCACGCGCCTGGGCTTTCTCCTTCACCAATGGCATCCAGGCGTCCTATCTCGAGGTCGACACCGACACCGGTTTCATCAAGCTGCTGAAGCACTGGTGCGTCGAGGATTGCGGCACCGTCATCAACCCGCAGCTCGTCGACGAGCAGATCCGCGGCGGCATCGTGCAGGGCCTGGGCGGCGCGCTGTTCGAGCATTGCCTCTATGACGAGCGCGGCCAGATGCTGAACGGCAACATGGCGGATTATCTCGTGCCGATGGCGATGGAGATGCCGGACATGCAGGTCGGCCATGTGGTGACGCCGACAGCCGATTCCGAACTCGGCGCCAAGGGCGCGGGCGAAGCCGGCACCGCCGGCGCACCCGCCTGCGTGATGAATGCGATCAACGACGCGCTGCGGCCGCTGGGCGCGAAGCCGCTCACCGACATGCCGTTCACGCCCGGCAAGGTGCTGCGCGCGCTTGGGAAGGTGTAGCGAGACCTCACGAGATTTCCCACATCGTCAAACTCGTCTCGCAATCAGAGCAATCTGGCGCTGGACGTAACAGCGCCGCTTGATCACAATCCCGTCGGCCGCCCGGAGCGCATGGGGAAGAGCCGCAACGAGACTGTCGTGGAGGAACACCGTGTCGATGAACATCAAGGTCGGCCTCAAGGCCATCGAAGAGGCGTCGGAGAAACTCAGCAACTGGGGCCGCTGGGGAAGCGACGACCAGATCGGCACGCTCAACCACATCACGCCGGAAAATATCGTCGAGGCTGCCAAGCTGGTGAAGCAGGGGAAGGTATTCGCGCTCGGCATCCCGCTCGACCGCAACGGCCCGCAGACCGGCCTGTTTGGCGGCCGCTTCAATCCGATTCACCAGATGCTGGCGACCGGCACCGACGCCGTCACCGGTCAGCAGGACTGGAACAAGATCCGCTACGCCGACGATACGCTGAACCTCTGCGTGCAGGGCGCGACCCATTGGGACGCGCTGGGTCACATCTTCTACGAGGACAAGTGCTACAATGGCCACGACGCGAAGCTGATCGACTCGCGCGGGCTCGCCGTGCTCGGCATCGAGCACTCCAAGAACAAGATGGTCGGCCGCGGCGTGCTGCTCGATATCGCGCGCTTTCGCGGCGTACCCTGGATGAAGGACGGCGAAGGCATCTCCAATGAAGAACTCGACAAATGCGCCCGGGCCCAGAATGTCGAGATCCGCAAGGGCGATTTCGTGCATGTCCGCACCGGCCAGATGGAGCGCTGCCTGTCCGAAGGCGTGTGGGGCGGCTATGCCGGCGGCGACGCGCCCGGCGTGATGTTCGAGAATTGCTACTGGTGCCAGGAGAAGGAGATCGCGGCGCTCTGCATGGACACCTGGGGCTGCGAGGTGCGGCCGAACGAGACCACCGAGGCCAACCAGCCCTGGCACTGGGTGGTGATCCCGGCCATGGGCCTGTGCATGGGCGAGATCTTCTATCTCAAGGAACTCGCCGAGGATTGCGAGAGTGACGGCGTCTACGAATTCTTCTTCTCCGGCCCGCCGCTGATCATCACCGGCGGAACGGGAAGCCCGATCAATCCGCAGGCGATGAAATAAGCGCCGCGCGGCGCGGCGACGCGGCGCCGGAGAGGCCCTATCGGCCGAAAACACTTGGCGCGCTCGCCCTCTCCCGCCATATGAGCGGGCAGAGACAGGGAGCGCGACATGGGTTTGTTCGTTGACGGCGTCTGGCACGACACCTGGTATGACACCAGCGAAACCAAGGGCCGGTTCAAGCGCGAGGCGACCCGTTTCCACAACTGGATCACGCCGAATGGCGAGCCCGGCCCCTCCGGCGACGGCGGCTTTGCCGCGGAGGCGGGCCGCTACCACCTTTACGTCTCGCTCGCCTGCCCCTGGGCACATCGCACGCTGATCTTCCGCAAGCTCAAGAAACTGGAAGACCTGATTTCGGTCTCGGTAGTCTCGCCGCTCATGTTTGAGAAGGGCTGGACCTTCAAGCGAGACGAGGGCTCGACCGGCGACCACCTGCACGATGTCGAGACGCTGGGCGACATTTACCTCAAGGCCAACCCGAAATATTCCGGCCGCGTGACGGTGCCGGTGCTGTGGGACAAGAAGCGCGGCACAATCGTCAATAACGAGTCCTCCGAAATCATCCGCATGTTCAATTCGGCCTTCAACGGGCTCACCGGTGACACCGTAGACTACTATCCGCAGGCGCTTCGGCCCGACATCGACGCCATCAACCAGCGGATCTACGAGACGGTGAATAACGGCGTCTATCGCTGCGGCTTCGCCACCACCCAGGAGGCCTATGAGGAGGCCTTCGCGCAATTATTCGAAACGCTCGATTTTCTCGAGGGGCGGCTGTCGACGCAGCGCTATCTGTGCGGCAAGACCGTCACCGAAGCCGACTGGCGTCTGTTCCCGACCCTGATCCGTTTCGACGCGGTCTATGTCGGGCATTTCAAATGCAATCAGCGGCGGATCGACGATTACCAGAATCTGTCAAATTATACGCGCGAGCTTTACCAATGGCCGGGCGTCTCCGACACCGTCGCTATCGATCAATACAAGCGGCACTATTACGGCAGTCACAAAAGCATCAACCCGACTGGAATTGTTCCCGTCGGCCCGGCGCTCGCGTTCGAGCGGCCGCACGATCGCAGGCGCTTCGGATAGGTTCAGTGTCCTGACGCAACGGAACCGCGCACGGTTCGGTCGATTAAAGAAATTGTCACGGAACATTCGAGCGCGCGCGGACTTCACCTCCTGTCACCCTTAAGAAGGAGGAACTCCATGAAAGCTTATCCCATTATCGTGGCCGCTGCATTGCTCGCCACGCCCGTCCTCGCGCAGACCACCGCTCCGCAGCCGGGTGCGCCCGCCGCGACCAACCAGACCATGAACAAGCCCGCCAGCGGTCAGTGGCGCGCGTCCAAACTGATTGGCGTCGACGTGTACAATAATCAGAACGAGAAAATCGGCGAGATCGACGAGCTCATCATGACCTCGAACGGCCAGATCGCAGGTGCCATTATCGGCGTCGGCGGATTCCTGGGCATGGGCGAGCGCAATGTGATGGTGCCGCTCAACCAGCTCCGCTTCACCAACAATGACGGCGCGGCCACCACCGGCGCGGCGCGTGACGGTGATCGCAGGTGGTATCCCGAGCGTGCTGTCATGAACACGAACAAGGACCAGCTCACCGGCATGCCGGAGTTCAAGTACTAACATCCGGTTGTTGGGCAATCAGGGGCTCCGCGGTGCGGAGCCCCTTTTCTGTTGGAGAACAGTCTCAGTTCACCAGGTTTCGCTGGGTTTGACTCCCTCCAGCACTTCCGCGATGCGCGCGCGCGTTCCCGCTGTCGTGTCGGGCGGCAGGTCGTCGCGGGCGAAGAAACCATGCGCGATGATCTCGGCATTGGGTTGCGGCGGCGTCCCTTGAGTGAAGGCGTCAATGACGAACAGGGCAACGTGGTCGCGCCCGGAGACAGTCCGGTTGTGATAGATCGCGAACAGCCTCGGTGACTGGAGAATTTCGATATTCCCTTCTTCCATCAGTTCCCGGTCGAGCGCCTCGCGCATGCTCTCGCGTGCCTCCACCCCGCCGCCGGGGAGATGCCAGCCGGGGATGTAGGAATGCTTGACGAGGAAAATCCGCCCGTCGGCATCGATTGCCATGCCGCGCACGCCGAGCGTAAGCCCGCGGGAAAAGCGCCAGTACAAATGCATCAAAGGGCGAATCATCCGGACGGTGTATCCTTGGTTTCGCGCTGACGATGCGCCCGCGCCCGCGTTGTCGTCGGATTGTGCGTCCGGCTCACTATATTCTCAATCGACATCACCGCTGAAAGCCGTCACCGTCACTACCATGTTCGTCCTCGCTCATCTGTCCGACCCCCATCTCGGTCCCATGCCCTCGGCCCGTATCCGCGACCTCGCGGGCAAACGCGCCATCGGCTTCATGAACTGGCACCGGCGCCGCAAGACCTTCCATCGCGGCGAGACGCTGTCGCGCATCGTCACCGATATCAAGGCGCATCAGCCCGATCATATCGCGGTGACAGGCGACATCCTCAACATCGCGCTCCCTGGGGAATTCGCGCCCTCGCGAGTCTGGCTCGACACCGTCGGTCCCGCGCACGATGTCACCTTCGTGCCCGGCAATCACGACGCCTATGTCCGTAAGGCCGCGCGCGAATGGCATTCGCACTGGGGCGACTTCATGAAGGGCGACACCACCGGCGCCGATCAGTTTCCGTTCGTGCGGCGGCGCGGCGACATTGCTCTGATCGGGTTGTCCAGTGCCATCACCACCGCCCCCTTCATGGCCACCGGCAAGCTTGGAACCCAACAGCTCCATGCCCTTCCCGGTCTCCTGGACCGGCTCGGAGCCGAGGGCCTGTTCCGGGTCGTCCTGATCCACCATCCGCCAGTCACCAAGCCGGCGCATCGCTTCAAGCGCCTGATGGACGCCTCCAAATTCCGCGACGTGCTGCGCCGGCACGGCGCCGAACTCGTGCTGCATGGCCACGATCATATTCACTCGCTGGTGATGCTCGACGGCCCGTCCGTTCAAATACCGGCGCTCGGGGTTCCGTCTGCTTCCGCTATCGGCGGCGAAGGCGAACTCGCGGGGTACAATCTCTATGGCATCGAGAAGGCCGGGAATGGCTGGCGCTGCGAAATGACCGCGCGCGGATTCAAGCGCGGCGGCGGCGATTCGATCGTCGAACTAGGCAAGCGCGAGCTGTTTGCCGCTTAGGATCGATTAGCCGACCAGCAGCGCCACGATCGCCAGAGCGGCAGCGCCGGCCAACAAGCCGAGCACGAAAGCGCTGGCCGTGCGCCAATTGGTCTGCGGCGGCTGCCCGTGCAGCTCGCGGCTCTGTGCCAGAGCACGGTCCCGCTCGATCAGCCTTCCTGCGACATAACGCGTGATCGCCCTGGCGGTCTCGCCGATATCGGAGGATTCGGACAAGACCTTGCGGCCGTAGCGGGTCTCCTGCACGAAACGATAGGTGCGCTTGTCGCGACCCATGACGACGCAGGCGATGATATCGATCCAAAGCCGCGGCACCTCTCCGCGACTGATCCCGCGATCAAAAATATCGACGCTTGCAGGAATCTCGGCGAAGACCGGATCCAGGGCATCGTTCAGCATCTCGAGCCGCGCCGCTTCCGCATCGCGCATCTCGAGGACGATGCCGGAGCGTTCGGCGGATTCGATCCTGGCTTGCCGCAGCGCCTCCTTCAGCGCCGAAGCAGGCTCAGGCGGCTTCTCTTCGCGTTTCCTGCGGCCCCACATCAGCGGAAACTAGCCGTGTTATGCCGGCACTGGAAGAGCCGTGCGCAGCCATCCCAGCCCATCTTCCGTTCGCGCGCGCGGATGGTATTCAGCAGCTACCCAACCTGAATAGCCCAAAGCATCGAGCGCCCTGAATACCTCCGGATAGTTCACCTCACCCTCGTCCGGTTCGTGGCGCGAGGGAACCGCCGCGATCTGCACATGTCCGATCAGCGACAGATGGGCCTCGAAGCGCCGGAGCAGATCGCCGCCCATGATCTGCGCGTGATAGAAATCGAACTGGATGCGGATGTTGGATCTACCCGCCTTGGCGATAACGTCGGCGGCATGCTCGACGCGGTTGAGGAAGTAGTTAGGCCGGTCGCGATTGTTGATCGGCTCGAGCAGAACCGTGATCCCCTTTTCGGCCGCAAGATCGGCGGCACGCGACAGGTTTGCGACAAAGGTCCGCTCTGCCGCCGGTCGCTCGTTCACCGGCACAAAGCCGGCGAGACAATGAATAGCACTGCCACCGGCAGCAGTGATGTAATCCAGCGCCTGCGCAAACAGCGCATCGAACTCGCGTTCGCGGTTTGGCAGCGCGGCCAGTCCGAATTGTCCCTCACCGCCGCGCTCGGTGTTGATCCCGAGCAAGGCGAGCCCGTGGCGTTCGATCTCAACCCGGAGAGCCGATGCGGGCGTGGTGTAGGGAAACTGACCTTCCACCGCGAGAAAGCCGCCGGCAGCCGCGGCGGCGGGCCGCTCGATCAGCGGACGCTCGGTGAACAGATAGGCAATATTGGCGGCAAAACGGGGCATCGGACCTCGGACCGGTAGAAGCGGACTTGTCCGTCCGCGTTTGGCGGACTGAAACCGAAGCCGCTTCCTATCATGAGGCCCGCGGGTTTGCCGCTGTGCACAATTCGCCTCTCAGGCGCCTGTTGCTGTAGAGGCGATGGGCAGCACATCCCCAGACAGGGGCAGTATTCGCTCTGGCGATTCCGATAAAAATCTAGTTTTTTTAATGCTTTGATGGAGTGGGCAATTGCCCATATCGATCCCCAAAGAGTCGGTGGGACGTTTTGTGGTTGACCTCCTGTATACAAGGGGGTTCGATTATCGAAATAACAACGATATCCGCTGCGAGGAAACGAACGAGGGACGTGCGATGAACGCACACGAATTGCTGCAGGAAATTTCCGACTATTGCCGTCAGGCCGGGCTGGCCGAATCCACCTTCGGGCGGAGAGCGGTCAACGACGGAAAGCTCACGAGTCGGCTGCGCAACGGTGGGCGCATTACCACCGAGACACTCGATCGGATCCGCACATTCATGACCATCCACAATGGAAACGAAAGCGCGCGTCCCATGATCATCGAGCGTGGTGCCCGTCCGGCGACCGTCGATCCCGTACCGGCGAGGCCTGCGCCCGCCAATGCCAACGATGACGGCAACCGTGAATTCCGGTTCTTCGACAACCGGCAGAAATATCTTCTGTTCGTGAACACCTGCAGCGAGAAGTGGGTCGTTGCGAACAAGGTTTCGCAGGAACTCAGCAACATCCATCCGCGCCCGCCGGCCGTCCGCCTGTTCGATGCGGGCCTGGGCGACGGCACGGTGCTGACGCGCGTCATGCGCGCGATGCACCACCGCTATTCGAACATGCCGTTCTATATTTCCGGCAAGGAGATCAGCCTCGAGGACATCCGGCTGACGCTCGAAAAGATGCCGGACCGGCTGTACGAGCATCCCGCCACCGTGCTCGTGCTCACCAACATGTATTATTCGGAAGCCCCGTGGCTGACAGTGAAGTCAACGGCTGCGGCCAACAGTCTGGTCTGGAACGAAGTCGCGCTGACCGGGAATACCTCGCACGAATTCGAAGAGCAGATCACCGGGCTGCAGGACTTCCTTTCGGAAAACTGGAAGGCCGGCGTGAGCCCGAAGACCGGCAACCCGGTCTATGAGCGGCCCGTCGTCCTGGTGATCTATCGGCAGGACCACAAATTCCTGCTCGACCCGATCATCCCGCGCCGCGGCGCCGCGCATGCCGATTTCGATCTCGTCATCGCTTCGCAACCCTATCGCGCGCGCGCTTCGGCCGAATTCAAGGCGCAGAAGGTGATCGCGCCACTGGCCCGTGCACTGGGGCCCGGCGGGCGCCTGATCGCGATGCATTCCTGCGGCAACGATCCGGCCGCCGAGATCGTGCAAAGCGTGTGGCCCGGAGACAATCCGTTCCAGACCGACCGCCATGCGATCCTGCGTGAAGTGAAAAAGGCGCTCGGGCCGGCCGCACGCGATCTGAACTTCAATACCTATTCCGACAACCGCGCGATCTTCCGCTACGACATGCATACGCTGCCGAGCGAAGTCACCGGTTCGATCGGCACCTCGACGGTGCTCGCGGCGTGGAATGCCGCGATCTATGTCTCGCAGGTCGAGGACGAACGGCTCAACGAGGCGGTGAAGGACAGTCGCTATCTCGATGCGACCCGCGAAGTCCTGCGCAAGCACAACGGCCTCTGGTTCAACGACGAATCCTACGTCATTTCCCGAAGAAGAGAATGATCAATGGCCGCCCCGCTGCGAAAGCCCTCTCCGCGCTTTGAGTCCGACACCGTCGATGGGATCTGCGCTTTCCTCGCGGATTTCTCCGTCGAGGTGACGCGGCCCAAACTCACCGATCTGGAAGCGATCCGCGACACGGCCGGCGCGGGCACGCGCGTCTATGTCAGCGCCATCCCGACGCGGCCATCGACCGAGTTGATCGAGCAATCGGCGATGACGCGCCAATGCGGTCTCGAGCCGATCCCGCACATCGCCGTGCGCAATTATACGAGCCGGGATGAATTATCGTCCCTGATCGGTCGGTTATCGCAGGAGGCCGGCGTCAAGCGCGTGCTGATCATCTCCGGCGATCGCGGCGACTCCGCCGGCCCGTTCACGGCTTCGCTGGAGATCATCGAGAGCGGGATCCTGCAGCAACATGGCATCACCCATGTCAGCATCGCCGGGCACCCGGATGGCCATCCGGTCGTGGCGGACGACGTCATGCATCGCGCGCTGGTCGCAAAGATCGAGGCGGCGGAGCAGAGCGGGCTCGAGGCCGACATCGTCACACAGTTCGGGTTCGACGCCCAGGCGATCACCCGCTGGGTCATGAAGATGCGCGATCTCGGGATCGAAGCCCCGATCCGCATCGGCCTTGCCGGCCCGACCAATCTCACGACCCTGTTGAAATACGCGCAGCGCTGCGGCGTTAAGGCGTCGATTGGCGGCATCACCAAACATGCCGGACTGGTCAAGAACCTGTTCGGCGTCAGCGCGCCGGACTCCGTCGTCCGCGTGCTGGCGGGCGAGAATGCGACAGGCTCGCTTGGCACAGTCGCTGTGCACTACTTTTCATTCGGCGGTGTCGCCGCGACATCGAAATGGGCCGCACATGCGGCGCAGGGCCGGATCACGCTGGAAGGCGACGGGTTCTCGGTCGAACCGTAAGGCCGTTGTCGCCCCACTTTCGCGCCGACGACCGCAACAAAAAAGCCCCCGCTCTCACGGGGGCTTTTCGTTTGCAGGCTACGATTGCCGCCTAGTTCACTTCGCGCCAGATGCCGAGCGATTCCTGCATCGGCCGGTCGGAGATCGAGAACAGCACGCTCTGATCATCGGCCTTGTGCGAATACTGCTTCCAGGACGGGATCACGAACACATCGCGCGGTCCCCATTCGAACACTTCGCCGTCGATCGTTGTCTGCCCCTTGCCTTCGAGGCACGCGAAGATGGTGCCGTCGGTCGAGCGATAGGGCTGGCCCTTGAAGCCCTTCGGCAACAGCGACAGATGCGCGCCCATGGTCGGCGTCGACCAACCGCCATTGAACGGATTGGCGTAGCGAATGCGGAAGCCGTGATATTTGTTGACCTCGTCGGTCTTCGCCATCCGATCGAGGATCGGGCGAATCCGGTCATAGGCATAGTTGATGATCGGCGATTCCCTCTTAGTGTCGGTGCCGTCCGGCAGCACGCCCGAGCCGTAGCGCCACAGCGAATCGTTGTCGGTGTACTTGGTGTTCTGAACCGCCGAATCGAGATGCTCCGAGAATGCGGTCTCGAAGAAATTGATGGTCGGCACGTCGAGCACGTCGAGCCAGATCATCGGCTTTTTCGACTCGTTGCCGTGGTCGTGCGCGGTCCAGCTCGGAGTGAGGACGAAGTCGCCGTATTTCATCAGCGTCTTCTCGCCATCGACCTGGGTATAGGCGCCGTCACCGTCCAGGATCAGGCGGATGGCGCCTGCGGTGTGGCGGTGGGCGCCGGCAATCTCGCCCGGCAGGATCAACTGCAAGCCGGCATAGAGCGAAGGGGTGATGCGCGACTGGCCGCGCAGAGCCGGGTTTTCCAGGACGAGCACGCGGCGCTCGGCTTCCTCGGCGGTGAGCAGGCCACCGGCCTCCTCCACCATCGGCTTCACCTCGTCGAAATGCCAGATGGCAGGGGCCGCGATGGATTTCGGGCTCTTGGCCACGAGATCCTTCAGCACCTCCCACAGCGGCGCCATGTCGCGCTGCGAAATCTTGTCGTAGAAGGCGGCCCGCTTGGGATCCTTGCTGCCCTCGTAGACCTTGGCCTTTTTATCGTTCGGCTGGACGGCGGTAGCGGTCGCCATGCATTCCTCCTCATTAATTTCTCTGGATGGTTGCCCAGACAATAGTCGCAAATCGGCCCTGATCCTAGGGGCGGCCCACCGCGGCATATCTGCCATTCGGCCTTTTCACCGGATGGGTAAATCCCGCCCCGCTGCGCGTCAGGTGTTCACCGAGCCGCCGTCGACCGCGATGGTCTGCCCGGTGACGAAATCGCTGTCCGGCGACGACAGAAAAATCAGCGCCCCAAGCAGGTCCTGGGGGATCTGGTCGCGCTTGAAGGCGCGGCTGCCGACCACCCGGGCCTTGAGCGCGTCGTCATGGGTCCCGCTCGCCACCAGGGTCTCGCTCATCACCAGGCCCGGCGCGAGCGTATTGACGCAGATCCCGTATTCGCCGAGTTCGCGCGACAGGGTGCGCGTAAAAGTAGCAATCGCACCCTTGGACGCTGTGTAATGGAGCATGCCCGGCAGGCCCTTGTAGACCGTCCCGGACCCGATATTGACGATCTTGCCGTATTTGCGGGCCATCATGTGTGGAACCGCGTGTTTCGCGGTCAGGAACGAGCCGCGCACATTGACGGCGAACACCTTGTCCCAGAGCTCGACGTCGATGTCCTGCACCTTGGTATGCTGCAGGGGCGCGAACAGCGCGGCATTGTTGACCAGAATATCGATCTTGCCGAACCGCTCGACGGCCTTGGCCATCAGCGCCTTGACCTGGTCCTCCCGGCTGACGTCGCAGGTCACACTCATGGTGGCGTTGGCGCCGTATTTTGCGGCAATTTCGGCCGCCGCCTCTTCACCACCTGAAATATCGGCGATTACGACGCCCGCGCCCTCGGCCGCCAAGGCTTCTGAATAATGCCGCCCGATCCCCTTCGCGCCACCGGTGACGATCGCGGTCCGTCCTGCCAGTCTTCCGAGCTCAGTTCTTGCCATGTCTGTCCCAGCCTTTAGAAGTCCGCTGAGTTATGCACCGTTGCAGGAAGAAAGCGCAATATGACCTCCCGTACCGAAGACCGCCTCGCCATCCGTGAACTGATCGAGAACTGGGCCGTCCTGCGCGATGCACGGTTGTGGGATGAGTTCCGCAAGGTCTGGCACGAGGATGGCGTGATGCAGGCCACCTGGTTTCAGGGCACGGCCGACGAGTTCATCAAGGTGAGCCAGGAAGGCTACGACAAGGGCGTGCGCATCCTGCATTTCCTCGGCGGCATGCATATCGACATCAATACACACCGCGCCATTGCGCAAACCAAGATGACGATCACGCAGCGCGGGCTGGTCGACGGCGTTCTGTGCGACGTGGTTTGCACCGGCCGGTTCTACGATTTCCTGGAGAACCGCTTCAGCCAGTGGGGCCTGGTGCTGCGTCAGCCGATCTACGAAATGGACCGCTGTGACCCAGTCGACCCGGGCGCCAAGCTGAATCTCGATCAGAATATCCTGAAGCTTTATCCGGAAGGCTATCGCCACCTCGCCTATCTGCAGCACAAGATCGGCTACAAGGTGAAGCGCGACATGCCGGGGCTGGACGGTCCCGAGCTCGAAGCGCTTTATGCACGTGGCCGGGGCTGGCTGGAAGGCAAGGGAATCTAGTCGGCAAAGCAGGTCGTCAGACATCGGGGGATTGCGACAATGACATCCGTTCTGTTCTCGCCCTTCACCATGCGGGGATTGACTCTTGCGAACCGCATCGTGGTCTCGCCGATGTGCCAATATGCATCGGACGACGGGTCGGCGACCGACTGGCACATCCAGCATCTCGGGAGCTTTTCGATCGGCGCCGCCGGCCTGGTGATGACCGAGATGACGATGGTCAGCCGCGTCGGTCGCATTTCCTACAAATGCGCCGGCCTTTATTCGGACGAGAACGAGACGGCGCTGAAGCGCGTCATCGATTTCTGCAAATCGATCGGCGTTGCCAAGCAGGGCATCCAGGTCGGACATGCCGGCCGCAAGGCCTCGACGACGCCGCCGGGTCAGGGCGCAAGGCCTCTCAAGCTTGAAGAAGGCGCCTGGGAAACGCTGGCGCCCTCAGCGATCCCATTTGGTGAAGGCTGGCACATCCCGCGCGCGATGACCAAAACCGACCTGAAACAGGTGACGGATGAGTTCGTCAGCGCGGTGCAGCGCGCCGATCGGGTGGGCTACGATCTTCTCGAGATTCACGGCGGTCACGGCTATCTGCTGAGCGAGTTCTTTTCGCCGCTCGCCAACCAGCGCACGGACGAATACGGCGGCTCGCTCGAGAACCGGATGCGCTATCCGCTCGAAATCTTCGCCGCCTGCAGGGCGGTATGGCCGAAGGACAAGCCGATGGGCATCCGCATCTCGTCGGTCGATTGGGTCGAGGGCGGCACCACGATCGAGGACGCCGTGGTTTTTGCGAAAGAGCTGAAAAAGCTCGGCTGCGATTATGTCGACGTGTCGAGCGGGCAGGTCGATCTGCGTCAGAAGATACCCTTCGCGCCGGGCTACAACGCGCCGCTGTCGGAGAAGGTTCGTCGTGAAGCGCAGATCCCGACCATGACTGTCGGCCTGATCACGCAGGCGCGCCAGGCCGAGGAGATCGTGGCATCCGGCCAGGCCGACCTGATCGCGATCGCACGTGGCGCGCTGTACGACCCGCGCTGGGCCTGGCATGCCGCAGAAGAACTCGGCGTCGAGACGGAATACCCGCCGCGTGGGCGCGCAGCGCATCCATCGATGCGGCCGCAGGTGTTTCCGAACCGGGCGGCCAAGAGCGCGTAGACAGCCACAAACTTCGTTCATTCCCGCGAAGCGGGCATCCCAGTGCTCGTGGCCCTGGGTCCCCGCATTCGCGGGGACGAACGGGATTATATGGCCAGCGGGTTATTTCGCTACAGCTTTACCCGCCGCACGAATGTGCCGAACGCCTCGAGCTGCTGCTTGATGAGGTCGATGCTGGGCTGGTCCTTCAGCGCCACGGTCTCGGCATCGAACTTGTCCTTGGCGAAGGCGATCTGCACTTCTGGCTTGATGAAGACCAGTGCGTCGATCGCGGCCAGCGTCTGACGCATGTGGTACTGCATGCGCGAGGCGCCGAGCGGGCCGACCGATGCCGATTGCAGCGCAATCGGCTTGTCCTTGAACGGCTGGTCCTTGGTCTTCGATATCCAGTCCAGCGCGTTCTTGAGTGCGCCGGGAATGGTCCAGCCGTATTCCGGCGAGACGATGATGACGCCGTCGGCCGCGCGCACCGCGTCGGCCAGCACCATCACATCGGCCGGCACCGGCAGATCCTGATTGAAATGCGGGAAGCTGGCATAGCCCGGCGCCGCCGTGATGGTCATGTCGGGGGGCACCAGCGATGGCAGCAGCCGCGCAAGGCTCGCATTGTAGGAATTCTTGCGCAGGCTGCCGCAGATGGTGACGATGTTGAGGCTATTCGACATCGCAGAGCCTCAGCCCTTGTGATGCTTGTGGCGCTCGATGAATTTCTCGAAGCCCTCGAGCTGCTGCTTGATGATGGTGGCGGTGGCTTCGTCCTTCAGCTCGCCGGTCTTGTCGTCGAACTTGGTTTGCGCGGCGCCGACGAAGATTTCCGGCTTGTTGAACACGAAGGCGTCGAGAAACACCATGATCGTGCGGGCGTGATATTGCATGCGGGCGCCGCCCAGCGGCCCCATCGATGCAGATTGCAGACAGACCGGCTTGTTGACGAAGGGCTGATCCTTCATGCGGGACACCCAGTCGATCGCGTTCTTCAGTGCTCCCGGAACCGAGTAATTATATTCCGGCGTCACGATGATCACGCCATCGGCGGCACGAATGGCATCGGCCAGCGCCGTCGCGGCGGGCGGAAAGCCCTCGGCCTGGAGATCCGCGTTGTAGAGCGGCATTTCGATCGTTGGCGACGCCTTGATGCTCATCCCCGCCGGCGCGAGGCCCGGCAGCGCGTTCGCCAGCATGCGATTGAACGAGGCTTTGCGCAGCGAGCCGCAAATGGTGATCACATTCGACATTTCGGATACCTCTTGGGACGATCAATCGTGGACAGGGGTTGCCCGGCAGGCCGCTTGATAGCGGTGCCGGGCGGAAAAGTCATCTGCATGAAAAGCAAAGGCCGGCACCCGGTGCCGGCCTTTGCCCCCTCTGGACGGGTTGCCAGTCTTAGCGCTGCTCGATGCCCGCCTTTTTCATGAGATCGCTCCATTTGGCGATCTCGGAAGAAACGTGTTTGGTCAGCTCCTCGTTGGTCGAGGGCTTGACCACGATGCCGGTCTTGGCGATCGCCTGCTTCACCTCGTCCTTGGCGAGCACCTCGTGGACCGCCTTGGTGAACTTGTCGACCACCGGCTTCGGCGTGCCTGCCGGCATCGCGAAGCCATACCAGCTGGTGACGTCGTAGCCGGGCACGCCCGCTTCCGCGAGCGTCGGCAGATCCGGATAAGCCGGATTGCGCTCCGAGGACGTGACTGCCAGCGGCTTGACGTTGCCGGAGGCGATCTGCCCGCGAACCGCGGGAAGCAGTTCGAAGGTGAGTTGCACGTCGCCCTGCATCAGTGCGGTCACAACGTCCGGCGTCGTCTTGTAGGGGATGTGCTTGATGTCGGTGTCGGTCTGGACGCGGAACAATTCGCCGGCGAAATGCTGGGTGGTGCCGACGCCGCCG
The DNA here is from genome assembly GCF_059499825.1 of Pseudorhodoplanes sp. Classification (NCBI taxonomy): domain Bacteria; kingdom Pseudomonadati; phylum Pseudomonadota; class Alphaproteobacteria; order Hyphomicrobiales; genus Pseudorhodoplanes; species Pseudorhodoplanes sp. Next base: position 490,799 of record NZ_JCABZI010000005.1, read on the forward strand.
GCGGCGCCGTAATTGTATTTGCCGGGGCTCGCCTTGGCCTGCGCAACAACGTCCTTGACATCCTTGGCCTCGAATTTCGGCGATGCCACGAGCAGCAGCGGCACGGTACCGATCTGCGTCGCCATTTCGAAGCTCTTCACCGAGTCGTAGGGCAGCTTCTTGTAGAGCGCGCCTGCAACCGCATGCGCGTTGCTGAGGACGAGGACCGTATAGCCGTCCTTGTCAGCCTTCGCGACCGAATCGGCGCCGATCGTGGAGCCCGCACCCGGCTTGTTCTCGACCACGAAATTCTGGCCGAGCGTTTCCTGCAATTGCTGCGCGATGATGCGGCTCACGATGTCGGTGCCGCCGCCGGGTCCGTAGGGCACCAGAAACTTCACGGTTCGCGTCGGCCATTCCTGCGCGCTTGCCGGACCGACGCCGAGTGCAAGGCCCAGTCCTGCCGCCACCAACGCAAGCCGAAGTGTCCGATTCATCCCGATCCTCCCGGTTTCTGTTTGTTGAACCACCTCGCAGTCCCGCATGCGAGGCGTGGCTTGGCCGGTCTTGCCGCCAGCGGAGCTCGCCCGCGCGGCACGACTTGACCGTAGTTCACATATATGAACTAATTTCATAAATGAAACCGAAGTCGGACGCCGCTGTCAAGTCAGCCAACCGCGCACTCGACATCCTTGAGTACGTGGCGGATGCGGCAGAACCGCCCACCTTCTCGCGTCTGCTGGCCGATCTGCACGTGCCGCGCTCGAGCCTGTTTCATCTTCTCAACAATCTGCTGGCGCGCGGCTATCTGGAGCAGGATGGATCGGGCGGGCGCTATCGCCTTGGCCAGCGTGTCGCGCTCCTCGCGGCACGGCTGAAAGGCCCCACTCTCGCGGCGGCCGTGCTGCCGCATTTGCGATCCTTGAGCGACCTGCTGAACGAAACCTCCGGCTTCAACGTCTGGGTCGGCGACAGCGTCGAGGCAGTCGCCACAGCGATGGGTCGTCAGGCATTGGCCTTCACGATGAAGGTCGGCGAGCGCGCGCCGCTCTATGCGGTCTCGTCGGGAAAGATCGTACTGTCGCGTTTGAGCAACGACGAACTCGGCGCCTATCTCGATCGGGTCGAATTGCAGCGGATCACCGCGCACACGCTGCAATCGAAAAATACATTGCGCAAACAGGTCAGCGCAGTACGGCAGGACGGCTTCGCCTATTCGCGCGAAGAATTCACCCCCGGAATTACCGGCATCTCGACCGCCGTCATCAAGGACGGAGATGTCCTGGGCACGGTCAATCTCGCGGTACCGACAGCCCGCTTCACCGAAAGCCAGAATGTTGCGTTCCGCCGCGAATTGCGTTCCGCCGCAGCCGCCCTCGGCCACGCCCTGCATGCCGATATGATCGCGACATATAAGAGGGAGCGGGAGATGCCCGTCACAGCACAGGCCGGGATGCCGGCCTCTCCGTTCCAAACCGTGTCGCTGTCAGAACACTTGCGTTGACGCGCTTTCTCAACGCGATCCGGTACCCACTTCGCTCGAAAACGCTCTAGGCCAGCAGCCGATCGTCCAGGCCGACCGAACGCGCGGTGGCGTTCAATGCGTCGCAGGTTTCTTCGGTCAGCGGGATGCCGCCTTTCAGCCGATCGGCGCGGCGCCGCGCCTCCGGTTCGCCCGGCAACAAGACCGGCTCATTGGCATCGATCGGCTTTGCAGCTTTTACGTAGGCCAGAAACCGCGACAATTCGGCCGGCAACAATTGTTCCGGGTCGACCCGCTGCGGATCGACATAGAACGAGAACATGCCTTGCGACCAGCGCTTTTCCGGATCGGAGGCGCCATTACCGGTCAACGCGCCGCCGAGCAATTCACACATCAGCGCGAGGCCCGATCCCTTGTGATCGCCGAAGGCGCGCAACGCGCCCCTTCCCTTCTTGTGATAGCGGATCCCGGAGGCCGGATCGTAATCGCCGTAAAGTTCGTGCGGGTCGCTGCTCGCCCGCCCCTCCGCGGACACGAGCGCATCGGCCGGCAGCGCCTTGCCGCCCTGACTTGCGACCAGCACCTTGCCTTCGGCCACCAGCGAGGTCGCAAAGTCGAGAATGACCGGTAAGCCTGCCGAACGCGGCATGCCGATGCAGACCGGTGCAGTAGAGAACCGCCGATCGATGCCACCGAACGGCGCGACCAGCACCGAGCCCGCGACATTGACGAAATGCACCGATACGATGCCCTGCTCGGCCGCCATCTCGGCCCATTCGCCGACCCGCCCGACATGTCCGGAGTGACGCAGCCCGATCGCGGACAAGCCATGCTCACGGCATTTCTCGACGCCGAGCGACACCGCCTGCGGCGCGATGGTCTGGCCGAATCCGAATTGCCCGTCGAGGATCGCAAGCACCGGAATGTCGACCGCACGCTGCACGGTCTGGTCGGCGACGATCAGGCCGTCCCGCCGCCAGGTGGCGTAGCGCGGCACGCGGGCGACGCCGTGACTGTCATGTCCGGTCAGATTGGCATTGACCAGACAGCGTCCGATCCGCGTGGCTTCTTCCTGTGACGAACCGAGCGCGGCAAAAATATCGGCAACGAAGGCCGTCAGCTTTGCGGCATCAACAAGCGCCATGCTCAGGACCCCTGCCCGGCAGCGACCGCGGGCGCAACCACGTCTTTCCAGGTCGATACTCTGTCTTTCAACCGGTTGTCGCGCCGCAGATAGGTCGCCGTCGCTTCCACGCCGAACACGCCGTTGCCGAACTCGTCCTTGAGGTCGCGCAGGATGCCCTCGACCGTGCGCGCATCCAGCGTGTGCGACGGTTCCCATTTCAGCCAGATCATGGCCGCACGGCGCGGATCGTTGCGGATGATGGTCGAGGCTTCCTCGATCGCTTTCGCCAGAACCTCCGGAAGCTTCGGATGCGACGTCAGAGCGGATTTCGGAGAGGCCATCACCAGAAACGAGGTCTTACCCCCCATGATGTCAACCGATGATGTGACTGCGCGGACCTTGGAGTCCTTGAGCGCAATCTGGGTGAAGGGCGGCGAGGAGAAATAGGCCGCGATACTCTTGCCCTCGGTCAGGGCATCCAGCGATTCCTGATGCGGCATCACCACCAATTGCTGGCGCAACCGCTCGCGGCCGAACCATGGATGGGTCTGCATCGACAGATAGCTCACCTGCGGCGCGGTCAGCATCGGCACCGCGATCTTGTCGGCGGGCTTCAGGTCATTGATCGCGCGTATGTTCGGGCGCGCGGTCAGGAGCACGAGTGGCAGCGTGGTGAGGCCCGACACAACGAGCAATTCCTGCGGCGTCTGTCGCGCGGCGTCGCGGGCCAGCAGAAAGGCCGGCAATCCATAGGCGCCGGCCGCGATCTCGCCCGTGGCCAGCGCCTGACGCATCGGCGCCGCGGCTGGAAACCGCCGCAGCGCAAGTTTGCCGTTCAGTCCGTTCGCTCTGGCATGCTTGTCGAGGAGGCGAAGGTCCTGCGCAATGAACAGCGGCAGGAAACCGATGCCGTGACCGACACCGATCGCGATCTCACCCGCTCGTTGCGCGCGCTCGCCTTGGCCGCGCGTCTGCGCAGCGCCGGGCGTTGCGAAGACGAGCGCGACCAGGAGCGTCGCGAGCGCGCGCGCTTGCATCAGGCTTTCTTCTCGTCCTCGATCGGATTGACCAGGATGCCGACACCCTCGATGTCGATCTCGCAGACATCGCCATGCTTCATCCAGAGCTGGGGCTTGCGAGCGTGTCCGACACCCGACGGCGTACCGGTGACGATCACGTCGCCCGGCATCAGCGTCATGCCTTGGCTAATATCGACCAGGGTCTCCGCGACGGGGAACAGCATGTTCGCGGTATTGTCGGATTGCAGCACCTTGCCGTTCAGCCGGGTCTCGATCTTCAGGCCGACAGCGCCGGGCGGCAGTTCGTCGGCCGTCACCATCCACGGTCCGAAACCGCCGGTCATGTCGAAATTCTTGCCCATATCCCATTGCGCGGTGCGGCGCTGGAATTGCCGGATCGAGCCGTCGTTGAAGCAGGAATAGCCGGCGATGCAGGAATAGGCGTTGTCCATCGTCAGATGCTTGGCCTGCTTGCCGATCACGATCAGCAATTCGCATTCGTAATCGAGCGTCTCCGATACCAGCGGCCGGATGATCGGCATGTTGTGCGGCACCAGCGAAGTGCCGCAGCGCATGAAGATCGACGGCGCGGTCGGCTTTTGGTGGCCGCCCTCCTTGGCGTGTTCGAGATAGTTGAGACCGAGGCAAACGATCTTGCCGGGATTGGCGACCGGCAACGTGTACTTGATCCCCTCAAGCGGGCGCCGCGCCGATGTCGGCGCCTTTTTCGCGGCATCGGCAATGCCGGACAGATCGCCGCCTGAACGCGCCAGCACCTGGCCGAGATCGGCAGGGATTTTCGGATCGACAGCCTGGAGGTCGATCACCTGGTCGCCGTCCACGACGCCGAGATGCAGTTGTCTGTCGAGCTCGAAACCGACGATCTTCATGAGGCGGAAATCCTGATTGTCTGGGTGACGGACCGTATTGTCCGGGCGGCCTGTTTAGCCGCTCGCACCGGGATCGCCAAGCCTCACCAATCAAGCCTGTCTGAGCAAGGCCTTACCGGCCCGCCGGCATACAGCCCGCCGGCATCACTCAGGATGACGCGGGCAATGCCAGCGCGCAGACCGCGAAATTGCCTTTGGCGTCGGTCCAGCTCGAGAGCATGGTCCAACCCGCCCCGCGCGCCAGAGCGGCGAACGATTCCCGGCTGTACTTGTAGCTGTTCTCCGTATGAATCGTTTCACCCGCCCGAAGTTCGAACGTGGATCCCGCGACCGTCACCTTCTGCCGGACGCGGCTGGCGAGATGCATCTCGACCCGCTTGCGCTCTCGATTGTAGAAGGCGTGGTGTTCGAATGCGTCGAGCTTGAAATTGCCACCCAGTTCGCGATTGATGCGGCGCAGCAGATTCAGGTTGAATTTTGCGGTCACACCGGACGAGTCGTTATAGGCGGCGTTCAGAACCGTCTCGTCCTTGATCAGATCGACGCCCACAATCATCACTGCACCGGCGCCGAGGATCGTACCCGCATGCCGCAGGAAGGTGCACGCCTCGTGCGGCTCGAAATTGCCGATCGTCGATCCCGGGAAGAATCCGACCTTCGGCAAGTCAGCCACTTCGTCCGGCAGTGCGAACGGCTTCATGAAATCCGCCGCCACCGGAAGGATCGAAAGCGTGGGATAATCCTTGCGCAGCGCCGCAGCCTCTTCGGCCAGAAAATCGCCCGATATGTCGACCGGCACATAGGCTTTGAGTTTACGCGCCGCGTCCAAGAGAAAGCGAACCTTGATGCAGGCGCCGCTGCCGAATTCGACCAGCGCCGCGCCGGTCGGAAAATGTTGCACAATCGCGCCCGCCTGCAAGCGAAGGATCTCATGCTCGCTGCGGGTCGGGTAATATTCCCGCGTCTGCGTGATGTCCTCGAACAGCCGCGAACCTTCGCTATCATAAAAATACTTCGGAGCGAGCCGCTTTGGCGTGGCGGACAGTCCTGCCATCACGTCATGCACAAAGGTTTCGGTTTCGCGTCCGCGCGCGGCACCGGCCGCGAGCGGAGCCGTAAGCGCTCCGGGTTTATAGGCCATGACTACTGATACTCCGCGAGCCTGAGCCCGGTAAATTGCCAGCGCGCCGGCGGTTGAAAGAAATTGCGATAGGTCAGCCGCGCATGCCCGTTCGGTGTCGCGAGTGAAGAGCCACGCAACACCATCTGGTTGATCATGAACTTGCCGTTGTATTCGCCGAGCGCGCCTTCGGCGGCGCGGTAGCCCGGATAGGGCAGATAGGCGCTGCGGGTCCATTGCCACACGATGCCGAAGGCATCGTCGATCAGGTCATGACGCGCGGCAATCTCCCATTCGGCCTCGGTCGGCAGGTCCTTGCCGGCCCAGCGCGCAAAAGCGTCAGCCTCATAATAACTGACGTGCATCACCGGTGCCGCGGGATCGATTGCGCGCAAGCCGCCCAAACCCATGGCGTGCCAGACGCCATCGATCTCAAGCCAGTAGCCCGGCGCCTGCCAGTCCTCCGCTTCCCGCATCGCCCATCCATCGGACAGCCACAGCGCCGGTGTCGCGTAGCCGCCATCGCAGATGAATTCGATCCACTGCGCATTGGTGACAAGCCCACGCGCTATCCGCACCGGCTGCGTCAGGACGCGATGCTGTGGCGCCTCATTATCGAAATGGAAGCCGTCGTCCTGGTGTCCGATCTGGTGAATGCCGGGCGGAATATCGGCATATGTCTCGCCTGTCTGCGCCGCAGGCATCGACCAGCTTTCGTCGTAGACCGGATGGGTCGGGTTCTGCGCAAAGGCATGCAGGATATCGGTCAGCAGCAATTCCTGATGCTGCTGTTCGTGGTTCAACCCGATCTCAAGGATTGGAAAAATCTGCCGCGCCGCCTCTTCATCCGCGCTGTCGATCAGCCGTTCGATGGCGGCGTCGACATGCGCGCGGTAGGCAGTCACATCCTTCGCATCCGGGCGTGTGATCAATCCGCGCTGCGGACGCGCATGGCGCGGACCTGCGGCGACGTAATAGGAATTGAACAGAAACGGGAAACGCTCGTCGAAAATCCGGTAGTCGCGGGCAAAGGGTACCAGCAGGAACGTCTCAAAGAACCAGGTGACATGGGCGCGGTGCCACTTGGTCGGACTCGCGTCCGCCATCGATTGCACGATCTGGTCTTCGGCAGACAGATGCGAGGCCCGCGATTCCGTCTCGCGACGCACCGCGTGGAAGGTGTCACGCCAGTGCTGTCTCCGCTCCTGCAAATCGTGCGAAGCGCCCAAGTCGCGCAAAGTGGTGGATCGCATGGACAATTTCCCAGCCGAACTCTTACATGGTGTACATGCTAGTCGGGCTCAATGAATCCGGCCGCAGAAAGTTCCGTCTCGCGACCGTCATGATTCGACCGGCGGCAGTTCGAAAGCCATGCAAGATCAGTCTTTTAGGCTTGGGCATGAGGTATGCGACACCGGCATGCCAACGTCCCGGGTGCTTGATCGGCGGGACCTGTTGCCGCAGGGTCTGCCAATGACGTCCGCCGATACCAAGCCGGCCCCGCTGCCAAAGCTCGGTCCGTCCGACCGGCTCGGTGCAATCGTGACCGTGGCGGCAACGAGTGCACTGGACGGCGCCGACCTGACAAACGTGATCGTGCTGTCGCGCCGGCGCAGCCCGGGCGGCATCGATGCACCTGCGGTCAAGATCAGCGACGACGAGCGGCCTGCGCCGTGGCTGACATGGTCTGACCGGACCCCCTGGACCGCATTGATTGCCGGTGTGTTGCTGCTGCATCTCGTGATCGTGGCGATCTTCATGCGCGACCCGGCGCCGATGCAGAGCCTCGCGCTGGATTCGATTTCGGTCGATATCGTGCTGGGTGGACAGACCGAGGCGGGCATCGCGCAGATGCCGAGCCCGGCGGAATCGGCGCCCTCTCAGCCGGCGGAAAGCACACCGAAGCCGGCCGAGCCCGAGCAGCCCACCGAGACCGCGGAGCAAGCCAAACCCGACCTCCGGCCCCGGCTGGACGATACGCGCGAGCCGCCGCGCGAAACGCCGCAACGGCAAGAGCCCAAAACCGAAGAGCGGCAGACCGCCGCGGTTCAGGCTGAAGCGGAACCAACGCCGGCGCCTGAGGAACCGGAGCCGACGCCCACGGTCGCCGAAACGCCGCCACCACCGGACGTCATCGAGCCGAAGCCTGTCGAGGAACCGGTTGCCAGTCGGCCGCCGCCACCGCAGGAACAGCCAACCGAGACGCCGCGCGAACAATCCAAGCCGACACCTCCGCGGGTCGCGGCGTCGCGAAGCGGCGTCGGCCTGGGCTCATCGCGCGAAGTGCGTGACTGGGCGAGCCGCGTCACCGCGCAACTTGCACGCAACAAGCGCTATCCCGGCGACGCCCTTGCGGGCGGCATTGGCGGGACAGCGGTCATCGCCTTCGCAATCGACAGCGCGGGGAATGTCGGTGCGGTCCGGCTGGTGCGGTCATCAGGCAATGCCAGTCTCGACCGCGAGAGCCGGGACCTCGTGCGCAGAGCGGCGCCGTTCCCGATACCGCCGCAGGGCAAGGCATCGATCACTGTGCCGGTGAATTTCAACGTGCTGACGGGACGCTAGCTCTTCTTTTGCCGCCCCTCCCTCCCCCGCGGGCGGGGGTGGGATAGACGAACAAAGACTAGCTGATCGCCGCCAGCGCCTTTTTCAGCCGTTCGCCGCTCTCGTCCATCATCGCGGCCTTGCGCAGACCCGCGAGTTCGGCCGCGGCATTGCCGCGTTCGCGCAGCTTCGGGATCAGCGCCATCAGCGCGTGGTACTTCTCGCGCCCGCGCTCATGGGTGTCACCATAGCCCTTCACCAGGCCGATGAGATGCGCCATCTCGACCGCCAGCGCGTAATCCTCGCGCGCGATCTCCACCACCTTGGCGAGCCAGTCCGTCTGCCGCGCCTGTTCATCGGCCCAGCGCAGCGTTCGCGACCGCAACGGCTTCATGCTCGAGACCATGTAGAGCAGCATGAAGCCGCGGATCGAGGAGGTCTTCACCTTGCGGCCCTTCTGCGTCAAGGCGTCGACGATGCCGCGGACCCAACCCGTATTGAGGATGAAGCGCCCCAGCGGCGCGGGCAGAGTCTCGGCAATCTCCTGCGTGCGGGGGTGCATGTATTCGACGATGTCGAGAAGCTGGCCCGGCTTGACGGCGGCTTCCTTGCGCACGCGCTCGAACCGCGATGCGCGGATTTTCAGCTCGGCAACGCGGACCGTGTCCTCGTACGCCATCGCCAGCGCCAGGTTGCGCGCGACCTCGGTCAGCAGTTCGTCGGGCTTGCCGGGACGGGCCTTCTCGATCTCGATCACCGGCGCGAGACGATTGAGATAAAGCTTCGCATAGTCGTCGTTCTGGTAATCGGCGAGCCGCACAACGCCGGCGCTCACGATCGGGCGCGACACGATCGACAGCGCGCCGTCGATCGGCGCGAGCAGCGATTGCACCGAAACGTCGCGAGCCTGCGGATCGAACGGACGTTCTACCGGAGCGATGGGCGTATTACCGGACGCGGCCGCCTCGAAGCCGGCATTGAAGGCGCGCACGCTCGCTTCCACGCCGACGCCGCCGCGCCGGATCGTCGCCTCGAACGCCATGCGCTGGAACGGCAGCGTGCCGGAGCCCGCGAGTGCACCGAACAGCACCGCGCTGACCAGGCTGCCGGTGGCATCGGCGATGCTCGCCATGTCGAACGCATGAAGGCGCTTCGAGGCTTCCTCGCTCGATTTCAGGAGTGCGGTCGGGTCAACGCGATCGTCGGCGAGCGCAATCCGCTCCAGCATGGTGTAGACGCGATGCGTGGACGCGATCAGCGTGGTGCGGTCGGGGGTGACCAGGCCACGGGTGATGGCGCGGCCCGCCTCCATCAATTCGGACGCGAGCACGATGTCGACGTCTCCCGGGACCGGCATCAACGCCAGCACCGGCTTCTTGTCGCGCGCGGCGGCCTTCGGGAACAACTCGACGTAATAGATGGTCGCGCCGGTGCGCTGGGCCACGCCTGGCACCGACGTCATCTGCGCGAGATAGCCGCCATGTTCGGCGAGATCGATGATCCAGTCGGCGAGCACGCCGCCGCCCTCGCCGCCCATGGCGAGGATCGCGATGGTGATCGGACGGATGCGGGCGGCGCCGCGGGTATCGACCAGCGGGGTGTTCATGCCGTCACCGCCTTCTTCTCCAGCCGGCGCTGGAAGAAGCCGATCACCGCATCGCGCATGCGCTGCCTGAATTTGTCCCAGCCCGTCGGATTGTCAATGATCGACGCCTGGTAGAAGGACGGACACAGCACCGCGGCGTGAGCGACCTCGCCGCAATTGCCGCAGCCGACGCAGGTATCGATCACCTTGGTGACCGGATCGCGCCGCAGCGGATCGGGGTTGGGCGCGATGGTGAGCGACGGACAACCCGACAGCCGGATGCACGAATGATCCCCGGTACAGGTATCGGGATCGACGCCGAAGCGGTCGCGCACCACGCGGTCGCCGCGCTTCACGGCCTCGCGCAACAGCGGCTTCACGCGGCGCTGCTTGTTCAGCATGCATTCGGACGAGGCGATGATGACCTTCGGCCCCTTCGTCTCGGTGGTGAGAGCTTCGCGCAGGGTGTCGCGCATCTTGGCCACGTCATAGGTGCGGGTGATGTGCCGCACCCATTCGACACCGACGCCGCGCACGGCTTTCTCGATCGGATGCTGGGTCGAACGGGTCTCCACGGTGGCAGCCGATGACAGGATGTCCTGCCCACCGGTCGCGGCGGCATAGCCGTTGTCGACAATCAGCATCACGCCGTCGGTCTTGTTGAAGACCTGGTGGCCGACGCTCGACACCAGTCCGTTATGCCAGAAGCCACCGTCACCCACGACGGAGACCGGTCGCTTGCCGCCCTGTCCCGATAAAGGCGAGCCGCCGGCGCCGCCGAGGCCGTAGCCCATGGTTGCCTGACCCAGATTGAACGGCTGCAGCGCCGCGAAGGTGTGGCAGCCAATATCGGCCGAGACATGCAGCGGGCCCACTTCCTGCTGCACGAGTTTCATCGCCGAAAAGATCGGCCGCTCCGGGCAGCCGGTGCAGAAAGATGGCGGTCGCCCCTGCACGTTGGTGCCGAGCGTTTCCAGCGCGGCCGGCAGGCTCTTGTTGGTCATCATCGGCTCGTCGGGCGCCAGAACGTCCGGCCGATGCAGGGTGCAGAATTTCTGCAGCCCCGCCTTCAGCACGCCACCGGTATATTCGCCGGCCATCGGCAGCACCGACTTGCCCTCGACCTTTGTCTGCAGATCGGCCTGACGCAGAATGGTATTGACCGCCTGCTCGATGAAATTCGGCTGCCCCTCCTCGATCAGCATGATCGCCTTCTTGCCGGCGCAGAAGCGCACGAACTCGGCATCGACCAGCGGGTAGGTGGCGTTCAGGACATAGATCGGGATCCGGCTGTTGCCGTAGATGTCGGCAAGGCCGAGGATTTCCATCGCCCGCAGGGTGTTGTTGTACATGCCACCCTGCATGACGATGCCAACGTCCGACACGTCGCCATCGAAGAATTCGTTGATGTTGTTGTCGACTATGAATTGCACCGCCGCCGGCCAACGCTTTTCGATCTTTTCCCTCTCGTGCTCATAGGTGAAGGGCGGCAGCGCGTAGCGCGTCACGTCCCGCACCGGATTGTTCAGCGCGTCCATGCGCGTATAGTCCGGCCGCACATTGTCCTTGGCGATGAACGAACCGTAGACATGGCAGGCGCGGATGCGCAACTGCAGCATCACCGCGGTATTGCTGGCCTCGGAAAGCCGGAAGCCCTTCTCGACCATGTCGACGATGGTCTCGACATTGGGTCGCGGATCGAGCAGCCACATCTGCGACTTCATCGCGAAGGCGTGGCTGCGCTCCTGCATGATCGAGGAGCCCTCGCCGTAATCCTCGCCGACGATAATGAGCGCGCCACCCTTCACGCCGCCCGAGGACAGGTTCGCGAGTGCGTCGGAGGCGACATTGGTGCCCACCGGCGCCTTGAAGGTGCAGGCGCCGCGCAGCGGGTAGCTCACCGAGACAGCCAGGGACGCCGCTGCGGCCGCCTCATTGGCGGACGATTCGAAGCGGACGCCGAGTTCCTTCAGCATCGGTTCGGCGTCGTTCAGGACGTCGATCAGATGAGAAATCGGCGCACCCTGATAGCCGGACACATACGACACGCCCGACTGCAGCAGCGCCTTTGTGACGCAGAGGATCGCCTCGCCGCGGAATTCCTGTCCCGCGCCAAGCTTGAGCTGCTCGACTTCCTTCTTGAATGATCGCTCGGCCATGGTCTTGTCCCGTTGCGTCTGCCGATTTTGCCTCGCGGCACGCCCCGGATTTGACTCCGGTTGCCTGCCCGGCAATTATATTCAAAAGAATATAATCTGTAATCCGACCCAGCGGGAGTTAAAATATGGGCATCAGGACAGTCTTTGCGGTCACCGGATTGGCACTGGCCGCGGCATTTTCGCCGGCCTCCGCGCAGGAGGTCACTCTGCGCGGGGTCACCTCTTTCGCCGAGGGCACCCAGTTTTCCAAGAATTTCGAGCGCTTCATCGAGAAGGTGAACAAGGACGGCAAGGGCGTCATCCAGATCAACTATATCGGCGGTCCGCGCGCCATGCCTCCGTTCGAAGTCGGCAACGCCGTACGCACGGGTGTCGTCGATATCGCCAACGCGACTGGCGCGTTCTACAGCAACCTCATGCCCGAGTCTGACGCCTTCAAGTTGTTCAGCAAACCGATGAGCGAGCAGCGCAAGAACGGCTCATGGGAGTTCATCAATCAACTGCATAACCAGAAACTCAATTCGCATTTTCTGGCTCGACAGTTTCACAATGTACCATTCCACATCTACCTGACGAAAAAGATCGACAAAGCTGATTTTTCAGGCCTGAAAATCCGCGTCACCCCGGTCTACCGAGATATCGTGCAGGCGTCGGGCGGCACCCCCATCACGACTGCACCCGGAGAGGTCTATACTGCGCTCGAACGCGGCGTGGTCGATGGCTATGGCTGGCCCGTACTCGGCATTTTCGACCTCGGCTGGGAGAAGGTGACCAAGTTCCGCATGGACCCGGCTTTCTACAGCGTTGAGGCCAACATCCTTGTGAACCTCGATAAGTGGAAAAGCCTGACCGATGCGCAGCGAAAGGTTCTCACCGATGCGGCGCTGTGGGTCGAATCGCTCGACTCGGAAAATGATGCTCTGATCAAATCGGAGCGCGAGCGTCAGGCCAAAGCAGGCATCGAAACACTCGATTTCGGCCCCGCCGCATCCGAGGCCTTCCTGAAGAAGGCCAATGATGCTGCCTGGCAGGCGGTGATCGCCAAGTCTCCAGAAAACGGCAAGAAGTTGCGCGAACTGGCAGGAAACTAGTCTGCGGCCGTCCGGCCGCGAAAAGACATTGTCCGCTCGCACCTGCGGAGGCGGGGACCCAGGAGCCAAGCGCACTGGATTCCCGCCATCGCGGGAATGAGCGGAGAATGAAGCATCGCTGAGTTTCCATCGGATGACCCGCCTCTCCGACCTCTACGGCAAACTGCTCGACGGCCTCGCGGTGATCGCGGCGCTGACCTTGCTCGCCATGGTCCTTATCGTCACCGGCGACATCGTGCTGCGCAACACCGTCAGCAAGGGCTTCGTCTGGGCGAACGAAGTCTCCGAATACGCGCTCTATATGATTACCGTGCTCACCGCGCCGTGGCTGCTGCGGCGCGGACAGCATGTGCGGCTCGATCTCGTTCTGACCGCGGTGCCGAAGTCCGTTGCCCTGATCATGGAAGCCATCGGGGACATTGCCGGCCTCGTTATCTGTATCGCCATGGTGCGTTATGCGTCGCTGATGACCTTCGACGCATGGCGCAACGGCTCGATCACCATCAAGAACCTCGTGTTCCCGGAATGGTGGCTGCTCGCGCCCCTGCCCGTCTGCTTCGTTCTGCTCTCGATCGAATTCATTTTCCGGTTCCACCGGCTGATCACCAATCGCGAAAAGCGCGAGGAGGCGACTTCGGTCGCTTGAAGCCAATGCCGTGGATCGAGGCGACCATCATTCTGTTCGGCGGCCTGATCGTGATTATGGCGTTCGGCCTGCCGGTCGCTTTTGCGTTTCTTGGGATCAACCTTGTCGGCGCCGCGCTGTTTCTTGGCGGCGAGAATGGACTGGTCCAGTTCAACCGCAATGCGGTGCAGTCGGTCACCGCTTTCGCACTGACGCCGATCCCGTTCTTCGTTCTGATGGGCGAGGTGCTGTTCCATTCCGGCGTCGCCATGAAGGCGATCGACGCCTTCGCGCTGCTGATCCGCCGCGTGCCGGGCCGGCTCGCCGTGATTGCGATTGTCGCCGGCACCGTTTTCTCGGCGATTTCGGGATCGACCATCGCGACCACGGCTCTGCTCGGCTCGCTGATGCTGCCGACCATGCTGGCGCGCGGCTATCATCCGAAGATGGCGCTGGGCCCGATCATGGGGATTGGCGGCGTCGACATGCTGATCCCGCCCTCGGCGCTGACGGTGCTGCTGGGAAGCCTCGCCGGCATCTCGATTTCCGGCCTTCTTATCGGCGGCATCGTGCCCGGCCTGATGCTGAGCGCCCTGTTCATCGGCTATATTGTCGTCTGCAGCATCATCGATCCGTCGCTCGCACCGGCCGAAACGCTTGAGGCCAAGCCCGCATTCTGGGACCGCTGGGGCCCGTTCCTGCTGTATGTGCTGCCGCTGCTCTCGATCTTCGGTCTGGTGGTCGGCGCAATGTCGGCCGGTTGGGCGACACCGACCGAGGCGGCCGCCCTGGGCGCCGCCGGCACCATCGTCGCCGCGATCTGCTATCGCGGGCTGACAGTCCGCAACCTGATGCAGTCGCTGCTCGGCACGGTCGCGATTTCCGGCATCATCCTTTTCATCATTGTCGGAGCCACGACGTTCTCGCAGGTCCTGAGCTTCTCCGGCGTGGTCAACGGCATCATCGGCCTGATCACCGGACAGGGGCTGGCGCCGATGACGGTGCTGATCGGCATGATCCTGATCCTGCTGGCGCTCGGCTGCTTTGTCGATCAGGTGTCGATGATGCTGATCACGCTGCCCTTCTTCATGCCGCTAGTGACCCAGCTCAACTTCGATCCGATCTGGTTCGGCATCATCTTCCTGATCTGCATGCAGCTCGGCCTGTTGACGCCGCCCTTCGGGCTTCTGCTCTACACCATGAAAGGTGTCGCCCCGCCCGAGATCACGATGAGCCAGATCTATATGGCGGCACTGCCCTATGTGCTGTTCGGGCTGCTGGTGCTGCTGCTGATCGTCCTTTTTCCGCCGATCGCCACCTGGCTGCCCAGTATGCTGAGCTCATGACCGCCCGCCCTGCCAAGAGCAGCGATCTGCATCTCGACGACCTGCTGCCATATCTGATGAACCGGCTGATCGCCCGGATGAATCAGAATCTCGCCGACGAATTACGCAAGCGCGGATTCACGTTCCAGGACTGGCGGGTGCTGGCCGTACTCGCCGCGCATGAGGGTACCAACCTCACCGAACTGGCCGAGGCCACCGTGATCCCGCAGCCGAGCGTGAGCCGGCTTGCGGCCAATCTCGCCAAGCGCGGCTATGTCGCGCGCGAAAACGGCAAGACGGATTCGCGCAATGTGCACCTGTTCATCACGCCAAAGGGACGCGCGGTATATGACAAGATGCTGCCGCTCGCGGTCTCCGAATATCGTGCGGCGATGAAGGGCTTCACTGCGAAGGAATACGAGAACATGCGGGGCGCGCTCCTTCGCATGATGAAGAACCGCAAGGTCAAGCTGCTGCCGTAGCGCAGATCCTACCAACCGCCGCCGCCACCGCCACCGCCGCCACCGCCGGACGATCCGCCACCGCCGGAGCCTGACGATCCGCCACCGCCGGACGATCCCGGCGCCGTCGAGGAGGACGCAACCGTGCTGGCGAGGCTGCTGCCGACACGGCCGGCGAAGTTGCCCCAGTCAGTCTGGGAGCCGCGGTTGCCGACATACCAGGCCGCGGTTGCAGCGCCGGCGGCGGCCGCAGCGGCGAGGACGCCGGCGAAGCGCTCGGCCCAACGGTTCTCGACATTGAGCGCCACCGCATAGGGCAGATAGCGCTCGAACAATTCCGGCGTCTTTTCCGGCGGATGCAAATGATTCAGCCGGTCTTCCTCGGCGACGCCGAGATATTGCCTGAAGCCCTCGATCTCATCCATGACCTTGCGGCCCCGAACGGTGGGCGCCTTCATGACGTAGAACGACATTGCGATCAGTGGCGCGACCAGGATCGGCGTCAGCATCGCCAGCGTGTAAAGATTGAAGAGCGACCCGGTCGCCTCATAGGTCGCGCCCAGCAGCACGGCAAAGCCCGCTACCGCAAATGCGCCCGCAAACAGGAAACCGAACAGGAACGTGAAAAATCCGGTCCGGCCGGTCAGAACACCGAGCAGGAACGCGGTCATCACGCAGATGGCAGGCGCAGCAAATGCCGTACCGAACAGCATCGCTCCACCGAGGTCGCTGCCATAGCTCATGAAGACCGAAAGCGCGACCGCGGCAATGAAACCGAACCACAACAGCAAACCGACGCCCGACCACCCGTAATTGTTGGTGAACATGGTCTTGAGGTAAAGATTCTCGAGATCGCTCTGCAATGTGCGCTTTGCCGTTCCAATGATCTTGTGGTTGACTTGGTCGAGCAGCAGCGATGGACCTGACTTGAATAATTCACGCCCCATCGCCGCAACCGGCGACGAAACATCGCGCGTGGCCTTCGTTGCGGTCAGCCGCATCTGATTTCCGCTGTCGTTGAGCATCACGCCGCCATGCACGGCAAGATCGAGGATGCCGGCGCCGAACGCGCGGTCGTCGAATTCCATCTCATAGACGTATCGGACCGCGGGCGCGGACATGCCCTTGGGCGGCGTGAATAGCGGAATGATGGTCCCGCGGCGGGGATCGCGCCCGACCTTGAACCAAGCCAAGAGAAAATAGCCAAGCAGCACCAGCAGCCCGGCGCCGGCCGTCACGGCTGGAAGGTTGTCCTGCAACCAGTATTGGGTGAGCTGCGCTTGCGACGGCGGCGTGACGATGCCCTTCGGAAACGCCGCCGCAACCGTCAGCCCGTTGCGCGGCGGCAACGGTCGCGTGGTGCGGAACGCGATAAACCCCGGGCGCTGCGCGACGATGGTCGCGTTCTTGTCGGTCGCGCCCTGCGGCCCGGTATAGATCGCGGTCTGGATGAAGTTCGCGGGCTCCGGCAGGGTGATGCGCGCCTCGGCAACATCGATCTGGAAGGGCCAGCCGGTGCCGGTCGCATTCCAGTACAGCTCGTCGAATGTCTCGAAGAAGCCGATCTGCCGCGTGGTGCGATAGCGGATCACATAGGTGTTCGGTCCCGGCGGGACATTCTGGCTGGCATTGCCGATGCGCACGCGCACGCCATTCGACAGGCCTTCCGTCGTATAATTTTCCGGCTTGCCGTCGCGGGTGACCGACAGCACCTCGAACCCGACCTCGACCCGGCGCCCGTCGCGACCTTTGTACCGTGTCGGAAAATCGCGCAGGATCCCTCGTTTGATCTCGCGGCCTTCGGCCTGCACCCGAATGGTCTCGGTGACGAGAAGATCGGAATTGTTCTCGACCTTCACATCGCTGATGAATTGCAGGATGCGCTCGACCGCGAACGCGGGCTGCAGCATCGCCGCCAGGAAGATTGCGACTGCGATGAAACGATACAGTCTCATGGCGCCGCTCGTTCGAAGGTGACGCGCGGAGTCGCCGATGCGGCGTCGTCGGCCTCGAAGAACTCCGCTTCGGTAAATCCGAGCGGACGCGCGATCAGCACATTCGGAAACGACTGGATCATGATGTTCAGGTTCCGCACCGAGCCGTTATAATAGCGGCGCGCCATCTGCAGGTGATCCTCGATCTCGGCGAGTTGCTCCTGCAGCTTGAGGAAGTTCTGGTCGGCCTTGAGGTTGGGATAGGCCTCCTGCAGCGCGATCAGCCTGGACAGCGCGCCCTTCAATTCGCGCTCGGCATTCTCCTGGGTTTTGACATTCGACGCGGCCAGGCTGGCGGAGCGGATGGCGGTGATGTCCTCCAGCAATTTGCGCTCATGCGCGGCATATCCCTTCACGGTCTCGACCAGAGCCGGCACCAGATCGGCCCGCCGGCGCAATTGCACATCGACGCCGCTCCAACCCTCGCGCACGAGATTGCGCTCCCGGACCAGCCGGTTGAAGGTCCAGACGCCATAGATCAGGATCGCAAGGACGACAGCGGCAACGAAATAGGTCATGGCGGCAAAATCCTCGCGGCGCGGCGGCCACCCGGTTTTGTAACATGAGCAGAGGCGGGATCAGAACGCCCGGCCGATCACGGCGTCCAGAGAATAGGCGCCGCCGCCTGCGGCGAGGAAGTAGAGCGCAGCCGCAGTCCACAGCAGCGGATATTCGAAGCCGCCCTGATTCCAGAAGAAGCTGCGCCGATGCTCCCAGATGCTCAGCGCCAGAAGGATCACGATCGGGATCGCGACCGGCCGGGTGAACAGGCCGAGCGCCAGCAGCGGACCACCCACCAGTTCGGTTATCACGATCACCCAGGCCCACAACCGGCCGGGGCGGTAACCGCCATTATCGAGCAGCGTGGCGAAGTCCCGAACATTGCTGACCGGGCCGCCCGAATTCGGGAAGAAGCCCATCGACATGCGCAGACCATGCGGCACCAGCGAGAGCCCGACGACGACGCGCAGCAATGCTTCCGCGAGCGGCGCGGCTGCGCTGTAGAATCCGGCAAGCTGCGGGATGATCAGGTCTGTGGAATCGGACATGGATGCCAAGCAGGAGGGCCGGCTAACGTGATCTGGAATCCCAGCTGCGTCAATGCGGCTGCGCCTAAGCGGGTCGTGTCGAAGCACGCGGTGCGGCAGATTACCGTGACACGATGACGACTTCACATTTGCATGAAGTCCACTCATCCACGGGAACCTCGTGTTGATTGAGGGGTTGCCGCGCAGTATGCGTAGATGCGCTCTCGCCATACGAAATGCGAGACCTTACCCACCAGCACCGGAGTTCGATCAGATGTCACGCAATAGCGGCTTCCCTTCGATGACGGCCCTGCTCGGCCTGCTTGCAATTGCGGGCTATCAGAACCGTGACAAGATCGGCGAATTGCTCGGAAATCTCACCAAGGGCGGCTCCAATCAGGGCGGCACGTCTCCCGGTACCGGTGCAGCCTTGCCGGGCGGCCTTGGTGGTCTGCTGGCCGGCACCAGCGTCGGCGGCCTGCTCTCCGGTGGGCTTGGCGAACTGATGGACAAGTTCAACGAGGCGGGACAGAAGGACAAGGTCGAGTCCTGGGTTGGCACCGGTCCGAACAAGGACGTCGCCCCGACCGATCTGAAGTCCGTGCTTGGCGCAGACACGCTCTCCGCGCTGTCACGGGCAACCGGACTGAGCGAGCAGGACCTGCTCGACCGCCTGTCGAAGACGCTGCCGCAGGCCGTCGATCAATACACCCCCGAGGGCCGGATCGCGTGACGGCGACCGACTCTCTTCTGCTGAATCATGTGCGGCCGCCAAGCAAGTCTTCGGCGGCCGCAAGTCCATTGAGATAGGCGCCGTGCGCGGTCGAGAAATCGTCTGTCGAACAGGCCTCGCCTGCAAAGAACAGGCGTCCATCCACCGGCGCGGCAAGCGTGGCGCGACAATCCGCAAAGCCCGGCTTTGCGTAGGAATATGCGCCGCGCGCGAATGGATCGGCGCCCCATGAATGCCCGGCGACGGGGGCAATGCGCCGCGCAAAATCGCTGCCCAGCAAATTGACGAGCTCGGCCTTCGCGAAGTCGAAGAAAGCCTGCGGTCCGCCGCGCTCCAGCCCTTCGGCGAGGCTGCCACCGAAATAGCACTCGATCAGCGGACGGCCGAACGGCCGCATGTGATAGGCGCCGGTGCCGGTGCGATCGGTACGCCCGAACAGCCGGCTGTCCGGCTCGAATTCGTCGGCATCCGCGAGTGACAGGAATAACTTGTCGTCATGCCCGAGCGGCAATTGCGCGGCCGCCTCGATCTTCTGCGGCAATGACGGCGCGAACAGGATCGCCTCCTGCGCGAGGAGCACGCTCGGGATCGTGACAATGGCGGCGGGCGCGGTCATCGTCCCTTGCGCCGTCTCGATACGCAACTCCCTGCCGCCATGGTCGATCCGCTGCACCGGACAATCGAGCACGATGTCGAGACCGTCCGCATATGTCGCGATGAGGTGGCCGTAACCTTCGGTCACCCGCCAGTTGACGCCGGTGTCGGCGTAACGATGAAGATCGATGGCCGAGACCTTGTCCCACTCCGCGCCCGCAATAAAGGTCGCAACCGTGCCGATCAGCGCGTTCCAGCGTCCATCTGGCGGCAGGCATTCCGAGGCGGCCACATCCCTGCCGGTTTGCGCGACCTCTTCCACGCGGTCGTAGAACGCATCGAGCGCTTCACGAAAGGCGCGCTGGTGCTGGATCGAAAAGCCAAGCGGAAGCGAGGGCCGGGTCCAGGGCGGCGGCGTCTTGTCGATCGAGAGATCGAGATCGCGGGCAATCCCGCTCCAGGGATTACGATCGGCCGAATGCAGCCATCCGCATCCGAGATCGAGTGGAAATCCGGCGGCGGCCATCGTCCAGGCACGACCGCCGATGCGGGGTCGCGCCTCCAGCACGATCACCCGCTTGCCGGCATTGTGCAACCTGCGGGCGGCGGCAATACCGGCGGCGCCGGCACCGATGATGATCGCGTCGTAGGACATCGGCCATGTGCACCATGATGATTGGGCAGGCCGGTCATCGACTCACCCGAACGCCGTTTCGCAGATCATGGTGGGCGGCAGCGGCACATGCAATTCGCAACGCCGCGAGATGGCGGGTAAAGAGCGGTCGCTGCATTCAGCGTCGGAGCGCGCGCCGGTTCGCTCAGCCGCTTAACCAGCCCAGGAGCAGGAACAACGCCAGTCCGCCGATCAGCAGTCCGTTGCGGATGACAAAGGCGCCGACGACCAGTGCGGTAAACTCGGTCGCCTCGGATATTGCTGCTCGTCTCATATTCGTCCCCTGACCTGATGGTGCACCACTCCCGTGGCCGTGTGTCGGTTCACCATCAGCTTCGGTTCAAAGGGGCCGAAAGTTTCGGTCGTCACATGACTGTGACTCAGAACGGAATGCTGTTCGATAAGGCCGCCCGATAGCGGCCATTGCCCAGCCATTGCCGCCCGCGCAAGCCCCGTGCGCGCCGATGCGCAGCCGCAATAGGCCTGCCCAGATCCGGCCGGCCGCTCGCCGGTTATCGTGCAGCACCCGCCACGCGGCGGCAAAAGACCTCGTCCAGAGACCGATCGCCGGACAACAGAAAAGGTGACGCGCACGCCAGAGCACACGCAATCACAGGGGAGCTTAGCAACTTATCGTTGAGCGCGTCAGTTCGGGCGTTTATGGTGCGCGCGCCGCGGGTCTGCGGTATTGTCGGGGCTGACATGCATCACACGTCCAACACTCTTCCGATGGCGACAGCCATCGAAGTGCCGCCTTACCGCGCGCTTGGATGGATGCGTTTCGCTCTTGCGATGACTGTTGTCATGAACGGTCATTCCGCATGGCTCGCACCTGACAATGCTTTTGTTCAGTGGCTGGCATGGATGCGCGGCGGCGGCATTGCCGTGATGGTGTTCTTCATCATATCCGGCTACGTCATCACCGAGGCGGCAGCGACATTTTACAAGAGCCGTCCGACGGCCTTTGCCAAGAATAGGCTACTCAAAATCTATCCAGCCTACCTGGCCGCCCTTTTCGTGGCGATCGCCGCTCATGCAATCTTGTATTTCGATGGCAGACTCGAAGCCGGAATGTCTTTCGAAGGCTACAAAAACTTCTCGGAGATTTGGCGGCTTGGAAACATGCTGTGGCAGCCCTTCGCGGTCGTTCCGCCATTCAACCGTCACTTTGCCGAAAGTCTTATAATCGAGACCGCTTACCCCTTCGTCCGGTATCTCTGGGCCATCAATGTTGAGATGGCGTTTTACATGGTCGCGCTGGCCGGCATACTTGTCATGATGCGGCGGCAGCCTCTCTCGGATCGTAACGTCCTTGTTGCGACGACTGCGTTTTGCGCTGCCTATATCGCAACAGCGTTCCTGAAGCTGCCGGAGGTCCTGACGTTCTACACACAAAACGCGCCAGCATTCCTTCTGGGGGCGCTTCTGTGGCGCTGGCAGCGCGACCGGTCGCCGATCGTTCTGCGCGCTGTGGCGATCTGCATCGCAACACTCATGGTGCATATGGCCACAAGCGAAAAATACACCGCGTCCGGCGCGCCGTGGTTTTTCCGGTTTGCTGTCGTCATGGTGCTAGTCGCCATCATTGTCCGCTGCGCCCAAATCCGCGCCAGTTCCGCTTTCCGCACCGTCGACCGGCAACTTGGCGACCTGTCCTATGCCGCCTACCTTAACCACTACAGCGTCATGATCCTGCTGTCCGGATATCTTGCTGCGGACCAGCGCGGAGCAGCATACTGGCTTCTGAACGGTGTCCTTGTGGTCCTGCTCTCAATCGTGATGCAAAGGCTTGTCGAGAAGCCTCTGGCCTCATTCCGGGCGCGCGTTCGTGGCACCGATCTGACCCGGCTGGGTTAGGACGTGCAGCACTTTTTTCACGGCTTGCGGAATTCAGACAGCATTGTCAGAATTTCTGTGTGACGTTGACAAGAGGACGGCGGCATAGCGCCAGCAAGTATTGTCCAACGATACGAGCCGAAACAAGTTGCACGTAGGAGGATTACGATGCCCGGAATTCCTGAATTCACCTTGGAAGATGAAGACAAGCTTGCGCCTCAATTAGGCGATCCGCGCCACGCATTCGCAGCGCATTTGGAAATAGAGAGCGACCAAGACCCGACAAAAGTGCAATTACTCTTTCGCACGAGTTCAGGCCGCAAGCCGCCCATGATCCAAACTTATCAGATCATACCCCTGCGCGAAGGCAAAAAGCTCAAATGGATATTTGACTTTCAAATCGACCCCGATGACTGCGCACCCACAGAAACATACTATGTTCGCGGCGTTTTCACTTTCCCCGGCGCGAAATAGCGACAAGTAACGGCTGCGTTGAATTCATGTTGCTCGTTCGGGCATTCAGGGCAAAGGTGTTGGGAAGGGACAGGATAGCCTCGCCTCCCGCCAACGGCGAAGATCGATATCGGCGCTGATCGATGGCACCGCTCACAAGCAACTCTAAACACTCTGCTCGCTCGAACGGCATAGCGCAGGATATCGAACTCATGCGCGGAGGCGCGGTTGTCTCAACACTTACAGGTGCATTCGGACAATCGCTCAGCGAGACAAGACTTACCGCGATGCTCGGCTATATCATTGCCTTGTATCCCGATGCCCTGATGCCACTTTTCGGGTTTACCGGACTTGCCCAGCGGGTTTCGCTCGAAACCCGGCATGAAGAAGGCCGCTCTGACATATTGGTGGAAACGAACACCGGGACCGGATTGATCGAGGCCAAGATCGACGCAACCGATCCCGTAATGCAGGCGCGGCGTTATCCGTCAGCATGGAAGGCACTGCTCACGCACCGGCCATCGCGCGTAGTCAATCGCAAGCTACGTTACCTCAGTTGGCAGGAACTAGCTGAGGCGCTGGAGCGACTTGGCGGAACGGGATCGTCAGAGTTTCGCTTCCTCAAGCGTGATTTCATTGAATACTTGAAGGAACATGGCATGGCGAGAGTGCGCAAGTCATTCGAGATTTATGCTCGGGAGATCAATGAACCGATCACGCTAGAACTATTTCTCAAGGCGCAACTTTACGGATGTAACTATCAGGCAGGCAGCCGACTTGGCGACGCTCTTTATTTTGCTCCACACTTTGGGCATCGAATTACGGAGTTGCACCCAGGGGTCAACGTCGGCATCAGTTACGTCGCTAAAATTGAGTTTCTAGGGCACGCCAGCACTTGGCCCGAATTTCAAAACTTGATGCTGGAGCAACGAGGTCGAACTTGGTGGAAGCGACATAGCGCGTTGCTGACACAGCTTAAACGCAAATGGACTTGGCGGAAGGAAAATCACCGCTCGTTCCTATTGCTTGGCGCGCCCCGTCTTGCATTCAATCCAGCCGTTCGGAAGGAGAGCTTTCAAAAGGGCGTTGGCCAGCTCAATCAAAGATTTTTTTTCGTTTGACGAACTATTTTCCGCGTGGGGCAAGTGAGATCGGTGAGTTCGTCGCCTTCAGATGAAGAATAAGCATCCTCACCCCTGAGGCTACGACCTACTCCGCGCGGTCGCCGGGGGTGGCGACCGACTTAAATTGAGCTCTCTCCGTCTTCGCTAGCCAGCCCTTTTGAAATTGCGGGGGGACTACCGGGGGATGAGCGATGTTCGAGGGTGACAAGTAACAGACCGCCATCGCCGGCCGAGCGATCAGGAAATAGAGATGGCGTTGGTTGCTTATTGGTTGCTCGCGCCCCAGAGCGCCGAGCCGACTATGGGCTAAGCTGTTGATTTTATTGGTAGCGGGGGAGGGATTTGAACCCCCGACACGCGGATTATGATTCCGCTGCTCTAACCAACTGAGCTACCCCGCCGCCGGATCGGGTGCCCGAGAGCCGGGCCGCCCGAAAGCGTGCGGGGATATAGGGTTCAGCCGGAAAAGCTGTCAAGCAAGGCGGCCGGAAAAACCGCCCGGGGCCGTTATTTCGGCGATTGCGGCGTCCCGTCCGGGGTCTCGGGCGGCTCGATGACCGGCATGTCGCTCCCGGTCCGGGGCGCGGGCGCTCTGATATGCGGATCGAGGCCGGCCGGCGGACAGATCACGCCATCGGTGCGGGCGAGTGTGTCGGTCAGGTTGTCCGGCGCAGTCACTTTGCCGACCGTATCGCCCTGCCGTAGCCGGTCACGGTCGGTGCAGGCCTTCGGATCGAGCTTCGGCGCCGCAGGCTGAGAGGGAACCGCCGGCTCGGGCGTTTGCGCCCGCAGCGGCGCTGCAAACAACACCGCACCCATCATGGCGGCTGCCCCTATGCGGATTGTGAGCGGCATATCTGGTTTCCCGTTGTCGCCGGGACAACGGAACGGGAGCGGAGAGGTTCCTACCCGAGCTTTTCGGCCTTACCGAAACGCATCATCGAGAAATGCCCGAGCGGCGGCATCGGCTTGCGTTCGATCACCCGCATGTGCGGATTGCGGTCGATCCAGGCCTGAAGCCGCGCCCATTCGAATTCCGGACGCCAGCCAAGCCGCCGCGCGATTGGCGCGAATTGCAGCTCGAACGCACGCCGCAATCCGCCCTCGGCGCTGATGTGGTTGACCAGAATGATCTCGCCGCCCGGCTTCAGCACACGGGCGAATTCATCGAGCGCCGCTTCGGGATCCGGCACCGCAGTGATTACATATTGCGCCACCACCACGTCGAAGGATGCATCCGGAAAGCCGAGATGTCCGACATCCATCACCGACAGCGCCTCGACATTGTCGAGCTTCAATTCGCGCTTGCGCCCCAGCGCCTTGCGCAGCATTGGTTCTGAAATATCGATGCCGACGAGTTTGGTCGTGCGCTTGTAGTCGGGCAACGAAATGCCGGTGCCAACGCCCACTTCAAGCACCCGGCCGCCGATGCGCTCGGCCGCTTCGATCGACGAGCGCCGGCCTTTGTCGAACACCGCGCCGAAAACGATATCGTAGACCGGCGCCCAGCGGGCATAGGCCTTGGTGATCGTGGCTGTATCGAGTTCCCCCGCCATGCGCGTCTCAGCCTGCAGGCGATGCGGCGGCGACGCCGGCATTGTCGATGCGCGCGGCGTGAGTCATCGAGAGCGTACTCTGGATGAAGCCGCCGCCGAGAACACGCGACTGGCCCTCGGGCGCGTCGTAAAACACACAGGCTTGCCCGGGCGCGACGCCATCTTCGCCATCGATCAGTTCGACCCCGATGCCCGCCGCGCTCCGTGTCAGCCAGGCCGGCTGCGGGGCCCGTGTCGAGCGCACCTTCACGAACACCTCGCGGCGGCCGCCGTCCAGCGCCCCCTCGATCGTGCCGTCACCGATCCAGTTGACCTCGCGCAACGCAATGCGCCGCGTCCGCAACGCGTCGCGCGGACCGACGATCACCCGCCGCGTCGCGGGATCGAGCTTCACCACGTAAAGCGGATAACCCGCCGCCACGCCAAGCCCCTTCCGCTGGCCGACGGTGAAATGGATGATGCCGTGATGGCGGCCGAGCACCTTGCCGTCGATATCGACGATGTCGCCGGCATCGGCCGCGTTCGGCATCAGCCTCTCGATGATGTCGGTGTAGCGGCCCTGCGGCACGAAACAGATGTCCTGGCTGTCGTCCTTGTCGGCCACCGAAAGTCCGAACTTGCGCGCCACCTCCCGCGTCTGCGCCTTGGTCAGATCGCCAAGCGGAAAGCGCAGCACATCAAGCTGCTGGCGGGTGGTCGCGAACAGGAAATAGCTCTGGTCGCGCTCTTCTTCGCGGGCGCGGAAAAGACCACGTCCGCCGTCCGGCAGCGCGCGTGACGCAATATAATGCCCGGTCGCCATGACCTGCGCGCCCAGATCCTTCGCGGTATCGAGCAGATCGCGAAACTTGATCGACTGGTTGCAGGAGATGCAGGGCACCGGCGTCTCGCCCGCGACATAGCTTTCGGCGAAACGGTCGATCACCTCTTCCTTGAAGCGGCTCTCGTAATCGAGAACGTAATGCGGAATTCCGAGCGATGCTGCGACGCTGCGCGCATCGTGGATGTCGCGCCCGGCACAGCAGGCACCTTTGCGATGGGTCGCCTCGCCATGGTCGTAGAGCTGCAGCGTCACGCCGACCACGTCATAGCCCTCGGCTGCGAGCAAAGCCGCGGTGACGGACGAATCCACCCCGCCCGACATCGCCACCACGACGCGGGTATCCTGCGGACGGCTGTCGAGACCGAGCGAATTGAGCATGACGATCGCGGCTTCGGCCGCACTCCCTGGATGACCGGCACCAGACGGCCGTCCCCCGCCCGCTTGTACAGGCGGATCGCAGGCCGAGGCAATCGCGGCACATATAGGGAGCCAGATAGGAATTTCCTGCCGGGTGACGGCGGAGCTTGCCGATTTCGGACCCCGACGCCATCCAAAGAGCATTGATTTTTCAGGATTTTCCTGCCCGGCCCGATGGCGTGGGGCTTGCAAAGCTTCCTTCAAGGCAGCCTGCCGCCCTTTCTTGGAATGTCTCCGGAGTTGTCAGTGACCAGCGTCGTGCCTGAAGCATCCGCCGTTTCGCATCGATCCGCCAAGCCCGAGCGCGCCGTCCGGCCGACGGGAATGCGCTCGGAATCAGGCGGCTTTGCCGCCTTGGTGGACGAGGCGCGCCCGGAGCCGAAACAGTCTTCCAACGAGACCCGGACCCGCGATCGGGTCAATCCAGCCGAGAAACCGCAAGCCGCGTCCGACGCGCCGGCGGCGAACGCGGCTGTCTCGGCGCCCAAATCGACCGAACCCGCTCCCGCACCGTCCGGCGTGGAGCAGGCAGCGAACGCCGCTGCGCCGGCCGCGATCCCGGCCGATCCCCTGTGGACGGAACTGACGCTGCAAACGGGCGAAGCTGCGCCTGCAGCGGTTGAGGGCGCGCTTGATGAAGAACTCGCCGCAGCCGCGGAGGGGCTTCCCGAGGTCACCGTACCCGAAGCACCTGACGCAGCACTCGTCGCGCCCCCGGTTATCCCTGCGGCCGATCCCACTGCAGCACCGGCTGTCGCGGTTGCCATCGACGTACCGGCACAGCCCGTTGCGGCAGCAGCAACGCCGCCGGACGTTCCGGCCGAACTGTCCGCGGTGGCGAAGCCAGCGGGAGAGGTCGTGACTCCGAACGTTGAAGGGGCCGCCGATCCGGCGAAGCCTCTTGTGGCAAACTCCCAGGCTGCGGCGCAATCCGCAATGGCCGCCCCGGTGATCAAGGCGGCGGCGCCGGCCACGGCCGGTGATTCCGGCGAGGATGAAACAGACGCGGCCGACCCGCTGCTGTCCGGCACCGATATGCCGGACACCGAGACAGCCGCACCGCAGCTGGATGCGCCAACGCAACCCAAGAAGACCGAGACCCCGACCGAGGTCTCATCTCAGCCGGCACCGGCGCGCGCGGAAGCCAAGCCCGATGCGCCGGATCTGCGGCCAGACGTCGCGGCCATAGCGGATGACCCTGCTCCGACGAGCAGGCCTTCGATCGATCCGGCCGCGCATGCCGCTCAATTGTCCACCCCTGCCCCCGGTCATGTGGCCGTGGCGCAAGCCGCAACGCCGCACGCCATGCCGGTCACTGCCGCACAGCCTGTGCCCGTCGATGCGATCGCGGTCGAAATCGCGAGCCAGGCCCGCGCCGGCAATTCGCGATTTGAGATCCGGCTCGATCCGCCGGAGCTTGGCCGCATCGATGTGCGCCTCGACGTCGACCGCGAGGGTAACGTCAAGTCGCGGCTCGTCATCGAGCGCAGCGATACCTATGACCTTCTGCGCCGCGACCAGTCCACGCTCGAACGCGCGCTGCAGCAGGCCGGATTGAAGACGTCCGACAATTCGCTGGAATTCTCGCTGCGCGATCAGGGCTTCGCGCAGCACCGCGACGCTGACGAACAGTCGCGCGGCACCCGTGCGATGATTCACGACGCCGAGGTGGCGCCGAGCGAAGCGGCAAACGGCTATGCGCGGCTCCTCGGGGCGCGCGGCGGCATCGATATTCGCGTCTGACGAAAGGACGATCAGCATGTCCACCATTTCCGGAACCAGCACCGTCGCAGCGGCGATCAATAGCGGTGCGGCATCGACCACCACAAAAGACACGCTGGCGAGCAACTTCACCCAGTTCCTGCAATTGCTGACCACGCAATTGAAGCATCAGAACCCGCTCGATCCGCTGGATACCAACCAGTTCACCCAGCAGCTCGTGCAGTTCGCGCAGGTCGAACAACAGCTCAAGTCGAACACGCAGCTTGAGGCGCTGGTCTCGTTGCAGAAGACCGCGCAGTCGACGCAAGCGCTCGGTTATGTCGGACAAGTGGTTGCCATCGACGGTCAGAATTCGCTGCTGAGCGACACCGGCGCCGGCTGGAGCTTCAATTCGCCGAAGCCAGCCTCCGCCACCGTCAACATCATCAACTCTGCTGGCGCCACTGTGTTTACCGGCAGCTATTCGCTCAATGCCGGCGTCCAGAATTTTGTCTGGGATGGCCGCAACAATTCCGGCGTCAAGCAGCCCAACGGCGATTACAAGCTGGCCATCACCGCGAAGGATGCAAGCGGCCAGGCTGTCGCTGTTTCCACAGAGGTCCAGGGCATCGTCGACTCCGTCGACATGACGAAGAGCCCGCCGGTGCTGTCGGTGAACAAAACCGAATACGCGCTCGACAAGATCAAGCGCGTCGTCCGGCAAACCTCTCTGTCGCTGTAGCGCTTGCAGCGAACCGGTTTGCATCTCTTAACGGGCGATTAAAGCGATGCACGCGATCGGACCGACAGACATTTCTCAATTGAATGTTGCGCTTAGGCAAATCTTAAGCGGCACAAGCTACGTTAATTTGAGTTTGTCGGTTGAGTGTGTGAGTGCAACGATGACTGAGCCTCATCGCCCGAGGGTCAAATATGTAATCGGGCCGGACGGTTCTCCGCTTACCATTGCGGATTTGCCGCCGCCCTCGACCAAGCGCTGGGTCATCCGCCGCAAAGCGGAGGTAGTCGCGGCTGTGCGCGGCGGCCTGCTCTCTCTCGAAGAGGCTTGCCAGCGTTACACGCTGACGACCGAGGAATTCCTGTCCTGGCAATTCTCGATCGAGCAGCACGGTCTTGCCGGCCTGCGCACCACGCGCATTCAGCAATACCGGCAGTAAGCTTCCGTGAGAGCTTGCTAACGCGGTGTTAACGGGCGCGGGTCCATCCGGCGCCCGATTTCATTTTGCCGGTCCCTGAACGGTCTGCAGGCCTGACGGCCGCGATACGTGGCCTGACGCAATAGACACAGGCGCGCCGATTGCTGCGCATGAGCGCGCAAGCCATCTTCCGGTCCGGCGACGCCCCCGCTAGACTGGCCTGGCTGGTTCCCGGAGCGCCCGATGTCGATTCGTCCGATTCTTCTCGCCATGCTGGCGCTTGTCGCCGTCGCCCTGCCCGCCTCGGCGCGCCAGCTCGCGGTCGGCGCCGCCTCCGGCTATTTCGAGCCGCCCGGTTACAAAGCGGTGCCGGTTTACACCTGGCCGCGCGGCCCTGCCTGGACCCCGACCGATAACTCGTTCGGATACACCTTCCGCGAGCCCTTCTACACGACCCCGCGCGGATACAAATACGTCTATGTCCGCGGTTATTACTGGAAACGCCTGCCGAACCCCTACGCGCCGCGTGTCTACCGGCGGCCGACCAAGGTCTCCACGGTCAAGCGGGTGCGCCGCGCGCCTTGCGTCACCGATATCGGATACGGCCGCTACGAGATGTGCCGGCGATTCTATTGACGGCCATCGCGGCAGATCTGCCGCAGGGCTCGTAGGACAGGCCTGAAACGTAAAACCTGAAATGACAGAGGGCGGGCCATCCCGCCCTTTTTCGTTTCAGTGGCTGATTTTGCGCCTGAAGCCCCGCCCAACGGAACAATCGTTAACGGCATTAACCGATTGGAAACCATACGCACGGCAAATATTGCCGGGTCGCGCGTTGGGGGGACTCTTCGGTGCAAGGTCTGGTCGAGTTTGTAAAAACTATCGGTGCGACGCGCGTGATGGCGATGGCTGCGGTCGCAGTCGCACTGGTCGGGTTTTTCGCGTTTCTGATCCTGCGCGTGACGGCTGTGCCGATGACGCCTCTGTTCACCGACCTTGCCTTTGAGGATTCCTCGGCCATCATCCGCGACCTTGAGCGGCAGGCGATCCCCTACCAGACCCGAAACGACGGCGCGATCATCCTCGTCCCCAAGGACGCCGTGACGCGCCTGCGCATGAAGCTTGCGGAATCCGGCCTGCCCAAGGGCGGCAGCGTCGGCTACGAGATTTTCGACAAATCGGACGCGCTCGGCGCCACCAGTTTCGTTCAGAATATCAACCACTTGCGCGCACTCGAGGGCGAACTGGCCCGCACCATCCGCTCGATCGACCGGGTGGCCTCCGCCCGGGTCCATCTGGTGCTGCCGGAGCGGCCGTTGTTCTCCCGCGAGCGCCAGGAGCCTTCCGCCTCGATCGTGCTGAAGCTGCGCGGCTCGCTCGAGGCCCAGCATGTGCGGGCCATACGCCATTTGATTGCTTCGGCGGTGAATGGCCTGAAGCCCGGCCGGGTCTCGATCGTCGACGAAAGCGGTCGGCTGCTGGCCGACGGCTCTGACGACAACCTGTCGGGTCTCAGCGCCGGTGCCGACGACCGCAAACTCACCTTCGAGCGCCGCATGCGCGAGAATGTCGAGAATATCGTGTCCTCGATCGTCGGTCCCGGCCGCGCCCGGGTGCAACTCACCGCCGACTTCGACTTCAACCGAATCACCCAGACCACCGACAAATTCGACCCCGAGGGGCGGGTGGTGCGCTCCAGCCAGACCCGCGAGGAGACCCATAACTCGCACGAGGGCAAGGATGGTCAGGTCACGGTCGCCAACGAACTGCCTGGCGGACAGCAGAAGGCGGCCGATGCCGCCGTCAACAAGAACGACAATCGCAAGAGCGAGGAAATCGTCAATTACGAGATTTCCCGCACCACCAAGACCGAGGTGATCGAAGGCGGCCGGGTCAATCGCATTTCGGTAGCGGTGCTGGTCGATGGCACCTACGCGAAGAACGCCGCCGGCGATTCCGTCTACACCCCGCGCGAGAAGGAAGAGCTGGACCGGATCGCGGCACTCGTGCGCTCGGCCATCGGCTTCGATCAGAAGCGCGGCGACCAGGTGGAAATCGTCAACCTGCGCTTCGCCGAACTGCCCCAAAACCTGGCCGCAACCCCCAAAGGCTGGCTGGATATCGGCGACTTCACCAAGGATGACATCATGCGCGGCATCGAGATGCTGGTGATGTTCCTCCTCGGCATGGTGGTGCTGTTCTTCGTGATCCGCCCGCTGGTCCGCCGCATCATCACCCCCGACGAGCCGGCTCTGGCATTGCCTGAAGGCAGCATCGTCGGCCTCCCCGGCGGCATCGGACCGGGCGGGATCACAACGACCGGCGGCCCCAATGTGTCGATCGTGGGCAGCGACCAGAATGTAGCGATCTCCAACCACACCTCGTCGATGATCGACATCGCCAAGGTGCAGGGCCAGGTGCACGCCGAGTCGGTGAAGAAGGTCGGCGAACTCGCCGATCGCAATCCGCACGAGACCGTCGCCATCATCCGTCAATGGCTGCACGAGCCGGCATAAGGACACGTCATGGCCGTCACTGCGACCAAGGAACAGGCCCGCGAGCAGCTGAACAATATCGTCGCCGGTCTCGCCAGCCGCCAAGCGGAAGCGCCGCGGCCGACCCGCGAGCTGAGCGGGCCCGAGCGTGCGGCGGTTCTGATGCTCGCGCTCGGCGACGAATATGGCGGCAAGATCTGGGAGCTGCTCGACGACGACGAGCTGCGGCAATTGTCGATCACCATGTCGACGCTCGGCACCATCGAATCCGATCTGGTCGAAGGCCTGCTGCTGGAATTCGTCAGCCGCCTGTCGGCCACCGGCGCCCTGATGGGCAATTACGAGGCGACCGAACGCCTGCTGCAGCAATACCTGCCGGCCGATCGCGTCGGCGGGATCATGGACGAGATCCGAGGGCCGGCCGGCCGCAACATGTGGGAGAAGCTCTCCAACGTCCAGGAGGACGTGCTGGCCAATTACCTCAAGAACGAATATCCGCAGACCATTGCGGTGGTGCTCTCGAAATTGCGCCCCGAACATGCCGCGCGCGTGCTGTCGATCCTGCCGGAGGATATCGCGCTGGATGTCGTCAACCGGATGCTGCGGCTGGAATCGATCCAGAAGGAAGTCATCGACCGGGTCGAACTGACGCTGCGCACCGAATTCATGTCCAACATTTCCAAGACGCGCCGCCGCGACTCGCATGAGGTGATGGCGGAAATCTTCAACAATTTCGACCGCCAGACCGAGACCCGGTTCATCACCTCGCTCGAGGAAGACAACCGCGACAGTGCCGAACGCATCAAGGCGCTGATGTTCACCTTCGACGACCTGGTGAAGCTCGATACCGGATCGGCGCAGACGCTGATGCGTCACGTCGACAAGGACAAGCTGGCGGTCGCGCTGAAGGGCGCCAACGAGGCGGTCCGCCAGTTCTTCTTCGCCAACATGTCCTCGCGTGCGGCCAAGATGCTGACCGACGACATGGGCAATCTCGGTCCGGTGCGCCTGAAGGACGTCGACGATGCGCAGGTCCTGCTGGTCAATCTGGCCAAGGATCTCGCGGCCAAGGGCGAACTGATCATCTCCAAGCAGCGCGGCGACGAGGAACTGGTTTACTGATGAGCGCGCCCGCCAAATTCATGTTCGACATCGATTTCGGGGCGCCGAAGCCCGCGAATACGGTGCTGCTGTCCGAGCACGAGGCCAAGGTCGGCGAAGCGGAAACGCGCGGCTATCGCAACGGCTTCACCGCCGGCCAGCAGGAAGCGGCGGCCGAATCGGCACGCCGGCTTGCGATCGCGATGGAAAGCGTCGCCCATTCGCTGTCGATCCTGACGCGCGGGCTTTCGGCGGTCGAAGTGCGGGTCGAAGCGGAAGCGGTGGAGGTTGCGGTAGCGACCGGACGCAAGCTGGCCGAGACGCTGATCGCGCGCGAACCCTTCGCCGAGATCGAGGCGCTGGCGACGGACTGCTTCCGCGAACTCGTCACGACGCCGCATGTCGTGGTGCGCGTCAATGACGCGCTTTACGAACTGGCGCAGGAAAAACTCACCGCGATCGCACGCCAGACCGGCTTCGACGGCCGGCTGCTGATCATGGCGGAGCCGGACATTGCGGTCGGCGATTGCCGGATCGAATGGGCGGATGGCGGAATGATGCGCGACAGGGCGGCCGCGGACGCTCTGATCGGCGAGACGGTGAAGCGATTTGTCGAAGGGCGCCGCGCGCCCGGGCATGCGGAGTTGAGAGGTGGCGACGATGAGTGACAACCAGGGCGTTCCGTTTCCGAATCTCGAAAATGGCGCGCTGCCGCCAGGCGATCTCGCGATCGCCTCATCGGAGCCGGAGACCAATGGCAAGACCGCGGCCGATCTCGAGGCGCTGTTCGACGTTCCGGTCCGGGTTTCGGCGGTGCTTGGCCGCTCGCGCATGGACGTGTCGGAATTGCTGCGGCTTGGACCGGGCGCGGTGCTGGAGCTCGACCGCAAGGTCGGCGAAGCGATCGACATCTACGTCAACAATCGCCTGGTCGCGCGCGGCGAGGTCGTTCTGGTCGAAGACAAGCTCGGCGTCACCATGACCGAAATCATCAAGGCCGACAAAGCCGAGTAGCCATTCGCTGGCGTATCAATAAGGAAACTGGATCATGCGTCTCCTCATCGTCGGCACCCTGAAGGGCCAGCTCACGCTCGCGACCAAATATGCGATGGACAAGGGCGCCTCGGTGACCCACGCCGAGAATGCCGACCAGGCGCTGGCGGTGCTGCGCTCCGGACGCGGCGCCGATCTGCTGATGGTGGACGTGGCGCTGGACATTGCAAGCCTGGTGGCCCGGCTCGCGGCGGAGCATATCCACGCGCCGATCGTCGCCTGCGGCATCGAGACCGATGCCAAGGCCGCGGTGGCCGCCATCCATGCCGGCGCCAAGGAATACATCCCGCTGCCGCCCGATCCCGAGATGATCGCGGCTGTACTCGCCGCCGTCGCCAGCGACGATCGCGAGATGGTGTGGCGCGACGAATCGATGGGGCATGTCGTGCGCCTCGCGCAGCAGATCGCCGGCTCCGACGCATCCGTGCTGATCACCGGCGAGAGCGGCACCGGCAAGGAAGTGCTGGCGCGCTATGTCCATACCCGCTCGAAGCGGGCGAAGAAGCATTTCATCAGCGTCAATTGCGCCGCCATTCCCGAGGCGCTGCTGGAATCGGAATTGTTCGGCCACGAGAAGGGCGCTTTCACCGGTGCGGTGGCGCGCCGCATCGGCAAGTTCGAAGAGGCCAATGGCGGCACGCTGCTGCTCGACGAAATCTCCGAGATGGACGTGCGACTGCAAGCGAAGCTGTTGCGCGCGATCCAGGAGCGGGTGATCGATCGCGTCGGCGGCACCAAGCCGGTCCCGGTCGATATCCGCATCATTGCCACATCCAATCGCAATCTCGCCGAGGCCGCTCGCAATGGCGCGTTCCGCGAGGACCTGCTGTTCCGGCTCAATGTGGTGAACCTGCGCATTCCGCCGTTGCGCGAACGTCCGCAAGATGTGCAGGCGCTGGCCGATCATTTCATCGACAAATATTCCAAGGCCAATGGCCTGCCGGGCCGTCCGCTGTCCACGGAAGCCCGCAAGGCGCTGGCGCTGAACACCTGGCCCGGCAACGTGCGGGAGCTGGAGAATACGCTGCATCGCGCCGTGCTGTTGACCAGCGGCGTGGAGATCGGCGCCGACGCGCTGATGACGCCGGACGGCATGCGCCTCGATGCGCCGCAAGCCTCCGCGCAGGTCGCGCATGCCACGATCGCCGCCGAACAGGTGACGCGCGCATTGGTGGGGCGCACCGTCGCCGATGTCGAGCGCGACCTGATCCTGGAAACGCTCAAGCATTGCCTCGGCAACCGCACCCACGCGGCGAATATCCTCGGCATCTCGATCCGCACCCTGCGCAACAAGCTCAACGAATATGCCGGCGACGGCGTACCGGTGCCAGCGCCGCATGGCGGCGAGATGCGGTTTGCGGGGTAGTCGATGCGCGCGCTCGTGTCCCGGGCGCAGCGCAGCATAAGCGAAGCGCAATGATGCAATGCAGAACCGGGACCCATTTGGTATGATTGGGTCCCGGCTCTGCGGTGCGTCACTTCGCGCCGCACCGCGTCCGGGACACGAGAGGACAATGCCCACCATCTACAAAATCCTTCCCCTGTCCCTCTGGACCGAAGCCCAGCACGCCGGTGTCTTCCGTGGCGCCGCAATCGATCTCACCGACGGTTACATCCATTTCTCCACCGCCGAACAGGCGGCGGAGACCGCCGCGAAACACTTCGCCGGACAGACCGACTTGATGCTGCTGCATGTCGACACCGACACGCTCGGTGACGCCCTGAAATGGGAACCGTCGCGCGGCGGCGCGCTGTTTCCTCATCTTTATGCCGAACTCGACCTTCAGCATGTCGTGCGCGCCGATCCGCTGCCGCTCGGAGACGATGGGCGGCATGTGTTCCCGACGCTGACCTGACAGGACGAGACGCCTTCATGCATTCCGTCATTCGCTGCGCGCTTGCCGCCGCATTGATTGCGCCATCCGCATCCGCACATGCCTCCTTCAAGGATTTCCGCGACTGGCTCGCGGCCTGCGACAATCTTCGCAACTGCTCGGCCTTTGCGGTCAATTCCGAATCCGACGATGCGGCCGCCTATCTGCGGATCGAGCGCGGCGGCGCGGCCGATGCGCAGGTGACGGTGACCCTGTCGGTCGAACTCCGCGACGCGAAGGGCTACACCGTCGCATTCGACGACCATGCGCTCCCCGGCCTGCCAGCCGGCATTCTCGTCGGCGAGGAGGGCGAGGGCAGCGACTATCGTCGCGTCACCATCGCCAAGGGGCCAGCCGCCGACGTGCTGATCGAGTCGATGCGCAAGGCCAAGTCCATCGTGGTGACGCGGCAGCCGGCACCGGGCAAAAAACTGGAATCGCCGCTCTCGCATATCTCGATGTCGGGCGCGGTCGCGTCGCTGCTGTGGATCGACGACCAGCAAAAACGGCTCGATACCGTCACCGCATTGGTGCGGCGTGGGCCGAAGCCGGCGAGCGCCGTCCCGCCGCAGCCAAAAGCACCGGTCATCGTCGCGGCCCCGCCCTCGAAGGCGAAGGCGCCGGAGAAGCATTCGCCCGCCCTGCTCGCCAAAGGCCGCAAGCTTTGTGAGGAGGATGACAAGAATTCGCAGATCGAAGATGTCAGTCCGCTGGGCGGCGGGCAATTCCTCTATCAGTTCACCTGCCCGGACAGCAGCGGCGCCTATAATTTCTGGAACGTGTTCCTGATCGGTCCGGCGGGCAATGTGAACGCCCTGCGTCCCGTGACATTCCGCAGGCCGCCCGGCGTGAGCGACGGCAACAAGGACGAGCCGCGTTCTGGCCTGACCAACCCGGTCTTCGATTCCGAAACCATGACCCTGTCGAGCTTCGACAAAGGCCGCGGCATCGGTGATTGCGGTGTCGAGGAGGAATGGGTCTGGACCGGCAAGTCATTCCAGCTGGCGCTCGAACGCTCGATGGGGGAATGCAAGCGCATCCCGATGGATGACTGGCCGGTGACGTTCCGCGCCGAGGTCAAGCGTTAGCGCGCGGACGAACCGTCGGGCCGCCCGCCCGGTCACAACAGCGCGTAAGCGGTCGACACCATCGCCACCGGCTTGGTGTCGAAGGCCGGCGTCAGCATCACCTGTCCGAATGCCATGGTTCGACCCATGCGCACGATGCGGGCGTCGGCAAGCACGTCACCGTTCGAGGCCGGCTTCATGAAATGCGAGGTCTGGTCCACGGTTGTCATCTGCCGGTAGCGGCCCGAGGCAGAGGCGACCGCGAACACCATGGCCGTGTCGGCGAGCGACATCAGCGCCTGCCCGCAGATGATGCCGCCGTCGCGGCAGATGCGGTCGGAAAATTTCATCCGCAGGGTGGCACCTGCCCCGCCCTCGGCTCCCGGCGGGTGAATCGCCTCGACGCTCAGCTGCAGATCCTGAACCCAGGGTGCGAACACGTCGGCCAGCAACTGTTGCGCTGTGGCCACGTCGAATGTCTGATTCTCATTCTCACTCATTTTTGCCCCCGATTTGACGCGGACCTTAATCGTTCCCCGGTGCCACGGCACCCGCGTTAACGGTTCCCTAACCATAAACCGGGCAAATATTACCTAGACGTCCGGGAGTTCCATCCACCTAAATGTCCGACATTACAGCCACACCATCGCGCGGGCGATTTGTGTTGCCCGCCCTCGGGGACATTGCGGCCTTCGCCAAGCGCGGCGATCTGTTGCTCGCCGCCGGCGTGCTGACGATCCTGGTCGTCCTGATCCTGCCGCTGCCGCCTATCGTCCTCGACCTGTTCCTGGCGGTGTCGATCACGGTTTCGGTGCTGGTCCTGATGACGGCGCTGTTCATCCACAGCCCTCTGGAATTCTCTTCCTTCCCGACCGTGCTGCTGATCGCGACCATGCTCCGGCTCGCACTCAACCTCGCCTCAACCCGGCTGATCCTGGCCAATGGCCATGACGGCCCCGCCGCGGCCGGCCACGTGATCGAGGCATTCGGCAATTTCGTGATGGCCGGTAATTTCGTGATCGGCATCATCGTTTTCGCCATCCTGGTGATCGTCAATTTCGTGGTCATCACCAAAGGCTCGGGCCGCATCGCGGAAGTGGCCGCGCGCTTTCACCTCGACGCCATGCCCGGCAAGCAGATGGCGATCGACGCCGACCTCTCCGCCGGGCTGATCGACGAGAAGCAGGCGCGTCACCGTCGCAAGGAACTGGAAGACGAGAGCAGCTTCTTCGGCGCCATGGACGGCGCCTCGAAATTCGTGCGCGGCGACGCGATCGCCGGCCTGCTGATCGTTTTCATCAACGTGATCGGCGGCATCATCATCGGCGTCGCCCAGCAGAATATGGGCTTTCTGGATGCCGCCAAGGCCTACACCCTGCTCACCGTCGGCGACGGCCTGG
Organism: Pseudorhodoplanes sp.; assembly: GCF_059499825.1. Taxonomy (NCBI): domain Bacteria; kingdom Pseudomonadati; phylum Pseudomonadota; class Alphaproteobacteria; order Hyphomicrobiales; genus Pseudorhodoplanes; species Pseudorhodoplanes sp. Next base: position 529,285 of record NZ_JCABZI010000005.1, read on the forward strand.
TCACGCAAATTCCGGCGCTGATCGTCTCGACCGCGGCGGGCCTCCTGGTGTCGAAGTCCGGCGTCTCCGGCGCCGCCGACAAGGCGCTGGTGAAGCAGCTCTCCGGCTACCCGAAGGCGCTCGGCATGTCGGGCGGCGTCATGCTGATCATGGCGCTGCTCCCTGGCATCCCGATGCTGCCCTTTCTGGTGCTCGGCGGCGGAGCGAGCGCACTCGCGTGGCATCTCAACAAGCACCACAAGGCGCTGGCGGCAAAGGCCGAGAAACACGAGCAGGTCGCGGCTGCAGCCGCTCCGGCAGAGGAGCCGATTTCCAACTCGCTCAAGATCGACGACCTCAAGATCGAGCTCGGCTATGCGCTGCTGCCGCTGGTCAACGCGCAGGACGGCGGCGACCGGCTGACCGAACAGATCAAGGCGCTGCGCCGCGCGCTCGCGATCGAAATGGGCTTCGTGATGCCGGCCGTCCGCATTCTCGACAACGTGCAAAGCGACGCCAACACCTACGTCATCAAGATCAAGGAGGTGGAGGCCGGCTCCGGCAAGCTGTGGCCGGGACAATTCATGGTCATGGATCCCGGCGGCGGCCAGGTGAACCTGCCCGGCATTCACACCATCGAGCCGACCTTCGGCCTGCCCGCAACCTGGGTCGACGGGGCCTACAAGGAAGAGGCCGCGATGCAAGGTTACACCGTGGTCGACGGCGCGACCGTGCTGTCGACCCACCTCACCGAATTGCTGAAAGCCAATGTCGCCGATCTGCTGTCGTACGGCGAGGTCTCTAAACTCCTGAAGGAGTTGCCGAAGGAGCAGGCCGAACTGCTCAAGGACATCGTGCCGGCGCAAATCTCGATGTCCGGCATCCAGCGCGTGCTGCAGATGCTGCTGGCCGAGCGGATTTCGATCCGCGACCTCTCGACCATTCTGGAAGGCATCGCCGAGGCCGTGGCCTTCACCCGCAATCCGACGCAGATCGCCGAGCATGTACGCACCCGGCTGGCCCGGCAGATTTGTGCACAGCACACATCGCCGTCCGGCTACCTGCCGCTGATCGCGCTGTCGGCCAAATGGGAACAGGCTTTCGCCGATTCCGTTATCGGCCAAGGCGACGAGCGGACTCTCGCCATGCAGCCTTCAAAGCTGTCGGAGTTTATTACACTCGTTCGTGAACGCTTCGAGGAGGCGGCGCGCGAAGGGGAAGCCCCGGTTCTGGTCACGTCCTCGTCAATTCGACCGTTCGTGCGCGGCATTGTCGACCGTTTCCGCGCCCAGACCCCGGTTCTGTCGCAGTCGGAAATCCATCCGCGGGTGCGTCTGAAGACGGTTGGAAGCGTTTAAAACGCTGTTTCGCACGAAATTTGTGCGCAAGGCCGATTAACCACCGGCACGAAGTAACCAAGACCCACACGCAACAGTCACGTACTTTCACTTCCGGTCAACGAGATGTGAAGCCCCCTGCGGAACCCCAAAAGGGTTCCTACGTTTGGTTCGTGAGGTTCGGACAGCCGCAAGGTTGAACCGGGCGCCGCCGGAACCCGACAAACTGGGACCGCAGGTTAACAGGCAGGGACGTGTCATGAACAATTCCTCGCTGCGCAGTGCCGACAGCGCGACCCATCTGAAGGTGGTGATCGTTTCGCTCTTTGCCGCCATCATGGTGGTGGGCGTTGGTATCCTGGCGAAGCCGAATTTCTCGGACGGTACCAGCACGTTCGCTCAGCGCTTCGACGCATCCGGTCCGGTGATCCGCGCGGGCCGTGCGACGCCGACCATCGCCGCCGGCGAAGCCGGAACCATCCGCTAGTTTTTCTGACGTTGAATCTCCCTCCCCCCAGGGATCAACGTTGTGTGTTGCGCCCCCTCCCCCCAAGGGGGCGCAACTTTTTTATGGGTCCGCAAAGCGAAGACCTGAGTCCGGCTTACGGCACCGCCTCGATCAGCTTGCCCGCATAAACGATCGGCCCGGTCGCAACACCGGTCGGCGAACCGCCCGGCGGTTCGACCGTCACCGCATACGTCGCCTCGTTGATGATCTGCGGGTCGAATGCAGCCAGCTGCGAGCGGGTGAATTCATGATCGCCGATCAGGCCGAGCGAGCGCGGCTGCGGAAACTTGTCGTGCACCAGCCAGAGTTCGTAGGACCGGTCGGGCGGCACCGCGGCGCCGACGCGGCGCACCGTGAAATCCTTGGTCTTGAGATCGACGGTGAGCAGGAAGCCGGGCGACACCTTGTCGGCTTGCAACACGGCAACGTAGCGTCCTAGATCCGGGGCCGGCGGGGTGCCATCGCGGATGCCGATAAACAAAAGCAGCGAAGCAGCGAGCGCGCCTGCGACATAGGTGGCCGTGCGCCAGCGGTTCATTTTCCGCGTCAGATAAACAATCTCGGCACTGCCGGACGGTGTGCCGGCCAGCACCGCGGCGCCGCGCAAGCCGGCGATAATGTTATTCCAGACCGACGCCGGCGGCTCGACGCCTTCGACCGCCTCGGCAAGCACCGACAATCGCCGCTCCCAGTATTCCACCTGCGCGGCGAACCCGGTATCGGACAAAATCAATTGCTCGGCCTGCGCCCGTTCGGACGCATCGAGCGTTCCGAGCGCATATTCGGCAGCCAAGATTTCGCGGTCCTCGTCCATCATCGTCGCGGCCCTTTCATGATCCGAGACATTCTCGGATCTCGATCAGGCTCCGTCGCAGCCAGGTCTTGATCGTGTTGACAGGCTTTGCGAACTTCGCTGCCAGTTGCTCGCGGCTCAGTCCGTTGTAATAGGCCAGCAGCACCATCTGCTGGCGATCGCCATCGAGCGCGCCGACGCAGGCCATCAGCCGTTTCAGATCCTCGCTCAATTCACGCGCGGCGAGCGGATTGGGCAGATCGGCGGCGACGTCCATGGCCTCCGGCTCCTCTTCGATCGAAGCCTCGCTGCGCTTGCGAAGGAGGTCGATCGCCCGGTTGCGTGCGATCGTGACCATCCAGGTGATGGGAGACGCCTTCGACGGGTCGAACGACCCGGCGCTACCCCAGATCTTGAGGTAGGTCTCCTGAATCACCTCGTCGGCGAGATCGTGACGCCTCAAGATACGGAGGACCACACCGTAGAGTTTCGCACGCGTGGCGGCGTAAAGCTGCTCGAAAGCAGCCCGGTCCCCTTGGGCCGTGGCGGCCAGATATGCGGTGAGGTCGGCGGTCGTCGACATGAGGCAGTCCGGACAGTTTCGATATGCATAGCACGGCCGGTGAGCCGCGGCATGAGACACGGTGGCCGTTGACTTCGGGTTTCAAATTCCTACCTGATTTCCGTGATGATCGCGCACCAGACCCGTTTCATGCTCCGCGCCGGACGCCTGCACGCAGGCTCCTGACCCGGACGGCTGCGCTTGTCAGCCCTCCGGGCTGACGTTCTGCCGTTCCTGCCTCCGGGCCGACGGCTTCCCGACCCCAAAAATCGAAATTCTGGCCTGAGAACCGGTCGCTCGCGCCGTATCGGGCCTGCTCACCGCTGCAAGCGAAGGAGAACCACGATGAGCTATCCGCACCCCGAATTGCCGCCGATCGCCATGATTCGCGCGGACGCCGAAAGGCTGTCCCGAATCGCCGATTCGTCCGCCGGAGCGTTCGCCCAGACCGCCGAATTCCTGGCGCGCGAAGTCGACCGCGCCCGGGTGATCGAGGAATCCGAACGCCTCCCCGGCCTGGTGACGATGGGATCGCGGGTGACGTTCCGCGACGACGTCACCGACGCCGTTCGCACGCTGAGGCTGGTCTATCCCGGCGAGGCCGATGTCTCGCAGGGCACCATCTCCGTGCTGACGCCGATCGGCGCGGCGCTGATCGGCCTGTCCGTCGGCCAATCGATCGAATGGGACACCGTGAGCGGCGGCCGCCGCTCGCTGACGGTGCTTTCGGTGGAAGCGGTCAACTGACCGGACCGTGATGACGTGTCCCGCTCGCCTCCGCGCAAGGCGGCGAGCGGGACATTGATTACGGCGCCGGCCGCTCCATGCCCTTGTCTTTCAGCACGGCCGCGCCCGAAGGCCCGGCGAGCAGATCAAGGAAGGCCTTGGCGGCCGCAGCGTCACGCGCCGTCGCCGACACCGCGCCGGCATAGGTGGTGTAGTTCTGGATCTCTGCCGGTAGCGGGCCGACCAGCACCACCTCCTTCACCGGCACGATCTCGCTGATCTGGTGAATGCCGAGTTCGGCATCACCCGAGACGAGCAGATCGGCGACATAGCCACCGCGCTTGAGCTTCGCCTTGGCGCGGATCTGGTCGGCGATGCCCCACTTCTCGAACAGCTTGTCGAGATAGATCCCGCTCGAGCCACCGGACGCGGGATCGATATAGGCCACCGTCTTCGCCTGCATCAGCGCATTGCGAAACGCATCCACCGACGAAATGTCCGGCAGCGGCGCGCCCTTCGGCACCATGACGCCGATCGCGACCCGGGCGAGATTCGTTTTCGTCGCCGGCGCGACCTTGCCGGCGGTACCGAGCGCATCGATGACGCCCGGCGTGATCACCGCGAGGTCGAAGGTTTCGCCGCCCTCGATGCGCTTGCGCAGCGCGCCCGCGGTATCGTTGTCGACCACCAGCGTATGCCCCTGCTTCTCGAATTCGGGCTGCAGCGCCAGCACCACCTGCTTCATGGCGCCTGCGGTCAGCACCTTCACCTCCGCCGCAGCGGCAGGCGTGGCGAATATGGCGAGGGCCACGGCGACAAAACAACCAAGGCGCGGCGACATCGATATGCTCCAGGCATGTTTGAGATTGTCAAAGACAGCGAACACGGATCGCGGTTTGTTATTCCATCCTGAGACCGAATGCTTGTCTTTGCCCGGCACCGCCGCTCTAATCGACGGACAAGCCCGCCATAAACAAGGGCAATCCGGGAGGATGTTATGCCGCGAATGCTCAAATACTGGGCCGTCTGCATCGGCGCGTTGCTGCTGCTGTGGCCCCGCCAAGCACCCGCGCAGGATTATCCTTCAAAGCCGATCACCTTCCTCGTCGCATTCGCAGCCGGCGGCGTGGCGGACGGGATCGGCCGCCTGATCGCGCAGTCGCTTGGTGAAAATCTCAAGCAAACCGTCGTGGTGGAGAATCGCGGCGGCGCCGGCGGCAATCTGGCGGCGCGGCAGGTCGCGAACGCGGCGCCGGATGGCTACACCATCCTCGTAACCACCACCGCGCTCGCCATCAACGAGACGCTGCATCGGAACAAGGGCTTCGCCGCAAGTGACCTCGAGACGGTGGCGATCGTCGCTTCATCACCGGAAGCCTTTGCCGTCGGCAAGGCTAGCACCGCGACGTCGCTCGCGGACTTTCTCGCCGAAGCCAAAGGCAAGACCATCACTTTCGGGTCGGCCGGCGTCGGCTCCGGCTCGCATATCGCAGCCGAATATTTCTTCAAGGAAATCGCCAAGCTTCCCGCGACCCACGTGCCGTTCCAGGGCGGTGCACCCGCGATCAATGCGGCGGTCGGCAACCACATCGACCTGCTCTCCATCACGCTCGGCGGCGGCCTCGTCGCTCAGGTGCGCTCGGGAAATCTGAAAGGTCTCGGCGTGATGAGCGAGCAGCGCGTCGGCAGCATGACCGACGTCCCGACCTTCGCCGAAGCGGGCTTCGCCGGATTTACGGCCGCGTCATGGGTCGGCCTGTTCGTGCCGGCAAAGACGCCGGCCGATATCGTCGCGAAGCTCAACGGCGCGATCGACGCCATCGTCAAACAGCCCGGCTTCCAGCAGCGCCTTGCCGCACTCGGCTTTGACCCCGTCACCGGCAATCAGGCCGCCGCCGCCAAGCGCTTCAACGATGACGTCGGCGAATGGGGCAAGCGCGTCAACGCGCTGGGCATGAAGATCGAATAGCCGGGGCTTGGGGCTCGCTACACTTTTGCCACAGGCTGTTCGACGCAGCGCCACAAAGGCGAACGGGCGCCGCCATTAACCAGCCCTGTTCAGCAAAAACTCAAAATCCGCTCGACAACGCACTGGCCGATGTCATTTGAATCCATATCTGCGCGGTTGAATCTGTGCGGCATTGGCCGCGTAACGCCGCCCGGAACGGCTTTCGACAGGTCCAGCGTCCGAGTATCGCCATGAGATTGCTTGCAGGACTGACATTTCAGAATTGCCCGCGCGTAGTTGCCTACGCGCTGATCGCGGCTGTCGTTGCGGCCGGGGTGCTGGCGGCCGACGGAGCCTATCGCTGGTATCGCGACGCCGGGGTGCAGGTGGCCGAGCCGTCGGCGCCCGAACCAGCGGTTAGCGAGGCGCCGGTGCGCGCGGAAACAGCCGAGGCTCCGGAACCGGCGACCGCCGGAACCAGGCATGCCGACACGCCGCCTCACACCCAGGGAGCGGCCGCGGAGCCCGGCACTGTCGGCGTCGCACAACAACCCGAGCGTCAGCCTGAAAAGGCTCCGGCGAGAAACACGGCCGCTGGTTCGATTCCGATCCCGGCGCCCCGTCCGGCCACCGGCACGGCCACCGCCCGCGCGCCGCAAGAAGCCGCGACGCCGCAACGCGCCGAACCGAAATCCTCACCGCAGGCCAGGCCGCAGCAGGCACGCCGTTCCCCCACCAGGGAGGAGACTCGCGAACGCGCAGCACCGCGCCCGCCGGTCCAGGCGGCGACGAGGCCGCCGGCCCCGCCGGCAAACCCGAACGTCTATTATGAGCGCGACAGCCAGCTCGGCTACGCCCCTCAATTGAGGGCGCGGACCTGCAATCCGGCAACGGGCCAGATGCCGATGCAATGCTATTATCCGCGTGAGGGCCGCGAGCAGTTTCCAGCCAAGCCGCTCGACTGAGCCTGATCCGCATCGAAACGACAGCGGCCGGACCTAAAGGCCCGGCCGACCCAACCCCCGGAAGTGCAGGCTCGTTCAGGCGCGAACGGCGTTCTTGATCCGCATGACGCCGATGGAATCGAGCTCCATCTGCTCGCGCGCATTGTTGTCGGCGCGCTCGCGGGCCTGGTCGCGCTCATCGAGCAACTCGACCTTCTTCAATTCCTCGAAAGCCTCGCCGAGCGCGGCCTTGGCTTCGTCGAGCTGAACCCGCAGATCGTCGATCGAGCGCTTCAGATTTTCTTTGCGCTGGTTCGCAGCCTTCGCATAGGTCGGATAGGCAAAGTGCGACGGGTCCTGAATACCGGCACGGTCCTGCTCGGTCTTCACCTCGCGCTCGAGATCGACGCTCATGCGTTCGAACTCGGCAATCATGGTTTCGATCTGCATGGTCCGGCGGCGCTTTTCGTCCACCTGAAACTTCCGCAGCCTGATCAGCGTGTCACGCGACTTCATCGACACATACTCCCCGAAGCCCCAATTCCAATCGCCGCGCGAACACGCACGGACGGGATATGGCGGTATTGTGCCGCGCTATCGTTATTTTTCGGTTTCCAGATTCCCGAGAATGCCGGCAAGCCGCTGATATCCTTCATTCAGGCTAGTGGCCTCGTCCTTGGCCTGCCCCAGAAACGCCTCAAGCGGCTGGTGCAGGCGGATCGCCTCGTCCACCTCCGCGCTCGAACCGGGCCGGTAGGCGCCGAGCCGGATCAGTTCTTCCATGTCGGCATAGGTGGCCATCACCTGCTTGGCGCGGGTGATCACCGGCAGGAAGGCCGGGTCGGCCGCGCGCGGCATGGTCCGGGACACCGATTTCAGGATGTTGATGGCCGGGTAGCGGCCGCGCTCGGCGATGGCGCGCTGCATGACGATATGGCCGTCGAGAATGCCGCGGACCGCATCGGCGATCGGCTCGTTATGGTCGTCGCCGTCGACCAGAACCGTGAACAGCCCGGTCATGGTGCCCGCCTCTGTGCCCGGTCCGGCGCGCTCCAGGAGACGCGGCAATTCGGAGAACACGGTCGGGGTATAGCCCTTGGCGGTCGGTGGTTCACCGGCCGACAGGCCGATCTCGCGCTGCGCCATCGCAAAGCGTGTCACCGAATCCATCAGCACCAGGACGTCGCGGCCCTCGTCGCGGAAATATTCGCCAATCGACAGCGTCAGATAGGCGGCCTGGCGCCGCATCAAGGCGGGCTCGTCGGAGGTCGCGACCACAACCACGGACCGGGCCAGCCCCTCCTCGCCCAGATCCTCCTGCAGGAATTCCTGCACCTCGCGGCCGCGCTCACCGACCAGGCCAATGACCGACACGTCGGCCTCGACATTCTTGGCCAGCATCGACAGCAGGACCGACTTGCCGACGCCGGAGCCGGCGAAAATGCCCATGCGCTGTCCGCGACAGCAAGTGAGGAAGGTATTGAGTGCGCGCACACCGAGATCGAGCGGCGCCCCGACGCGTTGCCTGGCATGGGCGGGCGGCGGTGCGGCGCGGAACGGATAGGGCGACGCACCGGACGGCAGCGGCCCCTTGCCGTCGATGGGTTCGCCCATGGCATTGACCACGCGGCCGAGCCAGCCATCCGAGGGCCGCACCGCGGCCGGGGCCGACGAGACGATGGCCCGGCAGCCGCGTCGCACGCCGTCGAGCGCGCCGAACGGCATCAGCAGCGCATTATTGCCGGAGAAGCCAACCACCTCGCCGGCGATCGAACAGCCGGGCGCGGTCTCGATCGACACCTTGCAGCCAACCGACATGGCATGGATCGGGCCCGCGACTTCGACCATCAGCCCCCGCACGCCGACCACCCGGCCGTAAATCTCGACGCCGTCCAGTTCCGCGATCTGTTCGGCGAGCGCTTTCATCGGTGACCCGCAAAGCACAGCGAAGCAGGCGAATGGTCTTCACTCGCGCTTAAAGTTACCGCCAAAGCGGCCGTCTTAACTTTGTGTTTACCCGCGTCGTTAATCATTGCGACACCGTTCCTGTGACGGTGCGACGGACCGGCCGGAGACATCATGTCGAGGGCTGGTCCCGGGAGTCGGTTAGCGCCGGCTCTTGAGGTGGAACTTTAAACTCGCGTGGAGCCAAAAACTGTATCTCGGTAAGAATTTAGGCCGATTCGACAGCTCATGCCTAGATCGGCCTTGCGAACCGGAATCAGCTTTTGTTAACCATGTGAAGCTACTGTTCCCGAATCGTATTGTTGCAAGGCGTTTGAAAGGCCGCCGGCCCGGCGTGCCGACCTTTGGGGCCCCGCAGCGGCGAGAGAGGGGACTGGCATGCGCGTTTTGCTGATCGAGGACGATAGCGCCACGGCGCAATCGATCGAGTTGATGCTCAAATCCGAGAGCTTCAACGTCTACACCACCGACCTTGGTGAGGAAGGCGTCGACCTCGGCAAACTCTACGACTACGACATCATCCTACTGGACCTGAACCTGCCCGACATGTCGGGCTTCGAGGTCCTGCGCTCCCTTCGGGTTTCGAAGGTGAAGACGCCGATTCTGATCCTCTCCGGCCTGGCCGGCATCGAGGACAAGGTCCGCGGTCTCGGCTTTGGCGCCGACGACTACATGACCAAGCCCTTCCACAAGGACGAACTGGTCGCCCGCATCCACGCGATCGTGCGCCGGTCCAAGGGTCACGCCCAGTCGGTCATCAATACCGGCGACCTGGTGGTCAATCTCGACCAGAAGACCGTCGAGGTGCATGGCCAGCGCGTCCACCTGACCGGCAAGGAATATCAGATGCTGGAGCTGCTCTCGCTCCGCAAGGGCACCACCCTGACCAAGGAGATGTTCCTCAATCATCTCTACGGCGGCATGGACGAGCCCGAACTCAAGATCATCGACGTCTTCATCTGCAAGCTGCGCAAGAAGCTTGCGAATGCGTCGAGCGGCAAGAACTACATCGAGACGGTCTGGGGTCGCGGCTATGTGCTGCGCGAGCCGTCCGACGAAGAGGCCCGTATCCCGGCCTGACGATTGTCCCTGGGGATGTACGACGTGCGTTGAACTCTCCTCTGCAAGGTCACGAAACTCAAACCCCGCCGGAAACGGCGGGGTTTTTTCTTGGCAGGCGGCAGCGTCGTCCGCGGAGAGCGGCGGGCTCAATGCTCGACGGTGTCCTGCGTCAGTGGGTTCTCCACCAGACCGGCCACGACCGCATTACGATAAATGCGGGGACTGACTCCCTGCCAGCGCTTGAACGCTCGCGTGAAATGCGCCGGGTCGGAATATCCAAGCGAATAGGCGATCTCCAGAACGCTGTGATCGTCCCGCATCAGCAACCGCAACGCACGATCTCGCCTGTATTCGTCCACCAGTTCCTCGAAGGTAACTCCCCAGTCATTGAGCCGCCGCTGCAAGGTGCGCGCGCTGATGTTCAGCCGCCTTGCCACGCGCTCGCGGGTCGGATGCTCGTATGGCAGCATGCTGGCGATGAGGGCGATCGCATCATGCGTGGTGTCGAGAAACGGCGTCGGCTCGGGCGGATGGCGATCGAGCCGTGCGTCAAGGATGTCGCTGTCGAACACAACGCCATCGAAGTCGCAGTCATACGTTATGGACGCGCCGAGAAAATCGTACAGTCCGTCGAACACCGGTGAATACGGACGCGCGACCTTGACCGAAACCGCGCCGGGCTCTCCCGTCATCAGTCCGATCTTCCGGATCACCACCAGCGTCCCGAAGATGTGCTGGATGGGATCGAGCGATCCGCGGCCGAGATAATTGAAGTTGAAGTGAAGGCACTTCGGGTACTTCACCAACCGGAATTGCGTGCCCTTCTGTAGGGTATCGATGGTCTGCGACGCGAATTGAAGTCCAGCCAGCAGGTTCGGCGATTGCGCGATCGATTTGCCCCACCATCCGAGTTGCGGCAATTCATAGTGGTTTGCGATCTGCGGTCCGTAAAACCGGCTGCCGGTCGCACGCGCGACGCTGTCTTCCAACCTGAAACAGACATCGCGATCGAACCACGCTTCCGGATCACCGAGCTGCGACGGCGCGATGCCCGCATCCCGCAGGACAGGCGCCGCCCGGATCCCGCATTCGCTCAGGAATCGCGGGACATGGATCAGCGTCAGAGACCGGTGAGAGAAGTGGTAGGAAAACGCAGACATGCTGCAGCGCCAACAAACTGACGAATATGCAGGGAACTAAATCACCGGCAGAGCCTCAAAGCGAGCGGTGTTTGTGACGGGCCGGAAAATGTGATGACCGGAAATGGCAAGACATGTGCCCCGGCGATCATGGTAATCTTCACAACAGCGCAAGGTTGACCGAGGGCCCAAAGAGGCATCCGGCGGCGGCGGCTATTGGGGGCGTTTATGGGTCAGAACGATTTCTTGGGTCGGCGCTTTCGGCTGCGCGCCGCGATTGCCGCATCGCTCATTGGATGCGTCGTTTGCGCCGGCACTGCAGTTCATGCCGCCGACATGCTCGTCAAGGCACCTCCCCCCGCTCCTGTGCCGGTCTATAACCCCTGGCGCTTCGACCTGACGCCCTATGCCTGGATGCCGTCGCTGAACGGCAGCTCGACCATCAAGGGCCACGTGACCGACATCGACGCGACCTTTTTCGGCGACCTCATTCACCGCAAGATCCCGAAACAGCTGTTTGGCCTGATGACCGCATTCGAGGCCCGCAACGACCGCTTCGCGGTGATCGGCGACTTCACCTATCTGCTGCTCGGCGCCTCAAAGAGCGGTTCACGGTCGGTCTCGCTTGACCCGCGTCTGACGCTCGGGGTCGGCGCCAATTTCGAGACCACCATCAAGATGGTCATCACCGAACTCGCCGGCGCGTACGAGCTGGCGCGGTGGGGAACGCCGACTGGCTCCGCGACCGCAGTCGACATCTATGCCGGCGGCCGGTTGTGGTGGCAGCAGGCCGAGGCAAGCCTCGACGTGAATGCCAATCTCGCGTTGCTGCTGCCGCGCCGCACCTTCACCTTCGACGGCACCCGCGCCTACGTCAGGTCCGGCGACGTGACCTGGGTCGATCCCCTGGTCGGCCTCCGGCTGCGTCATCAATTCACGCCGGGGCATGAGCTGACCGTGAGCGGCGACGTCGGCGGCTTCGGTGTCGGCAGCGAGTTCTCGTGGCAGGCGATCGGCGCGTATCGCTTCGCGATCGCGAAAGCGTATGGCGCGGAATGGTCGGGCATGCTCGGATACCGGGCCCTCTATGCCGATTACAGCAAGGGCTCGGGCGACACGCTCTATCAGTTCGACATGCTGCAGCATGGACCGATCGCAGGCATCAGCGCGCGGTTCTGATTGCGAGGGCGAGGCGGCGTCCGGATGCCTTGGCGCACCGGACATCCGCTAATGCCGTGGAAGTTAAGGCACCCACCTCAATTCGATGGTGGAGAGACCGACCGACACATTGAGCGCGACCTCGCCTGACAGCGAGACCGGCTGCAGCGCGTAGGAGCGCCCGTTGCCGCCGAACATGATATTCGCACCGACGCCCACGCCGACGCCGATTTCGCCGCTCGGCCCGACATAGGTGCCGGCCAGCGCACCGTTCAACGGACCGGCTGTGGGAGCGTAGACCTGCCAGGCTAACCCTTGCGCCAGCGTCACGCCGATGTCGACGCCGAGCGTGCCGAACGTGCCCGTGTAGATTTCAGGCGGATACGGCCCGACCGGCTTGTATGTACAGTTCATCGTCTGAAGCGAACCGACCACGAGGCCGATCGTCGGCGACAGATTGCAACTCAACAATCCTGTGTTCACGCCGGTCACGCCCGGCGGCGGCGGCGGAACGGGAGCTTGCGCATTGACGGCGCCCGTAACGGTGCATGCAACAAATGCTACCGCAGCCGGCAATGCGCGACGACTGAAAAACATCGATTCGACTCCTCAGTGAGATACGGCCGGACGTGCGGCCGAAGTGAGCGGCAAGTTACGGTCGATCGCGGTCGTGTCAATCGGTCTCGATTGATCCCGCTCACATATTCGAACTGTCATCTTTTGCTGGCTTCAAATGGCAAGATTGAGCGCGGCCGAATTGATAGCGTGACAAGGGGCTTATGATCAGACGCGCGGAAGAAGCAAGTTTGGCTCATATCAGCGACAATTTTAATATCTGAAAGAGGAAATGCCTATGAGAACGCTCGTTCTGAGCGGTGTCTTGACATCGTTCGTGCTGATGACGTCGGGAGCCGCCTATTCTCAAAGCCCGGCGCCTGCACCGCACGTGCCGCTGCAAAAAACCATCGGACACGGCAAGCCGCAGGTGGTGCCGTCGCTGTTCGTTCTGAATTCGCGCGGTGCCAGCCTCGAAGGCGGTAAACTGGTGCTGACCGGCGTTTCCCCGAACGCGATCGTATTCGCGGATCGGCCGGTGCGCTCCGCCGGCCACGATCTCACCAGCCGGATCGTCGATGACTGGAATAAGGGTACGGATAACTTTGCGAAAGATCCGCCGAACGCGACCGTGTCTGGTTTCACCAAGGACGGCTCCGGCGTGAAGGATGCGGTCGTGGTGCTGAAATCACCGAAGCTAGAGGGCGACAAACTGACCTTCGATATCGATGTGCTGGAAGGCGACCTGAACGGCGCCGACGGCTCTGCCGCCGTCTTCATCGACATCATCGGCCGTCCGTTCACGCCGTTGTCGTTCGCTGGTGCTGCACGGCGCACCGCGTGGCGCGGTGCGTATTATGCGGGCGCCGCGGCGGCGGTTGGGACCGCTGCAGCAGTCGGTGCGGCGGCGGCTTACGGTGCGCCATACTACGCGCCGCCGCCGGCAGCCTATTATCCGCCGCGTCCGGCCTGCGGCTATTATCCCTATCCACCCTGCTACTGATCCTCTTCGCTCGCGCCGGGAGATATCGTCATGGCGACACGCAACACGACACTGACCGCTCTGGGGCTGGTTCTGTTGGCGACCAGTCAGGCGCTCTCCCAGGGAGCGACCGGCACGCCGGGATCTCCAAGTGCGACAACGACGATCGACGGAAAACAACTTCCGCCGCCGGATCCAAAATTCGGCGGCGTCATCAGGGAAGAGGCCTTGCAGTCGAAGCCGTGGTGGGCGCCGCGGATTGTGCCTCCCAAGGGCGCACCGAACGTTCTGCTGATCATCACCGACGATTCCGGATTCGGTGCGCCGAGCACCTTTGGCGGCGTCATTCCGACTCCGACCATGGATCGCATTGCGAGCCAGGGCCTGCGTTACAATCGGATGTTCTCGACCGCGCTCTGCTCACCGACGCGCGCGGCGCTGATCACCGGTCGCAATCATCACTCGGCCGGCTTCGGCGTGATCTCCGAGCAGTCCACCGGCTTCCCCGGCTACAACTCGATCATCGACAAGGACAAGGCCACCGTCGGCCGCATCCTGCTCGAAAACGGCTATGCCACCTCGTGGTTCGGCAAGAACCACAACACGCCGGCATTCGCCGCGAGCCAGGTCGGGCCATTCGATCAATGGCCGACCGGGATGGGATTTGAATATTTCTACGGCTTCATCGGCGGCGACGCGAATCAATGGCAGCCGAACCTGTTCCGCAACACCACGCAGATCTTTCCATTTCAGGGCAAGGAAGGCACCTGGAATCTGATCACCGGCATGGCCGACGACGCCATCGACTACATGACCCGGATCCACCAGACCCAGCCTGACAAGCCGATCTTCATCAAATACGCGCCGGGCGCCACGCACGCACCGCATCACCCGACCAAGGAATGGGTCGACAAGATCAGCGCCATGAAGCTGTTCGACGACGGCTACGAGAAACTGCGCGAGCGCATCTTCGAAAACCAGAAGCGCATCGGCGTGATTCCGAAGGACTCTAAACTCACGCCCTGGCCTAAAGAGATCCTGAAGCCGTGGGATCAACTGACCGACACCGAAAAGAAGTTGTTCATCCGGCAAGTCGAGGTGTTCGCCGCCTACGCCGCTTACAGCGACCACGAGATCGGCCGCGTGATCCAGCAATTCGAGGACCTCGGCAAGCTCGACAACACGCTGATCATCTTCATCAACGGCGACAACGGCACCAGCGCCGAGGGCGGCCCGAACGGGACACCGAACGAGGTCGCGTTCTTCAATGGCGTCCAGGTGCCGGTCGATGTGCAGATGAAGTGGTACGATGTCTGGGGCACCGAGCAGACCTACAATCACATGTCGGCCGGCTGGTCCTGGGCGTTCGATACGCCGTTCGACTGGTTCAAGCAGAACGCGTCACGCCTCGGCGGCATCAACCAGAACATGGTGGTGTCGTGGCCGGCCCGCATCAAGGACAAGGGCGGCCTGCGCGAGCAGTTCGTTCACGTGATCGACGTGCTGCCGACCATCCTCGAGGCTACCGGCATCCGTGCCCCCGATATGGTGGACGGCATCAAGCAAAAGCCGATCGAGGGCACGAGCTTCCTCTATACCTTCGATGCGAAAAACGCGAAGGCGCCGTCCCGCCACACCACCCAGTATTTCGAGATGATGGGTCAGTGGGCTTTGTACAAGGACGGCTGGATGCTGAGCACCAAAGTCAACCGGGCGCCCTGGCAGGCGTTCGGCCCCGCCAATCCCGATCCGCTCAACAAACAGGACTTCCAGCTCTATGACCTGAGCAAGGACTTCACCCAGTCCAACGACATCGCGGCCGCGAACCCCGCAAAGGTTGCGGAGATGCGCAAGCAATTCCTGGCTGAGGCGAAGAAATATCAGGTGTTGCCGCTCGATGCCTCGGTCGCGGCGCGCATCGTCGCACCGCGTCCGAACATCACCGCCGGCCGTACCGAGTTCGTCTATACGCGGCCGATGATCGGTTTGCCGCAAGGCGACTCGCCGTTCATCCTCAACGCCTCGTACACGATCACGGCGGACATCGAGGTGCCGCAAGGCGGCGCCGAGGGCATGATTCTGACCTCCGGCGGGCGCTTCGCGGGCTACGGCTTCTATCTGCTGAAAGGCAAGCCGGTGTTCCTGTGGAATCTGGTCGATCTGGAGCGCCTCAAGTGGGAGGGGCCGGACGCACTGACACCGGGACGCCATACGGTCGAGTTCGACTTCAAGTATGACGGGTTGGGAGCGGGCACGCTTGCCTTCAACGATTTCTCGGGCGTCGGCCGTCCTGGCACCGGCACTCTGAAAGTCGACGGCAAGGTCGTTGATACAAAGCCCATGCCCAAGACGCTGCCGATGATCCTGCAGTGGGACGAGAGCTTCGACATCGGCTCCGACACGCTGACCGGCGTCAACGATGCCGACTACAAGCCGCCTTTCACCTTTACCGGCAAGCTCAACAAGCTGACGGTCAAGATCGATCGGCCGCAACTCAGCCCTGCAGACATCAAGAAGTTTCAGGCTGCAATGAGCACGGCCGCAGACGGCCCCTCGGGTGAAGATCTCGGCGTGCTGCACAAGATCGAAATGCGACTCGACAAGCGCGAAGACTGCCGCAAACAGGCCGAGGCCAAGAAGCTCGGTCCAGTCGAACGGATCGAATTCTTCCGCGAGTGCATGAAGTGACACTGCGCAAAAAGCATGAGGGGGCATCGCGCCCCCTTTTTTTGAGTTAGGGAACCGTGAAAGCCATGAAGCGAGTCACACTCGGCGCGCTCGCCGCAGCCGCCTTCGTCACCACAGTCTTCGCGCAGACCTACAAGATGACGACGCCAATCGCGCCGGGGGTTGCCGTTCCCGACAGGATCGAGTCTTCGATCGGCACATTGAACCTGAGCTACGGCTATCCCTCGGCGGAGACCGCCGAGAAGATCTACGACAACCTCGATCGTTCGCGTGCGCTGCAGGCTTACCTCTTGGGTATTCCGATCGTGAACCAGGCGGGCATGCGTGCTTCGCTGCGCCAATTCGGGCCGGACAACCAGACGAACGTCATCTGGGAAAATCTGGTCGACCCCAAAACGGTCGAGCTGACCGCCAACGACAACACGATCTACAACTTCATGTGGGTCGATACGAAAGAGTCCCCGCTGGTCGTCGAAATCCCACCCAGGGTTCTCGGTCTGGTCAACGACTTCTGGTATCGCTGGGTGGCCGACGTCGGCATCACGGGCGCCGACAAGGGCCAAGGCGGCAAATACCTGATGCTGCCACCGGGATACAAAGGCGACGTGCCGGCCGGCTATCACGTGGTACGCCCCAACACGTACGGCAACTGGCTGGTCTTCCGTGCGTTCGTCGTCGACGGTTCGACCAAGCCTGGCGTCGAGTCGGTGAAGAAGAATCTCAAGATCTATCGGCTCTCCGACGCGGCCAATCCGCCGGCGATGAAGTTCGTCAACGGCTCAGGACTTCCTTCCAACTTCGTTGCTCCGGGCGACTACTCGTTCTGGACGCTATTGAATCAGGTGATCCAGGAGGAGCCGAGTCAAGGGTCGGATCCGACAACCCTGGGTTTTTTCGCATCGATCGGCATCGTCAAGGGTCAGCCCTTCAATCCCGACGAGCGGATGAAAAAGATTCTGACCGATGCGGCGAATATCGGCGCGGTAACGGCGCGAACAGTCGCCTTCAAGATTCGGTCCAAGGAGGCTTATTTCTTTCCGGACAGCGCTTGGCGGCTGCCCTTCTTTGGTGGCTACAAATTCGAGGTATCGCCGGGAGTCAGCAATCTGGATGGCGCGATCCAGTATTATTACTTCGCCACTGGCGTGACGCCCGCGATGGAAGAGAAGATGGTCGGCCTTGGGTCGCAATACCCATGGTCGGTCCAGGACTCGAAGGGCAATCCCTTCGATGGCGCAAATACCTATCGGTTGCGGCTGCCACCCAATGTCCCGGTGAAAGATTTCTGGTCGGTCATCGTCTACGACAATCAAACAAGGTCGATGGTACAAACCGACCAGCCGGCTCCAAGCGTTAGCAGCCAGAACAAGGACGTCAAAATCAACGCCGATGGATCGGTCGATGTCTGGTTCGGTCCCAAGCCGCCGGCCGGAGCGGAGAATAACTGGATCCAGACTCTGCCGGGAAAAGGCTGGTTCATGATTCTCCGCCTCTACGGTCCGCTGGAGCCATGGTTCGACAAGACTTGGAAGCCGGGCGAGATCGAACTTGTTTCAGCAGCCGCAGGAGAAGGCTTGATCCAGAAGATTGAAGGCCGCCTGGACAAGCGCGAGCAATGCCTTCAGCAGGCGGACGTCCGGAAGCTCGGGCCGGTGGAGCGTATCGAATTCGTGCGCGAGTGCATGAAATGAGTTTGCTAAAGATCCTTGGCCTGGCGCAGTCGCCGGCCGAGCCGGCGTTCTCCGCATCATCACTCCCGTCCGCGCATAACCTGGCAGGCCCGACATGCTCACACAGCTCAGAAACGCGCTTGCCCGCTCGCGCACGCGCTACGGCGAAAGACTGCTGACAACCACGACCGTCATCCTCGCGCTCGTGCTTTTCGTGTTCGCGCCATTGCAGGCGGCGAATGTCATCGCACTCGAGGCCATGGGGTTCGCGGCGGCTCTCGTACTGATCGCCAGCACGGTCGCAATGTCCGGAAGCCTCACCGCCCTGGCGCTGATGCTGTTCGCATTCTGTCTCAATGGCACGACGGTTCTGAAACGCGCATTCGATCCATCGACGATCGATGTCGCATTTCTCGCCAGCGGCTGGATCATCGTCGCGGCCACGCTCGGCGTCGTCGTGGCGCGTGATGTTTTTGCACCGGGACGCGTCACCGTTCATCGCATCGTCGGTGCGGTGGCGCTCTATCTGCTCATCGGGGTGGTCTTTGCCGGCATGTTCGCCATTGTCGGCGTCCTGATCCCGAAAGCGTTTACTGGCCTTACGTTGGCAGACGACGGCGGGCTTGCCAGCGAGACGATCTATTTCAGCTTCGTCACCCTGACGTCGATCGGCTACGGCGACATCCTGCCCGTGCACCCTATCGCGCGGAGCCTGAGCAATGTCGAGACCATCATCGGCCAGCTTTACCCCGCAACCCTGCTGGCGCGGCTGGTCAGCCTGCAACTCGCCGCGCCCTCTACCCCGGACAGCGGCGACGCATAGCAGCGTACCGCCACCGAGTTCCCCGCTCGTGTAGCGTTACATCAGTGGCGCGTGCCATCGCGCACGTTGGTCATCACAAGATGGATCGTGATGCAGTCCTGCGGAATGTCATAGCGTTCGGCCAGACCGGAAATCATCTCGCCGGCAATTTCGATCGACGGCGCGACTTCCTCACCCCAGGCACGGTCCTCCTCAAGCGCGCTGCAGGACATACGGATGCTGACGGTGAACGCACCCTCCTCCTGGGTAATGCAGGCATTCAGATGCGTGAAGACCGGTTCGGTCGGCGTTCTGGTCACGTCGGCATCGCCCTTTGGTTGCGTCTCACCTTGGGACGCCCGAATCGCTCCCGCGTCACGGGATTAAATCGGCTGCACCGGCGATGGTGGGGTCCTCAAGCGGCGGAGCTTCTCGAGGGTCGCAGACGTGTCCGCTTTGAACGAGCCAGCAGGAACCGCCCGGATTTCATCTTCCAGCATCAACATCAATAGCTGATGCTTGATCGCCGCCGTCGAGGGCAGCTTGAGCTTTCGTCCAAAGCGGTGGCTGAGCATGACATTCCTCGCTGCGCGGCATTGGTCAGGCGGTCGAGAGACTCAGACCACCTTCAGCCGCCCACTCGGTTTCGGCCGCCGCATCGCCGCTTTTGGCGCAGATTTTCGCGGGCGGGCGGCAGCCTTGGCCTTTTTATGGGGCGCTGGAAGCTGGATGACGGAGTCACGCTCAAGACGCTCCGCCCTGAGCCTTGCGGTGCGGGCGATGACCGCATCCGTTTCCACGCGGTAGTCGGACACTGCGACCTTAGCGTCGCGCGAAAACAATGCGAGGCGAGCTTTTCGCTGTTCGGAGTTTTCGTTCATCTCCTCACATATGCACTTTATTGCGGATTAACAGGGCAGCGGAAAAGGTGACGTCCTGACCGGTCTCCGCCAGCTTCGCCTGTCGTCCGCCTGCATCGCACCATTTGCTCGGCGCAATCGCGATCCTGCCCGACATTGTTGCAGTGTCGGCTCTAACGGAAACGCCATCCCATACTTATCTCCGGGTCATCTGCAAAAAAGATCGGAAAAGACACGGCTTGCGATGTCGCGCGTTCAACGCGATGCCGTGCCGCCGCAAGTTGAGACGACCGGATCTCGATGAGACCGCTTCAGCTCCCCAATGCCTCACGTCTTTTCAAGGTGATACTGATGAATGAAATCAACCCAAGGCTGGCGCTGGCCGATATGGCCAATTTCTCCGAAACAAAGAGAGGCATCCTCGGCGACATCCGCACCACCTGGGGGAAATTCTCCGAAGACGACCTGACCAGACTTCGCAGCAACGACGATCTCGTGACCGAGATTGCTGCCAGATACAACATCGATAAGGCGCAGGCCCAACGCGATGTCGACGCCATGATGCGCGGCCGCCAGATCTGACCGTCGCCAACTTCCGCTTTTGACATTTCAAGGAGCTTTCGATGCCAGCTTGGTTTGTGCCACCGGTCGTCGTTCCGGTCGGACTGCTCGCCCTCCTTATTATCGTGGTCCTTGCGCGACAATCGTTCGGGCTGTGACCGGCATGAATCGTCGCTTATGCGCGGAGCGAGCTGCTTATGGCAGGCACGCCCCCATCGGAAAGGTCGATAACATGACGCACCGGTTTCGTGCCAAGCTAACGGTCGCATTGCGGTTGCCTGTTGTCGGCGCATTGTTGGTGCTCAGCACGGCCGCGTCCGCCCAGTTTCTCGAAGAGAGCAAGAGCATCAAGTTCGGGAGCGGGTGCCAGGAGCGCATCAAGCCCATTGAGACAGGATTGGGGACCTGCCTGATCACCGACAAGAGAGCCCGCGTCTGGTGTCCGAACGGCAAGGTTTATGAACGCGACGGAGAGGTGCCGCACGTCTCCCTGGTCAGATCGGCCTGCGGCTTGATGCAGGTCCTGTAGCCGAACCGCCCCGGAGGCCGTGATTCGCACGGCGCGTCTAGGTGCCGCGACACGGCGCAACGTCGCCCTCACGGTTCCCGGCCGGTTGGGTATTACCATTTGCGTTAACCATTCTGCGTGTTTGCCCGAAGCTGCCACGATTTGGTCGCGTACAATCCTTCCTCGCGCCTTTACCCGCGTTTAACCACGCTGGGTCCAAGGTGAATGGGGGAATTCTCGTTGGGTTGTGTGGGGGATTTGCGTTCCATGACGCGTGCGACCCATGGCCGGCGCGTCAAGACGCGCAAGCGGCAGGCAGCATCGTTTCAGGCGGCCCGGTTCGTGGGCCGACTCGCCGGTTCGTTCGGCCGCAGCATGATGACACTTGCGGTCGCCTTTGCGCTCGTAACCGGCGCGCTGACCGCCGCGGGCTGGATCATTTCCATCGCCAGCGATGCCAAGACCGAGCGGCTCTCGACCATCGGGCTGCCGCAGCAAAGCGACTTCGCCTGGCTGTCGATCCCCCGAAGCGCCATCGCCTCGACCCTGCCCTATGTCACCCGCAACTGGCCGGAAGACGAGACCGCCGACACCACCGGCTCGGTCACGCCCCAATCCGCCGCGCCGCAATCGATCGCGCTGCCCTCGTCCGGACTGCTGGGCGCCTCGACCAATGACCCGCTGTTCTTCGACCCCAGCAGCCAGCACAAGGCGCAGTTCGAGCAGCGCTTCGCCGCGGTGACCGATCGCTTCGACAGCCGCCCCTATTCGGCGGGCTTCGTCGAGCGCGTCGTGCGGGAGAAGGATCAGCCGCCGATGATCCTGCCGCGGCGCCCGCAGCGGGCCTCGCTGCCGCCGGCGACCGGAATCAAAATCCCCGACGACGATCCGCAGCTGCAGAAGACCGCGATCTATGACATCAACGCCAAGGCGGTCTACATGCCCGATGGCGAGAAGCTCGAGGCGCATTCCGGTTTCGGCCAGTACATGGACGATCCCAAACATGTGCGACTCCGCATGCGCGGCGTGACCCCGCCGAACACCTACAAGCTCACCATGCGCGAAGCGCGTTTCCACGGTGTCGAGGCGATCCGGATGAATCCGGAAGACCACGCCGCGATGTTCGGACGCAACGGCATCCTGGTGCACCCCTATATGCTCGGGCCGAATGGCCAGTCGAACGGCTGCGTCTCGGTCAAGGACTATCCAAAATTCCTCGCCGCCTTCAAACGCGGCGAGGTCAATCGCATGGTCGTGGTGTTCCGCCTGCCGGAGCCGCCCGCGGCCTATGTCCGCCGCAACCTCGGCAAGACCAGAACCGCGAAAGCGCAGTAGCGCCGCGCCTCACGGCCGGGCTTCACCCGGCCGTGCAAGGGTCGGCCAGCCGTACGCGGCCAGCACCAGTCCGGCCATCAGCAGCACGATCAGCGCGGTCTTCATCACGCCGCCTCGGTGCGCAGACCGGCTGCGGCGTTGACCGTCTGAAACAGCGCCGCACAGGATCGCAGCGCGCCGGCGCCCGGAAAGGTCGGCGCCGGCGGCTCGGGTTTGCGGGAAAAGTCGACGCGCACGACATTGCGCTCCCGGCCGATCACATAGCAGTCGATCATGGTCGCGATCATGATCGCACCTATTGCAGCGAGTGGCCGTGATCGGGCTTGTCGCGGCGCAGAAGGCCGCGCAGCCGCCGCTTGCGCAGGGTCCGCCCCACGCCCGGCATCGCGTCATTCGCCTGCCGGTCGAGCGTGCGCAACGCGTCCATGATCTCCTCGAAGCGCACCTGATTGCCGCCGGGGATTTCGCGCAGATCGGGGGCGGCTTCCAGCGCACAGGCATCCGACGCCCAGGAGGCCAGGATCGCGCGCTTCTCGTTGAGGCTGAGATCGGGATCGCGGACCACATCCGACGGATGCGCGAAGGCGCGGGACGGATGCAGCAACTCGTCGAGATCGAAGCGTGTGCTCATCGCCGGCCCTCCGCATCGGCAGGGACGGCAAGACGGTGTCGTCTCATAGCCAAAGTCTCCAAAGAGCATGCTCACCAGAGCAACGTTGCTACGAGCGCGCGCCGGACGTCCTCCAGCGCCCGCAACGGGCCCGGTCCGGCGCCCGTCGGCTGGACGATTTAGGGCGGAGCGGCACGCCGTCAAGAGGGGGATGGGCGCGCAGAGACCCCTGGGGCCGCGCCCATTTTCAGTTCTATTTCAGAGGTTTATGCCAAAGCGACAGCGTGTCGCAGGTTCGCCGCGGCGTGGTCGGCCCGCCCGCTCATCCCCACTTGCGCTTGACCGCATCCTCGCGCGGCAGCAATGCCACCTTGACGTCGCCGCACCATAATTCGACGTCGTGACCGTCGACGTAGCGCGCGGCATGCGCGCGGGCTTCCTGGTCGTCGGCGGCGGAAAAATTATGCGCGCGGGCGAAGCTGCCGTCGGGTCCGATCACATAGGCGCGATAATTCGGCATGCAGGCGCTCCAAGAACTCATCGGTCGAGATCTACAGGGGAGCACACGCCGCTCTCGGGTGCCGGCGCCTGTAGGCTCGATGCCGGCAATGGTGGCTTTTAGCGCGAACGAAACGGCAACTCTATTAACAATGACGTAGCTGTTCCCGCTACGCCGCGTCGTCGTCGCGGGGCGCCAACAGCGGGTCGCCCGGCGCCGCGTCTTCGCCCGCGCGCGTCACCGCGAGTCCGTGGCCGAGCGCCACCCGCTCGTCGAACACGAAGCATTCCCCGCGCCAGCGGCTCTCGCTTTCCGGCACGGTTTCGAGATAGCGCAGGATGCCGCCCTTAAGGTGATAGACCGAGGCAAAGCCCTGCGCGAGCAGATACGCGCTGGCCTTCTCGCAGCGGATGCCGCCGGTGCAGAACATCGCGACCTTGCGATGCTTCTTGGGATCGAGTTCGCGCGCGGCATAATCACGAAATTCGCCGAAACGCGACAGCTTCGGATTCACCGCGCCGTCAAACGTGCCCATCGCCACTTCGAAATCATTGCGGGTGTCGATCACAAGCGTATCGCCGTCGGCGATCAGCGCATTCCAGTCGGCGGCATCGACATAGGTGCCGACTTTTTTCGTCGGATCGGTGGCATCGCCAAGCGTGACGATCTCCTTCTTCAGCCGCACCTTCATGCGCTGGAACGGCATGACCGGCGCGGTGGAATATTTCAGCTCGAGATTGTCGAGCCGCCCGCCGAACAGAGCGCCATCGCGCAACTCGGTGATGAGTCTGTCGATCGCCTCATCGCTGCCGGCGACGGTGCCGTTGATGCCTTCATGCGCCAGCAGGATCGTGCCCTTGATCGCGAGGCGCTCGCACAGCGCGCGCAGCGGCTCGCGGAGGTCGCGGAAATCCGGCAGCGATACGAATTGATAGAGAGCGGCGACTTTCAGCATGGTGGGTGGGGTTTAGCAGGGAGTGGCCGGCAAAATAAAGATTCTGCGACGAACAGCAGTTTAAATCCGTCACCCTGAGGTGCTCGGCGCCCAGCGCCGAGCCTCGAAGGGCGACGGCCCGGAAAGAAAGCAGGGGCCGTCCATCCTTCGAGGCTCGCTTCGCTCGCACCTCAGGATGACGGATCAGCCAACAACCACTCTTGTAACTCGGATTGCCGCGACTCGCCTCTCGCGGCAGACGTGCGACTTGACACATGAACGGTTATGGACTATATTCCTATCCATCCCATCCACCGAGGGCGTTGTCATGAGACGTCATGAAGGCGGGGTGGGATGCGGCGCCTGCGGGCGGGGCTCGTAACCCCGCACTCGGGCGGTGCCGGGGCTCCGCCCGGGGTCACTACGGACCCCTGCCAGGAGCTGGCTGACGCCATGCGCAGCTTCAGGCGCATGGAGGCAAAGCGCGGCCCGGTACCGAAATGAGAACGCCGCGGACGGTGCGCCGAGAGGCGGCCGCATGACAAAAAATCATGCGGCACAAAGGACTGGCCTGCGCTTCCCGGCGCACCGTCCCCCCTCCCCTTTGCGGAGGGTCCGAGAGATCGAGGCGTACCCGGCGCCTTCCAAACAACACGGGCAACGGCGCGCGCCCGCACTCTTTCATCAAACGCGGTTGACCTCCCCCCTTGCGGGGGAGGTCGCCCGCCAAGCGAAGCGCCGGCGGGCGGGAGGGGGGTAGCTGCAATGCGATCGAATTTGTTAGACCCCCCTCCCCAACCCTCCCCCGCAAGGGGGGAGGGAGCACACCGACCCCGCTGCGACGAACACAAAAGACCTCACCAGATGGCAGATGCAGCAGGATCGACAAGCGCGGAAGCCAGCAAACACCGCGCCCCCCTTCACGGCCGCACTGCGACGCTGATCGGCTTTTGCGCGGTGATCCTGTGGGGCACGCTGGCGACGCTGACCGCGCTGAAGGGCGGCGGCATTCCGCCGTTCCAGTCGACCGCGATCACCTTCCTGGTCGGCGGCGCGACCATCGCGGCCTACGCGATCGCCACAGGCGCAACGCGCGCCATGGTGCCGACGCTGCCCTCGTTCCTGCTCGGCATCTACGGCCTGTTCGTGTTTCATGTCCTCTATTTCGCCGCGCTGAAACTCGCCCCGCCGGCGGAAGCAGGTCTGATCGCTTCGCTCTGGGCGTTGCTCACCGTGCTGCTGTCCGGCTTCCTGCCGGGCGTGACATTGAGCTGGCGGCATATCGTCGGCGCGCTGATGGGCTTCACCGCCGCGGGTCTGCTGGTGTTCGACAAGATCGGCGCATCCAGCGGCCATCCCGATGCGCTGGTGGGGTTCAGCTTTGCGTTCGCCAGTGCCGTGGTGTGGGCGACCTACTCTGTCATGTCGCGCACGATCGCGGCGGTGCCGAGCGAGAGCGTGGCGCCCGCGTGTTTCGCAACGGCTGCGCTCGCGCTCGTCTGCAATCTCGTCTTCGAAGGCTGGGAGACGCCGACCGCCTCGCAATGGATCGTGATGGTGCTGCTGGGACTGGGCCCGATCGGCTCGGCCTTCATGCTGTGGGATATCGGCATGAAGCACGGCAATGTCGCGTTCCTCGGCGTGCTCGGCTACGCCACCACGGTGATCTCGACCACGCTGTTGATCGCGCTTGGCCTCGCGACGCCGACCTGGGTGCTGCTCGTCTCGGTCACGCTGATCGTGCTGGCAGCGCGGCTCGCGGCGCCGCGCCGGCGCAAGGCGTGAGTCGCGGCGTTACGAGGCGAGCGGGATGGTGGGCGACGGAAATTGCAGCACGCGATCGGCGACGGGAGCGATCGGCGTGGCCGGAGCGACGGGCGCATACAGCCCGCGCTTGTCAGGCACCGACCTGAAGCCCTGGGTCAGTCCGATCGTGGTTTCGGCGGCGCCGAGAATGAGAAAGCCGTCGGATGCCACCACCCGTGCCAGCCGGTCGAGCACGTCGGATTTAGCGGCCTGATCGAAATAGATCAGCACGTTGCGGCAGACGACGAGATCGAACTGCCCGAGCCGGGAGAAATCGTCGAGCAAATTGAGCGGGCGAAACTGCACCATCGCGCGGATGTCGGGCGCGATCTGCCAAGCCTCGCCGGTCCGGCTGAAATACTTCACCAGCAGATGGATCGGCAATCCGCGCTGCACCTCGAACTGGTTGTAGGTGCCTGCCTTCGCCTTTTTCAGCACCTCGCTGGACAGATCGGTGGCGATAATTTCAATGCGGAAGCCGTCGAGCGCGGCACCGCTCTCCTTGATCGCCATGGCCAGCGAATAGGGCTCCTGCCCGCTTGAGGCGGCCGCGCACCAGATGCGGATGCGCTTGTAGAGCTCGCGGCTGCGCATCAGCGTCGGCAGGATGAAGGCCTGGAAGTGCTCGAACGGGATGCGGTCGCGGAAGAAGAAGGTCTCGTTGGTGGTCATCGCCTCGACCACTTGGGCGGTCAGAGCCTGGTCGGTGCCGCACCGCAGCCGGTGCGTCAACTCGGACAGATCGGCGATGCCGTTGCGCCGCGCCACCGGCATCAGGCGGCTCTCGACCAGATATTGCTTCTCGGCCGACAGCATCAGGCCGGAGCGCTGCTTCAGCAGTTTGCGGATGAACTCGAAGTCGCTGCCGGTCATGGCCGCCTCCCGAAGGCGGTCAGGATCGCGGGCGCGATCTCGGGCAGCGGCAGAACCTGCGCACACAGGCCGGCCTGCGCGATCGCACCCGGCATGCCCCAGACGGTGCTGGTCGCCTCGTCCTGCGCGATCATGTTGCCGCCGGCGGCGACGATATCCGCGCCGCCTCTGGTGCCGTCGCTGCCCATGCCGGTCAGCACCAGGCCGAGCACAGTTCCGCCCCAGATCTCCGCCGCGGACGAGAACATCACGTCGACCGAGGGCTTGCAGAAATGCACCGGCGCCGAATCGTCCAGCACCGCCACCGGCTGTCCGTTCGCGCGCACGAACCTGAGATGGCGATGCCCGGGGGCGACATAAATCCGGCCGGCCTGGATCGGTTCGCCGTCCTCGGCTTCGCGCGCGAGGCGTCCGGTCGCCCGGCCGAGATGCTCGGCAAGAATGGTGGTGAAGGTCGGCGGCATATGCTGTGTGATCAGCACCGGGACCTCGTCGATCACCGGACCGAGCCGGCTGCAGACCTGGTCCAGCGCATGCGGCCCCCCGGTGGAGGCTCCGATCACCAGCACGCGCGGCCTGGCCTTGGTCGCGGCTCTAAGCGCGAAAGATCGTTGGGCAGTTTCCGGCTCGGACGCGCTCCTGCGGCTCACCACCGGCCGCAGCACCCGCCCGGGCTCCCGCGCCCGGCGCGCCCGTGCGCCAAGTTCGCGGATTTTGGCGACGAGCGCATGCCGGTAGGTCTCGGTCGTAACGGCGCCCTGTGCCTCCGGCTTCTGAATGCAGTCGAGAGCGCCGAGCGACAACGCGCGCAGCGTGACCTCGGCGTTTTGCCGCGTCAGAGTCGACGCCATGATGACGACAAGGCCGGGCTTCCTGTTCAGGAGCAGCGGCAGCGCGGTAATGCCGTCCATGTCCGGCATCGCGACATCGAGCAAGACCACATCCGGATCGGCGCGATCGAGATAGTCCATCGCCTCGCGTCCGGTCCGCAGCGACGCGACGATCTCGATACCCGGCTCGAGCTCGAGCCAGCGGCGAATGAACCCGCGCGCAACCGCGGAATCGTCCACCACCATCACGCGCAATCGGTCAGCCGCCGTTTCAGGCGGCCGGGTTTCACGATTGAAAAGTGCCGTCACGTTGACCACCGGGCCGAATGGATGATGGGCTCAGATCAGACCGACTTCCTGGAATTTCGCCTCGACGATATCGCGATCGAACGGCTTCATGATGTATTCGTTGGCCCCGGCATGGAGCGCGCGCGCAATATGCGCGACATCATTCTCGGTGGTGCAAAACACGACCTTGGGCCGTTCACCGCCGGGCATCCGGCGCAGCGCCTTGAGGAAGTCGTAGCCGTCCATCCTCGGCATGTTCCAATCGAGCAGAATCGCGTCCGGCAGCGTGCGATGACACTGATCGAGCGCCTGCTGGCCGTCTTCGGCCTCCGTGATCTGGAATTCCAGCCCTTCCAGAATTCGCTTCGCAACTTTGCGGATGACGCTGGAATCGTCGACGATCAGACATGTCTTCATGGCACCCTCACTCGCTGTTCTGGCGGACTGGTCCGCATACCCCACCGCTTCAAGCGGCTATCTCAGTGCATTTCAGATCGAGAACCGCGTCGACGTCGAGCACCACCATCAGCCTGTCGTCCAGGCGATGAACGCTCGATGCGACGCGTTTGAGTCGTTCGTCGAGATTGACAGGAATCGGCTCGACGGTTTCGGCGCCAGGCTTCAGAACCTCGCCGACCGCGTCGATCACCAGCCCATAGGATTCCCCGTCGCCCTCGATCCCGACGGCGATCTTCGCGCGACCGACATCACCCGAGACGCCGAGCCGCCGTCTCAGGTCGATCGCCGTGACGATACGGCCGCGCAGGTTGATGACCCCTGCAATGTCCTCGTCTGCAAGCGGAACGCGCGTGACCTGGCTGAGCACGAACACATCTTGCACGCGTGAGATCGGCAAACCAAACAATTGCCCCCCGATGGTGACCGTGACGTATTCGGCGCTTGCCGCTGGTTGCTGCGTATTCAGCATGGCGTCAGGCCGCCCGACTGGTGACGCCGCCGGCCTGTTCCTTGATCGCGGCAATCAGGCCCTGACGATCGAACTTGCCGACGAAGTCGTGGAAACCGGCGCGGCGCACGCGCTCGATCATATCGGGGGTCGTGATCGACGACAGTGCGATCAGCGGTATCTGCGCAGTCCTGGCCTCGGACCGCAATGCGCTCGCGAGCGCAATGCCGTCCATACCCGGCATCTGCAGATCGGTGACGATGAGGTCGAAGGCGCGGCCATTGCGGATCATGCCGAAGGCCTCGTGCCCGCTCGCAGCGGAGGTGACGGCATAGCCGGCGGCACGCAGAACGGGGGTGAGCATGTTGCGGAAGAAGGCGGAATCGTCGACCAGCAGCAGGTGCTGGCGCGGCCGCTCCAAGGTATCGCCGCCCAACCAATCCGCAAAGGCGGCAGGCAGGTAATGTCCGACATCCATGATATCGGTCGCTTCGCCCTTCACGATAGCCGAGCCGATGATGCCCGGGCGTTCGTCGCTCACCTCGATCTCAAATTGCTCCTCGACGATATCGACGATCTGATCGACAACAAGCGCCATCGAGCGGACACCGTCCGAAAAAACCAGAAGCGGCTGCGTTCCGCTCTCCTTCACGCGAACACATTCGCCCGGACAGATCAGCGGCATCAGATGGCCGCGATATTGCACAAGGTGGCGGCCTCCCGCGACCTCGATACTGCCCACATCGATCTCTTCGAGGCGCGTTACCAGCGACAACGGAACGGCGCGCGGCGAAATCGAGCCGGCGCGGAAGATCAGCAGCGCCGTCTTGTTTTTTTCAGGCGCGTCTGCCTCAGGCACCGGGATGGCGTCGCACGTGATCCCGCTTGTTCGCACCGAGCCGAAAGCGGCAAGGATCCCATTCGGATCGAGGATCATGATGACCGTGCCGTCACCCAGAATGGTATTTCCGGAGAATGCGTGGATGTGCCGCAGTTTCGTGGCCAGCGGCTTCACCACGATTTCCTCGGTATGGAACACACGATCGACGACCATACCGAACGATTCCGCGCCGACCTGGGTCACCACCACGAAAGCCTTTTCGGTTTCCTGGTCGGCCGAGCTACCGAGACGCAAGAATTTTCTCAGGAAGATGAGCGGCAGCAACTTGTTCCGCAGGCGCAATACCGGCGTATCCTTGATGCGCTCAACCCGGTGCTCGCCGTCACCGCGCACGCGAACGAGTTCCATCACCGCCACCTGCGGTATCGCGAAGCGCTCCCCGTCCACTTCGACGATCAGCGCCGAGACGATAGCAAGCGTCAGCGGAATCTTGATGGTGAACACCGTGCCCTGCCCGGGCACCGATTTCACGTCGATCACGCCGCCAATCTGGTCGATATTGTTTTGCACAACATCCATTCCGACGCCGCGGCCCGAAATGTTGGTGACCGCCTCCGCGGTCGACATGCCGGCAGCGAAGATGAACCGCTGAAGCTGCGCATCGGACATCTTCTCAAGTTCGACCTCGCTCGCGAGTCCTTTCGCCAGCGCCTGTGAGCGGATCCTGTTGGTATCGAGACCTCGTCCGTCATCCGACATTTCGATGACGATATGACCGCCCTCATGACGTGCGGTAAGCCGGATCGTCGCGCGCTCCGGCTTGCCGGCGCGGCGTCGGTCCGCCGGCAACTCGATCCCATGATCGGCGGCGTTGCGCACCATGTGCGTCAGCGGATCCTTGATCATGTCGAGAATCTGCCGGTCGAGTTCGGTCTCGGCGCCCTGCATTTCGAGTTCGATCTGCTTGCCGAGTTCGGCGGACAGATCGCGCACCAGACGCGGCAGTTTCTGCCAGGCACTGCCGATCGGCTGCATGCGCGTCTTCATGACGCCTTCCTGCAATTCGGCGGTGACATGCGAGAGCCGCTGCAGCGGCAGCTTGAACTCCGTCTCGGTCTGGCGTCGTGCCAGTTCCATCAGCTGATTGCGGGTCAGCACAAGCTCCGAGACCATGGTCATCAGATGTTCGAGCGTGTCGACATTGACCCGGATCGATGGACTCGCAGCCTTGGCGTCCGCACGCTCCGCAATCTTTCCGGAGTCGGCAGGAACAGGCTTTCCCGGCAAGCTCGCGGCCGGTGCCGGTCCGGGCGTTTCACGAAACGCGGATTCAAGCTCGTCGACTGTGGCCTCGCCTGGCTTCAACGTGCGGGCGGGCACCGGGCGGTCGAGCGAGTCCGAGGCGGGAGACGTCACACGCGGCACCGTATCCGCCATCGCATCAAGCCGGACGATCAGATCGTCATCGGTCCCGTCGGGCTCGATCTGACGCCGCTCGATCGTCTCGAGAATTTCCTTGATGCGGTCGAGGGTGGCAAGGATCAGCGAAACCGCGCTCTGCGTGACCGGCAGGCCGTCACGGAACCGGCCCATCAGATTCTCGGCGGCGTGTGCGAGCGTCGCAAGCCGCGGCAGATTCAGAAACCCGCAGGTCCCCTTGATGGTGTGAACGAGGCGGAAAATGTTGGCGAGGATGTCCGCGTTGTTCGGCTCCTGCTCAAAACGCACGAGCTCGGAATCGACCATATCGAGACTCTCATGGGTCTCGGTCAAAAAATCCCGCAACAACTCGTCCATGGCGAAAGACTCTCCGCGCCGGACATCTCCGGCGGCGCACCACTCCGTCCATGGTAGTGTGTTGGTAACCGTTTAATATTGCGTAAGGGGAAGGCAGGAGATCGTCGGCTTAACCCACGGTTAACCTTGTCGATCCAGGTCGCCGTCTTACGCTTGTTCGCGCGCCTATCGGGCCGCGACGACGATCGCCTCGCCTTCGCTAACGGCGGCAACGGTCAATCCGCAGTCCTTTGCGAGCAGACTAGTGTAGTAAGGCTGCACCGCATGCGCGTCGACGGTGCCGCCATGCGCACCACCGGCGAGCAATTCCGGGACCGCCTGCGGCACCTTGGCATAGCCCCCGCTGGCGGCAATCCGAAACGCCATCGTCTCGCCCTCGCCAACCGGATCGACAATAATCTGGCCGCCGCGCGGGATCGACTGACCGGCAATCAGCAGCATGTTGAGCAAAAGCTTGACGCGATTCTTCGGGAGCAGGAGGCGCGGCAGATTCCAGGTGATCTTGGTCTTGTCGTCCTCGAGAAAAGCGCGCGCCACCTTTTCCGCATCGCCGATATCGATCTGCGCGCCCGCAGACCCGGCGGCGCCGAAGGCCAGCCGGCAGAATTGCAGCTTCGCCGAGGCCTGGCGCACACTTTTCTTGATCAGGTCCATGGCGAAGGCCTTGGTTTCCGGATCGTTGTCGTCTTCCATCACTTCGAGGCCATTGACTATCGCGCCGACAGGGCTGATCAGGTCGTGGCAAACGCGCGAGCACAGCAGAGCAGCCAGGTCCAATGACCCGACATGAATGCCGGATTCGGAGTTTTGGTCGTCGAACTTCTGAGCAGCGGACGCTTGAGCGACAGAGTTGGCGGACATGAATCTGGCTCCGGTCAAGGCGGCGGCGGAACGCGAATCACTCGATCCGAGCGCGGGCGCTCGCTTGATACACCGCGCACGCCGGTGCGCCAAGCTGCCTATCGCAGCACCATTCGTTGAGGGACGTTACAATGACGCGTGATTTTGCAGATCCGTCGCTACTCGATGCGTTGACGCAGATCGCCTCTGAGGCCGGCCACGCGATCATGCGCGTGCGGCAGGCCGGCACCGCCATCCGCACCAAGGCGGATGCGAGCCCTGTGACCGAGGCCGACGAGGCGGCGGAGGCGATCATTCTGGACGGGCTTGCGCGCACATTGCCGGGCATCGTGGTGGTGTCGGAGGAAGCGGCATCAGCAAGCTCGCTCCCTGAACTGTCGGAGACCTTCATTCTGGTCGATCCGCTCGACGGCACTCGCGAATTCATCGACGGCCGCGACGAGTTCACCGTCAATATTGCGATCGTGCGGAGCGGCCGGCCGGTCAGCGGCATTGTCGGCGCACCGGCGCTGAACGCGATCTGGCGCGGGGCAATCGGTACAGGATCCGAACGGCTCCGGTTGCAACCTGGCGCCGCACCGAAAGACGCGACCGAACGCGTCGCCTTGCGCACCCAGGCCCATCAGAGCGGTCCCTGGCGCGCGATGGTGAGCCGATCGCATCTCGATCCCAATACCGAGCAATGGCTGACTCGCTTTGCCGAGGTGGACCGCATGGATTGCGGATCGTCGGTGAAATTCTGCCGGATCGCGGAGGGCAAGGCCGATGTGTATCCACGGCTCGGGCGCACATCGGAATGGGACATCGCAGCCGGCGACGCGGTTCTGAGCGCGGCCGGCGGCGCCGTGGTCTCGCTCGATGGCACGCCGGTGCGTTACGGACAGATCGCACGCGAGCTCAAGGTCCCGTCCTTCGTCGCCTGGTGCGATCCCGGGGATGCGGCAAGATACGGCTGATCAGGGCGCGAGCGTCAGCCTGACCTGGGGCCAGTTCACGTCCGCCTGCTGCGCCATGTGGGCGGGATCGGCATCGAATTGCCTGCGGGCATCTTCGGAATAGAACAGAAAGAGGCGGCCGTTGTGGATCGCCCAGACCTCGGGGTGCCCCGCGCGCGCGATGTTGCTCGCGATCGCGACCGGATCGTGCCCGCCATATTGCGGCATGTAGACGTGTGGGTCCTTGGCGAAGGCCGCCCGGTTCCCCTCATTGCCGAAGCGCCAGGCGGCACCCGCATATGTCACTTCGAGGTTGGCGCGTCCGACCCTCGCGGCGCTGTCGGTGAAATAGGCGACCGGATCATAGCCATAGATCGCCAGCCCGGAATTACGGTCCACGACGATCTGCTCGGTGGTGGTGGCGTGTCCCTGCTGCCACAGCAAGAGCGCCGGTGTCAGGGACAGAACCAGCGCAAGCAGTGCCGCGCGCAGGCTCCGGCGTTGACGGCGCAGTGTTGTCATGATTCGGTCTAACAAGTGTTCCGATTCGGATGCCCATTAGCTGACAACATCCGCGTGAGTAACCGGTTAAGCCCGCGCGCCGACCCTATTCCTGATGGAGCACAAGATGCGTTCGCTGATTCGCCTTCTGGCCGTCGCGGCTTGCCTCGCCTGCGCGCAGGGGCAGCCGGCATTCGGGCAGCAGCCGCAACCCGTGCCTCAGCAGCAGCCTCAGGGGCAGCCGCAATATTCTTCCAACGAAATCCTGGATAACGGCCACAAATTTTTCGGCACAGTGTCCCGCGGGCTCGCCCAAGTGGTGGAGAAGGCCTTCAGCCAGTTCGGGCAGCCAAACGGCTATATCCTGGGCGAGGAAGCCGGCGGCGCCTTCGTGGCCGGGCTGCGCTACGGCGAGGGCACGCTCTATACCAAGAATGCCGGCGACCTGCGGGTGTTCTGGCAGGGTCCTTCCATCGGTTTTGACGCCGGCGGCGAGGGCGCGCGCACCATGATGCTCGTCTACAACCTGCCCGCGACCGAGACCATCTACAACCGCTTTGGCGGGATCGACGGATCGGCTTACTTTATCGGCGGTTTCGGCATGACCGCGCTCGGGGCCGGCAACATCATAGTTGTGCCGATCCGGGCCGGAGTCGGACTGCGGCTCGGGGCCAATATCGGCTATCTCAAGTTCACCCCCAAGGCGACCTGGAACCCGTTCTAACTCTTGTGACAGAACGGAATTTCCTTCCCCGCCGGCCGTGCGCCGGTCTAGGTTAATCGGGAGAGGCGCTGGCGGGCGGCGGCGCTCTCGTGGCACGGTTATGTCACGCCATCCGCTCAGATTCGCCAGTCGGTTGGAGTTTCCGTCATGATCGAGCCGGCCATGTATTTGGGCATCGGCTTCCTGGTGGCGAGCCTGTTCGGGCTCATATTCATTCCCTTGGTTCACGCGCGCGCGGTCCGTCTGACGATGCGCCGGATGGAAGCGGCGACGCCGCTCTCGATGGCGGAGATCCAGGCCGACAAGGATCAGCTGCGCGCGGAATTCGCGATGTCGACGCGGCGGCTAGAGATGAGTGTCGAGCAGTTGAAGGCCAAGAGCACCAGCCAGCTGGCCGAACTCGGCAAGAAGAACGATGCCATCAACCGGCTGAAGCTGGAGCTCGGCGAAAAATCGGCGACCATTTTTGCGCTCGAAGCGCGCGAAAAGGCGCTGAAGGATCAGATGAAGGCGACGGAAGACGAATTGTCCGTCAAGACGCTTGGCCTGCATGAAACCGAACGCAGCCTGTCGGACAAGCAGGCCGAGATGACGCGGATAACGTCCGATCTTGGCGACCGCACCGCGACCACCGAAGCCCAGCGGGTCGAACTGATCTCGCTCAAGACACAGATCGAAGCGCTAAAAATCCGCATCGGCGATTACGAACGCGATATCAAGAAGACCGAAGATCGCCTCGACAAGGAACGCGAGGATGCCGCGGCTGCCACGCTCAACCTGAACGAGGAACGCGGCAAGGTCGAGAATCTCAGCAAGCGCGTCGCTGATCTGGAGCAACAACTCGGCGTGCAGACCGCCGAAGCCGAAGCGCTCGGCAAGCGCGTTGCGGAACTCGATGACCGCGTCGTCGATCAGGGGCGCCTGCTGACTGAGCGCGACTACGAATGCGACCGTCTGCGCACCGAGCTCGAAAATGCGCGCCGGAGCGGCTTTCACCTGCGCGAGGAACTCAATTCGGCCAGCGCCCAGCACCGTGAGCTGATCCAGAACCTGACCGCCGAGAAAGAGGTGCTGCAGAAGGAATTCGAGCGCTCCAATGCCGAGCGGGCCAAGCTGCAGAGCGAACTCGCTGCAATGAAGCGCGAAGCCGAATCCAGTTGGGCCGCGGAGCGGGTGGAAAACGCGCTGCTGCGCGAACGCATCAACGACGTCGCCGCCGAGGTGGCGAAGCTTGCGGTCACGCTGGAGGGCCCCAATTCTCCGATCGAGGCGATTCTGGCAAAGGCCCCGAGCGCAGCGCCTGCCGCACTCAAGGTCGCCAACGGCCCGGTGCTGGTCGCAACCGACGTCAGCGCCGACACAGAGAAAGGCAGTCTTGCCGATCGTATGCGCGCGCTGCAGAGCCGGGCGTCGCGCCTGTCCACGTCCTCCTGATCAAGACTTGCGCTTCGTGACTCCGCAAAAGCTTGAGACCACACGCGGGCGCGGATCGCGCGCGGAGTATCCGGCATGATGGCGCGTCCGAACTGGGGCATTCCGACGGCGCTCGCGATGCTGCGCGGCCTGTTCGCCATAGTGCTGGCGGTTCTGGTCGCATCGGCTCTCTGGCCTGCGGATGCACGGGCCGAGCATCCCGAAATCGACAAACGCCGCGCCGCCGAGCGCACAACCTTCACCGACGCGGAGATCATCGACGGGTTTTACCGCATCGTGTTCGGCGCCGAGTTTCATGTCTCCGGCAGCGTCGACCGCATCCGCAAATATGAAAAACCGGTTCGCGTCCATGTTGACAGCCGCGCCAAGCCGGATCGCCGCAAGGAGGTGGCCGAGGTCGTCGACGACATCCGCTCCAAGATACGTCATCTCGATATTGCGATGGCCGACAGCCGAAAGGAAGCCAATGTCACGGTCACGCTGGTACGCGACCGCGACATCGAAAAGACCATACGGCAATTCTACGGACGCGAGCAAGCCGCCCGGATCGTGAAGTCGCTGGAGCCGCAATGCCTGTCAGGCTTCCGCAAGGACGAATTGTTCCGGATCGAGCATTCCGACGTGATCGTCGTGGTCGACGCCGGGGAATTCATCTTTCGCGATTGCATCTACGAAGAATTGCTGCAGGCCCTGGGGCCGATCAACGACGACGACGACCTGCCCTGGACGATGTTCAACGACGACGTCCAGATGGGTTTCTTCGGTATCTACGACCAGTATCTCCTGAACATCCTGTATGACCCGCGCATCCGCGCCGGCATGACCAAGGAACAGGTGAAAGCGCTGTTGCCGCAGATCCTGCCGGATGTGCGGGCCTGGGTGGCCAAAGCGAACGGGCTCAAGGAGTAGCGTAACCTCCGTCCCTCGATCGCCGGCCGCGGGGCAACACGAAAGCTACAGCCCCTTCAGCCATTCGATGATCTGGCCGCGCGACTGGTATGGCGTCGACAGATGCATGCTGGCGCTGACCACATATTTGCTCTTCGGATGCCGCGTGCCCTGCCCGTAAACATAGTCCTTGCCGTGCAGGACCATCGGATCGGCGACGCCCACGATCCATAATAGCGGCGCCTCGATCGCTGCAGCGTTCTTCGGCATGACCGCCGGCCCGTCCGGGTCGAACATCGAGAGATAGACTTCCGGTGTTGCGTTGACCGAGAAGGGAATCCCCTGCGCGAGATCGGGAAACGACCGGCGCACGTTGCCCTTGCCGGCGGCGATCATCTTCCTGGCTTCGGCGATCGCCCCGCGCGTGCGCGCGCGCAACGCCCACGCCTCCGGCAGATGGCCGGGCGCGAGGGCGACCACCCCGTGCAGATCCTTGCGGCGCGCGCCATAGCCGATTGCAGCATTGGCGCCGAGACTGTGGCCGATCACGGCAATCCTGGTGGCACCGGCCTTCTTCAGCCGATCCACCGCGGCGTCGATTTCGGTCATGGCCTGGTCGTAAGTCGCGTCATAGATGCGACGCGCCGACCATGGCATTTCCGGCGCATCGACCAAAGCACCCGTACGCTTCAACGATTCATGCAAACCCTCGATCCCGGTGGTCGGCGTGCCGCCCTTACCGTGGATCAGCACGATGCCGAGGCCGGACAGACTGCGCTGCTGAGCGTGCGAGGGATCGGCAGCAGCCATGATCGCGGCAAAGACGGCGCACAGTCCGAGTGCGGCGTCGCGAACGCGCATGCACATGATCCTGGGCCCGATCCGAATCATGGGGACTGATCATAGGCAGACGTGGGCTGGTGCGCGACCTAAACCGGGCTCGCTGATTGCCGCAGGCAACGCCAGCGTGATGTTACGGAGGCGGGCTCCACCCTGGGTCAGTCCGGGGCAAGGCATTTTTCCGGATCACGCCTGTTCGGCGACCCCGATGAGGCTGGCCAGCCGCTCTGGATCGTCCCGCAACGGCTGCGATGGCCCGTCATAGACGATCCGCCCTTTGTCCATCACCACGGTGCGAGGAGAAAAGGCCAGCGCCACCCGGCTGTTCTGCTCGACCAGCACAATGGTCAGCGCGCCCTCGTCGCGCAGTTTGCCGAGCACTTCGGCCAAAGTCTCGACCAATACCGGCGCCAGCCCCTCGGTCGGCTCGTCCATCAGCAAGACCTGCGGATTGGTCAGCAGCGCGCGCGCAATCGAAAGCATCTGCTGCTCGCCGCCAGACAGTTGATTGCCCATATTGCCGAGGCGTTCGCGCAGGCGCGGAAACAGCTCGAAAACCCTCTGTTCGGTCCAATAGCCGGGGCGGGCCGCGATCTCGAGATTCTCCCTTACCGACAGGGAGGGAAATATCTCTCGCTCCTGCGGGACCAGGCCGATGCCCTTGAGCGCGCGCTGGTAGATCGGCAGCCGGGTGACAGCAGCGCCGTCGAGCATGACATCGCCGCTCGTGACATTGGTCTGGCCCATGGCGGTGACCAGCAGCGTGGTCTTGCCGACGCCGTTGCGCCCGATGATGCTCACGCTCTCGCCGGCAGCGATCGCGAGGTCGATATCCTCCAGCACGACGGTCTCGCCATAGCCGGCGGACAGGTTTTTCCAGGCGAGCGCGCTAGCCATGATCCGCACCGTGGGTGGCCTGACCGAGATAGACCGCGCGCACGTCCGGATTGGCGCCAATCTCCTTCGGCGTCCCCTCCGCGAAAATGCGCCCGCCGACCAGCACGGTGATGCGCTCGGCGAACCGGAACACGAGATCCATGTCGTGTTCAATGATCAGGACACCAATCTCCTTCGGCAGCCGTGCAATGGCATCGAGGATGATGTGGCTTTCCGCGCTCGGTACGCCTGCGGCCGGCTCGTCGAGCAACAGCACCTTGGGCGCGAGACCGAGCGCGATCGCAATTTCGACCAGGCGCTGGCGGCCATACGGTAACTCTGAAATCCGGTGGCCGGCATCGTCCTGCAGTTTCAGCATTTCAAGCAGCGCCATCGAGGCGTCGATCACGTCTTTCCGCAGCCCCGCAGGCTTGAACATGGTCGGTGCGGCGCCGAGCTGTTCGGAGACCGGGATATAGACATTCTCCAGCACCGACAGGCCGCGGAACAGCCGGTTGATCTGGAAGGTGCGTGCGATGCCGCGCTTGACGCGTTCGGCCTGTGCGACCTGCGTCACATCCTCGCCGCCGAGCAGCACCTGTCCTGTGGTCGGCGTAAGCACGCCGGTGAGAAGATTGATGAAGGTGGTCTTGCCGGCGCCGTTCGGCCCGATCAGGGCATGACGCGCACCGGTATCGAGACGGAAATTGATGTTGCTCGCGGCGACCAGGGCGCCGAAAGTCTTGCCGACATTGCGGGCTTCGAGCAGCGCTTGCGTCATGACACCGCCCGTTTGCCACGGACGCGGTTCACGAGAGACTCGAAAATGCCAAGGATGCCGTTGCGCGCGAACAGCGCGATGATCATCAGCATCAGGCCAAGTCCGAGCTGCCAGGCAGTCGGGTAGAGCTTGGCGAGGTAATGGGACAGCACCATGTATGCGACGGCGCCGACAAAGGCGCCGTAGAGCCGGCCGCATCCGCCCAGCACGAGAACGATGAGAACCGTTGCGGCACGATCGAGCGACAGGGTCGACATGTTCACATAGGCGTTGGACTGGGCCCAGATCGCGCCGGCCACGCCTGCGATCGATGCCGAGATCGCGTAGCAGATCACGAGGCGCTTGCGCACCGGGGCACCGACGGCGTGCATGCGGAGCGTGTTCTCACGGATGCCGGTCAAGCTCTCCCCGAACGGCGAATAGATGATCGTTCGCAAGATCAGAAAGCAGACGAACAGCACGCACAGGATATAGATGTATTGGGTCGCAGGGATCAGCGGATTGAAAGCGAATATCCCGAAGATCGGGTCGATGGGCACGGTGTCGAGCCCATCATAGCCGCCGGTCCAGACTTGCCCGAGATTGGCTGCCTCTTCCAACAGCAACATGATGCACAAGGTCAGCATCAGCAGCGTCAGGCCGGTGGTCCGCAGCAAGACCAGGCCGGATAACAGGCCGAAAATCGAGGCCACGACCGCCGCGATCAACAGGCCGCTGATCGGCTCGGTCCACAACCCGTGATGCGCCAGCATACCGACGGTGTAAGCGCCGATTCCAAAGAATGCGGCATGTCCAAGGGTGACAATACCGGCATAACCGAGCACGAGGTCGAGTGACAGCGCGAACAGCACCATCACCAGCAGTTCGTTACCGAAGCCGAGATGGCGTGGGAACAGATAGAAAAACGCGATCGCGCAGATCCACGGGATCGGCTCCCACCAGCGCAACCGATGACGACGCACGAAATCCTGGACTGCCGCAGGCAACCGGGCGCCGGACTCGCTCATGACCCGCTCCGTCCGAACAGGCCTTGCGGCCGGAATAACAGGATCAGGATGGTCAATGCGTAGACGAATACGGTGCCACCTTGAGGGAGATATTTCTTCAGGACGAAATCCAGGATGCCGATCAGAAGCGCCGCGTAGAACACGCCGGTGATGCGGCCGAGCCCGCCAACCGCAACCACGATCAGGAAGTAGACGAGATACTTCAACGTGTATTGCGGATCGAGTCCGAGAAATTCGGCGCCCAGCCCGCCGCCGATTGCGGCCATGCCGCTGCCGAAAGCGAAGGTGAAGGTGAACAGCCGGTCGATATTGATGCCGAGCGATTCCACCATCCGGCGATTGTCGACTGCAGCACGGATCTGCGCGCCGATCCGGGTGCGCTCAAAGCCGATCCAGAGCAAAAACGCGATGAGGCCGCCGAGCACGATCAGGAAGATGCTGTAGGTCCGGTACGAGGTGAAGCCGAGGTCCAGCTGGCCGCGCAGCCAGTCGGGAAGAATCAGCGGCTGGGTCTCCGGGCCGATCACGATCACCACCGTCGCGATCATGACGAAGGCCAGCCCGATCGAGAACAGCACCTGGTCGAGTTCGGCCGCGCGATAGAGCTTTGAATAAAACAGCCGCTCCATTACGACGCTGAAGGCAGCCGTAACCACGAAGCCAAGCACAAGCGCCGGAACGAAGGGCACGCCGAGCCGGTTCATCGACAACACGATGACGTAGCCGCCGATCATGGCGAAGCCGCCATGCGCGAGATTCACGAACCCCATCAATCCCATTGTGACCGAGAGGCCGACCGAGACGATGAACAGCACCATGCCGGCGGCGAGACCACCGAGCACGATACCAGCCACGTCCTCCCCGAAAATCACGCGATACCCCGCCTGCCAAGCAAAGCCGCCGTCCGGTGTCCCGGACGGCGGATCCCCTCAATCGATGAACTGCGCCGTTACTTGCCGCAAGGCCCGACCTTGTTGGCCTTGCAGGCGTCCTTCACGGCATCGATCTTGCCGATATTCTTCTGCACGACGCGTCCGTTCTGATACGCGGCCTGCGACAGATACTCGTTCATGATGATGTCGCGGGTCTCGGGATCGATCTGAATCGGACCGCGCGGACTTGCAAACTTCCAGCCCTTGAGCGCCGCCACGGCCTTATCGCCTTCGAGCTTGCCGCCGGTCGCCTTGATTGCAGCAGCGATCGCGGCCATGCCGTCATAACCGGCTACGGCCATGAAGTCCGGCGTGGAATCCGGCCCATATTCCTTCTTCCAGGCCTCGACGAATTTCTTGTTCTCGGGATTGTCGAGGTCGGCGTTGTAATGGTGCATGGTGATCAGGCCATCGGCATTCTGGCCCATCGGCTGCAGTTTGGTGTCCTGCGTGATGTCGCCGGGGCCGATCAGCTTGATGCCGGCGTCCTTCATGCCGAGCGCGTTATAGGTGCGCACCACGGCGCTCGAATGATCGCCGCCCGGCACGAAGACGAAGAAGACATCCGGCTTCTTGTCCTTGGCGCGCTGGAAGAACGGCGTGAAGTCCGGGACCGCATTGGCGCCGCCCATCGGAACTTCGTCGATCACCTTGCCGCCATTGGCCTCGAACGCCATCTTGAAGGCTGCAAGGCTGTCCTTGCCGGGCGGGAAGTCGGTATAGCCGATCACTGCGGTCTTGGCGCCGAGTTGCTTCGCAGCCGCTTCACCCAACGCATGACCCGCGTGCCACATGCTGAAGGACGTGCGCACGTAATAGGGCGACATATTGGTGATGTGCGCGGTTCCCGCGTTCATCAATACCGCGAGTTTCTTTCCCGCACTGACCAGCGGTGCCGTTGCAATCGCGTTCGGCGAGTAGACCCAGCCGGCAAGCACGTCGACGTTGTCCTGGGTGAGCAGTTCCTGCACCACGATTTTTGCAGTCGCGCCGCTCGCGTCCTTGTAGTCGCGCTTGATCAGCTTGACGCTAAACGGCTTCATTTCATCGGCATGAGTCTTGAGATAAAGCTCTACGCCGCGGTCAATCGGCTGCGCCAGTTCCGCTCCAACCCCGGTATAGGGCAGCACCAGCCCGACCTTGATTTCTTGCGCTGCCGCGAGGCCAGCCGTGGCGGTAAGCGCCAACGCCGACACCATCATTCGCTTGAACATCAATCTCTCCCTTCTGAGCCGCGCTTGGTGCGCGTTATTTGGCCGCAATCTATAGGGCAATTGCCCATCGGCGCAAGCGATCCGGCCGCGGCACAAAGGAGCAGATCCCGGTTTCCGCCGCGAGGAGTGATCGCTTGTCGTTATCGGTGGCACGGCCGGGTCTGCAAATTGGGCAGCGACGCGCCATGGCGCCGTGCTGCCGCCTGACTCAACCCAAAAGAGCAGTTTAAGCTACGATACGGGCCAGTCCGACCCCGCTCCTCACATCTGCACCCAATCGTCGGGAGGAGTCTTGCCGGGATGCACTGTACCGCATGACGGGCAGGTCCGCGCCTTCTCGTCGGCGTAGAAAGCTTCATAGAGCGGTGGCAGATCCTTCACGATATCCTTGAGCTGTACCTCAACCCGGTGAACCAACCCACCACACTTGAAACAGAACCATTCGAAGCCGTCGCGCATCGCCTCGGTCCGCGTCCCTTCCACCACGAGACCGACCGAGCCTTCCATCGGCCGCTGCGGTGAATGCCGCGCATGCGGTGGCAGGAGGAATACTTCGCCCTCCTTGATCTTCACGTCGTAGATCTTGCCGCCTTCGGCGATCTTCAGAAGCATGTCGCCTTTGAGCTGATAGAAAAACTCCTCAACCGGATCGTCATGGAAATCGACGCGCTTGTTCGGCCCGCCGACGATCATCACGATCATCCCGGTCTTCTCGTCGAACAATTGCTTGTTCGAGACCGGCGGCTTCAGGCTGCCCTTGTTGCGCTCGATCCAGTCCTGAAAATTGAACGCCTTCATGCGGGGGTGAACGGTCATCGTCGAGCTCCTTCGTTTATCGGTGGGTAGCGCCGCCATCGACGGTCAGGCACTGACCGGTCAGGAAGGCGGACGCATCGGATGACAGAAACAGAACAGTGCCGACGAGATCGTCGGGAGTTTCGGGGCGCGGGATGCATTGTTGCGCGACGATGCGCACCTTTTGTTCGGGACTGACGGTCTTGCGTTCGATTTCCGTAAAGGTGGCGCCCGGCAGGATCGCGTTCACCGTAATGCCAGACGCCCCCAATTCGCGCGCCATCGACCCGGTCATGCCTGACAGCGCGCCTTTCGACGCAATATAGTGGAGATAGTTCGGCCGCCCCATGGTGACCGCTCCCGACGCCATGTGAACGATGCGACCCCATTGCGCGCGCCGCATTGCCGGCAGCACTGCGCGCGAGCACAGGAAGGGACCGGTGACGTTGACGCGCAGCACCCGCTCCCATTCGTTGAGCGGAATCTGATCGAAGGGACGCATCTCGAGGGTAGAGAAAATCCCCGCATTATTGACCAGGATATCGAGGCGGCCGTAGCGGCGATCAACGGCTTCTACCATCGACGCAATCGAGTCGGGTGAAGCGACATCGGTTGCGACCGCGAAAGCCTGACCGCCGCCATCCTCGATCTCCCTCGCCACCGCCTCTCCCTTCTTGGCATCGAGTTCGGCGATGACCGGGATGGCTCCGCATTCGGCGAAAGCTTTTGCGAATACCTTGCCGATCCCCTGCCCGGCACCGGTGACGATCGCAACGCGGCCACGAAGCGAGGAGAAATCGGGTTGCACAATCCCGGCGTCGGTTTGCAATTTCATTTCAGGCCGCCTGTGAGCTTGCGAGCGTTTCGAGCGCCGCACGCGCGTCCCACGGCGTCCACCAGGGTTTGATCCCAAGG
Source organism: Pseudorhodoplanes sp. (assembly GCF_059499825.1). NCBI lineage: Bacteria > Pseudomonadati > Pseudomonadota > Alphaproteobacteria > Hyphomicrobiales > Pseudorhodoplanes > Pseudorhodoplanes sp. The sequence goes on from NZ_JCABZI010000005.1 coordinate 573,455, forward strand.
TCTTGCGCGATGATGCCGGCGGTGATGTAGCTCGGCCCGCCCGAAATCGCGCCGCCCGGATGCGCGCCCGAGCCGGCGTAGTAGAAATTGGGTAACGGCGTGCGATAGCCGAAATGATTGTACATCACCTGATCGGCGTTGAAGGCGCCCATGAAAATGTCGCCACCGCGCATGTTCGGCAGCTCAAGCACATATTCGCGCGCCGTGTAGACGTGCCTTCCGATGATGTTGTCCTTGGTCATGTTGGGACAATAACGCGCATACACCTCCTCGATACGGTCGGAAAACTCTTCCTTGAAGGCGTCAAAGTCCGGCTCGCTCATGTCATCAAGAAGCGGCATCACATGCCACGCATAGGTCGTGTGTTTACCCGGCGGCGCCTGCGTCGGATCGAGCAGGCTCAGGGGACCTGAGCCGAATTGAACCAATTTTGGCACCCGTCCGGCCTGCACGTCTTGATGTGCCGCAAACAGGTCCTGCATGGTCTCCGCTCCCAGGCTCCATTTCAACGCCCGGTTGAGATTGGGGTCGAACGCCGACGCGGAGAAATTCGGGCTTTCATGCAGCGCATGGTGCAGCCCGAACAGGGTCCAGGCGGTGTATTTGAAGTTGTCGAGCTTCGTGCAGAAATGCTGCGGCAGCTGATCGCGTCCGAGCAGCCCTTCCAGCGTCGTATGCACGTCGACGGTGCTGGCAACGAATTGCGACACGCGCACGGTTCGGCCATCAGTGAGCGCAATGCCGGTGGCACGCCCGCCCTCGACCACGACCCTGTCGATCGACACCTGCGGCTGGAACGTGCCGCCCGCGGCGATGAAGGTCTCCATCAGCCCGCGCGCCAGGTTGAACGAGCCGCCCTGACAGAGCTGATAGCCGGTCTGCAGATCGAAGGCGCGGATCACCGAGCCCATGGGACTGGTCTTGGACAGAGTATCGGTAAGCCAAGTGCCGAACAGCGAGACCTTGAACAGGAAGAGGAGCTTGACGTGCTCGTTTTCGAACAGTTCCTCGACCACATCGAGGGGCTGGCGCTGCGTCATCTCCAGAAACTCACGCCCGATCGAGGTGCGCGACAGCAATGCCCCGCGCTCAGTCTTTGACAGCGGCTCGGCGTAACGTTCGGGAATCAGGATTTTCGCGGTCATCTCTTCCGCCCGCGCGTTCCAGTCACGGAATGTCTGCGCATCCTTTTTCGAGAACCGGCCAATATTGGCGACCGTCTCTTCGAGATCGCGGCCCAGCACTAGCGCCGAGCCGTCGAGATGCGCCTGCCCGAATTCGTAGCGCGGCGTGATATAAGTGACCTTGTCGGCAAGGTTCAGATCGCCGAACCAGGGCGCGTCGCTGATGCTGAAATGATTGATGGAATGCAGGTTGTGATAAAAGCCGGGCTTGGTGACTTCCTGTGTGCACAGCCCGCCGCCATAGGTGAGCCTGCGATCGACGAGGAGGATCTTCAACCCAGCCTTTGCGAGATAGGAACCAAGCACCAGGCCGTGCTGGCCCGCGCCGATGATGATGCCGTCATAAGTCCGATCGAGCGCTGGTGCCACGCAAATTCCTCCACAGCCCCCTCCCCTGACATCGAGAAGGTTTATCGCATCTTATAGACGACGGGTCGGGCGAGAAAATCCCGCAAGCGCATATCGGACCTGCGTCGGAGCGGCGCGGCGATCCGGTCGGTTACCGTACGCAATCATTTTCCGGTGGCGCGCCGGCGAAACGAGCCGCCATCCATTGCACCGCCGCCGGTGCGGTATCCCTCGCGATCGGGTCATGGCCTATCCCCGACATCAACATGAAACGGACAGGACCGCCGGCCTTACACTGACGGCTCACATAGGCTTCGGTTACGGCGGGTTCGACGATCGTGTCGGCCGTTCCCTGGATCATCAACAGCGGCAGGTCGCGCGGAAGGGCTCCGGGCGTATTGCGCAGCATGATGCCGCGCCACGGCTCGACCTTGGTGATATCCGGCACGGTGAGGAACCGGCGCTGCAACGGCATCTCGACCATCGCCGCAGTGAGATTTTCAAACGGCGTCTCGATGCATTGCTCCGCCAGCCGATTGACTGTCGGCATCACATCCGCGGACACTACGCTCTCGATCGGCGCGTCAAACACCCGCGTCCACGACCACAGCGCCATGGTGGTAAGTATCTTTCCGACGGCGGTCTTGAAATCGTCGCGGAGCAACGTGCCTAGTTCGGTCGCGGGCGCAGCGGCGGCGACTCCCAGCAATTCAAGCTCCGGCGCGTAGCGGCGGGCCAGCAACCCCGTATAGAGCGCCGCATGCCCGCCCTGCGAATGGCCCCAAACAACGAAGCGATGGCCAGCTCCGACCGGCAGCTGTTTCACCGCGCGGGCCGCGTCGAGCACGGCGCGCGCCTCTGATTCACCGATCAAATAGGGATGCGGACCGGCGGTACCAAGGCCGGGATAGTCGGGCGCTACCACGACATACCCGCGCTCCAACATCGGCAGCAGCCCCTGCACCTTTTGGAAAAAAGTCAATGACAACGAGGGGGCGCATCTCGGAACCACGCCCGTGGTCGGGTGTGCCCAGACAACCACCGGTCGGCCTCCCGGCGGCGGTGGCCCGACCGGAGCAATTGCGATACCCGAAGCAGCGATGGGTTCACCGTTCAATCCGGTCGACCGATAAAGAATGCGTACAGCGATCGCACCCAGCGGCGCGCCCAGCACCGGCTCCTGGCGGATCAAGGTGCCGGGAGGGCCCGCGATCTCTCCGGGCAGCGGAATATAGAACGGCACCTGCGCAACGGCCGGCAGCGAAAGCGCCAGCGTGACAAGCGCGGCCGCTGCCGCTGCCGCGCAGCGAATGGACCGGATCATGACCAAACTCCCCCGCCGCAGTTTTGCAGAGATTCCGGAGGCCGTCATCTTCCTATCCCGCGGGTCTCAGGTCCGCCGGCGCAGCATATGCGCGCAGCGAAGGTTCAGGATCATCTCGTCGTTCTGATTCCAGCAGGGATGATCCATGATTACCACCCCGCGATCCGGCTTCGACGAGGATACCCGCACCTCGATCACCTCGGCGGCGGCACGGATGGTATCGCCCGGGCGCATTGGCTTGAGCCATTTCACGTTCTCCATACCGGGCGAAGCAATCACCGAATCCGGCCACAAATTGAGATCGAAGAACAACCGCATCGACAGGCTGAGCGTATGAAAGCCAGATGAGATCAACCCGCCAAAGGCGGACTTCTGTGCCGCCACCGGATCGACATGATAATATTGCGGGTCGAACTCCTTCGCGAAAGCGATGATCTCGGCTTCGGTCACGGTGCGGCGCGCGGTCTCGAACCGCTGACCAACTTTCAGATCGTCCAGATAAAGGCTCATTGCAAAATCCCCCGCTCGCCCCTTTTCTAGGGGTAAGGCATTGCGAAGTCTTGCGGAATTTTTTCGAATCCGGATTTGATTTTTGTCACCTATTTGATAGCGTAGGAGAAACAGGAGGAAATGCCATGCTCGACCTGCCCCGCGCCGACCACGTCGGAAGCCTGCTGCGGCCCGATGCGCTGAAAAAGGCTCATCGCGCCCATATGGAAAAAAAGATCGACGACGCGGCGCTTGAGAAGGTCGTGGCGGAGTGCATCACTGATGCGGTGCGGCATGAGGAAGACGCTGACCTCCGCTTCATTACGGACGGCGAATTTCGCCGCGGCTCCTGGTTTCTCGGGTTTGTCGAATCGCTCAGCGGCATCGAACTCAAGAAGGCCGAACTTATGTTTCGCCTCGGCGGCCATGAAGCCACCTGGTTCGGTCCTGTGGTCACCGGCAAGCTCGCACGCAAGCGGCCGATCGTGGTGAACGATTATCGCTTTCTTTCGGGTATCACAAAGCGCACGCCAAAAGTAACGTTGCCGACGCCGAGCATTCTGCACTTCTTCGGCGGCAAGGAAGGGATGGACCCCAAATCCTATAAGGACAGGCAGGCGCTTGCCGACGACCTTTGCGCAGTCTACCGACAGGAGATCGACGAACTTTACCGTGCCGGGTGCCGGGTGGTGCAGCTCGACGAGGTCGCGCTCGCGCTGCTGTGCGATCAGAACATCCGCGATTCCCTGAAAGCCGGCGGCGAGGACCCCGCGAAGCTGACCGATTTTTATTTCGACATGATTGCGTCCGCTCTGAAGGACAAGCCGGCGGACATGGCCGTGCTCGTGCATCTGTGCCGCGGCAATTACAAGGGCCACTGGATGGGTCAGGGCGGCTACGATCCGATCGCGGAACGGCTGTTTTCCGAGCCCGGGATCGACGGCTATCTGCTCGAATATGACAGCGAGCGTGCCGGGAGCTTCGCGCCGCTGCGGTTCCTGCCGAAGGGCAAGCGTGGCTATCTCGGTCTCATCAGCAGCAAGACAGGCGCGCTCGAGGATATCGATTCACTCCGCCGACGCCTCGACGAGGCGTTCAAGCATGCGCCGGAGGAGCGGCTCGGAGTCAGTCCGCAATGCGGCTTCGCGTCGAGCGTCGGCGGCAATCCGATCACCGAAGCCGAGGAATGGGCGAAGCTCGCCCGGGTCACCGAACTCGCCCGCGCCGTGTGGGGGACGAACTGAGCTCTCTCGGTCATTGCCGGGCTTGACCCGGCAATCCATCAAGCGAAAACGATGGATGCGCGGGTCAAGCCCGCGCATGACGGTGGTGCTACCGGCTCCGCCCATCAACGAAGCGCCGCGCCTTTACGTCGGTGAGAAAGAGCTGCGCCAGCCGGCCTGTTTCGAGCATTTCAATCTCTGGCGTCACCTCGAACGCGGTCTTCACCGCATGAGAGAGCCTGGCGGTTTCGGCGTCGCCATCGGCGCCGCGCATCAATTCGATCTGCAGCAGCAACGTGTCGATGCCCGATCGGTCATGCACCTCCAGCCGGAAGTCGATCACCGCCGGATTGCGATGCATGAAGTCTTCGAAATCGGTGTGATTGATATTGATGCCCTTCACCTTGAAGAAGCCCGCGGTGCGCGCCGCGTGCTGGAAAACGGGATAGACCGATAGCGGCCCCTTGGTCGCACCCTGCTCCTTCAGCACGCCGATATCGCCGAGGCTCCAGCGCAGGAACGGCGTCATCGTGTTGGTATAGAGCGGAGTCATCAGCAGGATGCCGGCGGTCCCGGGCGCGACCGGCATGCCGGACGCCTCATCCACCACTTCGGTAAAAAACAGGTCTGTCCACAGATGCAGGCCGTCATGCGCGTCGGATTCCGAGCCCATTGCGCCGCCTTCGGTGCAGCCGAACTGATCGTAAACCTCCGCGCCCCAGAGCCGCTCCAGCTTCTGTCGTTTCGGCGCGGACAGCGGCTCGGCGGCGCACAGGATTGTACGCACGCCGCATTCGGAAATGTCGAAGCCCTGCTTCTGAGCAAGGCTCGCAAGTTGCAATCCATAACTGGGCATGCCGACCCAGACCGTGGGGCGCAGCGTGCGGATGAGATCGAGTTGCAATTCGGACGGCGTATTGTTGCCCGCTCCGGCCCAGACCGTACCGACACCGAGCATTTCACCCGAGCGCGCATAAAGCTGGCCGACCGGGTGAATGCCCATCGGAAACGAGATATGCGCCTTGTCATCCGCAGTGCAGCCGGCGGCGAGCCAGAGCCGCAGCCACATGTCGAGGCCGGCTTCCATGTCCTCGGCCGAACGTGGATAAAACAGGGGACGTCCCGTCGCGCCGCCCGAACGCCAATATTCGACCGCGAGCTTGTCCGGTGCGATCGCAAAGGTCTCATGAAACCGGTCGGCGGGAATCGTGCGCAATTCCTCCTTGGTCAGAACGGGAATCTTCAGCCATTCCTCGGGCTGATCGAGATGATCGGCCCTCACGTGATCGAGCCGCCCCTTGTAGAAGGGAGAGAGCCTTGCCCGCTCGAACGCCACCCGCTTCCGGGCGCTTTGAATGGCCGCGATCCGCTCGGGCGAGACCGCGGGGAACGTCAGTTCGCGATACTCCATGGCAGCTGGCCCTCACTTCGCACTGGCGAATAGTTTAGTGTTGCCGGGGCGCGGCATGGATTATAGCTTTGGCCTGCGATATTTTTCAAATCTAAATTCGAATTTTCGGAAACCGGATCGAATGGCGAGCAAGGCGGCCGGTACGGTACGACGCAGCGAGCGCGCGATGGCAGCGCCACGCCAGCCGACGCCGCATGTCAAGCAGAAGCAGGACCGGCGCCGCCGCGCGATCCTCGATGCCGCCGCGTTGGTTTTCGCCGAGCGCGGCTATTTCAATGCCACAATGAAAGACATTGCCGACCGGATCGGCATGCGTCCGGCCAGCCTCTATCACTATTATCCCTCGAAAGAGGCGGCGCTGGAGGACATGTGCCGCATCAGCGCTGTAGAGTTCTGCGAGCGCTTGCGCGCCGTGATTGCCAAAGGCGGACCCGCGGTCGCCATGGTCCGTGCCGGCATGCTCTCGCATCTGACCAGCGACCGCCGGGCCTATGTAGAGAATTTCGCGTTTTCGCGACGCAACCTGCCAGCCGGCGTTCTGAAGGAGCTCAACACCCTGGCGCGCGCTTATCGCCAGCTCTGGAAGAAGATCTTCATTCATGGTGTCGAACGCGGCGAATGGCGCAGCGACCTGGATGTCGATGTCGCGGCCGATGCCGTACTGGCCTTGTGCAACAGCGCGGCGGTCACGTTGCCGCGCCGCAAAAGTGCGGATGCCGATGCGGCACTGAAATGGATCCAGCTGTTCCTGTTGGGAACGCAGCGGCGTTAGGCGTCGCTATTCCGCCGCAGCCGGCACCGGCGCAAAACCAAGCGCCCGGCTGAGTTCGCCGGCGCGCTGCATCAATATCTGCAACAGACGCGCCTGGGTTTTCTTGTTGAAGCGCGTTTCTGGAATGGTGAGGCACAGGCTGCCGATCGTCTTGCGTTCCGAATTGAAGAGTGGCGTGCCGATACCGACCGCCCCACCGATCTTCTGGCCATGGGTGATGGCGTAGCCCCGCGCTCTGATCTCCGCCAGTTCGGTGATGACGGCGTCCCGGTCAGGCAGCGAAATACCCGTCGCAGGCGACGCGTCGTTGTCGGAGAGCGCCACCGCGATTTCCTCCGGCTCGAGAAAGGCGAGAACCGAACGTCCCGTCGCGCCCCACAGCAGCGAATGAGGCTGAAACAGCTCGATGCGATAGCGCAACGGATGCGAGGAAAACTCCGCGTGCAAGGCCATCACCTTGCGCTGTGCAGGGATATATTGAATGAGACAACAGGTTTCGTCGCAATCGCGTACAATCGCGCGCATGAACGGCTTGGCGACATCGACGATCCGAACCTTCGATGCAAGCAACGAGGCGATCCGCACCAGTTCGAGCCCCGGCGCATAGACCGGGCGGTCTGCGCTGCGCTCGACCATCCCCTCATCGGCAAGAAGGCCGAGCAGGCGATGCACCGTGCTCGCCGGCAGTTTCAGAGTCTGACAGAGAAACTTGATCGAAACCGGGCCGTCGGCTTCGGCGAGGCAAGCGAGCAGTTGCACGACACGCGCGACCGTGCCCGCGGCGGATGCATCGCGCATCTTCGCCGATGCGTTGCTGGTGTCGACGTTCAAACGATCCGTCCGGTTCACGCCCTATTTTCCTCTTGCACCTGCATCCGCTGCAGCGCGCCAAAATAGGTCCATGCAGCGGCGCGTCAATATATTTTTCCGATGAGCGGAATCATTGACCATTGAGCGGAACTGGGGCACAGATCGCTGAAACTCAAAAACATAATGGCAGCCCGAAGTCCGAGGCTGTCCCGGAGGAGCAACAATTCATGCGCCTTTTCGCTCTCGTCTTCGCCGCCCTTGCAGCGCTCGTTGTGCCGCAGGCGCTTGCGCAGCAATTCCCGAATCAGCCGGTGCGTGTGGTGGTGCCGTTCCCGCCGGGCGGCGGCACCGACATTCTGGTGCGGCTGATCCAGGACAAATATTCCGCAAAGCTCGGTCAGCCGGTCGTCATCGACAACCGGCCCGGGGCCAGCGGCAATATCGGCGCCGCCGTCGTCGCAAAGTCGAAGCCCGATGGCTATACGCTGCTGGTGCAGGCAACGATCGTCGGCATTTATCCGACAGTCTATGCCAGCCTTCCCTACGATCCGCAGAAGGATTTCGCCTGGATCGGCGGCGTCGCAGAATCCCCCGCGGTGATCGTCACCAACCCGAATTCCAAGTTCAAGACGATCGCCGACCTGATAGCCGAAGGAAAAGCGCGGCCGGTGAACTTCGCCTCCGCAGGTGTCGGCTCGCCACAGCATCTTGCGACCGAGCGCCTGAGCAAGCTGAACAAGGTCCAGTTCACCCACGTGCCCTACAAAGGCTCGGCCACCGCGGTCACCGATCTGCTGTCCGGCGTGCTTGACTTCGGTACGCTCAGCCTCAGCTCGGTTCTGCCGCTGATCCAGGAAGGCAAGCTGCGCGCGCTCGCGCTTGCAAGCGACAACCGCAGCAAGCTGATGCCGGACGTGCCGACGCTCAAGGAGGCCGGCCTGGGCGACGTGTCCGGCACCGTGCGCTTCATCATCGGTGCGCCGGCTGGAACACCGGACGCCGTGGTCCAAAAGCTGTCGAGCGATCTCAATGCCGTCGTGAAGGACCCGGAAATCCAGGAGGGTTTCGCCAAGCGCGGCTACGAAATCACGCTGGCCACGCCGCAACAGGTCCTGGCCATGGTGCGCGAACAGAAGGACATCTGGGATCCGCTGGTCACCGAGATGAAGCTGAAGTTCGACTGACCGGCCGCATTCGGGAGCAGACAGCGTGACCGCAAAGCTCGGTTTCATCGGCTGCGGTCACATGGGTGGCGCAATGGCGCTACGCCTTGCTGAAGCGGGCTATCCGCTTTCGGTGTGCGATCCGGACGCAGCACGGCTTGCGCCGCTCATCGCCAAAGGCGCCGTTGCAGCAGCGACGTCACGCGACGTGGCAGATCAGGCGGAGATCGTTTTCGCCTGCCTGCCCTCGCAAACGATCAGCCGGAATGTTGCCTTTGGCAAGGATGGCGTCGTCGGGGGCAAGGCGATCCGCATCTATATCGAGTCCTCCACCATCGGCCAGCCGACCATCCTCGCCATCGCCGACAAGCTTGCCGCCGCGAATATTGCGGTGCTCGACATGCCGGTCAGCGGCGGTCCGACCTGGGCGCGCGAGGGCAAGCTCACCACCATCCTGTCCGGCCCGAAAGACGCCCGCGACACGGTGGCCCCCGTTCTCTCAAAACTGGCCGGCCGCACAATAGTCGTCGGTGACAAGCCGGGGCTCGCGCAGGTCGCCAAGATCGTCAATAACGCGCTCTCTCTCACCGCGATGATGATCACGTCCGAAGCGATGGTCGCCGGGGTAAAAGCGGGTGTCGATGCCGATGCGCTGATCGAGGTGATCAATGCGGGAACCGGGCGCAATTCGGCGACGGTCGACAAATTTCCGAAGGCTGTCCTGCCGCGCACCTTTGCCTATGGCGGTCCCGTCGACATGGGCATCAAGGACATGGAGCTGTATTGCGATCTTGGTCGTGCCTCGGATGCAGAGACCCCGATCGGCCGGCGCGTCGCCGAGCTGTGGCATGTGATCACCGACGATATCGGCGCGAGCAGCGACCTCACCGAAATGGTCCGCCATTTTGAGAAGATCGCGGGCGTCGAAGTGCGCGGACGCAACAACAAGTCGAAGACATAGGCACACGAAGGGAGAACAAGAATGAGACCCATCATCGCCGCGGCGGCTTTGCTCGCTGCCCTGACCGGTTCCGCGCAGGCGCAGGCCGACTATCCCAACCGTCCCATCACCATCATCGTCAACATCACGCCCGGCAGCGGCACCGACCTGATCGCCCGCACGGTGGCCGACGGGTTGAAGACCATCCTGAAGCAGACGGTGGTTGTCGAAAACCGCCCCGGCGCCGGCGGCTCGATCGGCGCAAACGCGGTCGCCAATTCCGAGCCTGACGGCTACCGCCTGCTGGTATCCTCCTCGGCGATCGCCTCGCTACCGGCCGTCCAGACATCATTGCCCTACGACACCGAGAAAGACCTCACTCCGATTGCGCCGCTGGCGGATCTTCCGGCGGTGATCTGGATTTCGCCGACCAAGGGCATCAAGTCGATCAACGAGTTGGTCGAAAAAGCCCGCAAGGCGCCAGGAGAAGTGATGTTCGGCTCGAGCGGCGTCGCCAGCGCCTCGCATCTCGAAGTCGAGCGCCTGCGTGCGGCCACCGATATCAAACTGACGCATGTGCCCTATCGCGGCGCGCCTGAAGCCATCGCCGACACTGCCGCCGGCCGCGTGGATTTCGTGATCGCACCGTTCGCCTCGGGCCGCGCTTTCATGGACAACAAGCAGTTGATCCCGATTGCGTCGACCGCGAAGAAGCGCTCGCCGTTATTCCCCGACGTCCCGACCATCGGCGAGAGCGGCCTTAAGATGCGTATGGGCGCTTGGGTCGGCCTGTTCGGGCCGAAGGGCATGCCCCCGGAACTGGTGCAGAAGCTGCATGATGCGACGGTTGCGGCATTGCAACTTCCGGAAGCAAAGGACCGCTTTGCAAAACTCGGCGGCGACGTGATGCCGCAATCGCCAGCCGAGTTCAAAAAGATGATTTCCGACGAGATCGCGGAAAACAAGACATTGCTCGCGACTCTCTCTCAGGAAAAGAAGTAACGGCTGTCTCCAATTGGTCGTCCCCGCGAAAGCGGGGGCGACTCGATATCACTCCCCGCGCTTGGCGAAATAGGTCGCGCTGTCATACTGCGCGCCGATATGCAGGCCGCCGTCAACGATGACATGGGTGCCGGTGCAGCCCCGCGCCGCATCCGAACAGAAGAACAGGATCGGATCTGCGACCTCGTCAGGCGCGAGCCAGCGTCCGAGCGGCACTTGCTTCGGCACCGCCGCCCTGCTTTTTGCGTCGATCTTGGCGTCCATCTGCGGCGTCATGATCGGTCCCGGCAGCACCGCGTTGACGCGGATATTGTCGCGCGACAATTCGAATGCCGCATGCCGCGTCAGCCCGAGCACACCGGATTTGGCGGCGGTATAGCTGACGCCATTGTTGAACGACATCTGGAACGCGGCAAGCGAGCCGACCGTCACGATCGCCCCGCCACCGGCGCGCCGCATCGCCGGCGCCACCGCCTTGATGCAATAGAACGGCGCCGTGAGATTGAGCCCGACGATACGTCCCCAATCCTCCGGGGTCGCACTCTGGATCGTGGTGGGGGAACCGCCACCCGCGACATTGACCAGGACGTCGATGCGCCCGAACGCCTTCTCAACCTCGTCCACCGCGCGCGCGACATCGTCCCATTGCGTGACGTCGAGGCAATGGACGGAGAGTGATCCCGGCAACGCCGCTTTCAACTGATCGAGCCGTTGTTGATCGCGATCGAAGGCCGCCACGCTCGCGCCGGCGCTGAGGAAACGCTGCACCGTCGCGGTGCCGATGCCGCCCGCCCCGCCAGTTACAATCGCGACCCGCCCGTCGAACTCACGTCTGCTCATTGCCCGTATTTTCCGTTGAGTGGAAAGACCTTTTGTTGAACGGAATGATATGGGCTGCTACCAGACTTGCCAAGCGCGCGCGCCTTGCGATCGCGTAAACGCTGCATCCATCCGGGAGAACACGACGTGACCTATAGCCTGAACGAGATCGCCAAGGTGATGCAGACGCCGCTGAAGCTCAACGCCAAGGCCGGCGACAAGATCTTCGTCATCACCGACACCAAGATGGATCCGATCCTCTGGCAGGGCTTTTCCCATGCGGCGAAGGAGCTCGGAATGGAGGTCGCTGTCGGCGTGATGGAGCCGCGCGCCACGCATTCGTCCAACCCGACCAGCGCGATCCATCGCGCCGCGCTCGACCCGGCGCTCGACCTGATCGTCTACCTCACCTCGACCGCGATGGCGCATGCGACCATAACCGAGGAGCTGATCGACAACGGCAAGCGTCACCTGCTGATGGAGGAACTGACGCCTGCGATGCTGTCGCCCGACGGTCCTGCCGGCGCCGATTATGCGGCCCTCAACGAAGTCGGTCTGCGCATCGCCAAGATCTTTACCGAAGGCGACACCTGCCACGTCACCTGCCCGAACGGCACCAACCTCACCGCCAGCATCAAGGGGCGTCCCGGCCGCTCGATCGCCGGCATCCCGGTTCAGTTGCGGCCCGGTGGTGGCGGCGGTTGTGCGTTCCCGGATGGCGAAGCGCATGTCTGCCCGGTGGAAGGCACCGGCAACGGCATCGTGGTGTTCGATCTCACCGCCCATTCCGTCGGCGCAATCAAGGAGCCAATGGAGCTCACGGTCGAGAACGGCTGGGTGACGAAGATCGAAGGCGGACGCGAAGCCGCGATCTGGCGCGAGATCCTCGAAAAGCACGGTGACAAGAACAGCTACAATTGTCCGGCTGAAATCTCGATCGGCCTCAACCCGAACGTGACACCAACCGGCGTGATGCGCACCGACAAGAAGATGTACGCCACGTCCCATATCGGCATGGGCGATACCATGGCGCTTGGCGGCACCTGCCACGCCAAACTCCGGCTGGAGGGCGTGATCCGCAAACCGGAAATCTCCGTCGACGGCAAGACCCTGACACGCGACGGCAAGATCCTGGTCTGATCGCCGGAGCACACGATCCATGCGCATGATCTCCGAGGCCGAAACGGTCGACGCACTCTCGATCGCGGAGGCCGCGGACGTCATCGCGCAGACCTACAGGGCGCTCGGCAACGGCGAGGTCGAGCCCTCGACGCCTTCGGCGATGCGCGTCGCCGGTCCGCCGCACCGCATCCAGCTCAAGGGCGCGATTCTTAAGGCTGACGGCATCGCCGGGGCGCGGCTCTCGTCGCGCGGCCATCCGCGAATGATCCTCTGGGATCTCGCAAGCGGTGCGCCGATCCTGTTTCTCGAAGAGAACTGGCTATATTCGTTTCGCACCGGCGTATCCGGCGCCGTGGTTGCGCGCTGGCTCACGCCGCGTCCCAATCCGCGCATTGCGCTGATCGGCGCGGGCGCGATCGCAACGCATATGGCGCGCGCCTTTGGAGAGCTCTGCACACCGGAAGTGATCGCGGTCGCGTCGCGCACACGCGAGTCTGCAGAGCGCCTCGCAGCCAGCGTCCAAAACGCCCGTGTCGTGGTGGCGGATTCGATAGAGGCAGCCGTCCGCGACGCGGACATCGTCGCGACCATCACCACGGCGGCGTTGCAAATCGTGCAATCGGACTGGATCAAGCCGGGTGCCACCGTGCTGTCGATGGGCGGCGGGCCGGAATTCGACATCAGCGTCTGGCACAACGCCGCGCATCGCTTCGTCGACGATCTCGATTATGCACTCTACCAGGGCGACCTGTCGTCCTGGGTGAAGGATGGCGCGCTGACGCAGGCCGATGTCACGGCGAACATTACTAGCATCGGTGAGGCCGCGAATGGCCGCTGGCCTGGACGAGGCGATCCGAATGAAAGCGTGCTTGCCGTCATCCAGGGCCTGACGGCGCTCGACCTCGCACTGGCCTACCGGATCCTGCGCAAGACCGGCTAGGGTTCTGCGGACGGCGCTTCACCGGCGATCTCCACCCGTTCCGGGTGCGCCATCAGATAGCGCCCCTGCTCGTCCACCCCGAGCGTGTGGATGTAAAAGGCCGTCGTATCGGCCTCGCGGGCTTCCATCACCGGCGATGGCGCGGACACTATCACCAGCCGTCCGCAGCGGCCGATCCAGTCGACATGACGATGCCCATGCATGACGATCGCGCGCCGGGCGATCCGCTGCACTTCCCGTACGAACCATGTTCCGTTGATTAGCGCGGTACCAATCCGCTCCGACAACGCGATTGCCGGCGTCGGATATTCCACAAGGTGATGGTGAAGCGCGACGATCCATTGCGCTTTCGGGAATTGCCGTACCACCGCATGCATGGCGCGCGACTGTTCTGTCGACATCAAGCCGAGCGCATTGGTGAAAGAAAAATGCGTCAGCGCGGTCGAGTTCAAGAGGATGATCCCGAGCCCGTCTTCGGTCTCGGGTGGCAACACGATCGGAAACGCCTCGGCCCAGACCTTCGCAAGCTTCGCCGACAAACGCAGCGTTCCTGTATCCGCGAAAGTCGCGATATCGGCCGCATGGGGCGCAACCGCCTGTTCCAGCGTTTGCCCCAGGCGCCGGTTCTCGAGATCGACGACATGGGTGCGCGCACCCTGCACCGCGCAGATGCCGGACAGCGCGCGCATCTCGCGCAGACGCCGGCCGGGGCTGGTCGGAAAATCGAGCTTCGCGGGATTGGACCGATCGACCACGTTGATGTCGTGGTTGCCGGGAAGAATCAGCATCCGCTCGCTGAGTTTGGGATGACGCAGCACGGCGGCGAAGAACTCCGCCCATTCCGCAGACCGGCCTGCATCGGTGATATCGCCGGTGATCAGGACATGGTCGAGCGGCTTCTGCGCGTGCATCTCCTCGAGCCGCTGCAGCAGCCTCCCGAGCCGTTCGTTGCCGCGCGGACCGAGGCGTCCGCTTTCCAGCCGGAAGCCGAAACGCTCGCCGACGACATGAACGTCGGACAGATGCACGACCCGCCATGACCGCTTCAGCGTCGCGGCATCGACGAAATCCGACCAGCCCCGCGGCTGGTCCATCGACGCGTCGGCGAGACCCCAAACGAATGTCACCGCCGTGCAATAGGCGAACAGGATCACGCCCGCATTCGCCAGCGCCGGCACGATCAGGCTGAGTGGCGACAGCAGATCGGCGAATTGCGCGCTCCAGCGGGTGTGAGGTCCGATCAGCCATATGACGAACAGCGAGATGACACAGAGTATGAGCCCGGCGGCCGCCGCGCTGAAGGCGCGCAGTCGTGCGCGACTCGCCTCGTCCAGCCAATGTCCCAGCGCGAGCTCGGCGAAATGGCGGATGACCTCCCGGAACAGCGCATAAAGCGGCTGCACCGCCATGGCATTGAGCGCCCAGAACGCCTGCTCCGCGACGCGAAAGACAGTGCGGCCCCCGAACCAGCCGATCACAAGAACGACGAAAATGAGCGCGAGGGTCAGCAACCCGCCATAGGTCGTGCCCGCGGTGCGGGAGAACGTGTGCAGCCAGGCGGAGCCGATCAGCGGGGTGAGGCCGAGAAGAAAGCTCGGCAGCGCAACCAGCAGCAGCCAGGCGGCAACCAGCTTCGGCAGACTGATTTCAACCAGCAGCGTGCCGGCAAGCGACAGCAGCGAGCGGCCCTTGGTACTGGACGTATCGTCCTCGACGTCGCCTTTGCGCGGATCGAGCAGCAGGGTCATCCGGCCTCGTGTCGGCTGGGGTCGTGAGCACGGCGCCCGCACCTTATCTGGCTTTTCTGACGCCAACCATTGGCGGATTTGACAATGGCCGCCATTCGCGGGGTTGCGGAGAGACCGTCAAATCCAGGGCCGTCCGGAATCGAATCCTGACGCCGTTCCGGAGATTTTGACATACCTGTCGAGACGCGATGCGAATCTTAAGATCGCGCGGATGATTCACCGCTTCAGATGGCCGTCAAGGGCGGCGGTGAGCCGCTTGAATTGTTCGCCAACGTCCTGCCGGATGGCTTCCAGCGAACCGAAACATGCGGTCAACGCCGCCATCCGCTGTTCCAGCTCGCTCTTGGTTTTCGACAGCCGGTCGAACCGCTCGCCAATCGTTCCGCTCTCGTCCTTTTCAAGCGACAGCAGACACTGGTCGACCTCTTTCTGCAGCGCGGCCACCTGATCGATCAGCGCCTTGATACCGGTTTCGGCACTGCGCAGCGGCGCAATCTCGCCCTGCAATTGCTGCATCCGGTCCCTGATCTGTTCGAACTTGCCGAAGGTGGTTTCGAGACCTTCCAGGCGCGTGTGCCCGCGGTTAAGAAACCCCTCCGTCTCCTCGAGACGCGTATCGAGCGTCTTGCCGGTCTCGTCTTTCTCCAGATCACCCAGCGCCCGATCGATCAGGGCCTGGCGCTCCTTGACTTCGCCAAGCATCGGTTCGATCACGCGTCGCTTTTCGGAAACCGACCCCAGTTGTGTGCGCAGCGCCTGCTGCCGGCGCCGGATCTCGTCAATTCTGCTCTGAAGGTCGACCGCTTCGTTCTGCGCCGCCTGCTCCGACGTCCGCGCCTCCGTCTGCGCCAATCGCTGATGAACGTCGTCGATGATGGCCACGGGATCGGTCCCGACCAGATGGCGCACGGCGGCGTCGGCGCCGCTCTGCTGCTCGTCCGCGGCCGACACCTGGTCGCGCAGTCCGTTCATTCTCTTCTGCAGAAGATCCATTGCTTTGGCTTGCTGGGCGATCCGGTCGGACTGCCAGATCGCGGCGCCGATCAGAAAGACCACAACCGCAGCGATCAAAAAGATCGCGAGCTTTTGATCGATGGGCCAGCCCAGTACCGCGTTGAGTGCATTTCCCGGCGCTATTCCGAGGCTTTGTTGCAGCACGACGAGCGCCACGATGAGAAGCGCAACACTGATGATCAAGACAATGCGCATCATTACAAATTCCTCTAACGAAAAAATCGCTGCGTCACTCTGGAACCCACGTCTCAGGCAAATCCAACTTGCGCGCAAGGGCGTGTTTGCCCAGCTCGCATGCCGTCCAATCAAACATTTGAGAGAAAACGGTGCCACCGACGACGAAATGCCTCAGTGACACATTCGCCCTGAGCAACCGCACGATGTCCGGCCCAGAACCACAATCCGGTACGATGATGTGAGCTGGCGCTCCCTGGGGAGGCGACGAAAATTCGATAAATCAATGGGTTAGCCAAGCATTTGGAAAGCCCTCTCCACCCGAGGACCTAACAGGGCTGACTTGAGACCCGACATAGGGCAATCCTCAAGCTCTAATCGAACTGAGAACTCGGGGGATACAAGCTAGAGTCATTAGTGGTGTTGTTTGAGGCTTTGAATTCCGGCCGATAGTAGCGACGCGAGTCTGTCGGCGGCGGGCGTCAACGGATGCGAAACACGCTTCCACAATTTCACATGCTGCATCGGAAGCTCCGCATCCGACAGCGGCACGAAGGTGATGTCCTCGCGCGCGATCTCATGCTCCAGGCCGAGCCGGGTCTTGAATGCCACGCCGGCTCCCACTGCTGCAAACGAGCTCAAAATCCCGGTAGAGTTGGACGACAAGCGCAATCGCGGCTTAAAAACTTCAGAACTGACCGCCAATTCGACGAGTTCATGCAGCAGCATCGTCGGGTCCGCGCTCCAGTTCGACACCGAGGGGTCGCACTACGCGCTGCGCAATTTCTTCTCCGATCCGAATGAATGGTGCAATCTATTCAAGGAGAGAGGCGACGGCCCACCAGGGCTTTGGCGCGTTGTTTTTCCCGCACGAGTCGGCGAGACTGACGACCAAGCGCTGGCCCACGAGAACGTGCAGGCCCGCCTGAAAAAGTTCATGCCCCGCGACGAAGATTACGAATTAACTTCGCTGTCAATTTATCAGGTGCACCAGCGGGTTGCCGCAACTTTCCGCAAGGGGAACGTGGTACTGGCCGGTGACGCAGCTCACCTCAACAATCCGATCGGCGGCATGGGGATGAATGGCGGGATTCATGACGCGATCAACCTGGCCGACAAACTTGCGAAAGTCTGGGCTGGCGAGAGCGCTGACGATCTGCTCGACCTGTACGATCGGCAGCGCCGAACAATTGCGGCGGACTATGTCCAGGCGCAAACCATCCGAAACAAGAAGTTGCTCGACGAGCACGATCCCGAGGTTCGACAGCGCAATATCGCTGCCCTCAGAGAAATCGCTCAGGATCGGGCACGGTCTCGCGCCTATCTGCGCGCTGCCTCGTTGATTGACAGCGTCGAGGCGAGTTCCCGCATAGTTTAGCGGCTTTCGGACTAGACGCTCATTTGGGCCAATGTCCGCTTCGTGCCAGAAGCAGAAGTTCGTTGAGCGACTAGGTTTCCCCTCGCCATATCGAAGCTCCGGCCCAGACGACCACACCACTCTAGCTGCGCATAAGGGAAAGAGCGCGCCACACGCGTTCAGCCGTCGCCGGCATCTGAATATCGGCGCTGGCGCCCGCCCGCCAAAGCGCATCGCTGACTGCATTAATGGTCGCGGCGACAGCACCTGTGACACCGCACTCGCCGGCGCCTTTTACGCCCAGTGGATTACTGCGTGCCGGAACCTCATGAAGCTCGACCCGCGCTACGGGAATGTCATTCGCGCGCGGCATGCCATAATCCATGAACGAGCCCGAAAGCAGTTGACCCTCTTCATCGTACACGATGTGCTCCATGAGCACCTGGCCAATACCTTGGGCAAGGCCGCCCTGCACCTGCCCGTGTACGATTGTTGGGTTGACGACCACGCCGACGTCATCGACAGCGGCATAGCGCACCACGCTGGTGCGACCGGTCTCCGGATCCACCTCGACTTCGCAGATGTGACATCCATTCGGGAAATTCAGTTCATCGGCGTCGAAATCGCCGGTGGCATCGAGCGTCCGCGGCAGGTCTTCCGGCAGATTTGGTTGGCGCTTGAGCCACTGCGCCAGGTCGATGAGACTGACGCTGCGGTCGGTACCAACGATCCGGAACGCACCATCCACGAACTCGATATCGGCCGGGTTGACCTCCATCCGGAAGGCAGCGAGCTGGCGGCCTTTGCGGATGGCTTCCTGACAAGACAGGAACAGGGCGGAGCCGGCCATGAGCAGCGAGCGCGATGCGATCGAGGCCAGACCGCGCGGTACGTCACGACTGTCACCCTGGCGCAGCCGAATGATCTCGGGATCGACTCCCAACTGGGCGCTGACCAACTCTGCAAAGCTGGTCTCGTGACCCTGACCGCTTGACTGTGTGGCCACAACAAGGTCGATCCCGCCATCATCGGCAAAACGGAGATCGGCGCTCTCGAACAGCAACCCACCGACGCATTCGAGGAAGCAGCTGATGCCAAGACCTCGTAGCTTCCCTCTGGCGCGGGACTCTTCTGCTCTTATGGAAAAGCCATCCCAGTCCGCCAACGCTAGTGCCTTGTCGAGAACCGCTTCGAAGTCGCCGCTGTCATAGAGGCGCCCGGACGGCGAACGATATGGCATTGCCGAGGCAGGAATCATGTTCTGACGCCGCAGGGCAACTGGATCGCGACCGGTCTCTCTCGCCGCAGCGTCTACAAGCCGCTCCATCACCAGCGCTGCGGCCTCGCGGCCCGCCCCGCGATACGGTCCGATTGACGCCGTGTTCGTCATCACGAGCTTGACCGTGACGTCGATACAAGGGGTCCGATAGACCAGCGGAAGGCCATTCGTCGTATTGCGGATCGTGACGTAAGGACCATGAACGGAGTAATAGGCGCCCATAGCGTCGAGCACCGAAAGCCGAACGGCCATGAAATTGCCGTCGCGGTCGAGCGCGAGTTCTGCGTCCATCACCGAATCGCGGGCATGGTTGTCCGACAATAGATGCTCGGCGCGCGTGCCCTGCCATTTGACGGGGCGGCCCAGTGCGCGCGCCGCATGGAGGATCGCCACGTCCTCCGGATAAGGCTGTTCTTTCACTCCAAACGCGCCGCCGACGTCATGGGTAAACACCAGCATGCGTTCACGCGGCACGTTGAAGGTATGATCGCAGAGCACGCGCAGCATGTACTGCACGCCCTGGCTTGCGCAGATCAGTTGCCAGGCTTCAGATGAGGCGTCGTAGCTCGCAATCGCCGTACGCGGTTCTATCGGGTTCGCGATCACTCGATTGTTGATGATCCGCAGTCGCGTCACATGGGCAGCGTCCGCGAAAGCCTGGGCCGCAGCGGCCGAGTCCCCGCCCTGCCAAGTCAAGGCGACATTGTTTGGCGCGGTGTCCCAGACAAGGGGAGCGCCATACTGTACCGCACCGAGAGTATCGACCACAGCCGGCAGCGGGTCGATATCCACTCTGACGAGTTCACTTGCGTCCTCGGCCTGCAGCCGTGTTTTTGCCACCACAACGGCGATCGGCTCGCCCACGTGACGAATTCTTCCTGTCGCAAGCGCCGGACGAGGCGCGTCGACCGGTGTCGGCATCGCGAATCCCGGGATCGGCAGATAGGGGATCTTGCCGATACCAGCCGCGGCAAGATCCTCGGCCGTGAAAACCCCCAGGACTCCCGGCGCTGCGCGTGCGGCTTCCGTGTCCACGCCTTTCAGAATTCCATGGGAGAGGTTCGAACGGACAAAAACGGCCTGCGCCTGATCAGGCAGATAGAGGTCATCGGCGAAAACCCCACGACCCGTAACGAGGCGTAGGTCCTCCCGGCGGTGGGTGGGGCGGGAAATGCTCAACGGATGGTCCGGAAATGCGATGGGATGATCGATAGGCGGACGCCCGCTCGCGTGAGCCGATACATCGATTTCCTCCCGACCGAGAAGCTTTACGCTCGGCTTGATTAAGTGGTTAGTTAGAAATAGGCTTATAGCCTCTTGCAGGTCAAGTCATGATAGATGATGCGCTTGCACTTGGCTTGAGCCGCAGGAATAGTTCGGTCCATGCAGAAGACAGCGAAGCGCGAGCGTAAACCGTCGAAGGAGGCGCCTGTCTCAACCGCGGAGACGGGAAAAGCACTTGCTCGCGGCCGCTCGAATGTCCGCACGCAGCAGGGCGAAACCCGGGGACGAATCCTGGCGTGTGCGCGCGCTGAATTTGCCGAGAAGGGGTTTGCAGGTGCGAGAACGGAAAGCATCGTTCGTGCGGCCGGCGTCAATCCCAATTTGCTCTATCACTATTTCGGATCGAAAGAGCAGCTGTTCGTCGCCGTTATGGAGGACGTCTATAGTGATGTTCGATCGCACCACGGCGACCTCGAGCTTGAGAATCTTGCACCTGAAGAGGCGATCCGACGCTTTACGGAGGCGACTTTCGACCTGTTCGTGGCCTCCGACGATGTGATCAGGCTTTTCTCGACTGAAAATATCCACCACGCGAAACATATACGCGGCTCGGAGCGGATATCGCATCTCTACGATCCGCTACTGTCACTGCTGGACCGGCAATTGACGCGCGGGCGAGAGCAAGGCGTTTTTTGCGCTGCGGTGGATGCGCAGGAACTGTTCATAACCATCACAAGCCTGTCCTATTTCTACCTGTCGAATAGGCACACGCTCAGCGTCATTCTTCGCACCGATCTCAATGCTCGCGCGCGGCGCGAACGCCGCCGCCGGCACATTGTCGATGTCGTGTTGACCTATCTTCGTGATGGCGACGATGGTGCCCGACGATTGCCCAAGCCGAAAACTCCGGCTTGACCTTTTATTCGCAGCCTGCGTAAGCTAATTAACTAGTTAATCGACGCCGAAGCGTCAGGCATCCGAGGCGACAAAGAGCGCCCCATGGGAGGAAATAGCATGCGAAAATTGTTCGCGACGGCTCTGGCTGTCCTCGGTTTCCAGGTCGTATCGCCGGTTTCTGCGCAGGAGCGCTTGACGCTCGTACTCAACTGGGTGCCCTCAGGCGATCACGCGCCGTTCTACTATGCCATTCAACAAGGTTGGTACCGCGACGCCGGCGTCGATGTGAGGCTGGAGATCGCTCGCGGCTCCGGCGCATCGTCGGCGCGAGTTGGAGCCGGAGCGGAGATGGGCATCGCCGATCTCGGTTCGGCGATGGTCGCCAAAGGCGCGGGTGCCGATCTTGTTGCGGTGATGAATATCTTCGCCAACTCGCCGCAGGGTTTCTACTGGCTGAAGTCGTCGGGCATCAATTCCGCCAAAGACTTCGTGGGACGCAAGCTCGGCAATCCGCCTGGAGATGCCGCCCGGGTGATGTGGCCCGCAATTGCAAAACGCATGGGCGTTGATTCGAACGGCGTAAGCTGGGTCAACATCAATCCCGCGGCCAAGCCGGCAGCGTTGATCTCGAAGCAAGTCGATGGCACCACCTTCTTCTACAATTACCACTACATCATGCAGCGTGAGATCGGCGATGATCTTGGCTTTGCCTCGTGGCGGTCGCTTGGCCTTAATCTTTACGGCAACAGCTTGATCGCTAACGGCAAGTTCCTCAAGGAAAAGCCGGATGCGGTCCGCGCCGTCACACAAGTGTCGCAGCGCGCCTTTCTGCATTGTGTGAAAACACCCGAGCCCTGCGTTGCAGCGATGACGGCGGTGGTTTCGGGCATTAAGGCCGATGAGGAGATGCAGAACTGGAAGCTCACGGTGTCTGCGTTGATGGACGATGACGCTTTCCGCACCGAGGCGTTCGGATGGTTCGTGCCGAAGCGGGTCGAAGAGGACCTTGCGGTGGTGAGCGAGACCTTCGAACTGAAGCAGCCCTTCAAGGCGGACACGGTCTACACCAACTCGTTCCTCGACAAGTCGTTGCGGCTTCCTGCTCGCCCGACCAACTGAATCGATCCGTGCGGCACAAAACCTTACAGCTGGCGAGTCTAGCAATACTCGCCCATGTACTCGCGGTTCTGGCCTGGTATCTGGCCGTCAGAATCGGGAATATTCCGGCTTTTGTGCTGCCTTCGCCGATCGCTACCGTCGCAACGCTCGGCAACGAGCGTTATGACTGGTGGACCAACACGGCGGTCACGGCTGTGGAGATTTTCGGTGGCTTTCTGCTCGCGACCGCTCTCGGCGTCTTCTTTGCGCTGATCTTTACGTGGAGCCGTTGGGGCTTGGCGCTTCTGATGCCGCTGCTCGTGACCTTCAACATGATCCCAAAGGTGGCGCTGGGACCTCTGGTGATTGTGTGGATGAGCTACGGTATACTGACCAATATCGTCATCGCCTTCGCGATCGCATTCTTTCCAATCCTGTTGACCACGCTGCGTGGCTTGCGCGAAACCGAGCCGGAACTGCTCGAACTGGTGCATGCCCTCAAAGCCACGCGCTGGCAGATTTTCACACGGATTCAATTGCCGGGATCGTTACCCTATCTGTTTTCGGGAATGAAAGTCGGCTCGGTTCTTGCGGTAGCAGGAGCGATCGTCGGTGAATTTATCGGCTCTGAAGCCGGACTGGGCTATCTTATGCTACAGGTTCAGGTGCGCCTGGACACGGCCGCGATGATGATGGCGGTTCTGCTGATCAGCGGTATCGGAATTATTTTATACGGATTGGTTTCGGCGCTGGAAGCGCTGGTGGTGGTGCGTGATGCACGCCTCAACTGAGCCTCGACCAAAAGCCGATGAGGGCTTGGCGCCCTTCATCCGGCTGCGAAACGTCGCCAAGACGTTCTCTCGCGACGGCACGGATTTCAAAGCACTGACGGATGCCAGCTTCGATGTTAAAAAGGGCGAGCTGGTCTGCCTCGTCGGTCCCTCGGGCTGTGGCAAAAGTACGCTCCTGAGAATTCTCGCCGGCCTGCTGCAGGCCGATAGGGGCTCGACGATCTCGATCGGCGGAGCAACCGAGCCTTTCGTGCCGGGGCGGGATGTCGGGATCGCGTTCCAGCAGCCGCTTCTGCTTAAATGGCGACGCGTCCTCGAAAACGTGCTGCTCCCAGCCGATATTCTGGGCCTTCCACACAAGGCGAGCCGCGAGCGTGCGCGGGATCTGCTCAATCTGGTTGGTCTGTCAAATGCGGAGCGCAAGTACCCCTACGAATTGTCCGGCGGGATGCAGCAGCGTGTTGCGATTGCGCGTTCTCTCATTCACGATCCGAAGCTCGTGCTCATGGATGAACCGTTTGGAGCGCTCGATGCGCTCACGCGCGAGCGCATGAATGTCGAATTGCTGCGGATATGGGAGCAGAGCGGCAAGACCATCATTCTGGTTACACATGGAATTGGCGAGGCCGTATTCCTCGGTCAGCGCGTGGTCGTTCTCACGGCTGGGCCTGCGCGGATGGCCGCGGATATCACGATTGATCTGCCGGCGCGGCGTACGCTCGAAATCAAGACCAGCGAGGCCTTCGGCAGGTATTCGCGCGAAATCTACGCCCTCCTTGGAATGGCCTGATCAGTGCCATTCTTGCGGCCTCCGAAAAGCAATTAACGCGGAAGTACGCTTTGGATCGGTAACGAAACTAGGCAGATGTCTGCTTCGTGCCATTAGCGGAATACGTTGCCTTCTCGGCAATGTGAGTCCTCCAACGCTCCTAGGAAATCGCTCGGTACGACTCCTTCACGGCAGGATCAGCTTGGCCGGGTCGATCTTGTTCTTCAGCATGTTCTGCTTGTTCATGACGTCAATCCAGAAAGCGACCTGCTCCGACGTGACCTTGGTGCTGACCTTCGGCAACGGGATCGTTTTCAGGACCGGTGCCGGAAGTTTCAGCGCCTTGCCGATGGCGTCGCGCGCCTTTTCCGGGTCGGCTGCGATCTCGGCGGCCGCCTCTTCGATTGCTGCACGGAATGCCTTGACCTTGTCCGGGTTCTTCTGCGCCCAGTCGCGCGTCGTCACATACATCACCGGCGGCACGTCGCCCGGCAGCGTCGTCACTAGATTGAGTATCTGCTCACCATCGCCGCTCTGGATGATACGGCTCATGAATGGGTCGCCGGTCACGACAGCATCGATCTGGCCGGCCTTTAGCAGATCCCCGTGAACCGGAAACATCGCTTCTACGAAGTTGACCGATTTCGGATCGACCCCCTCCTGCGTCAGCCAGCGCCGCACCATCACGTGCAGGACCGCATTAAGGCCGGGCGCGCCGAAGCGCTTGCCCTGCAGGTCTTTCGCGGTCTTGATGCCGCTATCCTTCCGGACGACGATGCCGATACCGGTGCCTTGCGGATTGTTCACCGATGCGCCCGCAATCACCACCAGGTCGATCCCGTTATCGACCGCCTGCAGCAGCGTGGTCGGTGTGGGCGCACCGACCTGTATCGAATCAGAGAGCAGCGCGGCCGGGATCGTTGGATTGATCGGGATTATGGTGAAGCGCCCGTCGATCCCGTGCTTCTTGAAAATTCCCTGCTGCTCCGCGACCATAGCGGTCACCTGCTCGGGATTGGGCGTCCCGCCGATCAGAAGTTGGGCATGAAGCTGCGCCGGAGACGACACCAGAACGGCCGCGAGTGCCGCTGCTGCTATAATCCTCATATTGTCCTCCCTTTTTAGCCGCGTTTGCTTGAGATCGCCGGCTTCGTTGGCTGTTCCGGATAGAGCGTCTTGAGTGTCAGTTCGAAATGCGCGCAAAGCCGCCGGCATCCCTCTGCGGTGTTCCGCGCAAGCGCCAGCGCGGCAAGATCGTCGTGTTCGGAGCAAAACTCTTCGAGTTCCGGTACGCTTTCCAGCATGCGGTGCCGGTAGCGGTAGGTCTGGTCATACAACGCGGCGTGCTGCTCAAGCATGCGGCGAGAACCGCAGGCGGCGATCAGGGCCGTATGAAACGCCTTGTGCACGACCTCGAAACTGTCAATCTCGTTGCGAAACACCTGCGGGCCGCGCGCGGCGAAGCGTTTGAGGCGGTGCAGGCTTGCAACGATGCCGGCCTCCCATTCGTCGCTGCCTTGCCGCATCGACAGTTGCAACGCCTCGCTTTCGATCACGCGGCGCATGCGAATGATGTCGGCCAGATCGTCGCGGCTAATTTCCGCGACACGAAATCCCTTTTGCCCGGTGGCGCGCACCAAACCTTCGGATACAAGTCGCGATAACCCTTCACGCAATGGCGTCGCGCCGATGGCGTAGCCGGCGGCGAGATCGGCGATCACAAGCTTCGAGGCCGGGGCCAGCCTGCCGTTCAAAATGTCACGTCGGAGAACCGCAACAGCGCGCTCGGTCTGTGTTTCAGGCCCAAGGGTCTGCGGCTCACTCGTGATTTCCAGTTGCATTTTGCTCCGCCCTCTGGACGCGCTCGAATATAATCGATAGAAATTAAAAGTATATATATTTTCGGGTGATTTATGAAGTTGGCCAGTTTTTGCTACCGAGACGAAGTCCGCACCGGGGTTGTCCAGGACGACGCGCGTGTGTTCGACCTCCAGGCTGCGGCGATCGCGGCCGGCGGCGCGGAGTCGGTATTTGCCGACATGCTCGCGCTGATCGCGGGTGGCGAACGCGCGCTTGACCGTGCACGAGCCCTTCA
Organism: Pseudorhodoplanes sp.; assembly: GCF_059499825.1. Classification (NCBI taxonomy): domain Bacteria; kingdom Pseudomonadati; phylum Pseudomonadota; class Alphaproteobacteria; order Hyphomicrobiales; genus Pseudorhodoplanes; species Pseudorhodoplanes sp. The sequence goes on from NZ_JCABZI010000005.1 coordinate 599,448, forward strand.
GCGCAGTGCCGACAATCCTGCCCTGTCCTATCCGCTCTCTGACGTCGCATTGCTGCCGCCGGTCCCGCGACCGGTGCTAATCAGGGACTTCTCCGTGTTCCCGACTCACATTCGCCAAGCCCCTGTCGGTATGCAAAAACTTGCTGCCCGGATTGCCGGCAAGCCCGCACCTGACGTCGCGCCTAGCCACGACGTGCCGGAGATTTATCGCAGCCAGCCGATCTATTATCGCGGCAACCACCTGAGCGTGGTCGGTCACGGCGCGACCGTGCGATGGCCGCGCTACAGCCAGTACATGGACTACGAGCTGGAATTTGGCATCTTCCTCGGCAAGGGCGGCGCGGACATCCCCAAGAGCCGCGCGCGCGATTGCATCTTCGGATTTTCGATCTTCAACGACTTCTCCGCGCGCGATGCGCAGATGACCGAAATGCGCAGCATGCTCGGCCCCGCCAAGGGCAAGGATTTCGATACCGGAAACGCCATCGGCCCGTGGATCGTGACGGCTGACGAAATTCCCGATCCCTACAAGCTTCGGATGGAGGCGCGTGTGAATGGCGACGTCTGGTCACGGGGCGATTCCAGCGCCATGCTGCATTCGTTCGAGGACATGATTGCTTTCGCGTCGCGCGACGAAACACTGGTGCCCGGCGAATTCTTCGGATCTGGCACGATGGGGAACGGCTGCGGGCTCGAGCAGGACCGCTACCTCGAACACGGAGACGTGGTCGAACTCGAAGTCGAGAAGATCGGCACCCTGCGCAACACTGTGATCCGACAGGACCGCTGACCCACAACAACGAGCACTCACATGCCGCGCCGACTGATCGACCTGTCAATACATATCGAGAACGACGTTCCGTCCGACCCGCCGCCGCTAATGCCGCGAATTGACTACAAATCGCACAAGGATACGGTCACTGAAGCGCTGATGTTCTTTCCCGGCATGAAGGCCGAGGACTTTCCCGACGGCGAGTTCGCGGCAGCCGAACAGCTCAACCTGTCGGCGCATAACGGCACCCATATCGACGCGCCTTGGCATTATGCATCGACCATGAACAAGGGCGAACGGGCCATCACTATCGACGAGGTCCCGCTCGAATGGTGCCTGCAGCCCGGCGTGAAACTCGATTTCCGCACCTTCCCGGACGGTTATGTCGTCAGCGCGCGCGACATCGAGGACGAGCTTTCACGGATCGGGCACCAGCTGAAGCCGCTGGACATCGTGCTCGTGAACACCCGCGCCGGATCGAGGCTCGGCCAGAAGGACTACATCGATTCTGGCTGCGGCATGGGGCGTGAAGCCACGCTGTATCTGCTCGAACGGGGGATTCGGGTCACCGGAACAGACGCCTGGAGCTGGGACCCGCCCTTCTCGCACACGGCACGGCGCTTCCGCGAGACGGGCGACCGGTCGATCGTTTGGGAGGGCCACAAGGCCGGCCGCGAGATCGGCTATTGCCATATCGAAAAACTGCACAATCTCGAACAGCTGCCGTCCTCTGGCTTCACGGTGTCCTGCCTGCCGGTCAAGATCCGCAACGGCTCGGCCGGATGGACCCGAGCCATCGCAATCATCGAGGATTGAACGCGCGCTTTTCGACGAGTTGAGAGGCGCGGCTTAGATGTTCAGAATGCGGTGAGCGGGATTCGCGGGGCGCGCCATCGTGGATGATTGCGTCGCATTATACGACGCGCCTCTGGCGCTCCCTAGGGAAGCGCCGCAAACAGCCAATATCAATACCTTAGCCAAAAGTTTGGGGAAATCCAGCATCATTGAGATGCAAGACGTTTCCGAAGCCATTCCCAAACCGGACCATCGGGGAGTTATCCCGGAAGGGGAGCACAACTCCATTGGGATGCTAACGCCTTCGCTTGAGCTGGGGCTCAACCGACGGGAGCGGATGATGAGCGCGCTCCCGCCATCCAGCCCCGTTCTACTCGCAAGTATCGAGCGCATGCGCGTCCGCGAGGCAACCGATCGAGGCTACGCCTCAGAAATTGCCGCTTGGGAGAATGGCACGGCTCGCACCGTGGGCTCCAGACAGTCTCTGGAACGGATCGTAGCCCCTCAAGCGCTTCGCCAGCGCCCGCGTTCGCCAGATCGAAAGGCCTCCCGAAATCGGCGACGGCGGCTGGGCGGGTCAAGCGCGCTGCCGGACACGCTCCGCCATCACTACACTGAAGGTCAGCGCGCAGTTCTCTGTATCGTGGGCGGCGAAGTTAAACGTCATGGCATTTGCGCTCTTCCGATCGACAAGATCGCGGCGTTGGCCGGAGTCGGACGCACGACGGTGCAGACTACTATGCACATTGCCTGGAAAGAAACGCGACACATCAAGATTACTCGCCGCCCCAGGCGTGCTCAAAAGAGCCTTACGAACCTCATTGAAATCACTTCGCCCGAATGGCTGACGTGGCTAAAAAATGGACCATCGGCGCACAAGCCAGATAGGGTCCAATTCGCCAAAAAAGCGAACCCGACCAAGAAGACAGATAAAGATGAAGAGAGGACCATCCGCATTGCGGAATCTATGTCGGCCGAGATTGCAGAAATTGCCGGTTACAGCGACGCAACGCTGCCGAGTTGGTGGCAGAATCCGCCTGCGCATCTGGTCGTGCATCGCTGGGTGAACGATTTGACGGCCGTTGGTATCGGTTCCCACTGGCTTCGAGGGGTGTGCAGGTGGGTCATGGGACGCAAGTCTGACCAAAAGCCTCCGCTTTCAATAGCGTATTTCGACCCCGAGATACGCCGGCTTATCGAGCGGCAAAAGTCCTCGATCAACCGAGTGATGCCGCAATAAGCGGGACCGCTTCCTTAGAACCGGGACGCGCACGAAGCCTTAGAAAGCTACTGCCTGTGCATCCGTCTGCCGTTTCGAGGCAGAGGGAATTCGATCCTTAGGGTGCGAGCGGTTTGGTGATCCGGATCAAAAATATAAGAAATTCGAGGCAGATTCACCACGTCATTCCTTTCATAGGCTTATTGCAATGGCCGTGACTTCTCTCGTCGCACACTTTGTGGTTGGGAGGTCAACCCGGCATCCTCGAACATTATAAGTAAGCCTCGCAACCTCAGCGCCAATACCCCCGGGGCGGGTCAGATCTCAACGGAAATCTCAATGGTCGACCGGTCCGGGGGCGCGCGCGGAATTTCGCAGAATTCCAGAACTTTTTTTTAGCCAAAGGGGGAGGTGGCCATGACAGACGCTGACGCCAACCGATCTACCGTTCGCAATTTGTAGTTGGAGACATGGCCGATCGACCGGCCGTTCCGCCCCCAAGCACCCAAAATCGCAGATCGCGGAAATTGCTGGAAGCATAACTGCATTCGGCTTCTCGAATCCCATTCTGGCCGACCCGAATGAGGCGGTTAAAAGCCTCTGAGGATCCGTCCGGCCGGAGCGTCCCGCGCGGTGGGAAATCCGTATTGATGTCCCCAAAGAACTCCCAGCTCAGACGCGCTACCATGAGACTTGGCCCATAACTGAGGGTCAGTTGAGGGCTTGGGCTGCCCCTACTTGCGTAAATCCCGAATTTCGGTCAACGCTTGGCAGCTATGTCGATATCGCGCCGCTTCGTGATCGGCTCGGCCATTGCGTTGTTGGCCGTGGGATTTGCTAGTCTACTCGGTATCATCGCAGCCACAATGTGGCTTGGCGACCGGGTACAAGACCATTTCCAGGACGTGATCGCGGCCCGTGAGACGCGCTCGGCCGCAGTCGAGTTGAGAAGCGCTTTGCAGACTGCAGAATCCAGTCAACGCGGCCTCCTGGTCAGCGGCAACGAAATCTATCTCGCGCCCTACGATCGTGCGAAAACGATCGCACTCAACCACCTCGATACCCTTGGAAAGTTGCTTAAGCCGTTTCCCGAGACTCAGCCGCTCTACCAGCGGCTGTCGCAGGTGGTGGCTGACAAAATTTCGGATATGGACAACTCCATCGCGCTCAAGAACCAGCGCAACGACGAGGAGGCTCTAAGGCTGTTCCGCACCAATCGCGGCAAAGCCCTGATGGATGAAGCAAATGTCTTCTTGTCCGGCATTATCCGTTCGTCTGATGCAAGGCTAACGGCGAGCGTCAGCCAGCTCAACACTAACGCGACGGGGCTGCGCTGGGCTTCGGGACTCGGTGCGATCGTGATCGTCATCGTGGTCGCCGGCGTTGTGGTCACACTCAGCCGCTATACGCGCGAGGTTGCGGAGGCGCGCGACGAGGTGCGGCAGCTCAACACCAGTCTCGAGGCCCGCGTGGCGCAACGAACAACAGAATTGGCCCGCGCTCGCGACCGCGCAGAGACGCTTCTCGACGAAGTCAATCACCGCGTCGCCAACAGTCTGGCGATGGTTGCGTCATTGGTGAAGTTACAGAGCCGAGCAGTAACTGACGGCTCGGCCAAGAACGCCCTAGCCGAGACCGAGGCGCGGATCAACGCGATCGCGTCGGTGCACAAGAAGTTGTACACCTCTGGCAACGTTCAGACTGTCGATCTTCGGGATTACATGTCGAGCATCTTGGATAATTTGGCGGGCGCGATGCAGGAAGAGGGTCTGCATGCAAAACTCCTCTATGAGATTGAGCCGCTGACATTGCGCACTGACGCGAGCATCAATCTAGGCGTGATCGCGACCGAGTGGGTGACCAATGCCTACAAGTACGCCTACCCTGAAAAGAGCGGCGAGATTCGCGTGCAGCTACGTCGGCTGTCCGACGACCGCGGTGAACTGCTAGTGGAGGATAGCGGAGTTGGCCGTCCCGAGCAGTCGGTCCCGAAGGGCACAGGTCTTGGCACACGGCTTGTCCGTGCGATGGCAGAATCGATCGATGGCGACATACGATACATTAATCGTGCACCCGGCCTCGCTGCGCAACTGACCTTTCCACTTCAGGCCTGATATGCGCGCAAGATGCCACGTTTGGACTTCGTCGACCTTGCTAACCGCGATGCTGGTCGCGATGTCGGCGTTTGCGCAGGCTCCTGAGCCCATCCCGAAAGGCATCACGACCCCAACGGCGTTTCCCCCTTTCAATCCGGCGGCAGCCTCCTGCACACCGCCGCAGGGGCTGAACCGAGACCTTGTATTTGCGCAGGACAATGAGCGGCAATTCATGCAAGGGGTCGGCCGCGGGCTGGCGTCGGCCGCATCGGACCGCGGATTATCGTTCCGTGTCGAATTGGCGAGGAACGACGGTGGGTTGATGATCGAACAGGTCGAGAGCTTGGCAAAGCAGATGATCGGTGCCGTTGTGGTAGCGCCAGTTGACGCGCCGTCCGTAGCGCCGAGCCTGCAGAGGCTCATCCACGCCGGTACGTACGTGGGAACCGTGGTACCGCCACCGGCTGTCACGCTTTTGAATGCGCCGCAATATCTGACGGGGAAAGTGTTGGGCGATGCCGCCGCCGCATTTATCCGCAAAGAACTTGCCGGTAAGGCCAACGTCGTGCTGCTCACCCATGACAGTCTACAGTTCCTGTCTCCGCGATTCGTGGCAATGCGCGACGCCCTCAAGGACATGCCCGGAGTGGAGATTGTCGCCGACATTTCTCCCGTCACAGTGGATGAAACCGGTGGATTCGCCACCATGCAGACCATTCTACTCGCGCACCCAAACATCGACGCCGTGCTCGGCGCGGACACGGTCGTCCTTGGCGCTCTCGCCGCGTTGCGGGCCGCAGGGAAGGCGACGGATAAGCAATTCCTGGGAGGCATCGACGGCGAGCCTACTGCCGTGGCGGAGATCAAAAGAGGTGGGCCGTACAAGGCCACCGTCAGTCTGGCATCTCCCGTCTTTGGATACGCACTAGGGCAGTTCGCTGCGGACTGGCTGGAGGGCAAGAGCGTGCCGCAGGCAATGGACATCTTGCCATACGCGTTGACCAGATCGAACATAGCGCAATATGAGTCCGATGTAGCAGACCCAGGCAGGGTCTTTCACGATCCTCAACGGCGCGCGGTTTATCTGCGGATGTACGGCAACATTTGTTACGAGACCCGAGACAGCTACGTTAACTTTCCCTGGTCATCGGAGCGTTGAAGCTACGCGTTCAGCCGACACCTTCGTCGCTCACCGCGAGCCGACGCCGCGGCTGAGTCGCGAAGGACCATAGCAAGCTGGGTTCCCGTCCTCCCTAGCCCCGGGAGGTTTCAGAGGGGCTCGGCGCCGAGGCTGCTCGGAACCTTTTGCAAGCCCCCTCGTTAGTTGCTGGATTCCGAGCATCGGGCGTTCTTTTTGAACATGTACCCCGCCTTCATCGCCCAAGTTTGTAAGCATTTGCGCAGTCATGACCACTTTCCGTTCTTCGGAAACGATGTTTCTCGCGGGTGACGGCGAGCTGGGCCGTCTTATCACCGAGTTCAAGTGGGAACGGACGCCGCTGGGTCCGCTTGAACAATGGCCTGCTGCGGTCAAGACGACGGTTAGCCTGATTCTGCGCTCCCCCGTGCCCATCGTCACCCTGTGGGGCGAGCAAGGCACGATGATTTACAACGATGCGTATTCGGGCTTCGCCGGCGGACGACATCCCGCATTGCTTGGCTCGCCGGTTCGAGAAGGATGGCCTGAGGTCGCGGATTTCAACGATAACGTCATGAAGGTCGGGCTCTCGGGCCGAACCCTTTCCTATCAAAACCATGAACTGACCCTGTCACGGACCGCAGGCCCCGAGCAGGTATGGATGAACCTCGACTATTCCCCGATCACCGACGAGAACGGACGGTCGATCGGCGTGATGGCTATCGTCGTCGAAACCACCCAGGCGGTCAAAGCCGACCGCCAGCTTCGGGCAAACGAAGCGCGACTTCACTTCCTTGATTCACTGGGTAAGGAAACAGCCAAGTCGGCCGACGCGGACGCTGTTTTGGCAATAACGACCCGTATGGTTGGCGAGCACCTTGGCGTCACCAGTTGCGCCTACGCCGATATGGACGCCGATCAGGACGGATTCACAATCAGGGGAGACTGGGCGGCGCCGGGTGCCCTCCATATCGTGGGGCACTATAGCTTGGCCGACTTCGGCAAACTGGCTGTCGAAAGGCTTGGAGCCGGACTGCCCCTCATCATAAATGACAATCTTAAGGAAATAGCGCCTGAAGAGGCTGCAACGTTTCAGAACATCGGCATCGGTGCAACGATTTGCATGCCGCTAGTCAAAGAGGGGCGCCTCACCGCGCTGATGGCAATCCACCATAAGACCGCGCATATATGGAACGATTATGAGCTGGCGCTCATCAAAGAGGTCACCGAGCGCTCATGGGCGCATATCGAGCGGGTTAGGTCTGAAGCCGAAGCGCGTGAGAGCGAGCGCTGCTTCCGCGAAGAGCTTGAGGAGCAGGTAAGAGCCCGAACTGCCGATTACTTGCAGGCGGAAGAAACGAGGGCCAGAGCCGAGGCGGCACTTCATCAGGCACAGAAAATCGAAGCGATTGGCAATCTGACAGGCGGCATCGCGCACGACTTCAATAACCTGCTTATGGCCGTCCTGGGCAGCCTTGAGCTGCTTCGCAAGCGCGTGCCTCAGCAAGAGCGCCTTTTGCGTCTTCTCGACAATGCTGTAGAGGGCGCAAAGCGCGGCAAGTCTCTGACCGACCGCATGCTGGCGTTCGCACGACGGCAGCATTTGCAGCCCGAGGCTGTATCGCTCAACCAACTCGTTCTCGGTATGGCGGATATGCTTGAGCGATCGCTTGGGCCAACGATTAGGCTGGATATTGATATTCCCGAAACCCTTCCCCCGATTCTCGTTGATCCCAATCAGCTGGAAACCGCGCTGTTAAACCTGGCGGTCAACGCCCGGGACGCTATGGGTGGCGAGGGCCCACTGCGGATCTCCGCTTACGCCCTGCCTTCAACTCCACGCGATGCCGACCCGGAGTTTGTTTGCCTCTGCGTCGAAGATGTGGGCACCGGCATGGACGAGGCGATACTCCGGCGTGCAACGGAGCCCTTTTTCACGACCAAAGGCGTGGGGAAAGGAACCGGGCTCGGACTTTCCATGGTTCAGGGAATGGTCGAACAATCCGGCGGCAAACTGCAGCTCAAAAGCCGACCAGGTGCAGGCACCACCGTTGAGCTACACCTGCCCGCTACGAACGCAAGCGCGGCAGCGCCAAAAGATGCAGCTGTATCAGTGCCAGCTGCGAGGTCGCCCAATGGTGGCATTCTAAATGTTCTTGTCGTGGACGATGACCCGCTGATCCTTAACAATACGGCACACATGCTGGAGGATCTGGGGCACCAAGTGACTAAGGCCGCGTCGGGAGCTGCGGCGCTCGCTGCGATGCAGAACCATACCTTTACCCTTCTCTTGACCGATCACGCGATGCCGCACATGACAGGTGCCCAGTTGGTGCGTGAGGTCAGGTCACAGCACCCACATCTACCCATCATTATCGCAACCGGCTACGCAGAACTGCCGGACGACATCAGCCGTATCACCCGCCTCAGCAAGCCCTACCTGCAAAGCGATCTTGCCGAGGCGATTTCGAGAGCGTCAGCCGCTGTGGGACTAAATGGATCAGGTTATCCGAATTTGCTCCCGCCCCCCTCTTGACAAAACCTCCGAGGAGCCGGCTACGCAAGCAGCGTGAAACATCCTTATTGGCGATGCGTAGTCTTGCAAGCTTCGTTTGTTCCCTCGCCGCGGAGCAGGCGCTCCCTGCGGTCAGTAATCGCGGCACGACTCGAGTCAATTGCCAAGGTCAAGGCTGTTGTTGAAATCGCGTCGGCAGCCCGCCAACGAGCTTGCCGGACTGCATGCGTGACCAATCCGTCAATCTCCACAGTAAGTTCATCCAGACGAGAAACAGTAACGGCACGCCGTGCCTCGCTAAGAATTTCAAGCAACCTATCCAAGATGCTTTCTATGAGCTGTTTGCGCCTGCGTGAAAGCAACTGGACCAGCCATGCAAGCCCGGAACTCACCCCACCCGCCGCGAATAAACCGATCCAGAGCCAATCGCCGTATAAATCCATAAATGTCTGCTGTTCCCGATTATAGTAATCGAGAGCACCGCGATGATTGGGGATCCTTGCAAAGGTCGCATCCTCGTCGGCAACGCCCTTTATCGGCCAGGCAAGGTCCGAGATTTTTGCGAGCGCAATACGATTTGAGAACATCGACTGCAGGAATGCGGCTACCGTTACACGCTCCACGTCCCTATGCGCCACCAGACGCCATGATAACGCTGCCGTCTGCACATCCTCCTCAGGCAGACTTGGACCCAGAGACCGTGCTCGTAGAGTGATTTCAGATACCACAGGTGCTTTCCCACCTGGAGCAGGCACAGTGACCGGCAATACCAAGGGTTTGTGCCCTGACATTGACGCAACCAGTGCCCTAACCGCGTTCGGCCGGGACACCACGGCAACCGCATCAATTTCGTCACTCCTTAGAGCCGACTCCAACGCGTCGAGCGAGCCTTTGACAGTGCGAATTGCTGTAGCTGGAATGTCGTTCGCCATAAGCAAGGACATGAGAGGCGCGACCTCCGCCTTGTCGGCAAATACAGCTATCCTTTTGTCGCGCAGGTCGGATTCTTCTTTTGCCTCCTTCTTCTCGGTAGCCTTTCCTGCACCACGCTTGGGGACGGACTTTTTTTCGTCCTGCCTGGTGGAAGCCGCATCGACATCAAATGCGATTACGAGGACTGGGTCGTCGCGCAATTGTGCGACGGTCAAGCCGCTGTCTGGTAAGGCCACATCGGCACGAACGACCGCGAAGTCGGCCTCTTTCCGATCCAAAGCCTCCGTCGTCGCTACGAGGTCAGGCAAAACCTTCAACTGTAGTTTTAAAGCCGTTGGATCGGCAGCACGTGCGAGACCTGCGAAGATTGCCTCATAAGCCGGTTCCGTCGCGGGTACCGCAACAACGATCTCTGGAACAAGCCACAACTGGGTCAGCCGGTAAGCTATGCCGACCGCGAATATGGCGGCAACAAGTATTAGTCCCATCCTGGACCCAGCGCGAAGCAACCGGCTTGGAAAAAAGATGCTGGCGTATTGTCCAGCGCCTGAAGGGTTGGCCATCTTCAACAGAGCTCAAAATACGGATCGCCCGAGCGTGATGGGATACTTTCAAAAGGGCACGAAAGTTCCACACTCCCGATCAGACCGAATATGAAAAATGGTTGTGGGCAAGTTTGGCACACTGATAATACCAGTCGCATGGTACTGCTTAGAATTGCCTCTACGACGACGGGCGCACTCGAATCGCCTACAGCCCGTCAGCTTGAACATTTTTCTGCGAACGATCAGTCTGATTCGTCCGCACCGGTCTGTGATCAGTGTCACCGACCAATGAGTCTCGTCGCTCCCCGAAAGCGCGTATTACGATTCAGATGTCGCTCGTGCGGTTTAGCAGAGCGCCTCCCCAGCCGGTGATCAGCGCGAGTAGCCCCCGTCGGCAACCGGCAAAGATTGGCCGACCTAGACGAGTGCCAACACGCATCCTCAAAAGCCGCGAGCGGGTCTCGTAGAGACAGCCATTACACCGATAATCAAGTAAACGGATCCACGGCTCGCGTAACCAGTTCGAGCCAAGAGTACTTGTCAGCCTTGTCTTCACGCCAACTTTCCCTGACTGTTTCTGTGGTTAGCCACGGTCCTCAGACGGAAGCGCAAGTCAACCAAGCGGCCGGCGGAAAGTTCCCGTGGATAACGTCAACCAACTAAGTCGCCCGTCTCGACGAGCGCCTGAACCAACACTCCAATCATTATCTTCTTGGTTTAGTTAGCGATGCCCTACGATTCCCGCGCTTTCACTTGGAACACCCATTGGGGTAATGGCGCGCCCTTCCGAGCGATAACGATGTAGTAAAAGCGATGTTCGGCAGTTCTGGTCGGAATCTCGTTGTGCACGAACAGAATCTCCAGACCAGCTTCCTCTATCATCGCCTTGAAGGTGGTTGACGTTGATCCGTTGTTGTTTTCCTGCAGAACGATAACGCCGCTCTCTGTCAGGTGCCTTCCGACAGTGGTGAAGAACTCGCGATGCAAGCGCCAGCCAGGGTCATGCGCTCGCAGCTCAGCCTCGAAGTAACCATCGTCGAAGTGCGGGGGATTGCTGATGACCAAATCCCAACGCTCAGACGATGGAATTTGGCTGAGATTATCGGAATGGTAGACCGCGACCTTCCCCTCCAAGCCGTTGCTCGCAATCGTGCGATTGCAGCTTTCAACCGCTTCTGGATTTATGTCAGCCAGACAAAGGCTGTCGCACATACCGTGCGCAAGCATTGAGAACCCTATAAATCCTGGTCCAGCGCACCATTCGAAAGCTCGCTGTTGCTTTGGCAGGTTCCACCTTTTGAACAAGGGGATGAAGTCTTGCCCAAAATAGGTTCCCCCACCGTCGAGATGCTTCTTGTAGTGAACTTGGATATCGCCGTAGCTGATCGTTCTCCAACGAGCCAAACGCCGCTTCAGCGGCTTGTAATACTTGCGTTTCAAAACGCGGACAGAGAGGTTCATTGCGGCCTCAAACACTGGTGCTGACCCAGCTTCCCCGACCGGCACACGCCCATGCCAACAGGCGGTGCCGTCATGGTTTCAAGACCGAACGTCTCAGTCGAGTTCCTTGCGCGCGGAAATCCTTCTCCGTTCCGGGTCCTCAAGATTTTTGGGTCAGTTGCCCAGTGCGCTGCCCGGGCGGCCGGAACGGTTCGAAAAATGAGCTTACAAAACTCTTCGAGTTCGCGGCGGTAGCCAACGTCCGCCTCATACAGGCGGCGCTCTACCCCGGATACAGGCGGCGCTCTACCCCGGGGCCGAGGCGTATGGGGTTTTCGGGGTGGCGTCCAATCATCAGGCGGGAGAGCTTGAATGACTGGAGTGCATTGCAGCTTGTGCTGCCTAGCCCTAGTTATCGCAAGATCGGTCAGCCGCGCCCGCTGAACCCGCGCAACCGAAAATGATCTTCGCCGGAGACGTGTGGAACGCGGGCAGCCGTTGCGGGTTGGGATTCGTCTCTCCAAAGGGTCTGGACGATCTTAAGCCTCCGTTACGGGGGGTGTCGTCCCCCAAAGGGGTCTGGACGATCTCAAACCGCGGAGGTTTTATGACAATTCGAGTGCTAGCTTCTCTTGCCGTGGTCGCAACGTTGGCGGCGCCGCTCACAGCTCAGGCTCAGGGCACGCTTCGTGGCGCTGAAGAGGGTGCGGCAGCGGGTGGTAATGCTGCGGGACCGGTCGGAGCTATTGTCGGCGGTGCAATCGGCGCGGCGACCGGCACCGTGGGCGGCATTCTGGGAGTAGAGGATCGGCCCCGCTTTCGCGAATATGTCGTCAGCGAGCGTCATCCTTCATATTCGTACCAGGGCGACGTGCGGGCGGGCGTAGTTCTCCCAGAAGATGGGGTGGAATACTACGAAGTGCCGTCACAGTATCGCGTACCTGCAGGATATCGGTATACCGTCGTCAACGATCGGCCGGTAATAGTCGAGGTCCGCACACGTCGCGTTGTCGACGTCTATTGAAAACTTATTTTGCTGGAGCAAAAAAACTCCGCTTTGTTTCACAGAGCGGAGCTTTTAATTCTGACTTCTAGCGCGCCCGATTACGAGGACCGATAAAACGGGTGCGATTGCGGCAATCCCGACCAGACGCTTTGCCGTCAAGCCGCGACCTCGTGGGCCGTGAACCTTGAGTCCGCTATCAGGAACCGGTGCTTCCTTTCGCAATGGATGCACTCTACGGCCACGATCTTCAGCCGGTTTCGCTGGTAGGTCTCCTCGTCAAGGATGATGCCGCTGTCGAATTCTTGCCGCGCAGTCGGGCAGAAAAAACGCAACATGAGAGCCTCCCCGCCTTAGACCTTCGTCTTACGGATTCAGCATGACAGCTTGGCGACGGTTTGCCAGCAAAAGAGTCATTGCATCGCGAAATGGCCTGCACCGCAAATTTTGAAACGGGTGTCTCAACTTTGAAAGAAATTGTCACTGTAACTGATGAGTTCCCTGAACTTCCGAAACCGACCTCCGTTGGGGGACAAACAAGCGGCTAGCGGGAGCCTGGCATGGCACTGGAAATCGCTTACGTCACCGTCGTCGTGACCGGAACTATTGCGATGTACGCTGGTATATCGCTGCTCTAGTAGCTTGACGACAGGGTGAGCGCCAAGTCCGCCGCCCGCCTTCAATGCAGCAATACTGAGTGCAGAGCGACCCTAGCTCTGAATCTGCAAGACAAGGCGTAGACGCCCTGAGTGTCCATAGATGCCCTCGTTCGGCCATAGGGCACCTATGGTGCCTAGCCGGCACGTGCGGGCTTTTCGCCCGCCGGCGAATGACCGGCACTTTTCAAAACGAGCCGCGTTGAAGCGCGGGTTCCGGGGCTTGGGATGCGGGCTTCACTCGCTGCTGCAACACGAAAACAGCAATGAAATTGCTCTGGATTCGACTTCATCCAAACCGCAAACGGTGGTTGCTGTTTGTATGGACAGCGCGATTACCTACTTGCGAGTCTCGACACAGCGGCAGCAGCGCTCGGGATTGGGATCGAGGCCCAGCGGGCTGCAATGAGCCGGTTCGCCGAAGCGGAAGGCATTTCCCTGCTCGGTGAGTACATCGATGCCCGAAACCGGCAAGGGTGCAGACGCGCTCGAACGGCGGCCTCAACTCGCTGCAGCCCTGGCTGCTGCCAAGTCCGCGAAATGCTGCGTGCTGGTATCGAAGCTGGCTTCACCTGTACGCCACGCTTGTCGAGAAAGAGCGGCGGCTGATTTCGGAGCGAACCAAAGCCGCGCTCGCGGCGAAGGCGTGCGGCCGGGTCTGGGCTTGGCAAACCGGTGAGCGCACTGGACGCGGCTAACTTGGCCGAACGGTGCAGTCAGAGACCGCGGACCGATATGTCCGCGAGCTATTGCCATTCCTTACGACGATGCGTGCTGGGGGCATCACCAGCATCGGGGCCACGACGAAAGCGCTTAATGAGCGCGGGGCCCGATCTCCCCGTGCCGGTCGATGGCATGTTTCCTCAGTGTCGAACCTGCTCGCCCGTGCGAACCGGATTGCCTAAACGTACTATCCTTTTATAGGTGGGAGATTGGTCACGCACTTCAGCCTCCGGAATGCCGTAAGCCGCCAGCGCTTCCATGGGAGTGACTAGCGGCTGAGCTCTGCGGAAGCGTTAGTCACAACCTATACAGAAGCTTTCACTACGCCTCTGAATCGAGTTCGACCATCGTCTGGTCCTGGCAATCCTCGCACCAGTAGCCAGCGACTGCTGGCAGTGTGTCGGTAGGAGGCAAGTAGGCTCGCACCTGCAGCCTGGCTTTGCACTTCGGACAGTGCATCGCAGGCACAGTATCGACAGTGTCCATGGCCTCACGCTCCGCGATTCGACCTGCGAGGCAGTCTAGCAGCCATAGGTCGGGCCGTGGCGGTCGGTGGGAAATAGGCGAGCGCCGGAGGGCCCGGCGTGAGGGAGGAAGCCGCATTAATCCCGCCGCCGCCCAAGAGGTCGCTTGAATGTCGGACCATTGGCGCTGTCAGCGGAAGGTGACAGCGTCCCTATAAACTGATCATCACACCAGAGAGCTAGATCAGAGTCTTTGGCCAGCTTGATTGCAGCAGCGACGGCCTCATCCACATCAACCGCTGGGATCTCGTGGATGCGGATATGGTCGCCACTAGGACCGACAACATAGGCGCGAAAGCTCGGCATGCGGGGCAGTATCCTCTGCCTGATGAGGCATGGCAAATTGCGGAAGAGAAAATCTTAACCGTGGTGCAAGACCCTGTGGCTCTGGGCAGATCTCAAACGACCCAGGCTCTATCTCCCGTTGAACGGCTGGCCGGTCGCCTGTGGGGCGGCCGGCTCTCTATCACGGGAACATCATGCCACGCCGCGGTAAACAGGGCGCTGTTGGCCAATTGTCACGCGCACCATCCTGCTATCAGCCGCTTCAGCCATGTGCGCCCACTGTGCGTGGCGGGCTTGTTCCTACTCAGCCTTCCGCTGCCGGTCGCGCCGCTGGTGGCGCCCCCGCCGCAGAAATGCGTCCCGGGTTTTTTCGTTGCGGATTGCCGGACCGGGAATATTTTTGGCCTCTACGAGTATCGATACTAGGAGACTCAAATGTCCGGCCCGTCTGCTGTCTCAAAAGCGTTCTCGTACCTCGCAACGGCCATGGCGCATGCTGCCGGGAAGCCGGTAACTTTCCTCGCTTGTTGTGCTATCATTGTTGTATGGGCTCTATTCGGCCCGGTTTTTAAGTTCTCCGATACCTGGCAGCTACTCATCAATACCGGCACAACCATCATTACGTTTCTGATGGTCTTCCTGATTCAGATTTCCCAGAACCGTGATGGTGCGGCGATACAGGCGAAGTTGGATGAACTCATTCGTGTGTCCGCGGCACAGAACCGCTACATCGGCATTGAGGACCTCACGGAAGAAGAGTTGGCAGACATCCGACGAAAATGCCTGGAGCGAGCCAATCGCGAAGTCGAAAAAGCCCTAGAGAAAACGATCTGAAGGCAGGATCTCTCGACTGGCCAAAAAATGAGCCCACAGCAACGCGCGGCGGGCTACTTTTTTTTGTGCGAATTGAAGGACGGGGCGGTCGATTCCCGCACGTTCCTTCGCGCCGCGATGGAACTGATGGCTGACGTGAGCCGTCGCGAGCAAACTCTTAAGTCTGGAGAGGCGCGGAACCTAGCAACTGCGCAGAGGCAATCAGTTCGGCAAGATGCTTCTCTGCGTCGTCAGTGACGTGACCATCCGATTTCAGGCTCTCGATGGTGTTCCGTTGCTGTTCAATGTCGAACTGCAACCGATTCAGAGTGTGCTGAAATTCAGGGGCTCTTTTACCCATGACGCAGCCTCCTGTTCCGCCGGAACTGGCAGTTTAGACTTCTGCGTCTGTAGCCTGCAAGAGGGAACCGCATCGTGGTACAGTTATGAGGAACTTGCGCATTGCCAAGTTTCATCGTCCCGCCACTCGCACTTTATCAGCCGATGCCACCGCGGCGCTGTAGATGAGGATATCCTGGCGATCGCCCGGCAGGCAAACGAAGCAGCACTTTAACTCAAGTCATTGGCAGTGGTCCGGCGGTGACCGCAGGCACAAAGAAAAAGCCCGGCAAGCAATCGCTGACCGTGCAACGAGGAGATGGGAGGGCGGGATCAGCGCTGGTCAACGTATCCGGATCTTGAAGAAGTATTCGCCTCCTTCCCGGCGCACAGCAATCTCATCCGTCTCCGTGAAAGCCACTAAACTGTGGGTGCTTCTGGCATCCTGAGCGCGTGCTACGGCTTCTTGTTTCGCCGCTGCATCATTAGGGAGATCGGCGCCTGCATGGTCACAAAGGTCGGGGTGATCCAGGTAGTCGAAAAAATATCGAGGCATCTTTCTTCCGTTAACAAAGACGCGTCAAATACACAGGTCAGGTTGAAACTGATTCCCTTGCTGATCGTTCCAGACACGGATAAAAACCTCGTCCAACCTAACATTCCACGGCGCATCCGGATTCTTGACCTTGATCCAGCGCTTGCAGAGGCCGGAGCAATTGGCCTTTACGCTTGGAGACCATACTCTCCAGGCGCACCTTGCAGCCCGCCCCGAACGCGAGACGCCTCACCGCCTGCAATTGATCATCGCGCCAGGCGAACGCCTTGGAACCATTAACGCCGGATGAACACGAGGTTATCCTACTTACACCACGTTGGAATTAATCCAAACACTAAGGGCGCAAGAAAACGACTGGGTTTAATTGTGAAAACCAAGAATATTCCCTGGACGGCAGAAGAAGAGGCGATCCTGGTCGAAGCCGTGCGAGACAATGTAAGTCCGACGCGTCTTGCGGTCCGGCTACAGCGTTCGGTACACGCCGTTAAGCGCCGCATGCGCGAACTTGGATTGGCTGGACAAAGGCACGGACCCGGGCGGGCATCCAAATCAGCTATCCGGTTTTCGCTAGATCCTCTTTTGCAAATCGAAAGGTGGCTGGAGGCATGTAAGTCCGGTGACATTGACTCATGCCTCAAATATTACGCGGTCGAAGCCACACTTGAGTGTGCTTGCAGCGGCCCCGCTGTTTACGCCGGACGCGCTGCGATCCAAGAATATTGGGTCCAGAAATTGCGATCAAACGCGCCCGGTAGATTTTCGCTGGTAAGGACCAGTCAAGAAAGTGAGCGCTTCGTGATCGACTATCTCAGCTTCGAAGCGAAGCCGGTTCGGATGTACGTTTCATTCGACGAAACGGGGGCAATTGTCCATTCAAAGTGCGGTCCGCATATCCGTAACCAAGCTCACGCCCTGACGCACTAACGGCTCAGCAGCGCCTAGCATAGACTGCTCGGCTTTCGCTCCAAAGCTCCTGCTCAGTCGTTTTAAGGACGTTGGCTTAGAACTGATGCCTGAATTTCGCGCCTATATCGTCGACATCAACGGCCGCTACGTTGGCGTTCACGAGATCGTGGCGCCCGATCGGAACGAAGCGGTTGCAGAGGCAATAAAATTGGTCGACAGCCACGCGCTGGAATTATGGACTGGCGACGAGATTATCGGAACGCTTAGCCCCAGCAACTCTGGCAGCGGTCCAACCTTCAAACGCCCTACAAGACGGTGATACGAATGCCAGCATCTGCGGCCATCGCCGCGAACCTTGGCGGAGTGCTGGCGCTCGCCGGCATGGCTCCGACGGGCCCGAATTAAATCGCTAAGCCACGGAACGAAAAGCCGTAAGCCCGCTTAACAAGCAAGTTCATGTGTGGACCTACAATTCTTTCGGCCCAGCTAGTCCCCCCGGCTAGCTGGGCCTTTTGTTATTTTTGCGCTGCGACAAGTATTGCGCCGCTTGCACACACGGTGTTCAATTCTGATCTGAAGCCGATTTGTTCGCGTGCGAGGTATTGTCATGGACGACGCGTTCGTATTGGAACAGTTTCGCGATGAGTTCGATCCCGAAACCCTGAAGGTGCTAGCGCGAGCTTTCGACTTGGCTTGGCGCTATCTGCAGCGGGTGCTAACGCGGAGCAACGAAAGCGACCGGGAACGGTTGGCCGAAATCGTCATGCAGATCGGACGAAGCGGTGAACTCAAAACAATCAGAGTTGCCAATCGTGCAGTTGATATATTCAGCGAAGAGGCGCATGGGCGGCTCCGACGCGCTCGTGTCGAAAAACCTCAGTCTGAATTAAAGAGCCGGATCCCGCTTCAAGGCGGAGCTTAACTCTCCGCTATTATGGGATCATCTCCGCGGCCGGGATGAGGAGGAATAACGCAGCCACGTACGGTGTGCGCACGTGGCCGACGACGCCGATGGCAGGACAGTCTGACAAAAGGGCCCAGCATCCGACTTCAAAGCCGCGGTGGCCGGCCGCCGCCCCCACAGGCGACCGGCCTAGGCGTTCGGCGTTGATAACGCCCGCGTCGTTGGAGAGCGGCCCAGAGCCCACCGTGTGACGCCGGTTACCGACAACACATGTGCCTACGCAACCGCCTTCTTGTTAACTCCCTTGCGCAGCGCAACGGTATTTAGCTTCGCGTTAGCCGCCTTTTCCTCATTTAGGTTCGTGTTCAGGAACCGCACGACATCGTCGTGTCCGAGCTCTTCAGCCCACGCGATTAGGGTGCCGTAACGCGTAATTTCGTAGTGTTCGACCGCTTGGCAGCTCGCGACGATGGCTGCATCGAGAACCGACTTGTCGGCGACCTCGCCCGCAATCTCATCGCCTTCCTTGATAATGCCATCGATGGCGGGGCAACTCGTACCCTTCGGCGTCTGACCCAGTTTGGCAAATACCTGATCGAGGCGCTCGATCTGCTTGCCGGTTTCCTCAAGATGAGTGCGCAGCCCAGCGGAAAGATCGCGGTTCGTGGCCATATCAATCAGCTTCGGTAGGGCCTTCGTGATCTGCTGTTCAGCGTAATAAATATCTTGCAGGCCGTGGATGAACAGGTCTTCCATGGTGTGAATGTCTTTAGTGAAAATTCCCATTTTTCGCTCCCATGTTGAAAGGCTCGACCCAGACAACGCGCGGCCCGCGGTCAAAGTTCCCGCAAGGGTGTCGCGGAGCGGGACACTTGAGGCCGTTCCTGGTTTTGGCTTGTTCCTAGAAAACGCAAGCACACATAAATTGTAAAGATCGAGAGCGATCAACGCGCCTGTGTGTGCAGTAGGGTCCTTGCGCTTCATCGCTATAGGTGCACAGTCGATGGCCTTTCAGATGGAGGCGTTCGTTTAGAACGCCGCACCTGTAGGCCAAGCGCCTTCGCCCTTTCGACTATAGTGCCCTGTGGTCGTTTCATCCGCACGGCAATGCGCTGCAAGCTCACCCCGCTTTCGATTGCAGCTTTAAGGGCTACATCATGTTCAGCAGTCCACTTTCTACGAAGCAACACGGATCTCGCCCTCCGACCCATTCCATAACCGAAGCCGTTCTTTCATCCATTCGAGATGCTTCTCGGCATCCACCGTTCGGTGACCACGCGCTTTCAAAGATTCGATTGCTGCTGCGGTGCGCGCGATCTCGGCCTCAAGCGCTGCGACGTTCATATGGAGATAGTTTGTCATGGGCACAGTCTAGCAGTCGTCGAAAGGTGAGCTTTGTCTTTTGCTAAAGTGCCTTCGGAAATCTGTCTGGAAAAGTAGCCCCGGACCGCGCCTGCGAGGCTGCCGATCCCGCCGCAGGGCATATGGACAGAGTTCCGCGGCGATAGCTTGGGACCTTCAACTATGTAAAAAGACAAAGAGCCATATACATCCGACAAGGTAACGAGCTTACGTCTGCTATTTTACCAATCGAGACTTGGGCCGGCGATGGATACCGAACTTGATGCCTTGATAGCAAAAAAATGCGTCGCGAGCCCTTATGTATGGTATGCCCCGCTTGCCGTTCGGAGGTGCAATGGCAAGCAACACGCATGTGCTGATCAGGAAGCTCAGCGCGCTTCATCATGTCAGCGAGGAAGAGCAACGGGCCCTGCTGCGTTGCCTGGAACCGCCACGTACCGTACCGCGCGGACAGGATATTGTGGCGGATGCCAGCGAGCCTCCGGTCTCAACCGTGATCCTCTCAGGCATAGCTTGCCGCTACAAGGAACTGGCAGACGGGCGACGCCAGATACTCATCTTTCAGTATCCGGGCGACGTTGTCGATCTCTACAGCTACGTCTTAAAACATATGGACCATGCAGTGGGAGCACTGACCGCCTGCGAGGTAGCGAGTATCCCGCATCGCAGCGTAGAGCAACTGTGCCGTGATTATCCGAACCTTGCATATACACTCTGGCGGGACACGCTTCTGGATACGGCCATGGCGAACATGGCCATCGTCAACAATGGAACCCGCAGGGCGGATGAGCGCATCGCTCATGTCTTTTGCGAGCAAGTCATCCGGCTTGAGGCAATTGGTCTTGCGGAACGAGCGCGCGCCGTACGATTTGATGTGACACAGTCGGACATCGCTGACGCAACGGGGCTGTCGCTCGTTCACGTCAACAAGACACTGCGCAAGTTGCGCGAGCAAGGCTTGATAACGCTGCATCGACACGAGTTGGCGATTACCGATTGGGAAGGGCTACGTAAGCTTGCTGGGTTTGATCCGGGATATCTTCACTTCAAGAGAAGCCATGCCTCAGAGAACACGCTTTGAGCCTGTCAAAATACGGTCAGATGGCCAGTCGGAAGCCCGGCTGGTTTTTTTCGACGAGAGATTGGTGGCGATCGTGGCGCGCCTTGATGCGGATCAGGGCGATTTCGCGCGGCTTTGGTATTCTGAACTTGCCTTGAACGGACTTTATCCGATGCGGCACGAGGTATTCGACGACCTCGAAAGTGTTGCGCTGTATGTCGAGCAGCATCTTTCGGCGCACTGAGAGCCGGCCAAGCAACGCTGCGGCAGTGCCAGCACAGAACAATTGTAAAGGCGCGGTTTAGCGTTGATGATTTGGTCAAGGGCAGCGCCGCGGCCGAAACAGTTATAGGCGGGAAAGTCTCTTCGGTCGGGCATGCTGTCCTGACCGATTTCAGATCCTCGGAACCCGCGCCGCCGCCCCCAGTGGGGTGTGGCTATCGGGTGCACGAGCAACCAGGCTTCGGAAGTTCGCGGGAACGATTGAACCGACTGCCTGTTCTTCGGGGAAGTGAGCGATGGGACGCGGCCGGAGGCGTAAGTTATGGCCGAGATTTCTGGAAACGAAGACCTGCGTTGCAAGCCGGACGAGAACGTCATTCGATTGAGGTTCAAGCCGGATACCCCAAACAAAGGGACGGAAAGAAGGACCGTGATGCAAAAAAATGACCGTGCGAATTCATCCGCCTGGATCGTGCTTGCAGTTGGCTGCGCGACTCTTCTTATCGTAGCTGTTGGCGCTTTCGTTATTTATGGCGTTCCCGGCACCACCGGTGGGACGTCACCGAGCCAGCAACAGACTTCAGGTGCGCCCCAGCCGACCAACGAAATCAGAGACGGCCACACCCGCCAGAACACGACCGGCTACGGCGCAAAAGAAAAGCAGCCTTAAGTAATCTTAATGTTTGATGTGTCTTTTTTAAATCGCAACTTACCGGGCGAGGATTACTTGCCCTCAGGGACAGATCTGAGGTCAACATGAAAATCGCTCTCCTGACGGCAATAGCATTATCTATTCCATTCACGCAGGCAGGTGCGATGCAGCTCTCCGCGGCGAAGAAGCGTCATTATAAAAAGCCGCCATATCATGCTCACCAGTATCGGCCGCACTACCGTGCTTCCGGCCCTGCCGACCCGTCGTTTGACCGTAATGGCCGTCCGTATCAGCCGACGGTCCAAGGTCCCTGCATGATCGATCTGGGGTACGGCCGCTTCGCCCGCTGTGATGGAAGCCTCTGAACCCCGCGAAAGGGCCTGCTCGGAATGTGCCGGGCTGATGATGTTTGCCGGTCTGGTGCCCGCTGAAGAAGGAGGGTGCTGGGCTGTCTACATTTGTCCGGATTGCGAGGAGATGGAAGCAAAGCCTCCAGTTAGAACAATCCAGTGACAAGCCGCTGGGCAGTCCCTTGCCGCACAGCATCGGCCGATCTCCGGCCGTAAGCGCACAGTCCACGGGCCAGTAGCGACGGAAGGGCACGCTACCATACTTGAGATGGGCCGGTCGCCCGTGGATGACCGGTCCGCCTTCGTCTACCGAGGGCACGGCAGACGGCCTTGGAACGTGACCGTCTGAACTCAGTTGGGACTGCGGCGGCGGAGGGGCAGCCTCCAGCGTTTGCGGTGAGCCCGCCCTCGTCTTGAGATCAGCTGGGACCGGGACATTTCGGGCGAGTTTGCCGCAAAGAACAGGGGCGGGTCCTGCTGAACAACCTGCCGAGCCGGCTTGGTGCTGGACCCCAAATACGTTTGGGTTTGAATGTAAAAGGACGTGTGCGGATTTCAAATTCCGTAGAGATGGGCACGACCAGCGGGCGAGCCGAAAGCGGGCCACAAGGATTCAAAATGAAACCTGGAGTGATGCGAAGGCGGAAGGTTTGCGTGGTTGTGAACAGCCGCGCGAATTACGGACGCATCAAGAGTGCCATGCGGGCCGTGCAGCGGCATCCATGTCTGGAGTTGCAAATTCTCGTTGGCGCCTCTGCGCTATTGCATCGCTTTGGCAGCGTGATTGATATCATGAGAGCCGATGGATTTGAGCCGACTGCGGTAGTGCATTCGATTGTGGAAGGCGAGACGCCGACGACAATGGCCAAGTCTACCGGCCTCGGCGTGATCGAACTCGCTTCTCAATTTGAGAACATCAAGCCCGACGTCGTAATCACGGTCGCCGACCGGTTCGAAACGATCGCCACTGCAATAGCGGCCAGCTACATGAATATTCCGCTCGCCCATACCCAAGGTGGCGAGGTAACTGGGTCGATCGATGAAAGTGTACGCCACGCGGTGACAAAACTTTCGCACATTCACTTTCCAGCGACAGAGCAGGCGTATGATTTCTTGCTGCGTATGGGCGAGGAAAAAGACACCGTGCACCTAACCGGATGTCCGTCGATCGATCTCGTTGCCGAAACTGATCTGTCCCTGCCATCCGATATTTTTAAGCGTTATGCTGGCGTTGGCGCCGATATCGACCCCGATCGGCCGTATCTTGTGGTTTTGCAACATCCGGTCACCACGGAATACGGGCAAGGTTTTGCTCAGATCGGTGAAACCCTCAACGCTGTTTCTAAAATTGGAATGCAGGTCGCGTGGCTATGGCCTAATGTCGATGCAGGCTCCGACGACGTCTCGAAGGGACTCAGGGTCTTCCGGGAAAATAATAAAACGGATTACCTGCATTTTTATAGAAACTTTGCACCCGAGGATTATCTGAGGCTTATTAAGCATTGTGCGTGCTTGGTGGGAAACTCTTCATCTGGGCTTCGCGAAGGCGTATTCATGGGTGTTCCATGCGTCAATATCGGAACACGACAGCATGGTCGCGAGCGTGGCATCAACGTCAGCGATGTACCATACGAAGCTGGAAAGATCGAAGCAGCCATTCGGCGCCAAATTGCGAACGGACCATATGAAGAGTCAGTTTTGTTCGGCGATGGAACAGCGGGCAATCAGATTGCCGATATCTTGGCCGAAGCAGATTTCAGGATACAAAAGAAACTGTCTTATGTTGGTTGATTGACGGGCCTCTCAGCCTTTTCTCCTGTCACTTTCCGGACCCTCACGGGCAATCACCTCACCGCCCTAAAGGCAGGCAAGCTTGGCAATGTGCGGCTTGGGTTCACGAGTTCGTGCAGTCAGCGCGGGTGAGCTTCGACGGAAGCGAAGCTCCCCGAGGCAATCCTTGGCTATACAGTAGCTTCATCGCTGAACGTTCTTGTTCGATCCGTTCCTCGAGGAAACGGCGCTCGTAAGGCGTCAGGTCTCCCATAAGAAGGGATTCATAGCGCTGTATGTTGATCCTGTGAACCGTGACTCTAATCGTCATTGTTGCTGACCTATTGGCGCCAATGACCCTAAATGTTGCACAGATGTCGGACGTTCCATTAAGACGAACAAAAACCTCCCTGACGCGCCAGGCGTGGCGACTCTCAGCTGCGCCCTCGTGAACCCCTGCGATCCAACGCCAGAACGCATTGCCGCGTCTATTACGCAGGACAGTTTCGGCGCTGTTAAAGGACTTCTCGGAAATGCTGAGCCCTTGGCCCGCACGCGCGGCATTGACGCGCCAAACGGTTAACATTACCGCAGATCATCTGCGTCTGTTGCGGTCCAATGAGTTGTGTAAAGCAGTTGCAGCGATCGCCGCATGCCCGGTCCCAACTGCGATCTGGTCCAAGCAGGAGACCACATCGCCGATCGCGTAGAGGCCGACCACAGTCGTTTGTTGTTGCGCGTCGACCTTGTACGCGCCGGCGTGGTCCACCTCGGCCCCCACTGCCCTCCCCAGGTCGGAGCGTACTGAGCAACCCATGGCTGGGTAAAGAATGTCAAAGGTCAAGCGTTGTCCGTCTGAGAGCGACAATAGCAACTGACCCCCTCGCTCTATTCCAGTTATTCGGCCTACAACGAGTGTGACAGAGGACTCCTCCAACTGGTTGACTTGCTCAGCGGACGGCTGCTGCGGGCTGAGTACAGTCACGGAAGCAGAGTAGGTGCGCAGGAAGTCAGCCTTCTTTATCGCCTGCTCTAGCGGGCCAATGACAGCGATGCGTTTATCGGCCGCCTCGTACCCGTCGCAGACCGGGCAATAACGCACCTGGCCATCGAATATTAACCCGCCAAGCTCAGGTATGTCGGGGCTTATGTCTTGCACGCCGGTTGCAAGTATGACCCGATCTGCTGAGATGAGCCGTGATGAGGTCCCGAGGGTGAAGCCATCGGACGCTCTTTCTAGCCGCGTTACGGCCGACCGCTCTATAATCGCTCCGAAACTTTCGGCCTGCCGCCGCAGATCGGCGAGAAATTCCACGCCGCTGATCCCCCCACTATAGCCAGGGAGATTATGACTGGTGGGGATCAGAGCGGCACGGCTTTGGTTGTCGTGCAATACGAGGCCACGTCGCAGATATCTGGCTACATACACCGCAGCCGTCAATCCTGCGGGGCCTGCGCCGACGATCACGCAATCCCACCGGCTCTGATCGATCGATTGTGCCATTATTCTATCTGATCGTTTCGAACTCACCCAAATCTCAACTTCAAGATTGCCAGAGTGACAGAAAGAACTGTCGCGATTGCATTTGCCATGACGATCACGGGGTCGGATTGCAATATTCCGTAGATAACCCACAATCCCAACCCAGCGGCCAATATCAAAGTCATTGCAAGTGATAAGTCTTCAGTTTGCTTTGTGCGCCATGCCTTCCATACTTGAGGGACGTTTGCTGCAGTGGTCAGTGAAGCTGCTGCGAGGCCTAAAAGCGTCGATAGCGTCCAAGTCATACCGGGTACGCCGGCTGGTTAATAATGTAGAACACCAAACTACGTATCAGCATAGGTCATCGGCTCCACCTTTGCGGTCCGATCAAAGCTGCCTGCCACCGCATCGACGGCCCTCATGACCGCCGCTGTAGCCGTTTGATGCACCATATGACCTGATCCAGCGACCGACGTCAGGGTACTTTGAGGGATGTCTCTGTGCAGGGCCTCGGCTTGCTCCACTTCGATAAGCCGATCATTTTCACCGGCGACAATCGCTACGGGAATTTTCAACGATCGGTAATGATCCTGTAGCTCGTACGCCGCGGGAATCATCAGCGCGGCTTCAGACGCGCTCGCCTGAATCTGGGACGGCCGTAATGCCATCTCCTTCGGAAATCCTTCGAATTTTTTGGGAACGGGGCTCGGTCCGAAAACCTTGCGCAGCAGCAGCGGCCAAATCAGCCTGCTCAATAGCGGAGACAACGTGTTGCTCAAGATATCTCCGACCAGAGGGATGGCTGGGGGCGAAAGGATAACGACATCGGCTCGTATGGTTGGGTAGTAATAGCCGGACGCCAAAATCAGGCCCTGCACTGCTCCCGGGTGGTTTACGGCCAGCGACAAGGCCACCAACGTTCCCCAAGAATGTCCGAGAACCAGCGCGCGGCTTATGCCGAGCCTCTTCAATGCCGTAGCGATAAGATCGGCCTGTATGGCAGGGGTCCAGCTCGTATCACGCGAGCGAGGCGTATGCCCGAACCCGGGTCGGTCAAAGGCAATAACTCGGTATTTATCGGATGCCGCATCGATCAGACCGCTGGACTCAAAGTCTTCAATCATACTTCCATTGCCATGGAGCAAAACGAGAGGGGTGCCCGTACCCCTTTCAACGTAGTGGACCTTCGTGCCGTGCACCGTCACGAAACGCCCCATCGGCGGATTGTTTCGCTCCGCCCTACCGGCCAGCCACCGGTTCAAGAGCGCAGCGGCGACACCCGTCGTCACAATCCCAACCGCGATCGGCAATGCCTTGCCGGCCATGGCGGAACGAGCCTGCTTCCCTGAAGATTTCAGAATACCCTCCGATTAAAGCGACATCGCCGAGATGCTGCACTGCAGGCAACGGCCACCGTCCGCACTTCGTTCCAGTGGCTTGGGGCGTCGCCTTGCGGCACCGGCAGCCACATCCAAAACCCCACTGCACGAGGTCCAAACGAACCCAGTCAGTGGCCTATGCGGCGTTATCGAGCGGGGCATCCCTTACCAAGGTGGCGTCCGATCAGTTGCTCATCGGGGGAACAAGGGACGATCCCTAGAGTTGGGCGGAGTATCACCGACACCGTCGCATCCAATGGAGGCCAGCATGAAATACGGCATGATCTTCGCCACCTGCCTAGCGTTGGCCGTTCCGGCCTACGCACAGACAGGAACGCAACCAGCACCCAAGGACCAGACCGGCCCCTCAGCCGCAACCAAGCAGTTCGTCGAGAAAGTCGCGATCTCGGACATGTTTGAAATTCAATCGAACAAGCTCGCTCTCGATAAATCAAATGATAACGCGATTCAGCAGTTCGCCAAGAAAATGGTCGATGACCATACCAAAACCAGCAACGAGTTGAAGTTGTTGGCACAAGGCGTCAAGGTGCCGCTTCCGACGGAGATGGACGTTCCACATCGGCAGAAACTGGAGAGGCTCCAGTCGGCAGACGGCCGTCAGTTTTACCAGCTCTATCGAGCGCAGCAGATCGAAGCCCATCAAAACGCGGTAAAGCTGTTCACCGACTACGCCAAAAGCGGTGACACCTCCGAGCTGACCTCGTGGGCTCAGAAGACCCTACCGACCCTGCAAGAGCACCTGCAGCACGCGCAGGCCTTGCCACAAAATCCGGCTCAGGTTGGTCAAGCCCCCGCCGGTGGCGCGGGCCATGATCAAAACGCCCAGCGCCCCCCTCGTCAGCAGGCCGGACCGGCAAAGGCGATGCAGCCGCTTGCTGCGGCGAGCCCGACCCACATCATGGGTTCCGATCTTCTTGGAACGACGGTCTACGGTGCCAATAACGAAAACATCGGCGAAATCGATGACATTGTTTTGGAACGTGACGGAGGCATCGCCGCTGTCGTGGTTGGCGTCGGTGGCTTCCTCGGCATCGGGGAGAAGAATGTCGCAATCCCGTTTCAGGCGCTTGAAATTCAGGAGCAAGGTCGCGGAAACACCACCGGCAATCGGACTAGTGAGAAGTCTGGAACTGTGCAACCGGACCGGATCCTGTTGCGTGGCATGACCAAACAGGAGCTTGAAGCGGCGCCACATTTTAAAACGAACGGCAGATAGACCGCGAGCTGGCACGCATCCCCGTTTGACGAGGATGTGTGTCCGCTTCCGTTGCACTGCGCCTTCTGTGCTGAGGAAATCGAGCCCGACTTTCAATAGTTAGTACCAACCCTATACGCACCGCGATCTTGGCATAGAGGCAGGTTCGCCCTCGATATTGGACCGGCTCGCAGAGCCTGACATATGGGTAGCCAATGCAGAAAAGGACGAGGCGCACAGGCATTAACACGGGCGCGAGCAGACAGAGCATAAAAGTCAAGATGCCGCGCACGCTCGTTAACCCGATTGTCGAACTATCCCGACAAGAAATTAATAAACTCAATCGTCAACGTAGAAAACGGAAGTAAGTGAGGCGTTATCTCATCTTCGCGCTACCGAGTCGATTCCTGACCGCGACAAGACGCCTTCCGGAACCATCAGTTCGCGCCGACCGTCTGCGTCAGAGACATGCCGAAAACCGACACCAAAACTGTCGCCCGCCTGCTGAGAGAATATGCGCAGCGTAGTTCGTTGCGGGGCGGCAACCCCTACCGGCCGAAAGCTTACCTTCGGGCGGCCGAAAGTCTATCAGCGCTCTCTCAACCCTTGGGCAACATTATTGCCGCTGGAACGCTTACGAAAATCCCCGGCGTCGGCCAAGCCATCGCGGACATCATCACCAAATTCTACGAGAGCGGTTCGCATCCGAATCTTGAGAAGATGCGAAAGGAAATCCCCGAGGGGGTACCTGAGCTCTTTGCTATTCCAGGTTTACGGCCCGATAAGATTTTGAAGCTTCATCGCGAGCTCGGAATTGGCTCACTGCGGGAGCTTGAGACCGCAGCCAAGGACGACCGCATCCGCACGGTCAAAGGCTTGGGCGCTTCGCTGCAAAGCACAATCCTGCAGAACCTCAAGATTACCGCGAGGGGTGTGGGTGAAACAAGCCTTCATTTGCATAGAGCCGCCGCACTGCTGGAAAACGCGACCGCGATCGTAACGAGCCAACATCCCGAGTTTGCCCGCGTAGAGATCGCTGGCGACTTTCGCAGGGGATGCGAGCTTGTCTCGGATCT
Source organism: Pseudorhodoplanes sp. (assembly GCF_059499825.1). Lineage (NCBI taxonomy): Bacteria > Pseudomonadati > Pseudomonadota > Alphaproteobacteria > Hyphomicrobiales > Pseudorhodoplanes > Pseudorhodoplanes sp. Next base: position 628,180 of record NZ_JCABZI010000005.1, read on the forward strand.
CGCGTTGGTAGCCCAAACAAAAGCCGGTTCGGAGAAAGTTGGGAGCGAAGGCGATCTCAAGCTCGCTGTCACAGATAAAAAACATTTCGGCGCGGCTCTCCTCGCTGCGACCGGATCTGCTGAGCATTTAGCGAAGCTACGCGCATATGCCGACGGCAAGGGTTTCGAGCTCAAGCAAGACGGCCTTTATCACGGCAAGAAGCTCGTATCATCGGCGACAGAGGAAGGCGTTTATAAAGCGCTCGGCTTGCAATTTATCGAGCCTGAACTGCGCGAGGGGCGCAACGAGATCAGCGACGCGGCCAAATACGCTCTGCCAAAGCTCGTTCGCGATGACGATCTGCGCGGTATCCTTCATTGCCATACGACAGCTTCTGACGGCACTGAAACACTTGAAACGATGGCGGAGGCGACGCGCGAGCGCGGCTTCGAGTATTTCGGGGTGGCGGATCACTCGCAATCGGCTCATTACGCGGGCGGCTTATCTATAGGCGAAATTGACGCTCAGTTGCGCGAGGCGGACCGCCTGAATAAGCGCTACGGTAAGACTTTCCGGATCTTAAAAGGCATCGAAGCAGACATCCTCGCGGACGGCTCCCTCGACTATTCGGACCGCATCCTTGAGCAGTTCGATTTCGTTGTCGCAAGCGTCCATAGCCGTTTTAAAATGTCAAAAGGAGAACAGACGGAACGAATTTTAAAGGCCATCAGGAACCCGTACACAACGATTATTGGTCACATGACAGGCCGCCAGCTTCAGCGCCGTCCGGGCTATGACATCGACATCGAGAAGATCCTGATGGCCTGCGGCAAGTACGGCGTCGCCGTTGAAATCAACGCACATCCTTGGCGCCTCGACCTAGACTGGCGCTGGCACCAAAAGGCGCTCTCCTTCGGCTGCATCTTCAGCATTAATCCGGATGCCCATTCTATACGCGAGCTGGATCATATGCATTGGGGCGTTGTGATGGCGCGCAAGGGCGGCGTACCCGCAGAGCGCGTGCTAAACGCGATGAAGTTGCCGCACCTCCTGCGCCATCTCCAGCGTAGGCGGCGGCATAGTCTTGGGCGGCGCGCCGCTTAGCTCATGCCAGAGCGCATCACAGGAAAACAGAGCGCGGGACTTCTGCTCTACCGGCGGAGCGTCAAAATCATGGAAGTGCTCCTCGGCCACCCGGGGGGGCCGTTCTGGCGTAACAAGGATTTGGAGGCGTGGTCTATACCCAAAGGACTGATGGCAGCCGGCGAAGCGCCACTCTCGGCAGCGAAACGTGAGTTCTTCGAGGAAACGGGACACCGCCCGGACGGCGAGCCGGTCTCGCTTGGTGAAGCGAAGCAGCCCGGCGGCAAGATCGTGCACGTCTGGGCGGTGGAAGGCGATTTGAATCCAGAAATGTTGAAGAGCAATCTCTTCGAGATGGAATGGCCGCCCCGCTCGGGCCGCCGTCAATCGTTCCCCGAACTGGACCGCGTGGCTTGGTTCGAGCTGTCGGACGCCCGAGAGCGAATCTTGAAGGGGCAAGCTATGTTTCTAGATCGCTTGGTTGCTGCTGTCGGAGCCTGAGCTATTTGCGCTGCTTCTCTCGCTCAAGGACAACATCCTCCACTCGCTTGTCCTCGCGCAAACCCAAGTAAACCGGATGGCGCATTTCACCAGAGCTCGTCCACTCGGTAAATTTCACTTCCGCGACAAGCTGCGGGTTCACCCACGTAGTGACCGCCTCATCTTTTGTCTTTTTAGGAAACGGTGACTTCGTGGTCTTGAGCTTGACAAGCTTGCCATACAGGGCTTTGAGCGCCTCATGGCTAAATCCGGTTCCCAGATCGCCTTGCCGAACTTGCGCGCCTCTGACATGGCCTATGTAACGCCATTGATCCCCGTCTCGGAGCGCAAGGGTTAAAGCCCCAAAGAAAGGCCGGGTGCGCCGTGGGGCCGTAAAGCCCGCGATGACCACTTCCTGGCGCTTCGACGTCTTGATCTTGAGCCAGTTATCCGTCCGAGCACCCGACAAATATCTGCTATCCGCGCGCTTCGCCATTATTCCCTCAAGGCTCTTGCGCTCTGCCGCAAGGAAGAACTTTGTCCCGAAGGTCTTACGGTGACGGCTGAACGAAATGAGCTTATGCTTTGGAAGGATGGATTTGAGCTGCGCCTTCCTTTCTAAGAGCGGCAAAGCACGCAAATCTTCGCCATTCATAAACATGATGTCGAACGCGATATATTGCAGCTTCGCCTCGCTGCGAAGGGCATTCTGTAGCAACTGGAAGTGTGACACGCCGTCCTTGCCGATCGCCACGAGCCACCGTCCATAACCGAATCACTCTTGACGCCTTCGAGCGCCCTTGCGACTTCGATATAGTTGTGGCTTACAATCTTTCCATTGCGGCTATAAAGCGTGACGCTCCCACCCTCGACGGCCGCGACCATGCGAAACCCGTCATACTTGTCTTCGAATATCCACTCTTTATCGTCGAACGGCCCGTCCGTCAGAGTGGCGAGCATAGGCTGCAAGCGCTTGGGCAGCGTCGAGACGCGCGCCATGCTAGCCGCCTTCCAACACATTTCGGAATGTCACAGAGTAACGAAGGCTTTCCAAGCCGGGGATACTATGCTCCCACTCGCTGCGCGACGGTCCCGTAAGAGATAGACCGACCTCGGCTCAGCGGTGAGCGTCTTGCGCTCGAATCCGCTACGCGTCCTTCTGCGCATTCTGAAACTACACGCCGACAAGAGCGATATGCCGACAACGTCACCGAAGACGGATCTGTCTTTGTGCCACCCGATGCCGGCGCCCGGCCTATATTCCGTCACCAGAACCTGCTGGAAGCTGCCGGGCGCATTTCCCGCGAATAATTCTGCTTGCGCGCCGAGACCGGCTAGAAACTCCGGCATATTTTGCGTCTTGCTGAGCCCGCCCCCATTGAAATCGTACCGCCAGCCGAAAGACGCGGTCCGGCGTTTGCCCAGGAAACCTTGAAACTCGAACTCTTTGAGGGGGAGCCCTTCGAGTTGGCGCAGAAGCGCGTTTTCTTCCTCCGGGCTCAGAAACTCTGATTCGTACTTGAGACCAGGTGGAAGCTGTGGGCCGCCGAAAAGATCCGTTTCGCTAACGGCGGGCACTCGTCTTTCTCCGGGTGCTGGCTTTTGCGGGTTTACGGTCGCCCCGGTCGCCCTGACCGGGCGCAGCCTTTTTTTTGGCTTTCCTCCGTCGGTCCTGAGAGAGCGAGCTTCCGACGTCATCGCTTTCCTTGATCCGGCCTTTCGTATCGCGGCGGATGTAGCGCTTATCGCCGCGCGGCGCGATAAATTCGCGCTTTGCCAATTTCTTCTTCGTGCCTCGCTTTTTTGCCCTCTTCACCGCAGCCTCCAGACATGTTCGCCGACTTAACATTCTCGAAAGCTTAAGGGTTCCCCTGCGGCGACCCGCGAACAGCCTGGGGGCGGCCGACGGCTTCTGGCCTGAGACGAACTAGTTGCGAGAGTTTGGAGGAACCAAGGCGCTCCAGCACTGTTTGACGGACCGTCGAGGACGGCAATGGCAAAACACGACACTCTGCGCTACGGGCCCCCGGGTCAGAATTCAATACATATCTGCGTCGACATGCAGCGCATGTTCGCGGAAGGTACGGAATGGAAAATGCCCTGGCTAGAACGCGTATTGCCAAGCATCGTTGAAGTTTCCGCCGCACATTCCAAACGCACGATATTCACCCGCTTCATCCCGGCCCAAAAAGCCGGGCACGGTGTTGGCATGTGGCGGCGGTACTATGAGCGCTGGGCCACCATGACGATTGATGAGCTCGCTCCTGGCATGATCGACCTAGTCCCAGACCTCGCGCGCTTTATCCCGCCCGCTCGTACCTTCGACAAGCACGTGTATTCGCCTTGGACGGGTACGGATCTTCACGCGCAGCTGCGCAGCGCAAATGTTGACACCGTGATCATCACCGGCGGCGAGACCGACGTCTGCGTGCTCGCGACGGCATTAGGCGCAATCGATTGGGGTTTCCGAACAATCCTTGTGACAGACGCCCTGTGCAGCTCATCCGACGAAACCCACGACGCAATGATGAACCTCTTCATGAACCGGTTTGGCGTGCAGATTGAGTGCGTGAGCACGGACACGTTGCTTGCGGGCTGGCCCGGCCATGGCGGATGAGAACGGCGTTATGAGCGCTCCCGCGTTTCTCGTGGAACTCTTACTGCCAATGGAGACCGGCCAAGGAAAACCAATTGAGCAATGCTGGTTTGAAGCACTTCTCAAGGAACTGACTGAAACGTTCGGCGGCGCGACGAGCTTCGTCCGCACGCCTGGCCAAGGTCTCTGGCGCAACGGCGGCGAAACGGAGCGTGACAATATCGCTGTAATCGAAGTGATGACGGAGAAGCTTGCCCCTGACTACTGGCAAGCGCTGCGGCTCCGGCTGGAAAAAGAGCTTTCGCAAGATGAAATCGTCGTTCGAGCGCAGAAGATCACCCGCCTGTGAGCCCGGACAGGCGAACTGTTGCAACCGCCAGCCCGGAACTCATACCACCTGCACAATCGTTAGTCCGCATGAAGCGCGCGGGTGAAACAACAGGAAAACCGGAATTGTCGCTGGAGGAGCGGCGTGAGCGCCGCCGTCTTCGTCGCGAGAAACAGCGAGAAGATAACATCAAGCGTGCGGCAAAGATGCGCGCCGCTCGGCTAAAAATAGAAGCCGGTACCAGCCCGCCGACCGACGGCTTACAGACCTCCATCTTTGTCGGCTGCTCCGGTTGGCGCTATTGGAAGTGGCGCGACTCCTTTTACGCAGGTGTCCCTCAACCGAACTGGTTCGAGCATTACTCGAAATGCTTCGACACCGTGGAGATCAACGCCTCTTTTTATTCTTGGCCGACGGTCGCAAATGTCCAAGCCTGGCGGCGTCAGGCAGCCAGCAAGCGTTTCATTTATACGGTAAAGGTCAATGAGCACATCACGCACATCAAGCGCTTCATCGGCACAAAAACCCTCGTCAAGGATTTTGGGATCATCGCCGATATCCTTGGCGAGAGGATGGGGTGCTTTCTTTTTCAGCTTCCTCCGAGCTATCACTATACGAAAGCTCGGCTGACCGCGATTGTGCGTCAGCTCGATCCAGCGCGCCGCAACGTCGTGGAATTCCGACATAAGAGCTGGTGGAACGAAAGCGTCTACGAGGCGTTCCGGAAGGCCGGCATAATCTTCTGCTCATGCAGCGGACCGCGTCTACCCGATGAACTTGTCCGCACCGCCGACGAGATTTACCTACGCCTCCACGGTCCCACGCGTTGGTACCGGCATGATTATTCGGACGAAGAGCTGGCGGTATGGGCAGAAAGGATCAACGCGTGCGGCGCGAAGCGGGCGTGGATATATTTCAACAATGATCACGACGCTCACGCTCCCTCTAATGCGCTCAGGCTACGGCAAATGCTGAGACCATCGGAAGGAAACAACTGACTATCGGGCGCGGCGGGAAATCAATCTCGACCCGCGCCCGCTCTTCCAAGGTCTTACTTTGGCCGGGAATTTCGTCCTCCGCTCTTGAATATGCTGAACCCGCGCAAATTTCGCGCGGGCTAACTCAGGCCAACCAACGGGCCTATCAAGATGGTCCCGGTCTGGCATCATTGGACGCGCCGCAGGCGTAAAAGTGGAGACCATGTGGGTCGCCCTGTCCTTGCAGCAGTGAACCTTACTGTCGACCGATCGTCGCCTCGCAACCCTCTTACCGTCTCCGCGTTTAGACAGCGAGGAGTTGCGTATGAAAGACCATCTTATCGCTTTGTTAGAGGCCGTCCGCCTAGCCCGCCTCGAGCTTGAGTGCCACCGGGATCCACAGTGCCGTGCCAGAGAGGAATGGACTATCGCAAGGCTTTCAGCACTTCTGGAGAGTGCCGACGTTAATCGCGCAATGAAAGCGTTGGTGCCTGATGAGGGCTCCCCCTCGATTGTGCCTGAGGTGCGCGGAACGCAAGTGCAACCTATCAAACTGATGAACCACTAACACGCAAGCTACACTAAGTCGGGCCGACTAATGGAACGACTAAGTACGTGCGTAGTTCAACCTGAACCACTCATCAGGGAGGTATTGATATGCTGAACAAAATTGCGCTGGTCTGCGCGGCAAGCCTACTTTCCGTTTCGCTAGCGACGGCTCAGTCCAGCGGCCCATCATCTACCGCTGGAGGCGCGCAGGGAACCTCTAAATCCGGGGATCTGGAAAAGCCCGTGAAGGCAAAAAAAGCCAAGAAAAAATCCGGCCCTTCCAGTGAGAGCTCACCCTCCTCCACAGCCGGCGGTGCCCAGGGCACGACCAAAGGCACGGGGGCTGTTCCGGGAAAGCGCTAACCTGTTCTTTGTGGATCACGTTGATGCATCGGCTGAAGTATCGGTGCATCAATGCGCTATTGGCTTTGCGTTATCGCACGTGAGCGCGGAGACTCTAGGACACGCACAGGCGCTCGCCGAAATGCAACTTGTACATCTTCTTCATCAGCGTTCGGGCACTTCGATATCGGATGTTGTCCCTTTCTGAGCCAAGGGACTTCTGCGGCTGAATCGGGAGGCCGAAACGGATGTCCAGCGGCTCGCCCAACCGCGCCTGGTAGCGCGGCGGCGGCTCTCTTGTCATTTCCGCCCAGTCTACGCTTCGCTCCCACTTAACGCTCAATGAATGCTTTCGTGAACTCCGCCCCGAACAAAAATATTTGGACCGAATAGTATACCCAGAGAAGAAAGACTATTAGTGATCCTGCCGCGCCGTAGGTGGAGGCGATCGCACTGCTTCCGATGTACCAACCGATCAGGGACTTACCGACTGTGAAAAGAAGTGCGGTGATGACGGCACCCATAGCCACGTCTCGCCAGGTCAACGGCCGATCCGGAAGGACTTTGTAAATTGCAGCGAAGACGAGCGACAAAAGGCCGAAAGAAATAATCGTATTCAGGGTGCTCACCACCACTTCCCCGAAGGGCAGGATCGCGTTCAGATACGTTCTGAACGCGGTAACTCCCGCGCTGACGACCAGTGAAATCACAAGCAGAAAGGCAAGCGCGCCCACCAAGCCCAAACTTGCTGCTCTCGCGCGGATAAGGCGTGACACTGTCGTGCCGGTTGGCTTTGCCTTCCAAATGACATTCAGAGCCGACTGCATTTCTCCGAAAACGCCGGATGCGGTTGCGATTAACGTCACCACTCCGACGATCGCAGCAACGGTCCCGGTTTCGGTATTGGAGGCGTTGGCAAGTGCCGTCTGTAGGAATTCCGCGGTTTGCTTCCCCATGAGACCAGAGAGTTGCTCAATGACGGCGCCTTGCGACGCTTCACGGCCGAAAACCATCCCCGCGATGGAAATGACGATTAGTAAAAGGGGCGCAATTGAAGTCGCCGCATAAAATGCAATGGCAGCCCCCCGGGTTAGGGCCTCATCCTCGATAAAGGCAAAAACACTACTTTTGAGGAGGTGCCAAGCTTTCTGCATCCTAGAAAAATCACAGCCCGTGTGAAAAGTTCCTGGACTCGCCCCAGAGGATGAAGACCCGTAAGGCTGTGATGATTTCAGTGGAACAAGGCGGTCGGACTGGATCCTGACGCTTGCGGCGCCTAGCGACGTCCCAGCGCAATCCCAACGTGTCTTGGCAATTCAGAAAGGTCATAGGGCTTGGGAAGAAACGCCGCGCCTTCAATCATCTCAGGCTTCGTTCCAGCGGCTCCACGGGAGCCTACGCGGCCTCAGGCGGCGAACAGGCCGTAGGTCTCGATCAGGCCTCAGATACTTATGACAAGGCGCCCGACATTGCGAGCCGCGCTGGGGATGCCGAGCAGGTCGCATCCGACGCCGCGTCCTCGCTACGAGATGAGGTGCGCCGAGTGCTCGACCGGCAGGTCAACCACGGCGCGGAATACCTTGGTCACGCTGCGTCCTCAATCCGCACCGCCGCTGCGACTTTTCCAAAAACGCGCCACCGCTTGGAGCTCTAGCCGGTACAGTTGCCGACAGGTTGGCTACCTATGCCCAGACCGTAAAGGGTAGGACTGTCGAAGATCTTTGGCATAACGCGGCAGACTTCACGCGGCGTCAGCCGGCACTGGTGTTCGGGCTGGCATCGCTTACGGGCTTCCTCGCCTATCGAACCTTCAAGAACACGAAGCCGACGTCATCGATGACGTCGGGAGTCGATAATCCGGGCGGAGAGTTCCACGGCACGTGACGCGGGCGGCGCATCGAGCGTTGTATTCTGTCGAATCTTTGAAGACGTCGAATACGGTCGACCGCTATCTCAATAACTTCAGCAAATCCACCTGCTTCTGTGTAACCTGTTCCGTCGTGCATTGACTGGCATCTTTGTCCGGTCGAAAGCGAATGAGGGACGTCCCATGTCGAAAGCGCCCACCAGAATAGTGATCGTAGCTGACCTCAACGACGAGCCTCGGTTTGAGTGGCTGCCACTTTGCCGCGCGTGTGGACGACCAGCGGCTCGGTCCGCCGGGAGCATCGCCCGTAAAGCCTGGCGGCTCGATTAACCGCTCAAGTTTTTTGGTTAAATGTAGCTTGTCCGCGCTGGGAATGTTAGAGGTGAAGCCAACATGGTTGAGCCTTCCATCACTGTCGTAAAGGCCGAGCAGCAGTGATCCAACAACATCCCGTCCCTCGTTGTAGCGGAAGCCCCCGACCACACAATCAGCGCTGCGATAGTTCTTGATTTTTTGCATGCCGTTGCGACTGCCCGACAGGTAAGGCACGTCGCTTCGTTTCGCGATGACCCCGTCGAGCGCGCCGCCAGCCTGCGAAAGCCATTTCTTCGCCTCACCAAATTTGGTTGTTGCGGGTGATAGGCGAAACTGATCGGTTTTCGTAAAGTTCGTCTTTGCAAAGGCTTCGAGACGCTTACGTCTCATCGGCAATATATTATTCGTCAAAGACCCTTTTCCATCGCTAAGCAGATCAAAGACAATCAGTACTGCTGGTGTTTCCTTTGCCAGTTTTGCCACCCGGCTGGCCGCAGGATGAATTCTTTGAAGCAAGGCATCGAAAGAAAACGTCCGCCTCGCCGGCACTGCTATTTCTCCGTCGAGTACGAAACGTTGATCTTTCAACTTTCGAACCGCATCGACTAGATCGGGAAAGTATCGCGTCAGCGGCTTACCGGCTTTTGACTGCAGCAGGATGTCGTCGCCGTCTCTAAACAGCAAGCAACGGAAGCCGTCCCATTTGGGTTCATACTGCCATACGTCTCCGACGGGGATCTCATCTACTGATAGCGCTTCCATCGGTGCGAACGGTGGTCTCACCCTACTCACTAAGCGCAACGCCGGTTCTTTTGAAAGCCGTTCCCTCATCGGAGGCGCCTATTTCCCTGGTCTTGCGCTGTGGAGCGCCAGGATCGACGTCGTACGTCCCGCCCATTTTATCTCTCAAATCGCTTATGCGAAAGAAACCGCTTCTCGCACCTAATGTTCCGGGCATGTCATAAGTCTCGCCTGAGGTTGCGCAGCCCGATCAGGCGCGCGGGCCGAGGAACAGCGCCGCCGTCGGTATCGTCATTCGACAGACCACGCCGGTCGACGGATAGGACAGTTCGGCAGATGCGCCAGGAATATCGGCGAAGGCTGCGTGAATAAGCCGGGTGCCAAATCCCACCCTCGATGGCTTCGATGGAGCCGACCCCCCGGTTTCCTTCCACTTTAGGACTACGGTGGGTGCGTCAGGTCCGGCATGGAAATGCCAAGCGATCGAAATCAAGCCCGTCGTTGACGACAGGGCGCCGTACTTTGCCGCGTTGGTCGCCAACTCATGCAGGGCCAGGGAAAGAGCAAGCGCAGTCGACGCTCTCAGCTTCACATTCCCACCTGATTCCACACACACGCGCTCAGGCCCTCCGAATGCCTGCACGACTGAATCGACGATCTCGTCAAGGCCCGCGGACTCCCAGCTACTGCGCGTCAGGAGGTCGTGAGCGCGTGACAGAGCCGATAGGCGCTGAAAAAGTGCCTCTCTCGCTTCGCCAGGCGTCTTGTTGTCTCTGATCGTATTGTGAGCGATCGACTGGATGCTGGCCAAAGTATTCTTGACCCGGTGATTCAGTTCGTTGGTCAGGAGATCGCGCTCACGCTCTTTGGTGCGAATGGCCTTCGACGCCGCGGCAAGCGCGCTGCCCACGGCCGAAAGATCCGTCAGCCTTATATCAGCTTCTGCGACCTTCCTGTTATCTGCAAGCGCGGCCGCCTGCTCCGTCAGCGCATTGACGTCCCTCGCGAAGAGGCGGCCCAGTATGAAGGCGAACAATATGGACAAGCACAGCGAAATCAGCGCCGTGAGTACAAGTGACAAAAGGAGCCGGCGGTACGGTGCCGCAATCTCGTCATTTTGCACGTTGGCGGCAACAATCCAGCCGGACCAGTTCGATTTGACGTAACCGGAGATCAGTTCAACCCCTTCGAAATTTGTGACCTGAAAGCTCCCCCGCGGCTTTTCCGCCAGCTCCAGAAACCGGCTGTTGGCCGGCTTCGCCGTTACCTCTTCATGTTTCACCGAGCGCGCCAGCATGTTTCCGTTTTGGTCGCCAACCGTCGCAATCCAGTTCGGCGGCAGAGCCTTGGCGATCACGTCCCGGATATACGAGGTGGGCAAGGTCAGACTTAGGATCATGCCTTTCTGAGGGAGCGGCACCGCAATCGCGAAGCGCGCTTCGCCAGAAATTGGGCTTCGGTAGACGCCGGTGACCGTCGGCCGTCCGGCCAGGTAATTGTTTCGCTCGGCTACGGTAAGGGGAATTGCCGGCGGCAGATCGCGTCCAAACTCTCTCTGGGTGTTCAGGAACTGCCGGCCTTCCAGATCGCGCAACAGAATGATCCGTTGCGGATCCACGGCTGCTAGGCGCTTTGCTTCGATATAGAAACTCCGAAGATCGTCCTGCGCCAGAGAACTGGAAACCGAGAGCCCCTCCAGTAGCCCTAAATTCTTCTGCAGAGTTGCCGTGATTAGGCTGTCGAGTTGAGAAGCGAATTGCTCGGCCTCTTCAAGGGTACGACGATATTCCGACTGATAGCTCCGGAACAGCACGCTCCCGTCGAAAATAAGCAGCGGCAACACGATCACGGCGCCCAGTATAAAGAGATAGGTTTGGCTGGAAAAACGCAACCTGGATCGCATATAGTGCGCTGGCCTCTTCGCCACCCTATCAGCCCCAATATTATCCCACTATGTCAAAATACACAGGCAATGCGGTGCGCGTGTTCATTGCAGAAGACGAGGTCCTCGTTCGCATGCTTCTTCTTGATATGGTGGAGGGAGCAGGCTGCGAGATTACAGGCGTCGCTGCAACTGTCGAGGACGCCGAGAGGCAGGCCCAGTCGGTCGAAGCCGATGTTGCTCTGTTGGACGTGACGTTATTCGACAAAGACATCTTCCCAGCCGCAAAGGCTTTCGGTCGCCGCGGCATCCCCATCATATTCTGTACCGGCTATGCCAAGGGCGATCTGCCGGCAGAATGGGCCGGTTGCGGGATTCTGCGCAAACCATACACCCAGGATCAGCTTGTCAACGCGCTCCGCAGTTTGCCGCAGTCGACCCACCACGAATCCTCCGATTGCAACTAGAGCGTTTCGCCTGCCCAGCCAGCTGGGCGCCCCGCGGAATTAGGTCGCCGCTTTTCGTAGCGCCTCCATTTCATGTATCTTCTGCGCGAGTTCCCTGCTCTGTCTCTGGAGCACTTCAACCACGTCGGGACGGTCGCCAGCCCGGATACAGTCGCCGTATTGCTCGAGAATGCGAGATTCCCCATCGATTAGCCCAGGGACGATATTTTCGTCGACGCCGGTAAACACAGACCGGATCTTGATGATCGTCCGGTGAATGTTTGACATGAACGAGCCGCTTTCATCCGGCACTTCTCCCATGGCGTGCAGGCATTGATCCAGCTGCCGATGGTGCGCGGACCGCATGGCGATCATGCCGCTCACGAGCGCGCTGACCTTTGGGTCCTGCAATTCCTCTAGGGCGGCCCGGTAGCCCTCCATGCTATCGACGAGTTGCGTATGCAGTGACTTCAGCTCTTCTGTGAATTCGGTCATGAGCCGTCCCTCGATTTAGATTTGTACCTGCCCTCGCACCCGCGCTCGGTACCGCCAACTGGAGAATTACTAGGGACTAATCGAGCAGTGCATCCTTGGCCGCCTGCCTGTTCCGGCGACGTCGGAGGAAATACGCAAACAGCGCCACCGCGACCACGAGTGCTGCGCCAATAGACATCTGGGTGGGAATGATATCCATCTGCCGCTCCGATCGCCCCTCTTTGGACGTCGGTTAAAAGTAATTCACGGCTACTCCGTTCCCGTGTGACTTGTGTCAGATATTTCTGACAACCTAGGACGCCATCGGCCGTTCGTTCGCGGCGGCGATCACGACTTTGGCCTGCTACCGGCCCTCCGGGATTTTGCCCTCCGTTATATGTTGTCGTGCGGAAATTCGCCTCGGCTCTCCCGTAGTGCCACCTGGGAATGCTAATTCGGGTTCCAGTTCCTCTCGCACCTCCAAGCGAAGCGGAGAATGTTGAATCCCAGTTCCTCCCGCTCCGCCAAGCCGAGCTGAGCCGGTCGCAACGATGCAGCGTCCCATCGGGAATTGCCGCTGCTCGTCTGATATTCATAGCCGCTCTGCACGTCTAACCTGTCAGGCCGGTTCGTCGGGCTGATCCTGCCGCGAGCGACTATGGCGGACCGGCGCCTAGGCTGTGGTCGTACATTGCCACCGCCGTCGCGGCCGGCGTCATCATCGCGATTATGTTGGATACGTCTTTTTTTAACTCATCGCCCCCGACTCATCCACAAGGGTGAAGGAGCCGCGATGGAAATTGACACTCTTCCTTTAATGGAATGCCCGCATTGCAAGACCCGGTTGCGGATCCCGGCCTACATTCCGGCCACTGATACGTTGCCCGCAGACGCAGGCTATTGGTGCGAGGATTGTCAAAAAGAGACGACGGTGGAAATCGACGAAGCAGACTAGACGACAAGCGTATCGGCCCACTAGCTAAAATGCTTCGGTCGATGTCTTGCCTTGCGTTCTGCTGCGACAGCCCTTGATTGCCGATACTCGAAACCGCATTCGCAATCGAAAGCGATCCGGTAGTCGTTTTCGGCCCGGCTTCCATATGGCCGAATCTCATCTGCTTTGCGCAGCGCGGGCAGATGATGGTGGAGAACATGGCGGGGAATGGTTTCGCATGCATCACAAACCCATACGCGGCCACTGGGACGACCGATGATAGTCCCGGCTTTACGAGGCCGTCATGTCATTTATGTGCTGCGCCGCAGCGCCCCCTTCTCAAGCAAATTGCCTTTGACCCTATTCCATGAGCCGGATGCCGTCGAAAAGCCTATTTGCGATCCGCAGAAGCCGCGCGGGAGAACCTCGGCAAGCTTGGTTGGATTAAGGTAGGCAACAACCTCCAAGGTCTTTTGGCCGACCACTGTTAATCTTGCGTTACTCAGCGGCTGTCAGACTGCCACCCGATCGCTTCGGTACTCAAACTTCGATTGTACTACTCAAGATCGTGCTTTCGTCGCAATGGGTTGGCCGTCTCGTCGTGACCGCTTCGCGCTGTAGAACATCAACGTCATTAATCCACCACCGATTGCTAAAGAAAAGAACGTACCTAAGCCGAGTGCTATCCACCCATGGGCCCCCATCGGAGCTCCGTCGGATGATGCGCTCCAAACGCTGATGGCCCAGATGATCGCAAGCACTAACAAGCCAAGCAGACAGGCAATAAGTACGACCGTCCCGATGCCATGTTGCGCATTCGATGCCTCGTTCAAATCGAACAACTCTTGAACAAACGCTCGTCCGCCGATCAGTTGCTGGGAACACGGCGCCAGCCGCCACAGCATAGCCGTCCTAAAAAAAACGGTCCGGACTGCGGGGGACAGGCCGGACCCAAAAGGATGCGAGGGATTTACGCAGAGCTAACGCGGCCAATTGGCCTTTGTTCCGGCCGGGGGCATCTGGGCAATCGCGGGGCCGGGGCGGACCAAAGCTCTGCCAGGCGCCTATGATTGCGGATCCGTAGCGGCTGCAGAGCCCCTCCGTTGCGGTTAATCGTTCGCTTGCTTTTCGCCGCGGGAGTCCGCATTGGAACAATTCGGTTCGGGGGAAGGGAGGGACGTCGCCGTGCCGGATTTCGTGCGTACATCCTAGATATAAATGGTCACAACATCGGCGTTCACGAGCTCATAGCAGTTGGCCGTGACGAGGCAGTCGCAGCTGCAATCAAACTGGTCGACGGTCACGCCCTTGAGCTATGGCAAGGTGCGGAAATGATCGGCACGCTCAGCCCCAGCAATTCGGGCAGCGGGCCGACCTTCAAGCGACCATCGAGACGGTGACGTCACCGTTTCACTCGTGCCGCGAGCCAAATCAGAACATTCAGCCCGCGGATGCGGTTCGGGTTTCATGCCCTTAAATCCGCGGCGCCGCTGTGATTTGATCGAGACCGCGTCACGCCCGTGCAGGGGCGATTCGAGCTATCCGTCGCCGGGCGGCCTCTACGGAACCGGAACTGCGCGTGTTTAACATTCCCTCTTGTGCGGCGATGCAGCGATTCAGGCTAGTGAATGCAGTTTCGCAACACCAAGCGATCTCCGTTAAACCGTGACTACAGACAAGTTAAGCTTCCAGCATGCGTTTCATCTCGCTGGGAATACCGAGATAGAGACCGCGGTCACCGCTAAGCGTTCGGCAGATTCGGCGTCGCTTGTATCGCTCCGGTATACGGATTTTGATAGGCCGTGACGGCCAGCGGGCCAAGGGCCATGACGCAGATCATGATGACAGCAATAACCTCTTTGCCTCTAAGGGTGCCGTCGGAGACGGGTTCGGCTTGATAGCCTTCAGGGAGGTCGTGACGTCCGATCATGTGTTCTCCTGCGGGGACAAGCCTCGCTTGATCCCGACGTTCCCTGCTGCCGGGCGGAATCCTGCCGCCACAAATGAATTGCAGCACGGGCGCAAAGAACTTGCTGGTGTACTGGACGCTGAACTCTTAGGAAATTGGGGTGGCGTGAACGGGCCCGGGAAACTCGCATGACCGCTAGCAGGTACGGGCACAATCCCGCCCACCCGACACCGCCTTTGAAAATGGCGTGCGTTTATGATGCGCTCGGCGAGCGCGTCGAGGACGGACAAAAGAAACAATCTCACGCATGACGCAGCGTTGAACCAATCTTTCGCGCGGTTCGCCGGCCCGCGCAGTGGTCCGTTACAGTCGCAATGGAGTTGTTCCCACCGATTGTACCAACCAGCCTGATTCCCCTGATCGCGGCCAGAACAGGTTAGGTTGAGGTAATCGGCGCGGTAGAGGCGTCGGCCGACGGCACAATTTGCTTCTTGAGGTTCGGCAACACGATGACCTTTCAGGTAAAACCTGCGCTCAGACCCGGCATCGGGCCAGTTTAAAATCAGACCCCGGCTTGGTGTGATCAGAGACGAACAGGTCCCTCCAGTGATCCCAGCAGATCGTTGAATTCTGCAGCTCTTGCAGGGCCGTGCTGCGATCGAACTGATGGGCAGCATAGCTCGCGCTGTCGACCCCTGATCTGTCCCTGTCTTTGGTGCACAGGCCGGCCGGGCGCACCTCCCCGAAACGCTATGCGTGCCTCTCTTTCTGCAAATTCAATTGCGGAGGTTTTTCGGGAGATCGTTGTGAATATTGGTCGCAGCAATGGCGGCATGGCCGAACGCCACCGCAATCTGGTCGAGTTGTGACGCAACGTCGCCGGCTGCGTACAGCCCCGGGAAAGAGGTTTGCTGGTGTTGATCCACCAGGAGCGCGCCGTCTGCATCTGTCTCGGCGCCCAGGCTCGCCGCAAGGGCGAAGCGCGGCTTGCCCCGCCGTGAAGACCAGCACGTCGCGCATGAACCGGGCAAGATAGGTCGCGGCAGTAAGACCGGCGGGCCCGCCACCGATCACGAGACAGTCGATCAGCTTATCCCGCATCTTTGCGTCTCCTGGCGTTCCGTTTAGCTGAGATCGTCAGATAGAGTGGTTTGCGGACAAAGAAAACGCGGGCGGCGGTTTCGTAAAAGCGTCCCTGAAGACTGCTCCGGTGGCTTCAGGCCCCGTCATGTATACGGTCCGCGTGGACGAGCCCGACCCCCGCTTCGGCAACATGCTGCTGGAACAGTTTGGCGGCGCGAATGGAGAGCTCGCAGCTGCGATGCAGTATTCAATCCAGGGGCTTAACTGCGAAGACCCGGGCCGCAAAGACCTGCTGATGGATATCGGCACCGAGGAACTGAGCCATCTGGAAATCGTGGGCACGCTTGCCCGCATGCATCTGAAGCCCATGAAGTCGATCCGCGAAGAGGCGGAGGCCGATCCGCTGATCGCCATTGCGGGCGGCGGCGGTGTTAACCTGTTCAACTCCCAAGGCAATCCGTGGACCGCCGACTACCTGAAAATCACCGGTGAACTCGACGTCGATCTGCGCAGCAATATCGCGGCCGAGGCGCGCGCCAAGATCGTCTATGAGCGGCTGATCAACTTTTGCCGGGATTCCTGGACGAAAGACGCGCTCCAGTTTCTCATGACCCGTGAAATCACACATATGAAGGCGTTCGCCGCCGCGCTCGAGACGATGGGCAAACCGCCGTTCACGATCGGGCGTATCGCGCCCACGCCGGGGCTTGTCGATCAGTTTTTCAACGACTCCACCGGTGAGG
>NZ_JCABZI010000006.1:0-84868 GCF_059499825.1 Pseudorhodoplanes sp.
GAGGCGAGGTCCTTGGCCGACGGCGCGTAGCGCTCCATGAAGCGCTCGCCCTCGGAGTTGACGAGATAGCCACCTTCGCCGCGCGCGCCTTCGGTGATCAGGCAGCCGGCGCCGTAGATGCCGGTCGGATGGAACTGCACGAATTCCATATCCTGCAGCGGCAGGCCGGCACGCAGCACCATGGCATTGCCATCACCGGTGCAGGTATGCGCCGAGGTCGCGGAGAAATAGGCCCGGCCATAGCCGCCGGTCGCCATGATGGTCATGCTCGAGCGGAAGCGGTGGATCGATCCGTCATCGAGCTTGAGCGCGATCACGCCGACGCAGCGGCCTTCCTCGTCCATGATCAGGTCGATGGCGAAATACTCGATGAAGAATTCCGCCGAATAGCGCAGCGACTGCGAATACAGCGTGTGCAGCATCGCGTGGCCGGTGCGATCGGCGGCGGCGCAGGTGCGCTGCGCGATGCCCTTGCCGAAGTCGGTGGTCATGCCGCCGAACGGGCGCTGGTAGATCTTGCCGTCCTCGGTGCGCGAAAACGGCAGGCCCCAATGTTCGAGTTCGTACACGGCTTCCGGCGCGTTGCGCACCATGTATTCGATCGCATCCTGATCGCCGAGCCAGTCCGATCCCTTGACGGTGTCGTACATGTGCCAGCGCCAGTCGTCCGGGCCCATATTGCCGAGCGATGCCGCGATGCCGCCCTGCGCCGCGACCGTATGCGAGCGGGTCGGAAACACCTTGGTGATGCAGGCGGTGCGCAGACCCGCCTGCGCGCAGCCGACCACCGCGCGCAACCCGGATCCGCCGGCGCCGACCACGACCACGTCGAAGGTGTGGTCCTGGATCGGATAGGCACCGCCATTGATCGCCGGCGCGCCGTTCGGTTTGCTGCCGTTGCTCTTGTCGTTCATGGCCTCAAACTCCGAAAGACAGCTTCACCAGCGCATAGAGGCAGGACAGCGCGATGACAAAACAGAAGAAGGTGTTGCACATGATCAGCGTCAGCTTCAGATCGCTGTGCACGTAATCCTCGATGATCACCTGCATGCCGAGCCACATGTGATAGGCGCTGGCGATCACGAACAGCATGACGCTGATCGCAACGAAGGGGGAGCCGAGAATCTGGGCGGCGGCGGCATGATTGCGCCCGAGCAGGCCGATCACGACGAAGACGAAGATGATGGTGAGCGGCACAAGCGCGACCGAGGACACCCGCTGCTTCCAGAAATGATCCGTGCCGGAATGCGCCGAACCGAGGAAGCGCACCCGCGACAGCGGCGTGCGCATGGACCGGTGCTTGTTCATCGGGCGCCTCCAATGAAGAAGAATCCGACGATCCAGATCAGCAGCGTGAGGCCGACCGAACCGACGATCGTGGCCAGCGTCAGCCATTCGCGCTCGACCGGGCCGAAGCCGCGGCCGGTGTCCCAGATCAGGTGGCGAATCCCGCCCAGCATGTGGTGGATCAGCGCCCACGTGTATCCGAACAGGATCAGCAGCCCGAAAATCGAGCCCATGAAGGCCTGGACCTTGGCGTAGGCAGTGGGCCCGGATGCGGCCGCGAGCAGCCACCAAGTCATCAGTAGGGTGCCGAAAAACAGGGCCGCCCCGGTGATGCGATGGACGATCGACATCATCATCGTCAGCATCGGCTTGTAGATGCTGAGATGGGGCGACAGGGGTCTTTCCACGGCGCGGCGCGTATCTGCCATTCGCATCAACTCCAGCGGCCCAAGGGGCCGGAATAGCTTGGCTCCCCGAGCGTGACCCGAAGCGGGACAACAAGCACCGTTCGGACGCCGGGAACCTCGGATCTGGCTGCCTTAGAGGCAGTCAAATTTCGGAAACCGCGAACCAATATCCCGATTTTCATTCCGGACAATAAGCAATTGGAGTAGGGTGCCTTCGCAATTTCCGAAGGCTGACGCCACAATTGAAAGCGTTCCAGGGAGCGCCCTTTGCGTTTCGATATCCCCGATCTGAGCCTGTTCCGGCATGTGGTCGAAGCCGGCAGCATCACCCAGGGCGCGGCCCGCGCCAATCTCGCACTGGCGGCTGCCTCGACCCGTATCCGAAATATGGAAGACGCGATCGGAGCGCCGCTCCTGATCCGCAATCGTCAGGGCGTGACGCCGACCCAGGCCGGCCGGACGCTGCTGCAGCATGCCCGCACCATCCTCGCCCAGGCCGAGCGGCTGCGCGAGGATCTGGGCGCCTATTCCGGCGGCTTTTTCAGCCAGGTCCGCATTCTCTCGAATACCAATGCCCTGACCGAGTTCCTGCCGGACGTGCTGAGCCCGTTCCTGGCGGCGCATCCGCATGTCAGCGTCGACCTCGAGGAGCGGCTGTCGGACGAGATCGTCGGCCTGATCGGCGAAGGCGTCGGCGATATCGGGATCGTGGCCGGCACCGTCGATACCAGCCGGCTGGTGACTTTCCCGTTCCGCAGCGACCGCTTCGTGATGGTGGTGTCCCGCGATCATCCGCTGGCGCGGCGCGAGAAGGCCGCGTTCGCCGAGGTTCTCGATTACGATTTTGTCGGTCTGGACCGCGCCAGCGCCCTGCAGCGCTTTCTCGCCGACAAGGCGAGCCGGATCGGCCGTCCGCTGAAGCTGCGGGTGCAGCTTCGCTCGTTCGACGGCGTGTGCCGGCTGGTGGAGCGCAATGCCGGCATCGGCATCGTGCCGGAGACCACGGTCAGTTGGGCCGCGCGCTCGATGGCGATCAAGGCGGTCGATCTCACCGACACCTGGGCTGTCCGTGACCTGACGATCTGCGTACGCGATGTGGCCGCGCTGTCGCCGTTCGCGCGACAACTTGTCGAGCACATGCGCAAGGGATGACGCTGCGCCTGACGCCGGACTTAGCGCGGGATCAGCACCCAGTAATCCAGGTCGAGGATCACCGCCGGATCGTCCTCGTCGCCGCTCTTCAGCGGGAAGCCGGCGCAAGGCTTGTCCTTCGTCGCCACCGTGCGCAGGCGGAGCGCGCCGAGATCGCTCCGCTGCGGCAATTCCGCCTTGGCAAGAATTTCCGACCACGCGAACACGGTATTGCCTGCAAACAACGGCGCGACGTGACGGCCGCCATTGATGCCGGCGACGTGGAAGGCATTCGCAAGACCGTTGAATGATAGCGCGCGCGCCAGCGAAATCACGTGTCCGCCATAGATCAGGCGGCGGCCGAAGCGGCCCTGTCCTTCGACGAACTGGTTGAAGTGGATCCTCGCGGTGTTCTGATAGAGCCGCGTCGCGATCATGTGCTCGGCTTCCTCGACGGTGATTCCGTCGATGTGATCGATCTTCTCCCCGACCTGATAGTCGCTGAAGCGATCCTTGCTGCCGGCCAGCACGTTGTCGTAGGCGCCAGCGTCGATCGGCGGGCAGGCGTCTCCCAGCATCTTCGGATCGAGGGCTGTCGGCAGCCGGGGGACATGCTCACCCGGCACGGCGGCGCTTTCGTCGCGCTTTCGCACCATCACCCAGCGGACATATTCGAGAACCTGCGTGCCATCGGCGCGATAGCCGACCGAGCGCACAAACACGATGCCGGTCTTGCGGCTGGAATTCTCCTTGAGGCCGATCACTTCGGACACGGCGTTGAGCGTATCGCCCGGATAGACCGGCGCGAGAAACCGGCAATTGGCGTAACCGAGATTGGCGACCGCATTCAGCGAGATGTCGGGCACGGTCTTGCCGAACACCATGTGAAACACCAGCAGATCGTCGATTGGCGAACGCGGATAGCCGATCGCCTTGGCGAAGGCATCGGATGACTGGACCGCAAAACGTGCGCCGAACAATCCGTTATAGATGGCAACATCGCCGGTCGTGATTGTGCGCGGCGTGGCGTGACGGATGGTCTGTCCGACCCGAAAGTCCTCGAAGAAATTTCCTGCAATCGTTTTGGTCATGCGAGATCCCGCGCTGGCATTGTTGTTTTACCGGTGGTTATGGACGCGCCGGAACTGGCGTCAAGTCCGGCGCTGACGAAAGTGCAAGCGTGTTCCGCTCAGAGTTTCGGCAAGTTGCCGCTGAACAGGTCTCACGAGGCCGTGAACGCGCGATGCCGGGAAACCGGAGCCATCACGCGCCGTAACTCGATCTGACGACGACATCATCAACACCGCTCGCACGCCCCCGCTTTGGGCGAATCCTGTCGCGCGTCTTGATGGGCAGAACCCATCGCAATCAAACCTCATCGAAGGGAGTCACTACCATGTCCAAGCGTATCGCATTCCTCGCTATGGCGGCCTCATTCGCGTTCGTCGCTTCGGCAAGCGCGCAAGACAAGAATCCGATGGTCGGCGGGGCCCCGATGCTCCCCAGCAAGAACATCGTCGAAAATGCGGTCAACTCGAAGGATCACACCACGCTTGTCGCGGCGGTGAAGGCAGCAGGTCTCGTCGATACGCTGTCCGGCAAGGGTCCGTTCACGGTGTTCGCGCCGACCAATGCCGCCTTCGAAAAGCTTCCGGCCGGCACCGTCGAGACACTGGTGAAGCCCGAGAACAAGGCGACGCTCACCAAGATCCTGACCTGCCATGTGGTCGCCGCCAACGCGATGTCGTCAGCCATCAACAAGATGATCGCCGACGACAAGGGAACGCATCCGGTCAAGACCGTGGGTGGTTGCGTGCTGCAAGCCAAGAAGAAGGGCAACATGATCACTCTGACGGATGAGAAGGGCGGCGTCGCCACCGTGACGATCGCCGACGTGCGCCAGTCGAATGGCGTCATCCATGTGATCGACACCGTTCTGCTGCCGGCCAGCTAACCCGACACTTCGCGCCGGGGACTTCGCTATCCCCGGCGCGACAATCCGGCCAGGTTGCTGAGCGCCGGAACATCGACCCCTTTCCCCTGTTGTCACCAGGGAGCCTCCCACAAAAGTTGTGACAATGTTTTTCGAAAGCTGGTTCAGCTTGTTAAGGGTTATCGTGGTCGGCGCCGCAGCCTACGCGGCGCTGGTCGTTTTCATCCGGCTTTTCGGCAAACGAACGCTGTCGAAGATGAACGCTTTCGATTTCGTGGTGACCGTAGCCCTCGGCTCGACACTCGCCACGGTATTGCTCAGCAAGGATGTGGTTCTAGCCGAAGGACTTCTCGCGCTTCTGCTACTGTGTGGCCTGCAGTTTATCGTCGCGTATCTGTCGGTTCGGTCCAGGCGGGTCGAATCGATGGTCAAGTCGGAGCCGACGCTGCTCCTGTATCGCGGGCGGTTTCTCGATGACGCGATGCGACGCGAACGCATCACCAAAGATGAGGTGATGGCGGCGCTGCGCTCTCAGGGCGTGGGCGATGTCAGTTTCGCCGAAGCCGCGGTTTTGGAATCGGACGGATCGGTGAGCGTCATGACGTCTCCGGCCGCGGAGCGTCCGACCATACCGGTCTGATTGGTCTCGCCCGCTTGCCGGCCCAGTCTGACGGATCAGGTCGTGGTCGTCGTCGCCTTGCCGTGCCGGTCGATCTCGGTCCCGCAATTACTGCAGGTCCAGCCGCCCCATATGAGTTGACGCAGGGAGGTCGGTTTGCGCCGCGCCGGCTGCTGCGTGCCGCAGGTCGGACAATCCGGCGTGGACCAGGCCCAGGTCGAAAGCGCGTGGAAAGCGAAAAGACCGAAGAAAATGGGCATTGCCGCCCAAAACGGCTTCTCCGTGCCGAACACGACACCGAGGATCGTCACGGCCGTGAGAAAGACCACACAAACCAGCAACACGATCTTCAGGACCGGGACAAATTTCTGCATCGCACCCTCCATCTGGCCCTTGGTCGGGCCGGGGCGCCATGCGGTTCGAAGATCCCCGGTGCGGCTTGTCATTTTCGGTGGAGGCCTTTAGCACTCCGCCACTTCCCCATTCCGCGAGGCGTCCCTTATGGCCAGCTACAATCTCCTTCTGCTTCCCGGCGACGGCATTGGCCCCGAGGTCATGGCCGAGGTCAAAAAGCTGATCGATCTGTTCGGCCGGAAGGGGATAGCGACATTCAAGTACGAGGAAGGGCTGGTCGGCGGCTCCTGCTACGACGCCCACCAGGTCTCGATCACCGACGCGACCATGGCCAAGGCGGACGCGGCGGACGCGGTGATCTTCGGCGCGGTCGGCGGCCCGCAATGGGACAAGGTGGCCTATGAGGTGCGGCCGGAAGCCGGCCTGCTGCGGCTGCGCAAGGACCTCGCGCTCTATGCCAATCTTCGCCCGGCGGTGACCTATCCGGCGCTGGCCGACGCCTCGTCGCTCAAGCGGGAGCTGGTCGAGGGTCTCGACATCATGATCCTGCGCGAACTGACCGGCGGTGTCTATTTCGGCGAGCCCAAGACCATCACCGATCTCGGCAACGGCCAGAAGCGCGCGGTCGATACCCAGGTCTACGACACCTACGAAATCGAGCGGATCGGACGCGTTGCCTTCGAGCTGGCGCGCCAGCGCCGCAACAAGGTCACCTCGATGGAGAAGCGCAACGTCATGAAGACGGGCGTGCTCTGGAACGAGGTGATGACCGACCTGCATGCGCGCGAATTCAAGGACGTGCAGTTCGAGAGCCAGCTCGCCGATTCCGGCGGCATGCAGCTCGTGAAGAATCCGAAGCAGTTCGACGTGGTGGTCACCGACAATCTGTTCGGCGACATGCTGTCCGACATCGCTGCGATGCTGACCGGCTCGCTCGGCATGCTGGCCTCCGCCTCGCTCGGCGAGGTCAATCCGAAGACGGGCAAGCGCAAGGCGCTGTACGAGCCGGTCCATGGTTCCGCGCCGGATATTGCCGGCAAGGGCATCGCCAACCCGATCGCGATGATCGCCTCGTTTGGCATGGCGCTGCGCTATTCGTTTGGCATGGGCAAGGAAGCGGACATGGTCGACGCGGCAATCTCGGCCGTGCTGGCGCGCGGGCTTCGCACCGCCGATATCGCTGCAAAGGGCGAGAAGACCGTCGGCACCGCCGAGATGGGCGATGCCATCGCCGAGGAGATCGAAAAAGCGGCGGCGTGACCATCGGTCCGGGGGCGCACGCCTCGCGCGCCCTCGCAGGAGCGGTTATAATACCTCCGATTGCCACGAGCGATTTGGGGTAAGCCATTGATTCGACTGGCCGCTCTGCTATCCGCACTCGTCCTGTGCGGGGCATTTCTCACCGCCGGATCCGCAGCCGCCCAGAAGCGCGTGGCGCTGGTGATCGGCAACGGCAATTACAAACACACCGCGCGTCTGACGAATCCGGTCAACGATGCCAGCGATGTGGGGGCTGCCCTGGAGCGGCTCGGCTTCGATGTGCTGCGTGGCATCGACGTCAGCCATGCCGGCATGCGCGACGTCATCAGGACGTTCAGCCAGAAGGTCGTTGGCGCCGATGTGGCGCTGGTATTTTACGCCGGCCACGGGCTGCAGGTCGACGGCAAGAACTATCTGCTGCCCGTCGACGCGCAGATCGAGACGCGGGCCGATCTCGAATTCGGATCGATCGATCTCAATCTCCTGCTGAGCTTCATGGAAGGGCAGGCCAAGACCAGCATCATTTTCCTCGACGCCTGCCGTGACAATCCGATGGGTACGAAGCTGACGCGCGGGACGCGCTCTGCCTCCGTTGGCCGCGGTCTCGCTCAGGTCGCGTCGGGCGTTGGCACGCTGATCGCCTTCGCGACCCAGCCGGGCAATGTCGCGCTCGACGGTGAGGGCCGCAACAGTCCGTTCACGTCCGCGCTCCTGACGATTATGGAGCGGCCCGGCCTGCCGCTCAGCGAGGTGATGATTTCGGTCCGCAACGAGGTGCTGAAGACCACGGGCGGCAAGCAGCTTCCGTGGGAACATTCGTCGTTGACGGGACAGTTCTATTTCAAGCCGGCCGAACCCGGTTCGGCAGCCTCGGCCGATCAGAATGGACTCGAGCTGGCATTCTGGAATTCGATTCAGGGCAGCCGCAATCCGCAACTCTACGAGGCTTATCTGCGGCGCTATCCGAACGGCTCCTTTGCAGAGATCGCC
The DNA here is from genome assembly GCF_059499825.1 of Pseudorhodoplanes sp. Classification (NCBI taxonomy): domain Bacteria; kingdom Pseudomonadati; phylum Pseudomonadota; class Alphaproteobacteria; order Hyphomicrobiales; genus Pseudorhodoplanes; species Pseudorhodoplanes sp. The sequence continues at coordinate 7,982 of NZ_JCABZI010000006.1, forward strand.
AGGATCAATCTGCAGGAGGTGAAGGTGGCCGCGGCGGTGCCGATCGCGAAGGACGAGAAACGGCCGCTGCAGGATTCCGGTCTGCTCAATGAGATCAACGATCGTCTCTACGAACTGAACTTCGATACCGAAGCCGGCGCGTCGGGCGAGCGGATGCGCGCGGCGATCCGTCAGTTCGAAGACCGGGTGAAACTGGCGCAGACCGGCGTTCCGACGCAGGGGCTGTTGAGCCGCCTGCGCGAGCTTGGCGGGCTGAAGCCGTGGGGCGCGATCGTCTACAGTAAGGCCGATGGCCGGTGGGGCATGTCGTGGGATCATCAGACGCGCAAGGCCGCGGTCGAGGATGCCCGAAAGACCTGCGGGATGGACACCTGCACGGTCGAGGTCAGCTTCTTCGGCACATCCTGCGGAGCGTTTGCGTCGTCCGATGCGAGCTGGGCGCTTTCGACGCGAGACGACATGCAGCGCGCGAAAGATGCCGCGCTCAGCGATTGCGGCAAACGCGGAAAGACCTGCCGCATCATTGCGGCATCATGCGCCGATGGCGAAGGCAGACTGGCGGCACGTTGAACCGCGTCCGAACTGCCGGCACAAATGGTTTGCAGCCGTCCGACCGTGATCTGGGTTTCGGCGTGAATGGGGAGATGACATCGCGATGACGTTCGGTCTCTGCGCTAAGGGTTTCATGATGACCTGTCTCCTGTTGGCGTTGGCGCAGCCGGCTCAGGCGCAGGGAAGCATGGGTGGGTCGATCGGCGTGCAGGAGAAGTCGGTCTCCGGCGATCGCGAGCCGCCGCGATCCGCGCCCTCGGCGCCGCCCCGGCAGCGCAGCGCACCGGAACCCAAGCGCGCGGCGCCGAAGCCCGCAGGTCGTCCTGCGAATTATGACGGCGCCTGGCTGGTGAACAATATCGGGTGCGGTGGCACCGCGGGCCGCGTCTGGGTCTCCGGCGGCCGGATCAGCGGCGATGGCGGCGTGACCGGGAGCGTCAACTCGAACGGAAGTGTCAGCACGCGCACCTCCGTCTCTGTCGGCTGGGGGCGGGTGTCTGGCAACCGCGGTTCCGGCGGTTTCCGGACGAATGACGGGTGCACCGGCCGCTGGACGTCGGTCCGCCAGTAGCGGTGGCTGTGGCGCGCCGGCACGTGCCTGAAACAGCAAAGCGCGGGACCTTGCCCGCGCTTTGCTCAGATCGAAATTCCGGCTGGGTCTACCACCAGTCGACCCGGCCCGGCCACGGACGCCCGCCGGGCGTGTCGAACGGGCCGTTGAGCGGATTGCGGTTCCAGGTCAGGTTGGGAACTGCGTTGTCGAGCGCCGAATAACCGTAGGGCTCGGCATATTCCCGGTATTTGTACTCGCCCGGCAGCAGTTCCGGCCCGGGATCGAGATACGAGCGCGACCGCACCACCACCCGCGGGCGCACACGATACCGCGCCTCACGCTGCTGCGCGGTCACGAAGAACATGTCGTCTGCCTGCCGCTTGCGGGTCTGGGCGTCCGCCGTGTCCGCGGTCACGAGCAGCACGCCTGCCAGCGCGGTCGTGGCCAGAGTCGATAGTATGGTCAGGCGCATGCCGTCCTCTGGGTGATTCAGATTTCCAATCACTTTACGCAGCTTTGGTTCCTGCCAACAAGACTTTCGGCCGGCCTTGACCTCCCGCAACCGCGTCGCAACGCCACCGTGTGGCCGATTGACCACGGAGCGTAACGCATTAGGATTAATGAATACGTGGCACGGCGGTGCCGCGGCAAAAAAAGCGGCACGATGGTGCCCGCAGGGAGGACGATATGGCGAAGATCGAGCGAACGATCGAGGAGCTTTATGCGGACGATCCGGAGCGTGCGGATGCGGTGGCATTCGGCCGCAAGACCGGGGTCGACCGGCGCGGATTTCTGGGCGGGGCCGGACTCGCGGCGATGGGGGCCGCGGTGGGCGGTACGATTCCCTTCGCCGCCAACATGCCGGGCGGACTGATCCCGGCGGCGATGGCGCAGGACAAACCGGCGGCGCCGGCTGCGGCCGCCGACAAGGGACCGAAGCCGTTCGAGTTTCCGGGCAAGGATCCCAGGCTGACGCTGCTCGGCGATCGCCCCTTGGTGGCGGAGACCCCTGCCGAATTGCTCGACGACGACACCACGCCGTTCGGCAAATTCTACATCCGCAACAACGGCCAGATTCCGGAAGAAGCCAAGGACCCGGACAAGTGGGAAATCACCATCGACGGCGAGGTCAACAAGCCGTTCAAGATCACGCTCGGCGAACTGAAGTCGAAGTTCAAGCCGCAGACGATGCGCGCGGTGCTGGAATGCGGCGGCAACGGCCGCTCTGGCTTCCAGCCGCCGGCCCGCGGCAATCAATGGACCACCGGCGGCGCCGGTTGCGCCGAATGGACCGGCGTGTCGCTCGCCGATGTCCTGAAAATGGCAGAACTGAAACAGTCCGGGATTTACACCGCGCATTACGGTGCGGACGAACATCTGTCAGGCGATCCGAAGCGGGTGCCGCTGTCGCGCGGCGTTCGCATCGAGAAGGCGATGGATCCCAACAGCATGATCGTATTCGCCATGAACGGGCAGCCGCTGCCGAACATTCACGGGGGTCCGGTGCGGGTGTTTTATCCGGGCTGGACCGGATCGGCCTCGCAGAAATGGCTGACGCGCATCTGGATTCGCGACAAGGAGCATGACGGGCCCGGCATGACCGAGTTCTCCTATCGCACGCCGATCAAGCCGATGATTCCGGGCGACAAGGGCGATCCGAAGAACTTCAAGATTCTCGAATCGATGCCGGTGCGCTCGATCATCACCAATCCTGCGAACGGAGCGAAGCTTGCGGCCGGTACCCGCAAGCTCGATCTGCGCGGCGCGTCCTGGGCCGGCGACAACACGGTGAAGGCGGTCGACGTCTCCACCGATTATGGTGCGCATTGGAAGCCGGCCAATCTCGGGCAGCCCAGGAACAAATACGACTGGCAGCGCTGGACCGCGTCGGTCGATTTCCCGACCGACGGTTACTACGAGCTTTGGGTGCGGGCGACCGATTCCAACGGCGCCATGCAGCCGCACATCACCGGCGACTGGAATCCGCAAGGGTATGGCGGCAACGCCATGCACCGCGTCGCGGTCCTGGTGGGCTGACGGAATGGACCTGATACCCGATGTGCTAAGCGCCGCCGCGCGTCTTGCGCGGCGGATTTCTCTTTACGCGGCCGTTCTGGCCGTGTGCATTGTTTCGTTCACCGCGGTTGCGCAGCTTCACACGCAGAAGCAATTCGTGCCGCGCGACGAAACGCCGGAAGAATTCCCGGACGGGCCGGGCCGCGATGAGACATTCTATCTCTGCACGGCGTGTCACAACTTCAAACTCGTTGCCGCGCAGGGTCTCAACCGCCGCCAATGGGACGAGTCGTTCCAGCTCATGATTGACAAGCACGGCATGGCGAAGATCGACGGCTCCGATCGCGAACTCGTGCTGGATTATCTGGAGAAGACCTATCCGCCAGGAAAGCCGGCAAGCGGCGGCGGCTGGAAAAATCCGTTCCTGAAATAAAGCTCCGGCATGTCCCCGCGTCCGAAAGACGCGGCCAGATTCGCCGCGAATTTCAGCGCGATCGGTGTTAGTCAAACGCCGCACGCGCAGGCCGAGGGACCGATGTCGATTATTGCCAACAAGAGCGACGGGCTCGTCACGCTCGGCGACGAGCCGCTGGTCATGGAGACACCGGAAAGCCTGCTCGACGACGACACCACGCCGACCGAAAAATTCTACATTCGCAATAACGGACGGGTCCCCGAACGGGTGCGCGGTCCGGAAGGCTGGACGCTCACGATCGATGGCGAAGTTCACAATCCGCTGGTCGTGACGCCGGCCGAACTCAAAGCGAAATTCGAAACCGTCACGCTGCGCATGGTGCTGGAATGCGGCGGCAACGGCCGCTCTTTCTTTGAGCCGCCGGTGCCCGGCGTTCGCTGGACCAATGGCGGAATCGGTTGTGCGGAGTGGACCGGCGTGCGTGTGGCCGATGTGCTGCGGGCGGCAGGCGTGAAACCATCCGCCGTGTTCAGCGGACATTTCGGCGCCGATCCGCATCTGTCCGGCGCCACTGATCGTCAGGCGATGTCGCGCGGCGTGCCGATCGCCAAGCTGATGGAAGAGCACAACCTGATTGCGTGGGGCATGAACGGCAAGCCGCTCGAAACCATTCACGGCTTCCCGCTCCGCCTTGTGATCGGCGGCTGGCCCGCTTCGCTTTCGACCAAATGGCTGAAGCGGATCTGGATTCGCGATCGCGTGCATGACGGGCCCGGTATGGGCGGCCTGTCGTATCGCGTTCCGATCAGGCCGATGGAGCCGGGCGAGCCGGCCGACGAGTCGAATTTCCGCGATCTGGAATCGATGCCGGTGCGTTCGATCATCACCAGTCCGGCAAGCGGTGCGAGACGTCCGTCCGGCACGCGCGAGGTGATGCTGCGTGGTGCATCATGGGCCGGCGATTACGCTGTGCAGGATGTCAGCGTGTCGATCGATTACGGAGCGACCTGGCAGACCACGCAGCTCGATGCGCCGAAGAACCGTTACGACTGGCAGCGCTGGACGTCATGCCTCAAAATCCCGTCGGACGGCTATTATGAAATCTGGTCGCGGGCGACCGACACGCGCGACATCTCGCAGCCCTACATTGCCGGCCTCTGGAATCCGGAGGGCTATGGCGGAAATCCCATTCACCGCATCAAGCTCCGGATTGGCTGAGCCGGGCCGGCGCGGATTGCAGAAGGTCCGGCTAGCGCGCCAGGCGTCCGCGCAGGCGCGGCCTCGGCTCCGCGGAAGACAAATCCCCCGGTCGCTTCGGCGTTGCATAGAGCAGATGATCGCGAAGCCCGCAGAAATTGCGCTTCAGCTCGGCCCTCGCGAACAGCCGCGCGATATCCGGATCGCTGCCGGCAGACATCAGCGCCATCCGGTCGAGCGCGCAGGAGATAGCCGACCGATCCACCAGCAGCTTCATGTTGCAGGAGAGGCCGCCGATCTGCACCCGGGCAGTGTTGAAGTTGCGCAGGAACCCGATGCAATTGTAGCCGCTGAATGGACCGATTCCGAATTCGAATGTCTGCAATTCGCCGAACTTGGATTCGATCGGCATCGCGCTCTGCAGGCCGGTCACCCGGCCATGCTCGGCGCCGAGCTTGCGGACATCATCTGCGGCGCGGCCGAAGCTGCCGATCTCGCGTCCGGCGCGATAGATCTCAAAGCTGACAAAGCGCTGCGTCCGGCCCAGTTCGCCGAATGACAGGATGTCCTTGCGGCCGCCGCCCTCGGCGTGCCGGCGGATCGCATAACGCACATCATCGTCGCCGAAACCCGGCATCGACAGCTCGAATGCCGGCCATGGCTTGTCGACCTCGATCCAGGCGGGCCGCGGCGCCGGCTCGGACATTCCCGTGGTCTGTGGCTGTCGGACCATTTCCGTGGCGATCAGCGTCATGGCTCCGATGGCGCCGAGATAGGCAAGGATACGCACCATCGCGGCGCGGAATTCCGTCGGCAGGACGAACGGCGCGCTGGCTACGAGCACGACCCGCCGCCACTCGAGCGCCCGGATCGCAGCCTTGCCCGTCTGCCAGCCGAGGGCGTCGATCGCGCGGCCGGCGCGGTCGAACAAGCCGACCGCCAGACTGGTCAGTCCCGGCCAGAGCTCCGCCACTCGCCGATGGTTGCAAAGGAGCTGCGCGCGCAGCCACAAGACCGACAGGCGGCGGCGCAGCGCGCTCCGCGCTGGCACCGCCTGGGCGGTGCGGGCAGTACCGTCGGCGCGACCGAAAGGCTGCCGCGGGGCGCTTCCGGCCCCCGGAGTAGTTTCAACGACGCGCAAGCACAGCCTCCCTCGACGGCCTTTCAGGTCGGCGTTGTCACGGCTGTATTTCTCGCTTAGAAGCCCCTCCGTCCGGGTTTCTGCAGGAGCGAAATACCGGCAATTTTCCCTCGGAGAGTGAACGATGGGTTACAAGGTCGCAGTGGTCGGCGCCACAGGCAATGTGGGCCGCGAAATGCTCGATATCCTGGCCGAGCGGCGGTTTCCCGCCGACGAGGTCGTAGCGCTTGCGTCGCGCCGTTCGATGGGCGTCGAGGTTTCCTATGGCGACAAGACGCTGAAGGCGAAAGCGCTCGAGCACTACGACTTCTCGGACATCGATATCTGCCTGATGTCGGCCGGCGGGTCGGTGTCGAAGGAATGGTCTCCGAAGATCGCGGCTCAAGGCGCGGTGGTGATCGATAATTCGTCGGCCTGGCGCTACGACGCGGACGTGCCGCTGATCGTGCCTGAAGTGAATGCCGACGCCATCAAGGACTTTCGCAAGAAGGGCATCATTGCCAATCCGAACTGCTCGACCGCGCAGCTCGTCGTGGTGCTGAAGCCGCTGCATGACTTTGCCAAGATCAAACGTGTCGTGGTGTCGACCTATCAGTCGGTGTCGGGCGCCGGCAAGGACGGCATGGACGAGCTCGATCGCCAGACCAAGAACGTCTATTCGCTCGGCGAACTGGAGGTGAAGAAGTTCACCAAGCGCATCGCCTTCAACGTCATCCCGCATATCGACGTCTTCATGGATGACGGCTACACCAAGGAAGAGTGGAAGATGGTGGTCGAGACCAAGAAAATTCTCGATCCCAAGATCAAGCTGACCGCGACCTGCGTGCGCGTGCCGGTGTTCATCGGGCATTCGGAGGCGGTGAATATCGAATTCGAAAGCGAGATCACCACCGATCAGGCGCACGAGATCCTGCGCAATGCGCCGGGCGTGCTTGTCGTCGACAAGCGCGAGAATGGCGGCTACGCCACGCCGTACGAAGCCGCTGGCGATGACGCGACCTATGTCAGCCGCGTGCGCGAGGATCCGACGGTCGAGCACGGGCTCGCGCTGTGGTGCGTGTCGGATAATTTGCGCAAGGGCGCGGCGCTGAATGCGATCCAGATCGCCGAGAGCCTGATCAACCGCAAGCTGATCACCGCGAAGAAGAAAGCGGCTTAGGTCTTTTCACTCTCCATGTTCTTACGGGGAGAGGGTGGCGAGCATCGAAGATGCGAGCCGGGTGAGGGGCATGGTTGCCGCAGGGCCCTGACCGGTCCCTTACCCGACCTTGATCCGCTTCGCTGTTAAAACCGCGGCTCCGCCAGCACGTTAGCGTGTTCGGCCTGCGCCACCGGTCTGAACGCGCCGCTTTCGTTATGGAGCACTGAAAGCCCGCCGGTGGCGACGCCGAAATAGGCAGCATGAAGCTGCAGCTTGCCGCGCTCGACCAGAATGCGCACGCAGGGAAACGTCATCAGGTTTTCGAGCGTCTTGACCATCGACGCCTGTTCCAGCCGGGCAAGGTAAGTTCCCATTGGCTCGTTGCCGCGCGCGCCGAGCATGGCCGCGGCCGGCGCGATCATTTCCATCCAGCGGCCGATGAAGTCGCCGGGCGACAGCGGCTTGCCCTCTTCCGCAAAGGCGCGGATGCCGCCGCATTGCGCGTGGCCAAGCACCACGATGTGCTTGACCCTGAGCGCCTGCACCGCGAATTCCAGCGCCGCGGAGACCGCGCGCTGCGCGCCGTCCGGCGTGTAGGGCGGCACGAGGTTGGCGACATTGCGCACCACGAACAATTCGCCGGGCTTGGCGTCGAAAATCACCTCGGGCGAGACCCGCGAGTCGCAGCAGCCGATCACCATGATTTCGGGCGACTGTCCGATTTCGGACAGTTCCTGATAACGCATCTGTTCCTCGACCAGCCGGCCGGAGCGGAACTGCTGGTACCCGTCAAGAAGGCGCGCCGGAAAACAGGCGGACAGGTTCTGCTGGTCGTTCGAAGCTGAGCCCATGACCGGTCCCGATATGGCATGCGGGCTTCGAAATCAACGCCGGGGACGGCGGGGGCAGAAGATCAGAAGCGGTCGCCGCGAACCACCTGGACGTCGGAAACCGTGACAATCGCGATCTGCCGGGCGATCAGCGGAAAAATTCGGTCCATCAGGCCGGACACCGCGTCGGCGCCGACGATCAGCACGACGACCACCATCCGGCCCGCATCGGTCGCCAGTCCTTCACGGTTCCAGGAGCCGTGATGGCCGCGTCCGGCAATGGCCGGCAGCACGGTATAGCCGGACACGCTGGCCTCATCGAGCAAGGCAAGCAGGCGGTTGAGCAGCGGCGCTTCGACCACGATCTCGACCCGCTTCTTGGCGTGCATCTCCATCGTTGCCTCGCCCGTTATGACCGGATCGCGGTCTGCGCGATCCACACATAGATCGGAATGCCGATCATCAGATTGAAGGGGAAGGTAACCCCGAGCGACAGCGTCAGATAGATCGACGCATTCGCCTGCGGCAAGGCAAGGCGCATCGCGGCGGGCACGGCGATATAGGACGCCGACGCCGCGAGCGTCATCAGCAGCGCCGCGCCGCCGGCAGACAGGCCGATCGCGAGGCAAAGCGGCAGCGTCAGTGCGGCGCTGATCAGCGGCATGTAGAGCGCGAAAGCGATGACGGGCGCGGTAAGATAACGCCGCCCGTCGCGCATGCCGCGTCCGGCCACGAGTCCCATGTCGAGCAGGAACAGGCAGAGCACGCCGAGAAACAGATCGCCGACGAAGGGCTTGATCATCTCGTTGCCGCGCGCGCCGGTGATCCAGCCGATGACGAAGGCGCCGACCAGCATGACGATGGAAGGATTGCCGGCGACCTCGCGCAGCACACGGCCGAGCGGCTCGTCCTCGTCCGCGCTGCGCGAATAGCGCCGGGCGAGCAGCAGCGCCACCACGATCGCCGGCGCTTCCATGCTGGCGGCCACCGCGACCAGATAGCCTTCGAATGAAAGTCCCATCGCCTGCAAGGCCTGCGTGCCGGCGATAAACGTCACGATCGAGATCGAGCCGTAATGCGCCGCGGTCGCAGCGGCATCGATCGCCGACAGCGAACTCGTCACGCGCAGGATGAAAAAGGCGATGACCGGAATGACGACCGACAGCGCGATGCCGCCAAGGATCGCGCCGGCCATGCGCAGGTCGGCGCCGGAGACCGCGACCTGCACGCCACCCTTGAAGCCGATCGCCAGCATCAGATAGAGCGCGATGCCTTTGGCAATCGCTTCGGGAACGGCAAGATCGGATTTTGAAAGCGCGGCGAGGAGGCCCAGAACGAAAAACAGAACCATCGGCGAGAGCAGGTTCTGTGCAGCAAGTCCGAGAACGTCGCTCAATGGGCGCTCCGCAACACCGCCTTGTCGTTTTCGCGGCGGTGCAATATCACGCCCAGATCGCCATCCGCAACCCGTAACGATCTACCGGCGGCGAATCCGGAAACGGCTTTGCGAGCCCGGCATGGATGCGCCGCGCGATCGCCGCGCAGGCGATGGCGTCGAGCAGATCGTCCTCGCCCGCGCCACGCGGCTGCTGCGCGGTCAGGACCTCGCGGGGCATTCCGCTTGCGACCAGAAGATCGCGGCGCATCGCCATGCCGTCGGGATTCGGGCGGCCCCGGACCTTTTTCGGAATCGTCACTTCCCGTTCGCCGTTGAGCCGCCAGAAGGCGACCTCGGGATGCGTCTCGAAGACCCGCTTCGCCAGCGCCGAATCGGCGCGCAAGGTCGCGTCGAGCTCGCGGATTTTCGGGAAGATCATGAAGCTCTGAATGGCCACGCCGCGGGGCGGATCGGACGTCTCGCGGGCAACCACGCTGCATTGCCGATGCGCGGCATAGGTCGCGGCCTGATCGGCGAAGGGCCCGGGCTGGCAATAGACGGCCTCACGTGAAGGGATCGAAAAGACCGAAGACTGCCGCATGCCGAGCTTTGGCCGGATCGCCGCCTCGGCCTCTCGTCCACCGGGCCCGGCGCGTTCCGGCAGGCCGATCGGCATGTCGACCGCAATGATCGCCGGATTTTCGGGAGCGGAGGATATGGCCTGAAAGTCCGGCACGACGCGGACGCGGAGTTCATCCCCGCTGGGCCGAACGAACGCGACCAGCCAGCCGGCGCGGCAGCCATCCACCCCGGCAAGCCAGACATCGTTGCCGTTCATTCGACCATTGTCGCCCATGGCTTACGCTGGCATGAGAAACGCCGTCTCGCTAGGGTTCAGGAACAAGGGGGGACCGATGACCAACCGACCGCGCCGATCCGTGCTGTACATGCCGGGCTCGAATGCCCGCGCCATCGAAAAGGCGCGCACGCTGCCGGCCGACGGCGTGATCATCGATCTCGAAGATGCCGTGGCGCCCGACGCCAAGGCGGCGGCGCGCGACCAGGTCGCGGCCGCGGTGAAGCAGGGCGGGTTCGGATCGCGCGAGGTCTTCATTCGCGTCAACGGCTTCGACACGCCCTGGCATTCCGACGATGTGACCGCGGCGGCGCTGGCGGCGCCCGACGCGATCCTGGTGCCGAAGGTGAATTCGTCGGAGCAGCTTGAAATTCTCGGTCAGCGTCTGCTGGACATGAAAGCCGACCGCAAGATCCGGATCTGGGCGATGATCGAGACCCCGGCCGCGATCCTCAACATTATCGACATCGCCGCGGCCGCGAAGGATTCCGAGACCCGGTTGGCCGGCTTCGTGCTCGGCACCAACGATCTCGCCAAGGAAACCTCGGCGCGCCTTGTTCCCGGCCGTGCGCCGATGCTGCCCTGGCTGACCACCTGCGTGCTGGCGGCGCGCTGCTATGGCATTGCGATCCTCGACGGCGTGTACAACGACATCGGCAACGCCGAGGGCTTCGTCGCCGAATGCGAACAGGGCCGCGATCTCGGCATGGACGGCAAGACGCTGATTCATCCGAACCAGATCGAGCCGTGCAATCGCGCCTTCTCGCCGAGCGAGGCGGAGATCGCGCAGGCGCGCAAATTCATCGCCGCCTTCGACCTGCCGGAAAATGCCGACAAGGGTGCGATCATGCTCGACGGCCGCATGGTCGAGCGCATGCATGCCGACATCGCGCGCCGCACCGTCGCGATCGCCGATGCGATCGCGGCAAAAGGGTAAGGCCATGCCTCTCGAACTCTTCGCCGCCTATCTGCTAGCCTGCGTCGTCTTCACTCTCGTGCCAGGCCCGACGGTGACGCTGATTGTTGCCAATTCGCTGACGCACGGCACGCGCGCAGGCCTCGCCAATGTCGCCGGCACCCAGGCCGGGCTCGCCGTGTTCGTCGGCGTATTGGTGATCGGGCTCGCGTCGGTGATCGAGACCATGGGCGTGTGGTTCGACTGGATCCGCTTTTTCGGCGCGGCTTACCTCATCTGGATCGGCATCAAGATGTGGCGCTCGACCGGCCGTCTCGACGATCCGGGACAGACGCCAAAGCCGCGCGGCGGCTTTTTCCTGCAGGGCTTCCTAGTGATGCTGTCGAACCCGAAGGTGCTGATCTTCTTCGGCGCCTTCATCCCGCAATTCGTCGATACGGCGGGTGATTATGTGCTGCAGGTGATCCTGCTCGGCGCGACCGCGATGCTGACCGCTGCGGTGACCGATGCCGCCTATGCGGTGCTGACCGGCAGCGCGCGCAGCATGTTCACGCAGGCGCGCGTGCGGCTGGTCTCAAAGGTCAGCGGCGTGTTTCTGATCGGCGGCGGTGTGTGGCTGGCGCTGACACGCACGCGGTGATCGCCACGAGCCATCTCATTTCCCGTTCGTCCCCGCGAAAGCGGGGACCCAGATTTACCAAGGTGAAAGACTACTGAAGAGATGGGCTACCGCTTTCGCGGGAGCGAACGGAGCCAAAGGCTCCGCCTCGTGTCACATCCACGGACGCGCTTCGGCGACCTTGCTCTCGAAGGTGTCGATCTTGTCCTTCTTCACCATCGTCAGTCCGATATCGTCGAGGCCGTTCAGCAGGCAATGCTTGCGGAAGGCGTCGATCTCGAACTTGATCACGCCGCCGTCGGGGCCGCGGATTTCCTGCTTCTCGAGGTCGATGGTGAGCGTGGCATTAGCGCCGCGCTCGGCATCGTCGAACAGCTTGTCGAGTTCCTCCTGCGTCACGCGGATCGGCAGGATGCCGTTCTTGAAGCTGTTGTTGTAGAAGATGTCGCCAAACGAGGTCGAGATCACACAGCGGATGCCGAAATCGAGCAGCGCCCAGGGCGCATGCTCGCGCGAGGAGCCGCAGCCGAAATTGTCGCCGGCGACCAGGATCTTGGCATTGCGATAGGCCGGCTTGTTGAGAACGAAATCCGGGTTCTCGCTGCCGTCGTCATTGAAGCGCTTCTCGGAAAACAGGCCCTTGCCCAGGCCGGTGCGCTTGATGGTCTTCAGATATTGCTTCGGGATGATCATGTCGGTGTCGACATTGACCACTTTCAGCGGCGCCGCGACGCCTTCCAGAACCGTGAATTTATCCATGATGTCTTGATCCTTGGCCGGCCGCCCGGAGGCAGCCCGGAATTGCGCCTGTCATGCCGCCGGACCGGCCGCCGGTCAAGTCGATGAGCCGGGGCCGGCGGCAAGGTCGCCGAAATGGGATGCAAACGTTAGAATCCGACCACCAGGTCTCACGCCAGCGTGTCGATACCCGCCTTGGCGATCTGCTCGTCCTCGTGCGATTGCACGCCCGATACCCCGATCGCGCCCACGCATTCGCCTTCATACATGATCGGCAGCCCGCCCTGGATTTGAAGTACGCCGGGGAAATTCATGAAAACCGGACGTTCCTTGACGCGTTCCTCCCAGAATTTCGTGGGCCGCCGGGTGATCGCGGAGGTCTTCGCCTTCAGCGCCGCCACCTCGGCACTGGTCGGGCCGGCGCCCTCCATGCGTTCGAGATAGAGCAGAACGCCCGCATCGTCGGTGATGGCGATGGTCACGACCCATTTGTTCTTCTCGGCCTCGGCCCGGCAGGCGTCGGCCATTTTGCGAACGTCGGTTGCTTGCAGGCACGGCTTCTTGCGCATGGTGGTTCTCCCCTTCGGAAAGACGGTGTTACAGGGTCATTGAACGCTGGCTTCGATCGCTTCCATGTCGTCGTCCGACAGGCCGAAATGGTGGCCGATCTCGTGCACCAGCACATGGGTGATGATCGCACCCAGGGTCTCGTCGTGCTCCGCCCAGTAATCGAGGATTGGCCGCCGATAGAGCCAGATCATGTTCGGCATCTGGCCCGATGCGCTTTCGGAGCGGAACGGCAGGCCGACGCCCTGGAACAGGCCGAGGATGTCGAACTCGCTTTCGAGCCGCATCTCGGCCACCACGTCGTCGGAAGGAAAATCGTCGACGCGGATGATCACGTCCTCGCACAGCGCGCGAAATCCATCGGGCAGCCGGCGGTAAGCGTCGGATGCAATCGCTTCCATCTCGGCGAGCGACAGCGCCTTGACGGCGCGCCAGCCCAGCGGATCGGTGATCGGGTTTTCAGGATCGTCAGCGGACATAGGTCAGGTACAGATAGACGGCCAGCGCCACGAACGCGATGGCGCTGAGCGCGCGCCCGATCCGACGGCCCCACCTTTCGATCGAATCGTCGGCGGGTGCGTCGGCTGCGGCGAAATGATCCCGCGGACGTCCGAAAAAGCCGGCCAGCGCGTCGCCCTCGCGCTGCAGCCGCGCAAGATCGGCCAGCGCCGCCTGTTCCTTGTCGGTTCGGGATCGCGGTTCCATGACCGCACCCTAGGCGCTTTCGCGTTCCGGATTCAAATGGTTGACGACCCGTTCCGAATGAGGGAGCGTTCCGGCATGAACAGGTTGTCTTGCCTCATACTCGCTGCAGCGCTGCTGGCGCCGGCTGCGGCGGTCGTCGTGCCGATTTCATCGGACGAAAACGCACGCGTTGAGGGAACCGAATTCTCGTCACAAACGCGTCAGCGTCCTCGCATCCGGATCGAGCGGGATCAGCCAGCGGCCTATGACTATCCGCGTCCCGGCCCTTATGCGCCGCCGGGACCTGGCTACGTGCGGCAATGCGTGGACTGGTACGCGACCGAGTACCGGCCGAGCGGAACCGTAATGACGCCGCAGATGCGCTGCCGCTGGGTGCGGGGTTAACTTTCATTCTCCATTGCGCTATGTTGTGCGTCGGGGACGATTGCAACGAATGCCTCAGGGCGTCTATCTGGTGGAGAGGCAGGTTCACCTTGGAGAGACCCTCATGCTGAAAAGTCTTGGCTTCCTCGCCCTGTTCGGTGTGCTGATTGCGCTGACGCCCGCGCCGGCGAGCGCGGCTGCGGACGGTGCACGTAATGCGGAAAATACCGTCGTACACGACGAGATCAGCGCGCGCCGCTATTACCGGTACTATCGGCCTTATCGCTACTATCGGCCGTACCGGTATTACTATCGCCCGCGCTATTATTACCGGCCGTACCGGCCCTATCGGTATTACCGCTACTACTGATCGCGCGATCTCAAGGATCGACGAGAAAGGCCCGCCGCAAGGCGGGCCTTTTGTTTTCGTGGCGCGAAGCGCGTTCGCGCGTGCATGGCTCGTCAGCCAGATCGTCGCAGCGCCGCTGAAACGGAACCGGCGTTGGCGCGTTAATGGGATGAGAGGCGACACGGAACAAAGGAGTGCGCGTATGAAAGCGATTGTTGCAACTCTGGCAGCCGCCGGCTTCGCGGCCGTTTTCTCGATGCCTGCGCAGGCTGAGGGAACCGTCAGGACACAAGGCGCGAGCAACCCGGCGGCGCAGGTCCAGCACACCGATGTGAGTTCGCAGCGGCGTCATTACCGGCGTCATTACGGTTATCGCTATCGGCCGTATTATCGCGGACCGCGTTATGGCTATTACCGGCCGTATCGCTACGCTCGGCCTTATCCTTACTATTACCGGCCGGGCGTGAGCCTGGGCTTCTGGGGCGGACCGCGCTTCGGCGTGTGGTTCTGATCCCGTCACATTTTGCGAAAGGTCAAAGGCCCGCCGAAAGGCGGGCCTAATCTTTTGTGCACACGGGTCTGCTCGAAGCGAACCGCTTTCAGGCCGATGCGTTGATGACTCCCACTTGTGCGTTCTCGTGCAAAGGATGGTCGATCATGAACAAGCCCCTCATCGCCGTGGCAGCAGCATGTTTCGCCCTGATGCTGGCCATGCCGGCTCATGCGGAAATTCGGGCGAAGACTGCCGGATTGAATAGTGCCGACACCGCGGCAAAAAACTCGGAAATATCCTCGCAGCGCCGCTATCACCGTCGCTATTACGGCCCGCGTCGTGCCTATTGGGGGCCGCGTCGCGCCTATTGGGGGCCGCGCCGTGCTTACTGGGGACCTCCGGCCTATTGGGGCCCGCGTCGAGCCTATTGGGGCCCGCGCCGCGTATGGTGGGGTCCGCGATATGCGGCGTGGCGGCCGCGGCCGGTCTACTTCGCCCCAGCCCCGGTCTATTGGGGACCGCGCGCCTATTGGGGCGGTCCGGTCATCAGCGTCGGTTTCGGTCCGCGCTGGTGGTGGTAACGCAACGTCTCGTCTGAAAAAGAAAGGCTCGCGAGAGCGGGCCTTTCTTGTGGGTCAGCAGCGCCGCAAGGCGAGCGGCGCTATTTCCATTCACGCACGTCGACGAAGTGGCCCGCGACCGCAGCCGCTGCGGCCATCGCCGGCGACACCAGATGGGTGCGGCCCTTGAAGCCCTGACGGCCCTCGAAGTTGCGGTTCGAGGTCGAGGCGCAGCGTTCTTCCGGACGCAGCTTGTCCGGATTCATCGCCAGGCACATCGAGCAGCCCGGCTCGCGCCATTCGAAACCGGCCTTCAGGAAAATCTTGTCGAGGCCTTCGGCTTCCGCCTGCTCCTTCACAAGGCCTGATCCCGGCACGATCATCGCGTTGACATTGGCGTTGACGCTCTTGTCCTTCACGATGCGCGCGACTTCGCGAAGATCCTCGATGCGGCCGTTGGTGCAGGAGCCGATGAACACGCGGTCGAGCTTGATGTCGGTGATCTTCGTCCCCGGCTGCAGGCCGATATATTCCAGTGCTCGCTTCTTGGAGAGCCGCTTGGCCTCGTCGGCGATGTCGTCGGGATTCGGCACCTTGCCGGTGATCGAGATCACGTCTTCGGGGCTCGTGCCCCACGTGACCAGCGGCGGCAGCTTGGCGGCATCGAGCCGGATCTCGTGATCGAAATGCGCGCCCTCGTCCGAGCGCAGCATGTCCCAGTAACGCAGCGCGCGATCCCAGTCGGCGCCCTTCGGCGATTTCGGACGATCCTTGAGATAGGCGTAGGTCTTCTCGTCCGGCGCCACCATGCCGGCGCGGGCACCGCCCTCGATCGACATGTTGCAGATCGTCATGCGGCCTTCCATCGAGATCGACCGGATCGCCTCGCCGGCATATTCCAGCGCATAGCCGGTGCCGCCGGCGGTGCCGATCTCGCCGATGATCGCGAGGATGATATCCTTCGCGGTGACGCCGGGTGGCAACTGCCCGTCGACGATCGCGCGCATGTTCTTGGATTTCTTCTGGATCAGCGTCTGGGTCGCGAGCACATGCTCGACCTCCGAGGTGCCGATGCCATAGGCGAGCGCCCCGAACGCGCCGTGCGTTGCGGTGTGGCTGTCGCCGCAAACGATGGTCGTGCCTGGCAGCGTGAAGCCCTGTTCCGGCCCAATGATGTGGACGATGCCCTGCCGCTTGTCGAACTCGTTGTAATATTCGAGGCCGAAGTCGCGCGCATTCTCGGCCAGCACCGCGATCTGCTCGGCGCTTTCCGGATCGGGATTGGGCAATTTGCGATCGGTGGTCGGCACGTTGTGGTCGACCACGGCGAGCGTCTTTTGCGGCGCGCGAACCTTGCGGCCGGTATTGCGCAGTCCCTCGAAGGCCTGCGGCGACGTCACCTCATGCACGAGGTGGCGGTCGATATACAGGAGGCAGGTGCCGTCCGGCTGTTCGTCGACCAGGTGGTCGTCCCAGATCTTGTCGTAGAGGGTACGGGGTTTCATGTTTCGACTCTCGGCGTGTCGTGATGTCGGTTAAGCGGATGCAGACGAATGCTGAAGGGCGCGCGCGATGCGCAGCGCCGGACGCCTCAAAGACCGGCCTGAATGCATGCGGTCATGCGGCCGAAAAACCGGCCGGGCAGGCGGTCGTGATCCCGCAGCACGAAGGCGAAAGGCCCTATGAAACCGCTCAAGCTCATGGCGGCGATATAACAATTCCAGACTGAAGCCGCAATGAAAGCGAATGCGGCAGCGCTCCGAAACGAAAATGGCCGGGCGCAAGCCCGGCCATGATTCATCCGGCAATGGACGATTAGATTATTCCGCGGCGACCTTCGCGGCGCCGGTATTGGTGCTGGCACCGTGGCGGGTCTGGGCTTCGGCGATACGGGCCGACTTGCCGCGCAGTTCGCGCAGGTAATACAGCTTGGCGCGGCGGACCTTGCCGCGGCGCACCACCTTGATCGAGTCGATCATCGGCGCATAGAGCGGGAACACGCGCTCAACGCCTTCGCCGTAGGAGATCTTGCGCACGGTGAAGCTTTCGTTCAGCCCGCCGCCGTTCCGCGCAATGCACACGCCTTCATAGGCCTGCACGCGCGAGCGCTCGCCTTCCTTCACCTTCACGTTGACGATCACGGTATCGCCCGGCTCGAAATCCGGAATCTCACGGCCGGCGGAGAGTTTCGCCACCTGTTCCTGGTCGAGCTGCTCGATGATGTTCATGACGGTAATCTCCGGTTCGGTCGGCGGCGCCGGGTCTCGGTGCGCGAAAACGCTCGCATCACCGACATGCACGGCACGGCAAAATGGGGCGCAGAAGGAGGACGCTTGGTCCGGTTCCGGGGCGGGTTCTAGTCGAAAGACAGTGACTTGTCACCCATCACTTGGCCGCTTTCTGGAACGATTTTCGCGGCTGGCCGGGTCAGGTTCCGGGGTCTTGAGGTCGGGCCGGCGTTCCCGCGTGAGCCGCTCGGCCTCTGACCGACGCCAGGCCGCCACCTTGGCGTGGTCTCCCGAGGTCAGGATCTCGGGAATGGCGCGCCCCTCGAAGACCTGCGGCCGTGTATAATGGGGGTATTCGAGTAGGCCCTGCGCGAAACTCTCCTCCTGCGCGGACACCGCCTTGCCCATGACCCCCGGCAGCAGACGGATGCAGGCATCGAGCACCACCAGCGCCGCAATCTCCCCGCCGGACAGCACGTAATCGCCGATCGACACCTCCTCAAGACCGCGCGCCTCGATCACCCGCTCGTCCACCCCCTCGAACCGCCCGCACAGGATCAGCGCGCCGGGCCCGCCTGCCAGTTCGATGACCCGCTGCTGGGTCAATGGCCGACCGCGCGGGCTCATCAGCAGGCGGGGCCGGTCGTCCGCCCCGGCCGAGTCGATGGCGCGGGCCAGCACGTCGGCCTTCATCACCATGCCCGGGCCGCCCCCGGCCGGGGTGTCGTCGACCTGACGATGGATGCCGATGCCGAAATCGCGGATGTCGATCGTCTCCAGCGACCAGACTCCGGCCGCCAGGGCCTTGCCGGCAAGGCTCATGCCCAACGCCCCCGGAAACATGTCCGGGAAGATGGTGAGCACGGTGGCGCGGAAGGTCATGGTTTCGCCGCTGGCGCAGCCGCGCTCCCTCCCCCCTTGCGGGGGAGGGTTGGAGAGGGGGGTGACCAAGAAATGAACCTGCGCAATTCACCCCCCTCCCGGACGCTTCGCGTCCGACCTCCCCCGCAAGGGGGGAGGTGAAGAGTCGGAGTTTGCGTCATCCTCCTGCACCACAATCTCTTCCGGCATGACCACGACGATCCGGCCGCCGGCGATGTTCACCTCCGGCACCGTCGCCTTGTCGAACAGCAGCATCGTGGTGGCGCCGTGCGCCGCAAGCTTCAATTCTAGGATATCGCCGGCGCCGAAATTATGCATGGCGATCACCTCGCCAAGCGTCTCGCCGCCCGGGTCCACCGCTGCAAGACCGATCAGGTCGGCGAAGTAGAACTCGTCCTCGTCGGCTGCGGGCAGCCGGTCGCGATCGACATAGAGGTTGATGTTGCGAAGCGCTTCGGCCTGTTCGCGGCGGGTGACACCAACGAAGCGGACGGTGAAGCCGTCCTTCGACGGCTTGACGCTGTCGATCTCAAGCTGGCGCGATCCGTCTTCGGTTTCGAGCGGACCATAATCCGCAAAGGCCAGCGGATCCTGCGTGAAGGAGCGCAGATGCACGCCGCCGCGCAGGCCGTGCGCGGCGCCGATTTGCGCCACGCAGACTCGTGTTTCGCGCCCGTCGCTCGGACGCGACATGCGCGATTAGCTCGCCTTGGGAGCAGCGGCGGCAGCCTTCGCGGCCTCTTCCGCCATCGCTTTGCGTTCCTTGCGCGGGATCGCCTTTTCCGGGTTGTTGCGCTTCTCGCGCTTCATCACGCCGGCGGCGTCGAGGAAACGGGCGACACGGTCGGACGGCTGCGCGCCCTTGGCCATCCAGGCCTTCGCCTTCTCGACATCGAACTTGAGCCGGTTCTCGTTATCCTTCGGCATCAGCGGATTGTAATGGCCGAGCCGCTCGATGAAGCGGCCGTCGCGCGGCGAACGCGAGTCGGCGACGACGATATGATAGACCGGGCGCTTCTTGGTGCCGGCACGGGCCATGCGCAGGACGACGGGCATTTTCAGTTTCCTTTCGTTCGAATGTCGTGAGTGGTTGTGAGTGAGTGTGTCGGTTATTTCTTCTTGCCGATGCCGTGATAGCCGCCGCCGAGACCAGGCAATTTGCCGCCGCCGAGGCCGGGCAATCCGCCGGGCATTCCCGGCATGTTCTGCGGCAGTCCGGGCATGCCGGGCGGCAAACCGCCGCCCTGCTGTTGCATCTTCTCCGCCATCTTCTGCATCTCTTCCGGCGAGGGCATGCCGCCACCAAGGCCGAGCGCATTGGCAAGACCCGCCAGCGGGCCGCGCTTGGCGCCGCCCATGGCCTTCATCATGTCGGCCATGCCGCGATGCATTTTCAGAAGCTTGTTGATCTGTTCCGGCGAGGTGCCGGAGCCCGCGGCAATGCGCTTCTTGCGGCTGGCTTTGAGGATGTCCGGATTGCGCCGCTCCTGCGGCGTCATCGAATCGATGATCGCGCATTGCCGCTTCAGGATGGAATCGTCGAGATTGGCGGCGGCGAGCTGGTTCTTCATCTTGGCGATGCCGGGCATCATGCCCATCAGGCCGCCGAGGCCGCCCATCTTCTGCATCTGCTTGAGCTGCTCGCGCAGGTCGGTGAGATCGAACGTGCCCTTGCGCATGCGCTCGGCGGTGCGCTGAGCCTTCTCGGCATCGATATTCGCCGCGGCCTTCTCGACCAGCGAGACGATGTCGCCCATGCCGAGGATGCGGCCGGCGATGCGCTGCGGATCGAAGGTCTCGAGCGCATCCATCTTTTCGCCGGTGCCGATCAGCTTGATCGGCTTGCCGGTGACGGCGCGCATCGACAGCGCCGCGCCGCCGCGGCCGTCGCCGTCCACGCGGGTCATCACGATGCCGGTGAGCCCGACGCGCTCGTCGAACGAGCGCGCGAGATTGACCGCGTCCTGGCCGGTCAGCGCATCGGCGACGAGCAGCACTTCATGCGGAGCTGCGGCGCGCTTCACCTCGGCGGCTTCCGCCATCATCGCTTCGTCGAGCGTGATGCGGCCGGCGGTATCGAGCAGCACCACGTCATAGCCGCCGAGTTTCGCGGCTTCGATGGCGCGCTTGGCGATCTGCGGCGGCGTCTGGCCGGCAACGATCGGCAGCGTATCGACTCCGACCTGCTTGCCGAGGATGGCAAGCTGCTCCATCGCCGCCGGACGGCGGGTATCGAGCGAGGCCATCAGCACCTTGCTCTTGGAGAGATCGGTGAGGCGCTTCGCCACCTTGGCGGTGGTGGTGGTTTTACCGGAGCCCTGCAGGCCGACCATCATGATCGCGACCGGGGCAGGCGCATTCAGGTCGATCGGGTCTGCGTCCGAGCCGAGCGTATTGACCAGCTCGTCATGGACGATCTTCACCACCATCTGGCCGGGGGTGACGGACTTGACGACGATCTCGCCGACCGCCTTTTCGCGCACTCGCTCGATGAAGCCGCGCGAGACGTCCAGCGCCACGTCGGCTTCGAGCAGCGCGCGCCGCACTTCGCGCATGGCGGCGTCGACATCCTCGGCCTGCAGCGCGCCGCGGCGCGTCAGGTTGTCGAGAATTCCGCTCAGCCGATCCGACAGATTGTCGAACATTACAAAAACACCTTTACGCCCGAGGGCGCACAGCGCTGTCGGGCGGGGACCTCCGGCCTCATGGGACCGGTCGGCGGTTCAGACGTCCATCTCTTGCGAGAACGGGCGGAAACTAGGGGCGGGGGCCCCCGAAGTCAAGGAAACCGCTCAAACAGGCTTGTTACTGCGGCTTCGGCTGGGTTTCATCCGGCGCGGGCACGGTCTCCGGGGAGCTCGGGGCCTCGGCCGGGCCTTCGCTCCGCACCGGGAAAATCACCTCGATCACCAGTTCGTCTTCCGGCGTGGTGCGCGGATCGGTGACATAGCGCTCGATGAACAGGTCGCCCGGTTCCAGGTTCTTCTCGTCGAAGAAATTGGTGATCGCCTCGTACAGGTTTTCCATCCCGTCATAGGCGCCGCGATGGACGAACTTGTAGGCCTTGCCGGTGGGCGAGGTGCCGACCGCCATGTCGCCCTTGGGCGGATTGTCGAACGGACCCATCACCGGCACCGCGGCGCGGAAATCGAAGCCGGTATCGTCGGCGCCGGTATAGACCATCATCGCGGCGCCGTCGGGCTTGAGCCCGCGCTTGTCGATATATTCGTGCACCGTCTTGAAGGCCTCGACCACCGTCTCATAGGCGGTGTCCCAGGTGCCGGTGCCCTGCAGATAGACGACGGTCTGCTCCGGCAGCGTGATCTCGGCGCCGAACACATCCTCCTGCTGCGCCTGAGCGGCCAGCCCCGGATGGATCGCGAGCGCCAGTGCCAGGGCGGCGGCGGCCAGCGAACGGCGGGACAGCATGTCATGATCTCCTTGAGGGCTTCACCCTTATGGCGCGGATGCAGACCTTTTCATGTCGAACCCCGCCACGGCGCCGGCCATTCCGCACCGGCCGCATGGAACCGCGCGGGTGGTCAAGAGCGGCCGATTGCCCCATATAGGCAGCATTCAGGCATTCCAGCGGCATCCGGCATGAGCGCGCTCGCCAACAAACCCTTCGTCAAGATGAACGGCATCGGCAACGAGATCGTCGTGGTCGACATGCGCGCGCAGGCGCAGCCGATCACGGCCGAGGATGCGCGGGCGGTCGCTTCGCCCGCCGGCGCGCCCTACGACCAGCTGATGGCGCTCTATCCGCCGCGCGCGGCCGGAACCGAGAGCTTCGTGCGCATCTTCAACAATGACGGTTCGGAATCCGGCGCCTGCGGTAACGGCATGCGCTGCGTCGCCTCGATCATGTTTGAGGAAACCGGCAAGGACGCGCTGACCTTCGAGACCAAAGCCGGGCTAATCAATTGCTGGCGCGGGCCGGAGCCGGGCACCTTCACCGTCGACATGGGCAAGCCGCGCTTCGGCTGGCAGGAGATTCCGCTGGCCGAGGAGTTCCGCGACACGCGGGGGATCGAATTGCAGATCGGGCCGATCGATGCTCCGGTCCTGCACACGCCCTCGGTGGTCAATATGGGCAATCCTCACGCGGTGTTCTGGGTCGAGGATCCATACGTCTACGAGCTTGAAAAGCTGGGTCCGCTGCTCGAAAACCATCCGGTTTTTCCCGAACGCGCCAACATCACGTTGGCCGCGATCAAGTCGCCACAACATATAGTCATGCGCACGTGGGAGCGCGGCGCCGGCCTGACGAAAGCTTGCGGCTCGGCGGCGTGCGCGACCGCCGTCGCCGCCGCCCGCCTCAAGCGAACGGACCGCAAGGTCCGCATGTCGCTGCCGGGCGGCGAACTGATGATCGAGTGGCGCGAGCGCGACGACCATGTGTTGATGACCGGCGGCGTCGCGTTCGAATACGACGGCACCTTCGATCCGGCGCTGTTCGCGGCAAAGGCGCCCGCATGAGCGTGGAGATCGTCACCTTCGGCTGCCGCCTGAACACGCATGAATCCGAAATCATGCGCAACAAGGCGCATGAGGCCGGGCTGACCGATGCGGTGGTGGTGAATACCTGCGCGGTGACGGCGGAAGCGGTGCGGCAGGCCCGCCAGACTATCCGCAGGCTTCGCCGTGAGAAGCCCGATTCGCGCATCGTGGTGACCGGCTGCGCGGCGCAGACCGAACCTGCGACCTTCGCCGCGATGCCGGAGGTCGATCGCGTCGTCGGCAACACCGAGAAGTTCGACCTTTCGGCCTGGCGCGAGACGCAGGCGGCCTTCGCGCGCGGCGCCTTCGGGATCGACGCGGAAGAAAAAATCGTCGTCAACGATATCATGGCCGCGCGCGAAACGGCACTTCACCTGATCGACGGGATCGAGGGACGCGCGCGGGCGACGGTACAGATCCAGAATGGCTGCGACCATCGCTGCACCTTCTGCATCATCCCGTATGGCCGCGGCAATTCGCGCTCGGTGCCGATGGGAGAGATCGTCACGCAGGTCCGCAAGCTGGTCGAAAACGGCTATCGCGAAATCGTTCTCACCGGAGTCGACATCACCAGCTATGGCCAGACGCTACCCGGCGCGCCGAAGCTTGGCGTACTGGTGAAGCAGATCCTGAAGCATGTGCCGGAGCTCGAGCGGCTGCGTCTCTCTTCGATCGATTCCGTCGAAGCGGATTCCGATCTGCTCGATGCGCTGGCGGCGGAGCAGCGGCTGATGCCGCATCTGCATCTGTCGTTGCAGGCGGGTGATGACATGATCCTGAAGCGGATGAAGCGACGGCATCTGCGCGGCGACGCGATTGCATTTTGCGATCAGGTGCGGCGGTTGCGGCCCGATGTGGTGTTCGGGGCCGACATCATCGCCGGCTTTCCGACCGAAACCGAAGCGATGTTTGCGCGTTCACTTGATATCGTGGACGAATGCGGCGTCACCCATTTGCACGTGTTTCCATTCTCGCCGCGGCCGGGAACGCCGGCTGCGCGCATGCCTCCGGTTCCGCGCGAGATGGTGAAGGACCGCGCTCGCAGGCTGCGTGAGAAGGCTGCGGTCGCGTTGCGTCGCCATCTCGACGGCGAAGTCGGTCACATCCGCAGCGTGCTGATCGAGCGCGGCGGTATCGCGCGAACCGCGCAGTTCACGCCAGTGCGCTTTGGCGGCGGCGCGCCGGTGGGCAGCATTGTCGACGTGAGCATTTCCGCGCATGACGGCCGCCATCTGATTGCGGCGTGACGTCATGCGAGCGCGTGTCGGTGAGACCTTTTCCGAAACACTGACCATGACGCCCGGCGAGGCGAAGGCATTCTCGCGCGCCGCGCGGGATTTCAATCCGCTGCATCTCGACGAGGATGCGGCCGCGAATAGCCGCTACAAGAAACTCATCGTCAGCGGCACGCAGATGGCCGCACATCTGATGGCATTGCCTGCGACCTATTTCACCGCGCGCAGCGAAGCGGTGGGGCTCGATTTCTCGATCCGTTTTCACAAGGCGGTTTATGCCGATGAGACGATCACGCTGACCTGGGAGGTCGTCGAGGTAAATGCGACCGCTGCGGGCCGTGATGTGGTCGACATGAAAGGTCGCGTGACCAACGAAAAGGGCGAACTTGCTGTCGCCGCTACCGGCCGCGTCATGCTGGCGGACAAGCTGTAGCCGTTTCCTCTTTCCATCCGCACGCCATCAACGCGTCGCGCATCTGCGGCGGCACGGGTGCGGTGACGCGAACCGGATCGCGGTTCTTGTAGAGCGGGACCACGATTTCGCGCGACAGCAGATGTAGTCCCGGTCCTCCGGAACGCGGCGCGGTGCCGTATATGCTGTCGCCAAGGATCGGCCAGCCCATCGCCTGACAGTGGACGCGGAGTTGGTGGGTGCGGCCGGTGACCGGTTCGAGCGCGAGCCAGGTCAGGGGTTGGGCTCCGGGCGCAGCCGCGCGCCCCATCACCGTCCAGGTTGTGAGGCTCGGCTGTCCCGCCGGGTCGACCTTCATCCACCAGCCGCGGGATTGGTCCCTGCGGCCCAATGGGAGGTCGATCGTCCCCTGATCCGCTTCCGGACCGCCCTCGACCACCGCCCAATAGGTCTTGCCGACCTTGCCCTCCTTGAACAGATCGCCGAGCGTCGCCAATGCCTTGCGGTGTCGGCCCAGGACCAGGCAGCCGGCGGTCTCCCGGTCGAGCCGGTGTGCGAGTTCGGGCGCCCGCGGCAGGCCGAAGCGCAACGCGTCGAAATGGTCCTGTAACGCGCCCGCGATGCCGGCCGCCTTGCTTGCAGCACCTTTCGGCCCACGATGCACCGGCAGCCCGGCCGGCTTGTCGAGCACCAGCATCAGCCCGTCGCGGTACAGAAGCCGCGTTACCATCTCTTCCGGTGTCATGCGTAAACCGCTATCACGGCCGCCCATGAATGACAGCAGCACAGAAGAACAACCCACCAGCTGGTGGAAGAAGCTCAGCTCCGGCCTGAAGCGGAGTTCCGGCTCGCTCGGAACCGCGATCACCGGCCTCGTCACCAAGCGCCGGCTCGACAATGCCTCGCTTGATGCGATCGAGGAGGCGATGATCGGCGCCGATCTCGGGCTCGCGACCGCGGCGCGGATCAGCGACGTGATCGGGCAGGGCCGCTACGCGCAGAATCTCGATGCCGAGGGTCTCAAGTCCATTATCGCCGAAGAAGTCGAGAAAGTGCTGCTGCCGGTCGCGAAGCCGCTGAAGATCGAGGGTGCGAAGCCGTTCGTCATTCTGGTCGCCGGCGTGAACGGTTCGGGGAAGACCACGACCATCGGCAAGCTTGCGTCGAAATTCGCGGCCGAAGGCCGCACGGTGATGCTGGCCGCCGGTGACACCTTTCGCGCGGCGGCGATCGAACAACTGAAAATCTGGGGCGGCCGGGTCGGCGCCAAGGTTATTGCGCGGGAGCAGGGGGCGGACGCCGCCGGCATCGCTTTCGATGCGGTCACCGCCGCCAGGGCCGAAGGCGTCGACGTGCTGCTGATCGACACCGCCGGGCGGCTGCAGAATCGCACCGAGCTGATGGAGGAGCTGGAGAAGGTAATCCGCGTGATGAAGAAGGTCGACGCCACCGCGCCGCATGCCGTGTTGCTGGTGCTCGACGCGACCGTCGGACAGAATGCGATTTCGCAGGTCGAGGCCTTCGGCAAGAGCGCGAATGTCACCGGCCTGGTGATGACCAAACTCGACGGCACCGCGCGCGGCGGCATCCTTGTCGCGATCGCCGAAAAATTCAAAATGCCGGTTCATTTCATCGGCGTCGGCGAAGGGGTCGACGATCTGCAGCCGTTCACGGCGCGAGATTTTGCGCGGGCGATGGCGGGGATTGAGGACTGAAGGTCATGGAACAGAAAGCCCAGCTCAATCCGTTTGTGAAGCTCGCGCTCGATTTCGGGCCGCTGATCCTGTTCTTTGTCGTGAACGGACGCGCCGGAATTTTCTGGGCGACGGCGGCTTTCATGGCCGCTTTCGTGCTATCGGTCGCGGTCTCCTATGCGCTCATCCGGCGCTTCCCGGTGATGACGCTGGTGACGGGCGCCGTTGTGCTGGTGTTCGGCGGGCTCACGATCTGGTTGCACGACCCGACCTTCGTCAAACTCAAGACCACGATCATCTATCTGCTGTTCGCCGGTGTGCTGACCGCAGGCCTGATCCTGAAGCAACCGTTTCTGGAAATCGCATTCGATTCCGCCTTCCACCTCACCGAAGAAGGCTGGCGTATTCTCACCATCCGCTGGATCGTGTTCTTCGTCGCAATGGCGATCGTGAACGAGATCGTGTGGCGGACTCAGACCACGGACTTCTGGGTCGCCTTCAAGACGTTCGGCTTTATCCCGCTGACGCTTGTGTACGCGCTGGCGCAGTTTCCCGTCTTGCAGAAATACGCCAAGCCGGACGAGGCGCAGGGCTGATCGCCCGCGAAAGGAGCCGCATCATGCAGGTCAACATCGTCATCGTGCCGGATATGGTGCAGCTCGACATCACCGGCCCGCATCAGGTGCTGGCGCTTGTGCCGGGCTGGACGCTCGATCTCGTGGCGGCGTCGATGGACCCGGTGCGCACCGATCGCGGGCTCACCCTGCTGCCGACCCAGACCCGCGACACCGCGAAGCCGAGCGATATCCTTGTCATTCCCGGCGGCACCGGGATCGACACCGCGATGCTGGACGAGACATGGCTGGCTTATGTCCGTCGCGAAGCCGAACGCGCCAAATACGTGTTCGGCATTTGCACGGGCTCGTTCCTGCTCGCAGCCGCCGGAATGCTCACGGGTCGCCGTGCCGGTGGGCATTGGCAAGCGCGCGATCTGCTCGCGCATTTTGGTGCGATTCCTTCCGACGAGCGCATGACCGTCGATGGCAAATTCTACACGTCGGGTGGCGTGACCTCCGGGATCGACGCGGCGTTCAAGGTCGTCGCCGATGTAAAGGGGCAGGACGTCGCGCAGCAGATCCAGCTCATGATCGAATACGATCCGGCGCCGCCATTCGCCGGCGGGACGCCTTTTACCTCACCGCCGCATATTGTCGCCGCGGCGAGGGAGATGGGCCGGCCCCGACGCGAAAGGCGCGAAGCATTGGTGGTGCAAGCTGCGCAAGCGCTCAAGGCGAGACAGGGCTGAACAACCCACCAGAGTTAATTCGCTGCCAGCGCCTTCTCGATCGCGGGCATCAGGACCGCTTTCAGATTCTGCTCGGTGATCGGCCCGACCAGCTTGTATGAGATGCGGCCGTCGCGGCCGACAACGAATGTTTCCGGCACGCCATAGACGCCCCATTCGATCGCCGCGCGTCCATTCGGATCGGCGCCGACCGCGGCGAACGGGTTGCCATAGCGGCCGATGAAGCGGCGCGCATTGTCCGGCTGATCCTTGTAATTGATGCCGACCAGGCGAATGCGTTTGTCCTTCGCCAGTTCCTCGAGTTGCGGCACCTCGTCGTGGCAGGGCACGCACCACGACGCCCACACATTCACGAGCGTGACATTGCCCTTGAAGTCCGCCCCGTTGAGCGTGGGGACCGGCTTGCCGTCCGACACCAGCCCGAGCACTGGCGGAAGTTCGCCAACCGGCGCTTCGCGGCCGATCAGCGCGGAGGGAATGCGCGAGGGATCGCCGGCGCCGAGGCG
Organism: Pseudorhodoplanes sp.; assembly: GCF_059499825.1. Classification (NCBI taxonomy): domain Bacteria; kingdom Pseudomonadati; phylum Pseudomonadota; class Alphaproteobacteria; order Hyphomicrobiales; genus Pseudorhodoplanes; species Pseudorhodoplanes sp. The sequence continues at coordinate 36,134 of NZ_JCABZI010000006.1, forward strand.
GTAAAGAAACAAGGCCGCGAGTGCGAGGAACAGGATCAGCGGCAGCGCGACAAGAAGCTTGCGGCGCATCCCGCCGCTGGCGGGTTCGGATGCCGTGCTCATGCGAGGGAATGTGCCACGGGCTTGCGGGCGTCGGGCTTCGATCCGGACTTCGACTCGTCGGAGCGGCGCCTGATGCCGCGTGATTCGAGATCCGCCAGGGTGCGTTTCAGCGTGCGATTCTCGATCACGATCCAGCCGATCAGGATCGCCAGAATAATGGCGCTCGCGGCGTAGGAAGCGATGATGAACGTGGCGTGCGGTCCGAGATCCATGATCATTGCTCAGCTCATCGTCCGGGTGCGGCTTCCGCCTGCATCAACTGCATCGAGCGGACGCGGCGCTTGAGGATTTCATTGCGCATTGCCCCAAAATGCAGCGTGAAAAACAAAAGCGTGAATGCCAGCGCCATCACCAGCAGCGGCATGAGAATGGTCGGATGAATGGCGGGGCCGCTCATCTTCACCACCGATGCCGGCTGGTGCAGTGTGTTCCACCAATCGACCGAAAACTTGATGATCGGAATGTTGATGGCGCCAACCAGCGTCAGGATCGCAGCGGCGCGGCCCGCGCGGGTCGGATCCTCGACGGTGCGCCAAAGCACGATGACGCCGAGATACATCAGGAACAGCACGAAGACCGACGTCAGCCGTGCGTCCCACACCCAATAGGTGCCCCACATCGGCCGGCCCCAGAGCGAGCCGGTGATCAGGCAGATGAGGGTGAAGGCGGCGCCGATCGGGGCTGCGGCCTTGCCGGCCATGTCCGCCAGCGGATGCCGCCACACCAGCGTGCCGAGCGCCGCAACGCTCATCACCATCCACCCCATCATGGCGAGCCAGGCGGACGGCACGTGGATGAACATGATCTTGACCGTCGCGCCCTGCTGGTAATCGTCCGGCGCACCGGCGGCGAGCCAGAAACCCCAAGCGAAACAAAGCGCAGTCGCCGCCGCGAGCCAGGGCAGGATACGCCCGGACAGCGACAGGAAGCGGGTCGGATTGGCGAGGTCGATCAGGGCCATGGTGTCCGCTATTTATACACAATCCAATCGGCCGTCATGACCTGTCCGGCGTCCTGCCAAACTGTGTCACACCGGGCCCTGCCACCCTGTGTCGCAGTGGCAGGACCGGACGCTGCCTCCGAACACGGATTCGTGATCGCTCGCGGTCGGGAACGTTATTCCTGCCCCGCACGCAGCGCCGCCGCCGCGGCGAACGGCCCGACCACCAGCGACATCAGCGTCAGCGCGCAGAGGATCGTGAACGGCGTGCCAAACGGTACCGGGCCGATCACTGCGGCATTCGAGGCCGATACCCCGAAAATCAGCACCGGCACCGCCAGCGGCAGGATCAGCACCGGCAGCAGCAGGCCGCCGCGGCGGAGCGTCACGGTCAGGCCAGCCCCGATCAGCCCGATGAAGGTCAGCGCCGGGGTTCCGACCAGCAACGTGGCGGCGACCGCACCGGTCGCTGCGAGATCGAGATTGAGAAACAGCGACAGCAGCGGCGACACCACGACCAGCGGCAGCGCGGTGGTGAGCCAATGGGCCAGCGCCTTGACTGCGACCGCGAGTTCGAGCGGCGCCGTCCCCATCACCAGCAGGTCGAGCGATCCATCCTCCTGATCGGCCGAGAGCAGCCGGTCGAGCGCCAGCAGGCTGGCCAGCAATGCGCCCAGCCACAGGATCGCCGGCCCGATGCGCTGCAGCAGCGCGAGATCGGGACCGATCGCGAACGGCATCAGCGTCACAACTGTCATAAAGAACAGGACGCCTATCATCGCGCCGCCGCCGATCCGGATCGCGATCCGGATGTCGCGCATGAACAGGGCCCTGAGCGCGCTCATGCGGCGCGCTCCAGCCGAAGCTCGCGTGCGCCTTCGATCCCGAGCGGAAGATGCGTGGCGGCGATGATCATCCCGCCGCCCGCCAGGTGCCCGCGCATCAGCTCGAGCAGCACCGCCTGCGACGCGGTATCGAGCGCGGACGTCGGCTCGTCGAGCAGCCAAAGCGGACGTTTGACCGCGACCAAACGCGCGATCGAGAGGCGGCGTTTCTGCCCGGCCGAGAGATAGGCCGCCGGCAACCCGGACAGGCTATCGAGCCCGACTGCGGCCAGCGATTCGTGCGGCTCTCCGCCACCGCCGAGCCATGCGGTCCAGAAGACGAGATTTTCCTCGACCGTGAGCGCCGGCTTCAGCGCGTCGCTGTGCCCGAGATAATGCGCTTGTTCGCCGATGCTGCGCTCGGCATCGCCGCCGGCAAGCGACAGGGTGCCGCCGGCGATTCGCAGCAGGCCTGCGATCATCCGCAGCAGCGACGACTTGCCGGCGCCGTTTCGCCCGGTCACCAGCAGCGCTTCGCCGCCCGCGACGGAAAATCCGAGCCCTTCGAAAATCGAGCGTCCGCCCCGCTGGCAGCACAGGGCCTCCGCCGAAAGGATCATCGTATCAGCCACTTATGCGACATCCGGCTGCGGCGAGGGCGCGACACATGCGCCGCATTGTTGTTGAAGCCTTGGGTTCATATGGCAGATCGCCGAAAAAGAATTTATAAGCTCGCAGATTAGACCGCTTCTCGCCAATCCTTGGTGCCGCGCCGGCGCGCCCGGAAAAAGCTTCGTGTTCCCAGCACGTTAGCTCCGATTCGTGAGAGCTGGAACGCCAAACGGAAGATCCATCCATGACCTCGCTCGACAGTTTCAATTGTGCCCGAACCCTGAAAGTCGGCGCCAAGACCTACGCCTATTACAGCCTGCCCGTCGCCGAAAAGAACGGGCTGAAGGGAATTTCCCGGCTGCCCTTCTCGATGAAGGTGCTGCTGGAAAATCTGCTGCGCAACGAGGACGGTCGGACGGTCACCAAGGAGGACATCCTGGCGGTGGCGGCCTGGCTCAAGTCCAAATCCTCCGACCGGGAAATCGCCTTCCGCCCGGCGCGCGTGCTGATGCAGGACTTCACCGGCGTGCCGGCGGTGGTCGATCTCGCGGCGATGCGCGATGCGATGAATCTGCTCGGCGGCGACCCGCAGAAGATCAACCCGCTGGTGCCGGTCGATCTGGTCATCGACCATTCGGTGATCGTGAATTTCTTCGGCAACAATTCCGCGTTCAAGCTGAATGTCGATGAGGAATACAAGCAGAACCAGGAACGCTACAAATTCCTGAAATGGGCGCAGAAGGCGTTCGACAATTTCCGCGTGGTGCCGCCCGGCACCGGCATCTGCCACCAGGTCAATCTCGAATATCTCTCCCAGGTTGTCTGGACCGGCAAGAAGAGCAAGCTGAAGGTCGGCGGCAAGCCGGTCACAGCCGAAATCGCCTATCCCGACACACTGGTCGGCACCGACTCGCACACCACCATGGTCAACGGCATGGCGGTGCTGGGCTGGGGCGTCGGCGGCATCGAGGCGGAAGCCGCGATGCTGGGTCAGCCGCTGTCGATGCTGCTGCCGGAAGTGGTCGGCTTCAAGCTGACCGGCAAGTTGAAGGAAGGCGTGACCGCCACCGACCTCGTGCTGACCGTGGTTGAGATGCTGCGCAAGCGCGGCGTAGTCGGAAAGTTCGTGGAATTCTTCGGCCCCGGCGTTCTCGATTTGTCGATCGCGGATCGCGCCACCATCGGCAACATGGCGCCGGAATATGGTGCGACCTGCGGCTTCTTCCCGGTCGACGGACAGACCGTGAAGTATCTGCGCGATACCAACCGCAACGAAGAGCGGGTCAAGCTGGTCGCCGCTTATTCCAAGGCGCAGGGGATGTATCTCACGCCCGAGACCAAGGACCCGGCCTTCACGGATGTGCTGAAACTCGATCTCGGCAAGGTCGAGCCCTCGCTCGCCGGACCGAAGCGTCCGCAGGATCGCGTGCCGCTGAAAGCCGTGCAGACCGAATTCGCGGCGGCGATGGACAAGGAATTCAAGAAGGCCGGCGATCTCTCGACCCGCGTGCCGGTGAACGGCCGCGAGCACGATCTCGGCAACGGCGACGTGGTGATCGCCGCGATCACGTCCTGCACCAACACGTCCAACCCGAGCGTGATGATCGGCGCGGGTCTTTTGGCCCGGAAGGCGGCGGCCAAGGGTCTGACGTCGAAGCCCTGGGTGAAGACCTCGCTCGCGCCTGGCTCCCAGGTCGTCGGCGAATATCTCGCAAGCTCGGGACTGCAGAAGGACCTCGACAAGCTCGGCTTCAATCTCGTCGGCTATGGCTGCACCACCTGCATCGGCAATTCAGGCCCGCTGCCGGAGGAGATTTCGAAAGCCATCAACGACAACGATCTGGTTGCGGCGGCTGTGCTGTCCGGCAACCGCAACTTCGAAGGCCGCGTGAATGCGGATGTGCGCGCCAATTATCTCGCCTCGCCGCCGCTGGTCGTCGCCTATGCCATCGCCGGCTCGATGCAGAAGGATCTTGCCAAGGAGCCGATCGGCTTCGACAAGGCCGGCAAGAAGGTCATGCTCAAGGACATCTGGCCGACCACCAAGGAGATCGACACGTTCATCCGCAAGAACGTCACCAAGAAAGTGTTCGCGAAGAAATACGCCAACGTGTTCAAGGGCGACGCCAACTGGCGCAAGATCGACGTGCCAGGCGGCCTGACCTATGCGTGGGACAACAACTCCACCTATGTGCAGAATCCGCCGTATTTCGTCGGATTGCAGCCGCGTCCGACGCCGCTGACCGATGTGATGAACGCGCATATCCTCGGGCTCTTCCTCGACTCGATCACGACCGATCACATCTCCCCGGCCGGTTCGATCAAGCAGGCCTCGCCGGCCGGCAAGTACCTCATCGATCACAACGTGAAGCCGATCGACTTCAACCAGTACGGCACCCGCCGCGGCAATCACGAGGTGATGATGCGCGGCACCTTCGCCAATATCCGCATCAAGAACCAGATGGTGCCGGGTGTCGAAGGCGGCGTGACGATTCATTATCCCGACGGCGAGCAGATGCCGATCTACGACGCCGCCATGCGCTACAAGCAGGAGAAGGTCCCGCTCGTTGTCTTCGCCGGCAAGGAATATGGCACCGGTTCCTCGCGTGACTGGGCGGCGAAGGGCACCGTTCTGCTCGGCATCCGGGCGGTGATCACGCAGTCCTTCGAGCGCATCCATCGGTCCAATCTGGTTGGCATGGGCGTTCTCCCACTCGTGTTCGAAGAGGGGACGTCATGGCAGACGCTTGGACTGAAGGGCAGCGAGACCGTCACGATCCGCGGGCTTGAAGATTTGCGGCCGCGCCAGAAGGTGACCGCAGAAATTAAGATGGCTGACGGCAGTGTGAAAACCGTGCCGCTGATTTGCCGCATCGACACGCTGGACGAGCTCGAATACTTCAAAAACGGCGGCATTCTGCAATACGTGCTGCGGCAGCTCGCGGCCTGACGGGCAAGGTCCGGCGCCATCGGGCGCCGGACCGCTCTATTCACTGTTCCGGCAACGGAATTTCTCCTTAACGATGTCACTCCAAATTGAGTGGCGGATGGCGCCCCAGCCGGTTAAGTGGGCGCATCATCAAATTGCCAGTGCGGGGCACGTGCGGCCAAGAACAAGCCGGCCAAGAAACCAGAAAGTCAGCATGATCCAGCGCAATTCCCTTGCTGTCGTCGTTGCCGTTTGCGCGGCCTGGATGACCGGTACGCCGGTTGCCGCAGGTGACTCGAAGGTGGTGGTCGAGCTGTTTACGAGCCAGGGATGCTCCTCCTGCCCTGCCGCCGACAAGTTGCTCAGCGAGCTCTCCCAGGATCCGTCGATCCTGCCGATGAGTCTGTCCGTGGATTATTGGGACTATCTCGGCTGGAAGGACACGCTGGCGCTGCCGGGACACGTCAAGCGGCAACGCGGTTATGCGGGCGTACGCGGCGACCGTGCGATCTATACGCCGCAGGTCGTGATCAACGGCACCACGCATGTGCTTGGCAGCGACAAGGGTGCCATTGAGCGCGCCATCAAGCAGGCACGCACCAATGCACAGCGTCAGCAACTGCCGGTGAAGGCGACCGTTGCCGATGGCAAGCTTCAGGTATCGATCCCGGCGGCAAGTCAGCCGGGGCAGTCCGGCGAAGTCTGGTTATGTCCGCTGGCCAAGACAGTTGCCGTGCATATCGGGCGCGGTGAGAACCGCGGGCAGAGCGTGACCTATACCAATGTCGTGCGTGGCTGGATCAAGCTCGGCGACTGGAAGGGCGAAGAACTGGTCCTGTCCAAATCCGTGTCCGAGATCCTCGCGAAGGGGAAATTCGATGCGGTCGCGATCCTGGTGCAGGCCGGCAAGCCCGATGCGCCGGGTGGAGTCCACGGCGCGACCACGGCGTCTCTGCAATAACGATCTGTCAGCAGGCAGCGCGAAAAAAAGGCCGGCGCGAAGCCGGCCTTGAAGCGTTGGGGATTGAACCGTACGCGGTACTCAAAACGTACGCGATACAAACGACCCGATCCGTTGGAACCCCGGGGGGCTGGGGGGCTGAGGATCCGGAGCTCGTTCCGGATCGGGTCTTGAGTATCCAAGATCGCTATCCTTAGGGGCGGGCGCTGGACCGAATTTGGGCCTTATTGTGGTTCCCTGCACGAAGCCGTGACTGCGGCTTCTCAGCGCATCGATTGAAAGGCTTGCGCAAATTTATTCGCTGACACGCGCCGGCTTCCGGATGCGGGTCTTGCGGTCACGCGCGCCAGCGGCAATCATCATCCTGTCACAGAAGGAAGGAGGCGCCCATGAGTCTGACGGGCGATACCGAACCCAGCGCGCGATCGGGGGGCGTGCCCGGCGCGACGGCATCGGCTCCCGCAGAGGTCAGGTTCGACCGCCGCGAACTCGACCGGATCCTGCAGGTGTACGGGCGCATGGTCGCGGACGGTGAGTGGCGCGATTACGCCATCGATTTCATGAAGGACCGCGCGGTGTTCTCGGTGTTCCGGCGCTCGTCCGAAGTTCCGATCTATCGTATCGAGAAAAACCCGAAGCTGTCGCGCCGGCAGGGCGCTTTCAGCGTGATCTCGGCCACCGGGCTGATCATGCGGCGCGGGCACGAACTCGACCGCGTCCTGCGGGTGTTCGACAAGAAGCTCAGTCTGGTTGCGGGGTGACGGGAGGCGTGCTGGCACCGTCTCCCAGCGCGCGCTGCATTAGAACCGAGTCCAGCCAGCGACCGTGCTTGAAGCCGATATCGGTGAAGGTGCCGACGGCTGTGAAGCCGAGAGAACGGTGCAACGCGATAGAGGCGGTTTGCGCCGAATCGCCGATCACCGCGATCATCTGACGAAAACCCCGCGCCTCGGCCCGGGTCAGCAGCTCGGTCAGCAGCATGCGGCCGATCCCCTTCCGCTGAGCATCCTGATGGATATAGACGCTGTCCTCGACTGTGTAGCGATAGGCGATCCGCGTCCGGTAGGGTCCGGCATAGGCATAGCCGGCGATCCGGCCGGCAATGTCGGCGACGACATACGGAAAGCCGCCGTTTTCCAGCGTCCTGCGGCGATGGTCCATCTCGGACTCGCTTGGCGGCTCGGTCTCGAATGACGCGGTGCCGTGCGTGACGGCATGCGCATAGATCGCGGTGATGCCCTGGATATCGTCCGGTTGAACCGGCCGGATTGTGATCGGCGACATGGTTGCGGCGGAGGTCGAACCGGGTTCAGGTCAGCATAGCAAAAACGAAAACGCCCCGGCAGGAGCCGGGGCGTTTTGCGTTTCGGTTTGTGCTGTCCGCCTTAGCGGCGGCCACCGAACAGGCGCAACAGCATCAGGAACAGGTTGATGAAGTCCAGATAGAGCGACAGCGCGCCCATCACGGCCTTGCGGCCGGCCGATTGCGCGTCGTCGGAGGCTGAGTACATCTCCTTGATCTTCTGGGTGTCCCAGGCGGTCAGCCCGGCGAACACCAGCACGCCGACGATCGAGATGATGAACGACATCGCGTCCGACTTCAGCCAGATATTCACCAGCGAGGCGATGATCACCCCGAACAAGCCCATGATCAGGAACGAGCCGATCGGCGAGAGGTCGCGCTTGGTCGTGTAGCCATACAGGCTGAGCGCACCGAATGCCGCCGCCGAGATGAAGAACACGTTGGCGATCGAGTTCGCGGTGTAGACGATGAAGATCGTCGCCAGCGACACGCCGAGGATGCCGGCATAGACATAGAACAGCAGCGCCGCGGTGCCGGCGGACAGCCGCTGGATCCCGAAGCTCAGCACCAGCACCATCGCGAGCGGCGCCAGCATCAGCACCCACATGAACGGGCCGCCGAACAGGAACTGACCGAGCGGGGTGAGCCCGCTGATCTTTCCGCCAACGACGGAGATGGAATTGCCGCCGACCATCTGGAAGGTGAGGTACGCCACGACACCGGTCAGTGCGACTGCCGAGGCCATGTAGTTGTAGACGCGGATCATGTGCGCGCGCAGGCCGGCATCATAGGCGACCGTGCGGTCCGCATAGCCACCGCGGGTGGCGGCGGCATTCCGATCGAAATCGGACATGGGAAAACCCTTTCAAAAGCCCGGATACCGCCGGGCCGGCAGGCCACCCGGCGGGCGGCCACACTCGCCGCGAACATAAGGAACCTTGGCCCCGGTTTCCAGCGGCGCTTGGCCTTTGCAACGAAAAAGGGCCCGGAATCGTCCGGGCCCCTTAACTCTTTGTAACGTGGTATCGGTCGGCGCAGCCGACGGGCCGCTATTCCTCGCGCTGTCCGAGCAGTTGCAGCAGCAGCGTGAAGAGATTGATGAAGTTGAGGTACAGCGACAGCGCGCCCATGATGGCCGACCGCTCCCGTGCCTCGCCTTCCATCTGCCCGTAGACATACTCGTTCTTCAGGCGCTGGGTGTCGTAGGCGGTGAGGCCTGCGAACACCAGGACGCCGACGACCGAAATCACGAACTGCAGCATGCCGTTCGGCCAGATCAGGTTCACCAGCGAGGCAAGGATCACGCCGATCAGGCCCATGAACAGGAACGAGCCCCAGCCGGAAATATCCCGCTGCGTGGTGTAGCCCCACAGGCTGAGTGCGCCGAAGGTCGCCGCGGTGATGAAGAACACCCGGGTGATCGAGGTCTGCGTATAGACCATGAAGATCGAGCCGAGCGAGATGCCCATCAGCGCCGCGAACACCCAGAACAGCATCTGCGCCGTGGCCGGACGCATCCGCTCCATGCCGAAGCTGAGCGCGAATACCAGCGCCAGCGGCGACAGCATGATGACCCACTTCAGCGGACTGACGAAGATGGTGTAGCCGATCGGCGTCAGGAACAGGCCGCCACGGATGGCAGCCGGCAGCTCCGCGCCGTTTCGCATCACCTTGGCGGCCGCCGCGGCGTCGCCGGTAACCGACAGCATGTAGATGCCGAGCGCGGCAAAGCCGGTGATGGCCAGGCCGAGCACCATGTAATTGTAGACGTGCAGCATGTAGGAGCGCAGACCTTGGTCAATGACCGCGGTTGTTGCGCGCCCGGCGGCCCTGTCATAGGTGGCCGCGTTTCGATCAAAGTCCGACATCATCGAACTCCCTGAGTTGTCGCCCCAAAATTCATCGCCCTATCGCGCGACGTCAGTCGCTCATATGGCGAAGCTTTCCTGATGATACAGGGGATTGCGGTAAAAATACTCTGTCGCGAACGTCGCAGATCAGACCAACCGACGCGGCTAGATGTCGCAAAGCTACAGGTTTCGCAATACCGATGCGGGCTTCTGCCCAAGTGCGCTGAAGGTGCCGGCCAGCCCGAATACCACCGTGACCGCCAGCGCGCCGGCCGCGGCCGCCAGCGCCGGGCCCGGCAGCCAGACAAATGACAGGTTCATGATCCGGGTGACGACCAGCCAGGCCGCCACCGACCCGGCCAGGACGCCGAACAGCCCGGTCGCCAGCCCCAGCAGGGTATATTCCAGGGCATAGGCCGAAATCAGCCGGCCGCGGGTGGCGCCCAGCGTTTTGAGGATGATGGCGTCGTAAACCCGGTTGTGGTGGCTCGCCGCTAGCGCGCCCGCCAGCACTAGCGCCGCCGAGATCAGGGTAATCACGCTGGCGCCCCGGATCGCCAGCACAAGATTTGAAACAACCGATCCCACCGCCTGGATCGCATCCTTGACCCGCACCGTGGTCACCGCCGGAAACGCCGTCGCCATCTCGCGCAGGATCGCGGCGTCCTGCTGCGCCGTGGTGTCGCCCGGGAACGTCAGGGTGGCGATATGGGTGTGCGGCGCGCCGCGAAACGCGTTCGGCGAATAGACCAGCACGAAGTTGATGCCGAGGCTCTGCCAGTCGACCATCCGCAGATTGGCGATCTTGGCGGTGATGTTGCGGCCGAGCACGTTGACGGTTAGCGTATCCCCGATCTTCAGGCCGAGACCGTCAGCGATACGCTTTTCCATCGAGAGTAGGGGAGGGCCCTGATAATCGGCCGGCCACCACTCGCCTTCGATCACCCGCGAGCCTTTCGGGACGTCGGCCGCATAGGTAATGCCGCGGTCGCTCTGCAGCGCCCAGGCGGCCTGTGGGGACGCCTTCAATTCCTCGGCCTTGACGCCGTTGGCCGCGACGATGCGTCCGCGCAGCATCGGCTCGCGTCCGAGTGTGGCATCGGGCACGGTCTTGCGGATGAAGTCGTCAAAGCGGGCGGCATCGGCGTTCTGAATGTCGACGAAAAAGAAAGCCGGCGAACGTTCCGGCAAGGCGTCCTGGAATTGCCGTCGCAGATTGCCGTCGATCTGGACAACGATCACCAGCACCGCGAGACCTAGGCCAAGCGAAAGCACGACCGACGTCGTCAGCGCGCCCGGGCGGTGGATATTTGCGACCGCGAGCCGTAGCGCGGTGATCTTCGAGTGCGGCAGCTTCGCCGCAAGCCGCATGATCAACCAGGCGATCACGTAAAGAACGAGGAACGTCGCGGCCGATGCGACTACGAAAAACGTGGCGATCCGCTTGTCATAAGCAAGCAGTATCGAGAGCGCAGCCAGAGCCAGCGTTACCGCCGTGGCGGCGACGAGATAGGACCTGCGCGGCAGGCTCCATCGGCCGCTGACCGCTTCCCGGAACAGCGCCGAGACCGGGATGTCATGCGCGCGGCCGAGCGGCCACAGCGCGAAGGCCAGCGCGGTCAGCAATCCGAACATCGCGGCGAGCGCGAGCTGCGTCCATTGCAGAGCCGGGTCGACCGGCAGCGGCAGGATCGCGCCGAACGTCCAGGCGATCACGAATGGCAGCGCGGCCCCGATGGCGAGTCCGGCGGCGGTGCCGATGGCGGCGATCGCCATCACCTGCACCAGATAGATCGCGAAGATGCGGCCGCCGGTCGCCCCCAGCGACTTCATGGTGGCGATGGTATCGCGGCGCCGTTCGAGATGGCTGCGCACGGCATTGGCAACACCGACGCCGCCGACCAGAAGCGCGGTCAAACCGACCAGCGTCAGGAATTGGGTGAAGCGCTCGATATTGCGTTCGAGCTGCGGGGAGGCATTGTCGCGCGAGCGGATTTCCCATCCGGCATCGGGAAATTGTTTCTCGGCGTCGGCGGTCAGCGTTTTGACAGCGGCATCGCTCGCGTCATTGCCGTCGAGCGCAACGCGGTAATGCCAGCGTACCAGGCTGCCGGGCTGCAGCAGATCGGTGGCGCGCAGCGCGTCGATGTTCACCAGCAGGCGTGGGCCAAAGCCAATGCCGCCGGCCAGCTTGTCCGGTTCGCCGCGCAACACCGCGCGGATTTCGATCGGCGCCTTGCCGACCTCGATACGGTCGCCGACCTTGAGATCGAGACGCGTCAGCAGCGCGATATCGACGGCCGCGCCGAACACACCACCGCGAGTGGCGAGCGCGTCGGAAAGCGGCATCGCAGGCTCCAGCACCGGTGTGCCGTAAAGCGGGTAGGCGCCGTCCACCGCCTTGATCTCGACCAGCGCCTGGCGGTTGCCGGAGGCGCGGGCCATCGCGCGCAAGGTTGCTGCATCGGACACGCGGCCGTAGCGCGCCAGCAGAGCGCGTTCCTCTGCATTGGCTTCGCGATGAAACAGCGCGAAGGATACATCGCCGCCGAGAATGGTGCGGCCTTCACGCGCAAGCCCACCGGCAAGGCTTTCGGCCAGCGAGCCGACGCCCGCGATCGCCATCACGCCCAGTCCGATGCAGAAGATCAGAACGTAGAATCCGCGCAACCCGCCGCGCAATTCGCGCATGGCAAATCGCAGCGGCAACGACCAGCCGCTCTGCCGCGCTGGAGTCGCAACCAGACTCACGGGTTCGGCCTCATCAAGGTCAGGCTCATGCGCTTGCGGCCTCGCGCACTGCTTCCGGCGCGGCATCGTTTTCGATGCGGCCGGACCGCAGCCGCACGACACGCCGGCAGCGGCGCGCGAGCGAGGGATCATGCGTGACCAGGATCAGGGTCATGCCGCGATCGACGTGACCCTTGAACAAAAGCTCGACCACTTGCGACCCGGTCTTCTCGTCGAGATTGCCGGTCGGTTCGTCGGCGACCAGGATTGCGGGATTGGGAGCCAGCGCGCGCGCAAGCGCCACGCGCTGCTGTTCGCCGCCGGACAGTTGCGCGGGATAATGCGACAGCCGCTCCTTCAGTCCCACGCCGGCCAACTCGGCGGCGGCGCGGTCATGGGCGTCCGGCACACCGGCAAGTTCGAGCGGCACCGCCACATTCTCGAGCGCCGTCATGGTCGGGATCAGATGAAAGGACTGGAAGACGATGCCGACATTGCGGCCGCGAAAGCGCGCCAGCGCATCCTCGTTCAGGCGGCGCAGGTCTTCGCCGGCGACCACGATCGATCCGGTATCGGCGCGCTCCAGGCCGGCGAGCACCATCAGCAGCGTCGATTTGCCCGAGCCCGAGGGCCCGACCAGGCCGATTGCCTCGCCGCGGCCGATGGTCAGATCGATATCCTTGAGAATGTGAACCCGGGCTGCACCGCTGCCGAGCGACAGATTGACGCCGGACAGGGTGACGGCGGTTCCGGCAGGCGCTTGGTGTTGCTGCATTGAAATCTTTGCTTCGCAGGACGATATGGCAGGATCCGGGTCCGATCAGGTCCATATGGTGCGATGACGAGTTTAGTCCATAGGCTCAAAGTTACGGCACTCGCGCTGGCTGGTTTCGCTGCCACACTCGCGACGCCGGTTGCCGCGCAGACGCCTGCAAAAGGATCGCCTCTGAAGATCGTGGCTTTCGGCGATTCGCTCACCGCCGGCTACGGCCTGTCCGCGCAGGACGCCTTCCCCGCGGCGCTCGAACGCGCGCTGAAGGCCAAGGGCCACAATGTCGAGGTCGAGAATGCCGGGGTCTCCGGCGACACCGCGTCGGGCGGATTGTCGCGGGTCGACTGGTCGATCGCCGACGGAACCGATGCGGTGATCGTCGAACTCGGCGCGAACGACATGCTGCGCGGGGTCGAGCCCAAGGTAACGCGGCAGGCGCTGGACGACATTCTTGCGAAACTGAAGGCGCGCAATATTCCGGTGCTGCTGAGCGGCATGCGCGCCGCCCCCAACATGGGCGCCGAGTATGTCCGCGAATATGAAGCGATCTTTCCGGCGCTCGCGCAGAAATATGACGTGGTGTTCTATCCGTTCTTTCTGGAGGGCGTCGCCGCCGATCCCAAGCTTGCCTTGCGCGATGGCGTTCATCCGAACGGAGCCGGCGTGCAGATCATTGTCGATGGGATACTGCCGAAAGTCGAAGAGCTGATCGCGCGCGCGAAAACGCGGGCGCCAAGCTAACGCTTGCGCCGCTTCGGCGAATCCGTTCTTGTTGTGCGCAGCCCTGCTGCGTTTTGTCACGCGATTGTCACGTCCAGCACGTGACGGAAATGGGAGGTTCTCGATGCCGCGCCTTTTCACCGCGATCGAGATTCCCGCGAATGTCGGGCAGATGCTGTCCTTCCTGCGCGGCGGACTTCCGGGTGCGCGCTGGATCGATCCCGAGAATTATCACATCACGCTGCGCTTCATCGGCGACATCGACGCCAGTGTGGCGAACGACGTGGCTTCGATCCTCGATGGCGTGGATCGAACGCCGTTCGAATTGCGGCTCGACGGGTTGGCCGCGTTCGGCGGCCGCAAGCCGCGATCGGTATATGCCAATGTCGCGCCGTCGCAGGCGCTGATGGATCTGCAGGCCGAGATCGAGCGGTTGATGCAGCGGGTCGGCCTCGCGCCCGAGGGCCGCAAATTCACGCCGCATGTGACGCTCGCCCGATTGCGCGATTCGTCGAGCCGGCAGGTCGCGGATTATCTGACCGAACGGGCATCGTTCCGCTCGGCGCCGTTTAGCGTGGAGCGCTTCGTGCTGTATTCGTCGCGCGACTCGGTCGGCGGCGGGCCGTATGTGGTCGAAGAAGCCTATCCGCTCGTGGCGATGCCGGCGAAGCGGGCGGTTTGACTGGTCAGGCCCGGCAACGACCGCCGGGTGTCAGCCGAACCTTGCCATCTGCGACCGGATGGTATGCGGCTCGCCGGTCATGGCGACCATATCGAGACGGTCGAGGCCGTGCTTCCTCGCTTCGTCGCTGGCGCGCTTCATCATCACCTGGGCGAGATCGTCGGTCTGATAATCGGGTTCCGCGATCAATGTCGCCGCGGCGCGCTTGCATCCGCGGTCCGGGATGATCTCGACACTGGCGCGCAGGCGCCCCTGCTCATAGGCGCCGATCACGATCGCCTGCGAGGACAAGAGCCGCAGGCAATGCGCGTCGACCGCATGATCGTCGTTGCCGTTCGCGAAGAACAGGCAGCGGTCGAGATAATCTAGACGCAGCAGATGCGCGTGATGGTCTTCCATGCTGCAGGCGGGCAGCACCCTGATGTCATAGCCGTTGCTGGTCATGCTGCGCCCTTTTCCCTTGAGAGGGCGACAGCTTGCGCCGGGAACGGATACCGGCTGGTTAACGTCAGGTTGATTTCAAAAGGCGGGATTGCGCGTCGAGGATCGCGGTTGCGAAACTCTGGCCGTCGGACACCATCTCACGCACCACGGACAGCGGCGTCGGATGCGGCGCCTCCACTTCGGCGACCACTTCGCCGAAATCGAAACTCAGTTCGGCGTCGAATTTCCGCGCCAGCTGCTGCATCCTGCGATTGTCGGCAAGGCAGGCCATATGCAGATGAGCGATGCCCCGGTTGCGCGCGGTCAGCAGGGTGCGCTCCAGCAGCGCGGAGCCGACGCCGTGGCTCTGCCATTCGTTTTCCACGCTGAAGGCGGCTTCGGCTTGCTTGGTGAACCGCCCGCCGATCGGGCGCAGTTCGGCCGCGCCGTGCATCTGTCCGTCGACGAAGAAGCCGTGCACGATCGCGTCCAGCCACATCGTGGTGTCGACGAAGTTGCGGATATAGGTGTCCGACACGCCGCCGCCGAACCGGCGATGGCGGCTCTCGGGATCGAGCCGCAGCAGGTGGTCGCGATATTTATAAGCTTCCCCGATCCACAATTTGCGGATCAGGCCCCCATCGGGGAGCGGGTCGAGTACGGTCATTCGGTCTCCTGACTTAGCGAGACCCTCCTCGTCCCTCCCCAGAGACGCGCCGCGCGGCCGGTAGCGGCCAAGGCGGCGATTCGAAAGATAATGTTGCGATGCAGCATTTTTAAGACAGGGCCAAGCTGCATTTTTCGGCAGCAGCCATGCATCGGCTGGCTGCCGCCGTTAAACCTTCGTTAACCGCGCCCACGCGGTCTTGCGGCGCCTGCGCTGCGGCGGCTATGCCTCGGCTTCATTTCCGCCTCGCCCGCCGATCCTCATGATTTCATCCATCAGCGACCGCTACGCCGCCCTGATCGCGGACGGCGCCATCTCGCCCGACGCAGCGCAGGCCGCGGCGGTCGAGAAGCTCGGGTCGCTGGAACAGCGGCTCGTCGAACAGCGGCGCGCGTCGAAATCATCCTCGCTCGGCTGGCTGTTCGGCAGTCGCGTGAAGAAATCGCCGCTGAAGGGTCTCTACATCTACGGCAAGGTCGGGCGCGGCAAGACCATGCTGATGGACCTGTTCTACGAATCGAGCCGGATATCGAACAAGCGTCGCGTGCACTTCCATGAGTTCATGTCCGAGGTGCATGAGCGCATCTACGATTTTCGCCAGAAAGCGAAAGCCGGCGAGATACCCGACGAAGACGCGATCGTGCTGACCGCGAATGCGATCGCCGACGACGCCGAACTGCTGTGTTTCGATGAATTCCATGTCACCGACATCGCCGATGCGATGATTCTCGGCCGGCTGTTCACGCAGTTCTTCAGCCGCGGCATGGTGGTGGTGGCGACGTCGAATGTGGCGCCGGACGATCTCTACAAGGACGGCTTGAATCGGGCGCTTTTTCTCCCCTTCATAAGGCTGCTGGACGAGAAGATGGATGTGGTGCGGCTCGATGCGCGCACCGATTTCAGGCTGGAAAAGCTGGTCAAAGGCCGGGTCTGGTATGTGCCGGCGGACGAGCGTGCCGATCGCGAGATCGACGAAGCGTGGTCGCGCATCACGCTCGGGCAGGGCGGTTCACCGCAGGATCTCGTCGTGAAGGGCCGCAAGCTGCATGTGCCGCAGGCGGCGATGGGTGCGGCGCGCTTCTCGTTTCCGGATTTGTGTGTGCTGCCGCTCGGCTCGGCGGATTTCCTGCGGCTCGCGCATGAATACCATACGCTCGTGATCGAGCGCATTCCGGTGATGCGCTTTGCCCAGCGCAACGAGGCCAAGCGGTTCATCATCCTGATCGACTCGCTCTACGACAATGCGGTGAAGCTGATTGCATCCGCGCAGGCGCAACCGCACGAACTGTATGTCGCCGACCAGGGGCTCGAACTATTCGAATTCCAGCGCACGGTCTCGCGCCTGATCGAGATGGGTTCGCAGAGCTACCTGGCGCTTCCGCACGGACCGCGCCGCGATGCCGATACGCGCGGCGGGCGGATCATCGATACGTGACGTCCCTCGCCCACGGGCGAAAGGGAAAAGGCCTCATCCCGGCTCTCGCGATCTCGCTGCCGCGGCACCCCCTTGTGCGCTGCAATGTCGAATTGTGTATGGTTGGGCGTCTTCGCCCTTGGCAACGGCCCACCTCACTGGAATAATGTATATCAGCAGTGAGGCTGATCCATGCGACCTTCGCCTTTCGCAAGCTTGTCGCCGATGGCAGGACACGTTAACCACCGCCCGGTCGCAGTTCCGCGACCTTCCCACGAGCGTCATGCCGAAGCCGAAGCGGTTTCGGTCCGTGACGCCCAAACGGTCCTGACATAAAGGTTCATCTCCTCATGGCGCGTCCCAAGATTGCATTGATCGGCTCCGGCCAGATCGGCGGAACGCTCGCCCACCTCATCGGATTGCGTGAGCTCGGCGACGTTGTGATGTTCGACATCGCGGAAGGCATTCCGCAGGGCAAATCGCTGGATCTCGCGCAGTCGTCGCCGATCGACGGCTTCGACGCCAAAATGTCCGGCACCAATTCCTACGATGCGATCGAGGGCGCCTCGGTCTGCATCGTCACCGCCGGTGTGCCGCGCAAGCCCGGCATGAGCCGCGACGATCTGATCGGCATCAACCTGAAAGTGATGGAGCAGGTCGGCACCGGCATCAAGAAATACGCCCCGAACGCGTTCGTCATCTGCATCACCAATCCGCTCGATGCGATGGTCTGGGCGCTGCAGAAATTCTCCGGCATGCCGAAGAACATGGTGGTCGGCATGGCGGGCGTGCTCGACTCCGCGCGCTTCCGCTATTTCCTCGCCGACGAATTCAACGTGTCGGTCGAGGACGTGACCGCCTTCGTGCTCGGTGGCCATGGCGACACCATGGTGCCGCTGGTGCGCTATTCCACCGTCGCCGGCATCCCGTTGCCCGATCTGATCAAGATGGGCTGGACCACCGAGAAGCGGCTGGACGATATCGTGATCCGCACCCGCAATGGCGGCGCGGAAATCGTCAACCTGCTGAAGACCGGTTCGGCCTTCTACGCGCCGGCATCGTCCGCGATCGCGATGGCGGAAAGCTATCTCAAGGACAAGAAACGCGTGCTGCCCTGCGCCGCCGGGCTCAACGGCGAATACGGCGTGAAGGACATGTATGTCGGCGTGCCGGTGGTGATCGGCGCCAAGGGCGTCGAGCGCGTGGTTGAAATCGATCTGTCATCGTCCGAGCGTGAAATGTTCGACAAGTCGGCGCTGTCGGTTCAGCAGCTGGTCGATGCCTGCAAGACCATCGCGCCGGACTTGAACAAGTAACTACACTGACGTGCCCCGCGCAGGCGGGGCACGTCAGTTACGCAAGCGGGAGCCATCCCGCCATTATTCTGCTCGCTGGATTGCCCGCCCTCGCGGGCAATGACATCCGAGGGTTGGGAACGGAGCGTCCATGAATATCCACGAATATCAGGCCAAGGCGGTGCTGCGCGAATTCGGTGTGCCGGTGCCGAAGGGCATCGCGGCCTTCACCGTCGATGAAGCGATGAAGGCTGCGTCCGAATTGCCCGGGCCGGTCTGGGTGGTGAAGGCGCAGATTCATGCAGGCGGCCGCGGCAAGGCCGGCGGCGTCAAGGTCGTCAAGTCTCATGACGATGTGAAGACCGAAGCCACGCGCATCCTCGGTTCGACCCTGGTGACGCACCAGACCGGGCCGAAGGGCAAGCAGGTCAACCGGCTCTATGTCGAGGACGGCTCGGCGATCGAGAAGGAATTCTATCTGTCGATGCTGGTCGACCGCGTCACCTCGCGCGTCGCCATCGTGGTGTCGACCGAAGGCGGCATGGATATCGAAGCCGTCGCGCACGACACGCCGGAAAAGATCCTGACCATTGCGGTCGATCCGGCCACCGGCATCATGCCGCATCATGTGCGCAACGTGTCGCAATCGCTCGGCCTCACGGCAGACCTGCAGAAGCAGATGGGGCCGCTGCTGAACCAGCTCTACAAGGCGTTCATCTCGACCGACATGAGCATGCTGGAAATCAATCCGCTGGTGATCACCAAGGACCAGAAGCTCCTGTGCCTCGACGCCAAGATCGATTTCGACGGCAACGCGCTCTATCGCCATCCCGACATCTTCGCGCTGCGCGACGAAACCGAGGAAGACGAGAAGGAGATCGAGGCGTCGAAGTTCGACCTGAACTACATCGCACTAGACGGCACCATCGGCTGCATGGTCAATGGCGCCGGTCTCGCGATGGCCACCATGGACATCATCAAGCTCTATGGCGCGGAGCCGGCGAACTTTCTCGATGTCGGCGGTGGTGCGACCAAGGAGAAGGTGACGGCCGCGTTCAAGATCATCACCTCCGATCCGAAGGTGAAGGGCATTCTGGTCAACATCTTCGGCGGCATCATGAAGTGCGACATCATCGCCGAAGGCGTGGTGGCCGCGGTCAAGGAAGTCGGGCTGAAAGTGCCGCTGGTGGTGCGTCTCGAAGGCACCAATGTCGATCTCGGCAAGAAGATCCTGAAGGAATCCGGACTGGACGTCGTGCCCGCCGACGATCTCGACGATGCCGCGCAGAAGATTGTCGCCGCTGTGAAGAAGGCTGCCGCATAATGTCCATTCTCATCGATAAGAACACCAAGGTCATCTGCCAGGGCTTCACCGGCAAGAACGGCACCTTCCATTCCGAACAGGCGATCGCCTACGGCACCAAGATGGTCGGCGGCACCTCGCCCGGCAAAGGCGGCACCACGCATCTCAATCTGCCGGTGTTCGACACCGTGCGCGAAGCGCGCGAGAAGACCGGCGCCGATGCCAGCGTGATTTACGTCCCGCCGCCCGGCGCGGCCGACGCGATCTGCGAGGCGATCGACGCGGAGATTCCGCTGATCGTCTGCATCACCGAAGGCATTCCGGTGATGGACATGGTGAAGGTGAAGCGCTCGCTGTGCGGATCGAAGTCGCGTCTGATCGGGCCGAATTGCCCGGGCGTGATGACCGCGGGCGAATGCAAGATCGGCATTATGCCCGGCAATATCTTCAAGCCGGGCAAGGTCGGCATCGTGTCGCGGTCCGGCACGCTGACCTACGAGGCGGTGTTTCAGACTTCGCGCGAAGGCCTGGGCCAGACCACGGCAGTTGGCATCGGCGGCGATCCGGTCAAGGGCACCGAATTCATCGAGATGCTGGAAATGTTCCTCGCCGATCCCAAAACCGAGTCGATCATCATGATCGGCGAGATCGGCGGTTCGGCCGAAGAGGATGCCGCGCAGTTCCTGAAGGACGAAGCGCGCAAGGGCCGCAAGAAGCCGATGGTCGGCTTCATCGCCGGCCGCACCGCGCCCCCCGGGCGTCGCATGGGCCATGCCGGTGCGATCATTTCCGGCGGCAAGGGCGATGCGGAATCCAAGATCGCGGCAATGGAAGAAGCCGGGATCAAGGTGTCGCCGTCCCCCGCGCGGGTGGGCAAGACGCTGGTCGAGGTGCTAAAAGGCTGAGGAGACCGGATTTCTGCGGTCAGGTTTCAAGTTCGATTGAGGCCCGCGCCCTCCGGCGCGGGCTTTTTTCGTTGCGATTTCCGCTACTTCGGTAGCGCCGGATCGGGATAAAATAGTGAATCCGAATTCACTTCAATGTCATGTTATCGTGGCCCAATCGTCCCCATATCTGTAAAAGGGTCTCCGCCGGGACGCATTTTTCAGCCGATTCGACCCCGAAATGGCCGCTTCCGGCGGTCAGCAACGATACCAGACGCCATCGATCCAGAATTTGGATCCACGCCAGGACGCCCGCATGTCTCGTCAGGACGCGAACGCAGCCTTCGCCCTTACTTCTTTCCTCTACGGCGGCAACGCCGCCTATATCGAAGACCTCTACGCCCGGTACGAAGCCGACCCGGCTTCGGTCGATGCCCAGTGGCAATCCTTTTTCCAGAGCCTGAAGGACGACCCGGCGAGCGTGACCAAAAGCGCGAAGGGCGCGTCGTGGAAACAGCCGGGCTGGCCGCAGCTCTCGAACGGCGAACTGGTGGCGGCGCTCGACGGCAACTGGGCCGAGACCGAGAAGGTCATCTCCGGCAAGATCAAGGGCAATGCGCAGAAGGCCGGCGTCGAACTGAGCTCGACCGACGTGCTGCAGGCGACGCGTGACTCGCTGCATGCGCTGATGCTGATCCGCGCTTACCGCATCCGCGGTCATTTTCACGCCAAGCTCGATCCCCTCGATCTCGAACCCGAGAAGAGCGAGCAAGAACTCGACCCGCGCAGCTACGGCTTCACCGAAGCCGACATGGACCGCAAGATCTATCTCGACAAGGTGCTCGGTCTGGAATTCGCGACCATGCGCGAGATCGTAGCGATCCTGCGCCGCACGTATTGCCAGACGCTCGGCGTCGAATTCATGCACATTTCCGATCCGCAGCAGAAGGCGTGGATCCAGGAGCGCATCGAAGGCAAGGACAAGGAAATCACCTTCACCCGCGAGGGCAAGCGCGCGATCCTCAACAAGCTGGTGGAGGCCGAGGGCTTCGAGAAGTTCCTCGATGTGAAGTTCACCGGCACCAAGCGCTTCGGTCTCGACGGAGCCGAGTCGTTGATCCCGGCGCTGGAGCAGATCATCAAGCGCGGCGGCAATCTCGGCGTGCAGGAAATCGTGTTCGGCATGGCGCATCGTGGCCGGCTGAATGTGCTGACCCAGGTGATGGGCAAGCCGCATCGCGTCCTGTTCCATGAATTCAAGGGTGGTTCGGCGACGCCGGACGAGGTCGAAGGCTCTGGCGACGTCAAGTATCATCTCGGTGCTTCGAGCGACCGTGAATTCGACGGCAACAAGGTGCATCTGTCGCTGACGCCCAACCCCTCGCATCTGGAAATCGTCGATCCGGTGGTGCTCGGCAAGGTGCGCGCCAAGCAGGATCAGCTCGGCGCGACGCCGGACAACCGCACCATGGCGCTGCCGCTGCTCATCCATGGCGACGCGGCTTTCGCCGGCCAGGGCGTGGTGTCGGAATGCTTCGGCCTGTCGGAGTTGAAGGGCTATCGCACCGGCGGCAGCCTGCATTTCATCGTCAACAACCAGATCGGCTTCACCACCTATCCGCGCTATTCACGGTCATCGCCCTATCCGTCCGACGTGGCGAAGATGATCGAGGCGCTGATCTTCCATGTGAACGGCGACGATCCGGAAGCGGTGGTGTTCGCGGCCAAGGTTGCGATCGAATATCGCCAGCGCTTCGCCAAGCCGGTCGTTATCGACATGTTCTGCTATCGGCGCTTCGGTCACAACGAAGGCGACGAGCCGGCCTTCACCCAGCCGCTGATGTATCAGAAGATCCGTCAGCATCCGTCGACCCTCGATATCTATGCCAAGAAACTGATCGGCGAAGGTGTCGTCACCGAAGGTGAAGTCGACAAGATGCGCGGCGACTGGCGCCATCGGCTCGAAGCCGAATTCGAGGCCGGCCAGGGCTACAAGCCGAACAAGGCCGACTGGCTGGACGGCCGCTGGTCGATCATCAAGGCCGGCATGGAGATCGACGATCCGCGCCGCGGCAATACCGGGGTCGATGTCGCGAAGCTCAGGGAGATCGGCGAGAAGATCACCCGGGTGCCGGAGGATTTCCGGGTTCACCGCACCATCAACCGTTTTCTCGAAAACCGAAAAAAAGCGATCGAGACCGGCGAGGGCATCGACTGGGCGACGGCGGAGGCGCTGGCGTTCTGTACGCTGCTGCTCGACGGCCATCCGGTGCGCTTGTCAGGCCAGGATTCCGAACGCGGGACGTTCTCGCAACGCCATTCCGTGCTGTTCGACCAGCGCACCGAGGCGCGTTACACGCCGTTCAATCATCTGAGCGACAACCAGTCGCGCTACGAAGTGCTGAACTCGATGCTCTCGGAAGAGGCCGTGCTCGGCTACGAATACGGCTATTCGACCGCGGAGCCGAATGCGCTGGTGCTGTGGGAGGCGCAATTCGGCGACTTCGCCAATGGCGCGCAAGTGGTCTTCGATCAGTTCATCTCGTCGGCCGAACGCAAATGGCTGCGCATGTCCGGGCTCGTCTGCCTGCTCCCGCATGGCTATGAGGGGCAGGGGCCGGAGCATTCGTCGGCGCGGCTTGAGCGCTATCTGCAGATGTGCGCCGAAGACAACATGCAGGTCGCCAACTGCACGACGCCGGCGAATTATTTCCATATCCTGCGTCGCCAGTTGCGGCGCGAAATCCGCAAGCCGCTGATCCTGATGACGCCGAAGTCGCTGTTGCGCCACAAGAAGGCGGTGTCGCGGCTCGACGAAATGGGCGCCGACACCACCTTCCATCGTATCCTCTGGGACGATGCGCAGGTGCTGAAGGATGAGAAGATCAAGCTGGTCGCGGACGACAAGATCCGTCGTGTGGTGCTGAGTGCCGGCAAGGTCTATTTCGATCTCTACGACGAGCGCGAGAAGCGCGGCATCGACGACATCTACCTGCTGCGGATCGAGCAGCTCTATCCATTCCCGACCAAGGCGCTGATGCAGGAATTGCAGCGCTTCAAACAGGCCGAGATCGTGTGGTGCCAGGAAGAGCCGCGCAACATGGGCGCCTGGTTCTTCGTCGACACCTTCATCGAATGGACGCTCAACCAGATTCAGGCCAAGCATCGCCGTCCGCGTTATGCCGGCCGCCCCGCATCGGCCTCGACCGCGGTCGGGCAGATGTCGAAACACAATGCACAGCTCAAGCAATTCCTCGACGAAGCGCTTGGGTAATGGATCCTGTCGTCCCCCGCGAAGGCGGGGGACCCGGCAATCGCCACGGCAATCTAGTGCTGTGGTCGCTGGATCGCCCGCCTGCGCGGGCGATGACACAGTGAGATAGAAGCGAACGGAACCAACAATGACCGAAATCCGCGTTCCCACTCTAGGCGAATCCGTCTCCGAAGCGACCATCGGCAAATGGTTCAAGAAGCCCGGCGACGCTGTGGCGGTCGACGAGCCGCTGGTCGAGCTCGAGACCGACAAGGTCACAATCGAAGTGCCGGCGCCGGCGGCCGGCGTGCTGGAAGCGATCGCGGCCAAGGACGGCGAGACTGTCGCCGTCGGTGCGCTGCTCGGCGAAATCAAGGACGGCGCCAAGGGCGCCGCCGCCGCTGCGACCACGACCGGCGCGCCCGACAAGAAGCAGAGTACCACCGCGCCGATCAAGGCCGGCGAGGAGGAGATCAAGCCGCGCGCCCAGGACAAGCCGGAGGCCCAGACTCCGAAACCGTCCGGCGACATGCCGGTCGCACCGTCGGTACGCAAAATGTCGGCGGAATCCGGCATCGAAGCGTCCACCGTGCCCGGCTCGGGCAAGGACGGCCGTGTCACCAAGGGCGACATGATGGCCGCGATCGAGCGCGCCGCCGCGTCGCCGACCCCGGCCACAGCTCCGGTGCAGGTGCGGGCGCCATCGCCGGCCGACGACGCCGCGCGCGAAGAACGGGTGAAGATGACGCGGCTGCGCCAGACCATCGCCCGCCGGCTGAAGGATGCGCAGAACACCGCCGCCATGCTCACGACCTTCAACGAGGTCGACATGAAGGCGGTGATGGAATTGCGCAGCCACTACAAGGATGCGTTCGAGAAGAAGACCGGCGTGAAGCTCGGCTTCATGGGCTTCTTCGTGCGCGCCTGCGTGCAGGCGCTGAAGGACATCCCCGCGGTCAATGCCGAGATCGACGGCGGCGACATCATCTACAAGAATTACTATCACGTCGGCGTTGCGGTCGGCACCGAGAAGGGACTCGTCGTGCCGGTGATCCGCGATTGCGATCACAAGTCGCTGGCGCAGATCGAGAAGGACATTGCCGACGCCGGCAAGCGCGCGCGTGACGGCCAGCTCAAGATCGAGGAGATGCAGGGCGGCACCTTCACGATATCGAATGGCGGCGTCTACGGCTCGCTGATGTCGACGCCGATCCTGAACGCGCCGCAATCCGGCATCCTCGGCATGCACAAGATCCAGGAGCGCCCGGTCGCGATCGGCGGCAAGGTCGAGATCAGGCCGATGATGTATCTCGCGCTCTCCTACGACCATCGCATCGTCGACGGCCGCGAGGCGGTGACCTTCCTCGTGCGCGTGAAGGAAGTGCTGGAGGACCCGGCGCGGCTAATTCTGGATCTGTGAGTGACGCAAGGGCGGTGTGGACGCCGCCCCCGATCCTGCTGGACGACACAATGACGAAACCGAAACGTCTCGCGCTGTGCGCTTTGGTGGTCGCTGCTGTTCTCGTAACGAAGCCGGGCGGTGCTGCGCTGCCGCCGGCCGGCAACATGGTCGCGAGCGATGCCGAGCTCCAATATCTGGCATCGATCGGCGGTCTGTACCGAAACAAGGGCACCGATGGCGCCGGTGAGTCCTATAGCGGCATCACCGCGGTTCTGCCGCGGGTCGATGATGTGCGGATGATCTGGTGGGTCGACAACGAGACCGTCTCCGGCGTCGGCGAACTGGACCGCCATTCGCTGGTCGTGCGATGGGGCGAGAAATATCCGGCGGTCTATTCGTCCACCGACGAGGGCGTGTTGTCGGGAGAATGGGATGACGGCGCCGGCAACGAAACGCTCGAATTGTTCGCGCCGATCGATCCGGAGCCGGCTCCGGTGCCGCAGGGGCGGTACCGTCTCGAGGGCATGAAGCCCGATGGCACGGCCTATAACGGCACGGTCTCCATCGCGCGCACCGGCGATGCTTTCGAACTCGTCTGGCACGCGGGAACCGAAAGCCATCGCGGCAAGGGCAAGCGGCAGGGCAATCTGCTGCAGGTGACGCGCGCCGATGGATTGCCCGCGATCTACGCGCTCGATACCGACGGCACGCTGCGTGGCCTGCTCGGCAAGGGGCGCGGCGAAGAGGTTTTGACGCCGGTGCGCTAACGGCCGGTCTGATGGCTTAGCAGGAAGAGAAATTCATTATGTCCTACGATCTGATCGTCATCGGCACCGGTCCCGGCGGCTATGTCTGTGCCATTCGCGCGGCGCAGCTCGGCATGAAAGTGGCTGTGGTCGAAAAGCGCGCGACGCTGGGCGGCACCTGCCTGAATGTGGGCTGCATTCCGTCGAAGGCGCTGCTGCATGCGTCCGAATTGTTCGAGGAAGCCGGCCACGCCTTCGCGAAAATGGGCATCGGCGTCGGCAAGCCGAAACTCGATCTCAAGCAGATGCTGACCTTCAAGGACGAAGCGGTCGATGGCAACGTCAAGGGCGTCGACTTCCTGATGAAGAAGAACAAGATCGATGTCGTTTTCGGCACCGGCCGCATCGCAGCAGCAGGCAAGGTCGAGGTCACAGGTGCTGACGGCAAGTCGCAGACGCTGGAGACCAAGAACATCGTCATCGCCACCGGCTCCGATGTGACGAAGCTGAAAGGCATCGAGATCGACGAGAAGCGGGTGGTTTCCTCCACCGGTGCGATTGCGCTCGAGAAGGTGCCGGAGAAGCTGGTCGTGATCGGCGCCGGCGTGATCGGTCTCGAGCTTGGCTCGGTCTGGCGCCGCATCGGTTCGCAGGTGACGGTCGTCGAATTTCTCGATCGCATTTTGCCGGGCATGGATTCGGAGGTCGCGCGTCAGTCCCAGCGCCTGTTCGAGAAACAGGGCATGGCCTTCAAGCTCGGCTCGAAGGTCTCGGCCGTCGATACATCCGGCAAGAAACTGAAGGTCAAGGTCGAGCCCGCGAAAGGCGGCGAAGCGGAAACCATCGATGCCGATGTGGTACTGGTCGCGATCGGCCGAGTGCCCTACACCGAGGGTCTCGGTCTCGCTGAGGCCGGCGTTGCACTCGACGAGCGTGGCCGCGTGAAGACCGACGCGCATTTCGCAACCAATGTGCCGGGTATCTATGCGATTGGCGACGTGATTGCCGGGCCGATGCTGGCGCACAAGGCCGAGGATGAGGGCGTGGCGGTGGCCGAGATCCTTGCCGGCCAGGCCGGGCACGTGAATTACGATGTGATACCGGCGGTGGTCTATACCTTCCCGGAAATCGCATCGGTCGGAAAGACCGAGGATGAGCTGAAGCAGGCCGGTATCGCTTACAATGTCGGCAAGTTTCCATTCACAGCCAATGGCCGCGCCAAGGCCAATCAGCAGACCGATGGCTTCGTGAAGATCATCGCAGACGCCAAGACGGATCGGGTGCTGGGCGTGCATATCGTCGGCGCCGATGCCGGCAACATGATTGCGGAGCCGGCGGTGGCGATGGAATTCGGCGCGTCGTCGGAAGATATCGCGCGCACTTGCCACGCGCATCCGACCTTGCCGGAAGCAGTGAAGGAAGCGGCGATGGCGGTCGAGAAGCGCGCGATCCACATGTGATCGCGCCAGACGCGCGACGCGATGCTTCGCCTCTATCACGCCTGGGCTTCGACTTGCTCCCAGAAGGTGCGGCTCGCGCTCGCCGAGAAAGAGTTGCCATACGAGGGCGTGGTGTTGAGCCTGCGCCGTTTCGAGCAGCTTGCGCCGGACTTTCTGAGCATCAATCCCGAAGGCGTGGTGCCGGTGCTGGTGCATGACGACTTCGTCGTGCGCGAGTCGACCATCATCAACGACTATCTCGACGATGCGTTTCCGGAGCGTCCCTTGCGTCCCGCCGATGCGAAGGACCGGGCGCGGGTCGCGGTGTGGAATCGATTCATCGACGACGTGCTGACGCTCGCGATCAAGAAGCCGAGTTTCCAGCGCAACATGCGGCCGTTCCTGCAATCGCTGCCGGCGGCAGAGATCGACGCCGCGGTGGCGCGCATGCCGAACCCCGAGACTGCGCGGCGCTGGCGCGATGCCGCACGCAACGGCATTCCGGCTGCGGAGCTAGCTGCAGCCGATGCCGATCTCCGCCGCATGCTCGACCGCATGCAGGACGCGTTGATTGCGCATACATGGCTCGCGGGAGCCGACTATTCTCTCGCCGACGTGAACATCGCGCCCTTCGTCCACCGGCTCGCGAGCTTTGCCGAATACAATCTCGATCGCGATTGGCCTGCGGTTGCGGACTGGTACGCTCGGCTGCTTGCGCGCCCGGCTTTTGCCCGCGCCAATTTCGCCGAGCAGGTTGCGACGCCGACACGTTGACGCGCCGGAGCTTCATGAAGCCGGCGCCTGCTCCCGCAACGCCTTGTTCTCCGCCTCGAGCTCCTCGATCCGGCGCTGCAACGTGCCTATGGCCTGCGCGACATCCGGCGCATCGAAGCGCGGCGTGATGTGCTGCGGGCAATTCCAGTCGAACGCGTCGAGACGGAGTACGAAGGCGCGTTCGGCGCGGCCGCGATAGCCGGGCGTCGCGATCGCCTCCGCCAGCCTGGGATCGTCGGCCAGGCTCTTCGCCTCGGCATGGGCGAAAATCTTCAGCCGCCGGCGGTTCGCGTAGTCGACGAGGATCAGCGAGACGCGCGCATCGGCGGCGAGATTGCCGAGGCTGATATATTGACGATTGCCGGCAAAATCGGCGAAGGCCAAAGTCCTGTCGTCGATCACGCGCAGGAATCCGCGCGGGCCGCCGCGATGCTGCACATAGGGCCAGCCGGTCTCCGATACGCTCGCCATGTAGAAACTGTCGCGTTCGGCGATGAAAGCGATCTCGCTTTCGGTGAAGCGATCGAATTCGCGGTGGCCTTTGAAATCTTCCCACAGATGCGCGCTGTCATTCTGCGCCTGCGCCGCCTTGACGCTGGGCGTGATCGCGATGTCCAGAAACCCGTATGGCATGGCCGCCTCCTGATGTGGGCAACATAAGGCCGGATGCGATTTGGAATAATGGAGAGAGAATGATAATGATTATCTCGATAAATGAGAGGGTGCATGGACCGGCTGGATGCGATGTCGATCTTCGCTGCCGTGGTCGAGGCCGGAAGCTTCAGCGCCGCAAGCCGCAGGCTGGGCGTGCCGCTGCCCAGTGTCAGCCGCAAGGTGGCCGAGCTTGAAGCGCATCTGAAGGCGCGTCTCCTGATCCGCACCACCCGCAAGCTGACGCTGACCGACGCAGGCGCGGCCTATCTCGCCGCCGCGCGGAACATTCTGGAGCAGGTGGCCGAGGCCGAGCGTGCCGCCTCCGGCGAATATCTCACACCGCGCGGCGATCTTGCCATCGCCGCCCCGATCGTATTTGGCCGACTGCATGTGCTGCCCGCGGTCACCGCGTTTCTCGCGGCATTTGCCGACATCGATGTGCAGCTCGTGCTGGCGGATCGCAACGCCGACCTGATCGGAGACCAGATCGATGTTGCGGTGCGGATCGGATCGCTGAACGATTCCACCATGGTGGCGCTGCGCGTCGGCGCAGTGCGGCAGGTGGTCTGCGCGAGCCCGGATTTTCTCAGGTCGCGCGGCATGCCGAAAACCCCCGGCGATCTGGCCGCGCTACCCTGTGTCACGTTCGGCGTCACAGCGGCGACATCCTGGTCGTTCGCGTCGGAAGGCCGCGCGATGTCCGTTCCGGTGCGGTCGCGCCTGGTGGTCAATACCGCCGAAGCCGCGATCGATGCCGCCATCGCCGGTGTCGGGATCGTGCGCGTGCTATCCTATCAGGTGGAGTCCGCGATTCATCAGCGTCGGCTGAGGATCGTGCTCGCGGACGCGGAGCCGCCGCCATTGCCGGTTCATCTCATCCATCCGGCGCAAAACCATACCCCGCTCAAGCTGCGCCGCTTTCTCGAATTTGCCGCGCCGCGGTTGAAGAAGGCGCTAACCGATATAGAACGGCGGTTGGGTCCCTCTCGGCGCTGAAGTGGGGAGAGGTTCGCACGTGGAGGTTCTGATGGCAGCATCACTCGAAAACAAAATCGCGCTCGTGACCGGCGCCGCCGGCGGCCTCGGCCAGGCTTTCGCGCAGCGGCTCGCGTGCGACGGCGCGCATCTCGTCCTCGTCGACATCAAGCCTTGCGACGACACCGTTCGGATGGTCGAGGCGGCCGGGCGTGAGGCCATGGCCGTGATCTGCGATGTCACCTCGGAAGAATCCGTCAGCTATCTCGCCGCCGAGGCCGAGATGCGGTTCGGTCGCTGCGACATTGTCATCAACAATGCCGGGATCTATCCGATCCAGCCGTTCGAGCAGGTGACCTTCGCCGATTGGCGCCGAGTCATGTCGCTCAATCTCGATGCGGTGTTTCTGGTCTCCAAGGCGTTCGCCCCGGGCATGAAGCGGCGCGGCTGGGGCCGCATCATCAACCTCTCGTCGTCGACACTGAACACGGTGGCGTCCGGCTACACCCATTACATCGCGAGCAAAGGCGGTGTGGTCGGATTCACCCGCGCGCTCGCAACCGAGATGGGTAATTTCGGCGTCACCGTGAACGCGATTTCGCCGAGCCTGACGCGGACGCCGGGCACCGAGGGTCGTGCGCCGCGGCCGGGCCGCTCCAGCATGGATGAAGAGTTCGAGCAGATCGCGAAGCTGCAGCCGATCCGCCGCGTCCAGTTGCCGGCCGATATCGCCGGCGTGGTCTCGTTCCTGGCGAGCGATGATGCGGCATTCATGACCGGCCAGACGCTGTATGTGGACGGTGGCATGGTGCGGGTTTAGCGCGCGATGCGGCAGCGCGGCACATGCCGGGCGCTTTGACACGGAACAAACTGTGCTAACTTTGGAACCGGAACAGGACTGGACCAGGACCTGCTGACCCGCGCCCGGGAGGAAACCATGCGTTACACCGGCACCCTCATCGCTCTTCTCTCGACCGCTGCGATCGTCGGAACGACAACCGCCGGCGCCTGGCCGGTCATGCACGAGTCGCCCGCGCCCGCCGATCCGATCATCCTGGCTCAAATGGGCGGGATGGGCGGGATGGGAGGAATGGGCGGCGGTATGGGTGGTGGCGGCATGCGAGGCGGTGGCATGGGTGGCGGTATGGGTGGTGGCGGCATGGGTGGTGGTATGGGCGGCGGCGGCATGGGCGGCGGCGGCATGGGCGGTGGCGGCATGGGCGGTGGCGGCGGCATGGGCGGTGGCGGCGGCATGGGTGGCGGCATGCGCGGTGACGGCGGCATGGGCGGCGGCATGCGCGGTGACGGCGGAATGGGCGGCGGCATGCGCGGTGACGGCGGAATGGGCGGCGGCATGCGCGGTGACGGCGGAATGGGTGGCGGCATGCGCGGTGATGGCGGCATGGGCGGCGGCGGTATGGGTGGCATGGGGGGAATGGGCGGCAACAACGTCAACATCAACCGCAATCGCAACACCAACGTTTACGTTCGCGGCGTTCGTCCCTGGTCGAGCCGCGCCTGGTACGGCACTGCGATCGCGGGCGTGACGCTCGGCACCATCCTTGCAGTCAGCGCGGTACCTCCGGTTCCAGACGACAGGCTGTGCTGGTTCTGGGTCGATTCCTCGGAGACGAGCGGCTATTGGGACTGGTGCGTCCCGCCGATGTAGGCGGCTAAAGGGACTGAAGTATGCCGGCCGTGACGTGAGTGCGCGGCCGGAGTGACGGCAAGTGGGGTGCTTGCGGACAATCGTGGAGTGACACAATCGCGGAGAGGACGGCGTCCGACCCGCGCTCAATCGCATGACCTCGCAAATCTCGACCGATACCGGCGCACCGGCGCAAGCCGCTCCGTACGGCGCCTTGCTGGCGACCTTCATCACCGCGATCTTCGTCAGCGCGGCGCTGCTGTTTGCCGTGCAGCCGATGTTCACCAAGATGGTGCTGCCGCAGCTTGGCGGCGCCGCGGCTGTCTGGTCGGTCGCGCTGGTGTTCTTTCAGGCCGCCTTGCTGGCGGGTTATGCCTACGCGCATCTGATCACGCGGCTGGCCCCCGGGCGCAGGTCGCTGATCATCCATATCGCGGTGAATATCCTCGCCTGCTTCTTCCTGCCGCTGCATATCGCAACGCATTTCGGGCCGCCGCCGCAATCGGGTGAGGCCTTCTGGCTGCTGGCGCTGTTCGGGGTTTCGATCGGGCTGCCGTTCTTCGCGCTCGCGGCCAACGGCCCGCTGCTGCAGGCCTGGTTCGCACGCACCAGTCATCCGGCGGCGAAGGACCCGTACTTTCTCTATGCCGCCAGCAACGCCGGCAGCTTTATCGCGCTGATCTCCTATCCGGTCGCGATCGAGCCCTTCATCCGGCTCGGCCCGCAATCGTGGCTGTGGACCGGCGGCTTCTATGTGCTGATCGTGCTGATCGGCGCCTGCGGGCTGCTGATGCTGCGCCATCCCGGCGAGGCCGCAACCGCCAGCGCGTCCGAACCTGACGAGGCGGCGCGCCCGCGCGCAGGCGACATCGTGTGGTGGGTGTTTCTGGCCGCCGTACCGTCGGGCCTGCTGATTGCGGTGACCGCGCATATCGCGACGGACATTGCCGCCGTTCCGCTGCTCTGGGTTCTGCCGCTCGCGCTCTATCTCGTCACCTTTGTGATTGTCTTTCAGACGCGGCCGGTCATTCCGCATGCGCTGGTCGTCAAGGTGCAGCCGCTCTTCATTCTCGCTTTGGCCGCGGGTTTCGTGCTGGGCCCGATCGATTCGATCGTGAGTTCAATCGCCCTGCATCTCAGTGTGTTCTTTGTCTGCGTGCTGATGTGTCACGGTGAACTGGCCCGCCGCCGCCCGCCGCCGCGCTATCTGACCGGCTATTACATGTGGATCTCGGTCGGCGGCACGATCGGCGGTATTCTCACCGGGCTGGTGGCGCCGCACGTCTTCACCTGGATCGCCGAATATCCCATCCTGTTGCTTCTTGCGGTGCTGTGCCGTCCGGGTTTGTCGTTGCCGGTGCGGGGAAGCGGTCAATATGTGCTATTGGCTGCACTCGCGGGCGGTCTGCTGATTCTCGGTGCGGCGCTGGCCTTCGACCTGCGTCCGCAATGGAACACGCTTTACGTCATCGTCGGTCTTCTGATCGGGCTGACCGTGGGTTTTTGGCAGGCGCCGTTGCCGTTCACCGCGATCCTCGCCACCCTGTTCATTGTCAACCTGTCGTTCCGCGAAAACCAGACGGTCCATGTTGTACGCAATTTCTTCGGCGTCCTGAGTGTCGTCGACTCATCTGACGGACAATATCGCGGGCTGTGGCATGGCAGCACGAGCCAGGGCACGCAGCAGGTGCGCGACGACGACGGAAACCGCATCAAGGGCCGGCCGGAGATGATCTCCGAATTCTATGAGGGCTTCGGCATCGATCAGGTGTTCAAGGCGGTGCATGCGAAGAAGGAAGGGCCGATCGATTATGCGGTGGTTGGGCTCGGCACCGGCTCGCTCGCCTGCCAGCGGCGGCCCGGCGACAAGCTGACCTATTACGAAATCGATCCGGACATCGTGCGTATCGCGTCGGATCCGGCGCTGTTCAATTTCGTCTCGGAATGCGCTCCGGATGCGCCGATCCTGATTGGCGACGCCCGGCAGAAGCTGAACGCCGCGCCGGATGCAAGCTACGACCTGATTATGATCGATGCCTTCATCGGCGCTGCGATCCCGGTGCATCTGCTGACCCGGGAGGCGATCGCGCTCTATCAGCGCAAGCTTAAGCCCGGCGGGCTGATTGCCATGCATATCTCGAACAAGAATCTGGAATTGGCGTCGGTGGTCGCGGGTGTCGCCGAAGCCAACGGCCTGATCGCTCGCGTCTATGACGGCGGCGATGCCGAGGACGATGCGGATCGCTATCTGTGGGTGCCGAAGGTCGCGGTGCTGGCGCAGCGCGAGGAGGATTTCGGCGCGCTGGCGAAATCCGAATACTGGCCGGTGCAGGAACGCATTCCGGCGCAGCGTGTTTGGTCTGACGATTATTCGAACGTGGTGGGTGCGGCCGTGCGCCAGCTGCGCACCCGCTGGCAGCGCGGATACTGACCGCGCTTCAGAGCGATGTCAGTGCGACCGCCATGGATAGGGCACCCGCAGGTTCACCGGCGGGTCGGACTGGATCGACGGCGCGTCGTCGACGGGATTCAAAGCCGCCAATGCGTGATTCACGTCCTCGCTCTCGAGCAATTCGCTCAGGCGTCTGATCGCCTTGTCCGCGGAGGACGGATTGGCGGAATCGCCAACGGTTTCAAGCTCTCGCCGGGCCAGCCGGACCGCCTCGGCCAATGCAACCACATGGTTCTTCATACGCGTGGACTCCCTGTACCCGAGAGATAACGCCTGGGAGGCGAATTCGCATCGGGGACACAAAATATTTACCCTGCGGAACAGGTCACCCGGCCCTTGAGAGTTGTCATTTTCCCGTCTGTCCCGGGCTTCGGAATGTCGAAAATTGTCAGGACATAGCCGCCGCGGAACTCAACCTCATCGCCTTTGCGCGGCCATGCCTCGATCACGATATCGACATAGCCATGGGGCTTGCCTTCCCGCTCCCGATAGATCCGAAGCTTGAGATTGCGGTCGTCGAGCCATTGCTGGGTGAGATGGTCCCTGCTGAATGTGAGCTTGCGGAAATCCTTCGGCACGCCGGGCGACAGGACTTCGAGTTCGCCCTTGAAACTGAAAAAGCCCGAGCCCACTCCACGGCTGATACCGGCTTCGATCGAGAGCTTCACGGCTTTGTCGCTCGCCTCGCAGCTCAATCCTTCGCTGGCGTGCGCGGATGTCGCGGCGAGGAGAAACAGGAGGGCGGCAATCATTTGGTTCTGCATGATCGGGGCTCGTTGCGGTGATCGGCTTTTTCGTACGGCCCCGTTTCCGGTGCAACCTTTCACGCCCGCGGATGCGCCGCGTTATAGGCCTCGAGCAGCCGCTCGGTGTCGACCGCCGTATAAATCTGTGTGGTCGAGAGTGAGGCGTGGCCGAGCAATTCCTGGATCGCGCGCAGGTCGCCGCCGCGCGACAGAAGATGCGTCGCGAAGGAATGCCGCAGCGCGTGCGGGGTCGCGGTGTCGGGTAGCGACAGCGCGCCGCGCAGGCGCTCCATCGTCAGCTGGATGATGCGGGGCGACAGCTTGCCGCCCTTGGCGCCGACGAACAGCGGACCGTCATCCGGCAGGTCGTAGGGGCAGAGTGCGATGTAATCGTGGATCAGCGCGAGAACCGCCGGCAGCACCGGCACCATGCGCGCCTTGTTGCCCTTGCCCAGCACCGTCAGCGTATCGCCACTGCCTGATGCCGGGATATCACGGCGCTTGAGGCCGAGCGCTTCGGCGATGCGCAGGCCCGAGCCATAGAGCAGCGCCATGACGGCTGCGTCGCGTGCGAAAATCCAGGGCTCACGTTCCTCGCCGGCGCGCAGATCGGTATCGGAAATGCGCTTGGCCTGCGGCACCGCCAGCGGCTTCGGCAAGCTCTTCGGAATTTTCGGCGCGCGCACCGCATTGAGCGCGCCGACCTTGCCCTTGCCATTGCGCTCCAGAAAGCGGGCGAAACTGCGCGCGCCGGCCAGCTGGCGCATCAGGGTACGCCCGCCAATTCCCTTGGCGCGGCGCGACGCCATGAAAGCGCGCACATCCTGCGGGGTGAGTTCCGCGAAATCGGCAAGCGAGGGCTGGCCACCGAGATGGTCCGACATAAATAGCAGGAACTGGGTGACGTCGCGGCGATAGGCCTCGACGGTTTTCGGCGACATCCGCTTCTCGTCGCCGAGAAACGCCGACCATCGCAGAAATTCTGCAGACATGTCGGCAGAGAAGGGCAGAGCATCGGCGTGTTCGGGCATATTGTCGTTATCCCACCGCCTTCCTTGACCCTTCCTTAAGCGCCCGGAATCGGGTGAGTCTCGTCCCCCATGATGCCGAAAACCGTCGATGTCATCCTGCCGGTCGCGCTCGACCGCGCCTATACCTACCGCGTGCCGGCGGGCATGACGCTGGCCGCGGGCGACGTCGTCGCGGTGCCGCTCGGCCCCAACGAATATGCCGGCGTGGTCTGGGGCGAGTCCGAACCCCGGCCCGGATTGCACAACAAGCTCAAGGACGTAGACGCCAAGCTCGATCTCCCACCGCTGCAGGATGAGCTGCGCCGCTTCATCGACTGGGTGGCGGATTACACCCTGGGCGCAAAAGGCACCGTGCTCGGGATGGCGCTGCGGATGGGGGCGCAGGGACCGGCGCGCGAGCGGGTCGGCATCCGGATCGCGGGCCCGGCGCCGCAGCGCATGACCGCGGCGCGCGCCCGTGTGCTTAAACTGCTGTCCGATCAGATGGTTCGCACCAAGTCGGATATCGCCCACGAGGCCGGCGTGTCGGCCGGCGTGATCGATGGTCTGATCGACGAGGGCACCCTGGAAACGCTGGTGCTGCCGCCCGAGCCTGTCGCCTATCCGCCCGATCCTGCTTATCTTTCGCCTGACCTCACGGAGGCGCAAAGCCAAGCCGCCGACATCCTGCGCACCGCCGTCCGCAACGGCGGATTCGCGGCCTTTCTGGTCGATGGCGTCACCGGATCGGGCAAGACCGAAGTCTATTTCGAGGCGGTGGCGGAGACCATTCGCAAGGGCCGTCAGTCGCTGATCCTGATGCCGGAAATCGCGCTGACCACGCAATTTCTCAACCGCTTCGAGCAGCGGTTCGGCACCCGGCCGGCCGAATGGCATTCGCAACTGCCGCCGCGCAAGCGCGCCCGCACCTATTCGTCGCTGTGTTCTGGTGACATCTCGGTCGTGGTCGGCGCGAGGTCTGCGCTGTTTCTGCCATATCCGGACCTTGGTCTGATCATCGTCGATGAAGAGCACGATCCGGCCTACAAGCAGGAAGACGGCGTACATTATCACGCGCGCGACATGGCGATCGTGCGCGCGCATGGCGCAAAAATTCCGGTGATCCTGTCGTCGGCAACGCCCTCGGTCGAGACCGAGGTCAATGCTCGTAGAAACCGCTATGCTCGGCTGAAGCTCCCCGAGCGTTTCGGCGGTCAGCACCTGCCGCATGTCGAAGCCATTGATATGCGGACCGAGGGGCCCGCGCGCGGACGCTTCATCGCGCCGAGGCTCGCAGAAGCCATCAAGTTCGCGCTGGAGAGGAAAGAGCAAGCGCTCCTGTTTCTGAACCGGCGGGGTTACGCGCCGCTGACGCTCTGCCGCTCCTGCGGCTATCGCCTGGCCTGCCAGAATTGCGACGCCTGGCTGGTCGATCACCGGTTCAAGCGGCGGTTGGTCTGCCATCATTGCGGCTTCTCGATGCCGCAGCCGAAGACCTGCCCGCAATGCAGCGCGGTGGATTCGTTCGCGCCTGTCGGTCCCGGCGTCGAGCGCCTGCAGGAAGAGGCCGCGGCGCTTTTTCCGGAGGCGCGCACCATCGTGCTCTCCAGCGACCTGATGGAATCGGTCGAGCGGCTGCGCGAAGAACTCGACGGAGTCGCGCAAGGCAAGTTCGATATCATCATCGGCACGCAGTTGGTGGCGAAGGGCCATCACTTCCCGAAGCTCAATCTGGTCGGCATCGTCGATGCCGATCTCGGACTTGCCAACGGCGATCCGCGCGCGGCCGAGCGCACCTTTCAATTGCTGCATCAGGTGTCGGGCCGCGCCGGCCGCGAGACCGGACAGGGCCAGGGCTTCCTGCAGACGCATCAGCCCGAACATCCGGTGATGCGCGCGCTGATTTCCGGCGACCGCGCCGCGTTCTACGACACCGAGATCGCGCAGCGCGAAGCCACCGGCTATCCGCCGTTCGGCCGGCTCGCCGCGCTGATCGTGTCGGGCTCAGACAAGCACGAGACCGAAAGCTTCGCCAAGAAGCTCGCGGCGGCGTCACCACTGGATGAGACAGTGCGCGTGCTCGGCCCCGCCGAAGCGCCGCTCGCGGTGGTGCGCGGGCGCTATCGGTTTCGCCTGCTGATCAAGGCGCCGCGCAATTACGACCTGTCGCGTTTCATGCGGGTGTGGCTGGAACATGCGCCGAAGACGCGCAAGAGCTTGAAGCTGGAAGTCGATATCGACCCGCAGAGTTTTTATTAGCTTCCTTTGCCCGAGCGAGGCGCCGGAGATTGCGCCCTATCCCCTTGAGGGAGAGGGCTACACAAAAGGCCCGGCAAGTTGTGATGGGTGAGGGGTTTATTTCAACACCGTTACCCCTCACCCGACATCAGGCGTGGCCAAGTCGGAGATGCCCTCTCCCTCAAGGGGAGAGGGCACTGCGACGGGCACCGGTTTCGCGGCTCCGGAGTCTCATTCATTGGCTATCGTTCCAAAGAGTTTAGCATTGCGGTTTCGCGGGCTCGCACTCCGAAGAGTCTGGGTCCCCGCTTTCGCGGGGACGAACGGGGAGAGGGTCTTCACTTCACCCGCTGTCATGATCTGATCACGTGGTCCCAACTCGAACGGCCAACCCCTGTGCGCCTCCGACAAACCCGGATAGGATCGGCCGGCATGCAGTCACGAGCATAAATCTCGGATGCGCCGGCGTCCGAAGTCCGTCCCCCCGATCTTCGCCGCGCTTGTCGGGCTGGCGCTGACATGGCTCGCCGGATGCAGCAGCGCGGTCATCGACCAGAATACCACTGCTGCACCCCGCGCGCCCACGGGCAGCATTCCCGGCCATGTCTATCTGCTGCGCGGACTGGTCGGCGAGGTGTTCTCGACCGGCTTCTATGATCTCGCCGAGCGAATCAGGGAGAGCGGCGTCGAGGCCAGCGTGCACAGCATGTACGCGCCCGGCAATCTCGCCGGCGAGATCATCGCGAAACATCGCCGCACACCGGCGCCGGTGGTGCTGATCGGCCATTCGTCCGGCGCCGATGCCGCGATCTCGATCGCGCAGCGGCTGCGCGCAGCGAACATCCCGGTGGCGCTAATGTTCGGTTTCGATCCCACACCGATCGCCGGCCGGGTGCCGGACAATGTCGGCGTCTTCATCAATCTGTATCAGAAGACCAATCTGATCGGCGGTGGCGAGGCCGTCGGCGCCAATGGTTTTCGCGGCCGCATCGTCAATGTCGATCTACGCGAGCGGCGCGAGATCATTCACATCACGCTGGATAAATCGCCGGTGCTGCATGCGCTGGTCGCCGGCAAGATCGTCGCCATCCTGCGCCCGCCCGAGCGTCCGACGGCTTCCGCGCGCGGCCGCAATGCCAAAGGCGGCGCGGCGCCTGTTGTTACCGTCACGCCGCTGTCGATGCGTTATGTGGTGCCGCCGGGCGTGCCGATCGTGCTGTGGGACAGCGCGGTTCGCGCAACGCTCGGTCCGGACGAAACGCTGGACGGCTTTGCGGCGCGCATGGGCGCACCGGCCTGGGCGATCGCCAGCATCAATACTGTCAGCGCCGCAGATCCGCCGGCGCCGGGCACGGCGCTGCTGGTGCCGCGCAATGCCTACGATGCCGCGCCATGACATAAAAAAAGCGCCTCCCTTTGTTGTGAGGGAGGCGCATGACATGACGAGGCTGCGATATTGTTTACGCCGCCTTGTCGAAAGCCCGCTTCATGCCGTCCTGCATCGGCTTCACCACGCCAGTGGCGGCCTGCTGCGCAAGACCGGTGAGCTGCTGGCTCTGCTGCAGGAAGGTTTCGAACTGCCGGCGGGAATGCGCCGCCATCAACTCCAGCGCTTCGCTCGGGGATTTCGCGGCGATCAGCCGATGTGCGAAGTCGAACGAGGCATTGGCGTTCTCACGCAGCATCTCGATCCATTGCGCGCGAAAATCGGCCGCGTCGCTGGCGGCATTGACGTAGCTCTTCTGGAACGACTTGCCGGCTTCCTGGGCCGCGGCCTCCGTCTTTTCGGCGAATTCCTTGCCGTAACTGGCGCCCTGCTGTGCAAAATCCTTGAAGGTCTCTGCCGAACGCTCGGTGTTCCGGGTGGCGGTCTGGAGGATATTGTCGGACATGGTACGTCTCCCAAGGGTTGTCATTGCAGGGTTAATGCTGCATCGCGATATAAGTTTCGTGAAAAGTGTGAAAAGACGCTGTAAAATCGAAGAAAGACCGTATGTTGCGGTGCAACCTTTTTCGGCCTCGCGCCGTTAGGCTGTTCCTGACCAAGCCCCGGGGGTTCGATGCGGAAGACGTCTGACCGATTTTCGATGCACAGCCCGAACTGGGACAAGATGCTGCAAGCCGCAGCCCGCATGAAGAACGCGGGCCCTCACGCAGGCCCGAGGCAAGACCATCTCCACGAGGTCAGGGATTTCGGTGCGAATCCGGGCGCGCTGCGCATGTCCGTGCATCTTCCGCCGCGGGTGGCGCGCGGGTCTGCGCTGGTCGTGGTGCTGCATGGCTGTTCGCAAAGCGCGGCGGATTACGATCTAGGCGCGGGATGGTCGACGCTGGCGGATCGCTTCGGCTTTTGTCTGCTGCTGCCGGAGCAGCAGGCGGCCAATAATCCTAACCGCTGCTTCAACTGGTTTCAGCCGAGCGATAACGAACGCGGGCAGGGCGAGGCGCAATCGATCCGGCAGATGATCGACCGCATGGTGGTCGATCACGGCATCGATCCGACGCGGGTATTCATCACCGGGCTATCGGCCGGCGGCGCGATGACATCGGTGATGCTTGCGGCTTATCCCGACGTGTTTGCGGGCGGCGCGATTGTCGCCGGCCTGCCTTTCGGCGCGGCGAACAATGTGCAGCAGGCGTTCGAGACCATGTTCCAGTCGCCGCCGCGTCCGGCCAGTGCCTGGGGCGATCTGGTGCGCGCGGCGTCATCGCATCAGGGTCCGTGGCCGCGCGTCTCGGTCTGGCATGGCGGCATCGATGCCACGGTCATCCCGTCGAATGCCGGCGAGATCATCAAGCAATGGACCGACATCCACGGGCTGCCGCTTGCGCCGTCGTCGAAGAGTGTGGTCGACGGCTATCCGCGCCAGGTATGGGTGAATGCAGCTGGCGACGAGGTGATCGAGTCCTACACCATCACCAACATGGCGCATGGTACGCCGCTCGCGACCGGCGAGGCCGATCATGAATGCGGCGCAGCCGGACCGTTTCTGCTCGAGGTCGGGATTTCATCATCCTACCACATCGCCAGCTTTTTCGGTCTCACCGGCGCGGCCGCACGCAAGGCCTCGGCGCCGAAAGAGGACACATCGGCGAGACCGTCGCCGGGCCGGCAGATCCAGCCGTCCCGTGCGAAGTCTCGCGCGCTGGACGGCGAGATCCTCGCTCCGGACGATGCGGGCCCGCGAGATCATCAGTCGCAGGGCCGCGATGCGCCGCCGCCGCGTTTCGATGTTGGCGCGGTCATCAACAATGCACTGAAGGCGGCCGGGTTGATGAAGTGACCCGCATCGCCGCGACGCAGACAACGTCTCGTCGCGGACGAAACGGCTGATACGGAACCTTTCGCTGCGCCCGGCGTTCCTGCGCGTTGGATCGGGCGCGTTGAATTGAACGCCCTGGATCATCCGTCGGCGATGCGCGGGTTTGCTTATGAAAATGGCAGTTGGTTGCGATCTCGCCTACGAGATCGGGGACGTCACCACGTTCATCTTCAATGTCGCGGTTGCGCAAAGCCGCTCGCATCTGCAACTCGACGAAACCTGGCTGATCGAGCCGGCCCTTGCGGCCGAGACGACGTTTGCCGGCCTGGATAATCGCTACACGCGGCTGGTGGCGCGCAATGGCGTGCTGCGGCTTCGCTACGAAGCCTCGCTCGATCTGCAGCTGACGCTGGACGATCCGCAGGCAATCGATGAGATTCCAGTCGAGAATCTGCCGTTGGACATGTTCCCATACCTGATGCCGAGCCGATTCTGTCCGTCAGCCCGGCTTGCGGAGTTCGCCGAACAGCAATTCGGCCGCCTGCCGAAAGGGCATTCGCGCGTCACCGCGATCTGCAACTGGATCTACGACAACATCGCGTATCAGCCGGGCACCAGCGATCCGTTCACGTCGGCGGCCGATACACTGGAGCGCCGCGCGGGCGTTTGCCGCGATTTCGCACATCTGGGCATCTCGTTCTGCCGCGCACTGAACATTCCGGCGCGGCTGGTGAGCTGTTATGCGGCCGGACTTGTGCCGCCGGACTTTCACGCGATCTTCGAGGCCTATCTGGACGGGCGCTGGTGGCTGTTCGATCCGACGCGGCAGGCCAAGCTCGATGCGATCGTGCGGATCGGCACCGGGCGCGATGCGGCGGAGGTGTCGTTCGCATCCTTCTACGGCAAGGCGCAGATGACCGGCATGTCGGTCTGGGCGCAGCCGGTGGATACCACGAGCGACGTGCGGCCGGTCGCGGCGGTCGCCTGATAAACGAGCGGCAGAACCAAACATCGGTCCCGCCGCTCGTATCGAAAATCTGGATCAGATCAGATCGCCTGACCACCCGACACTTCGATGCGCTGTGCATTGACCCAGCGGTTATCCGCAGACAACAAGCCTGCGATCATCGGACCGATGTCGTCCGGCACGCCGACGCGACCGAGCGCGACGATGCCGGCGAGATGCCTGTTGATCTCCGGATTGTCG
Source organism: Pseudorhodoplanes sp. (assembly GCF_059499825.1). Taxonomy (NCBI): domain Bacteria; kingdom Pseudomonadati; phylum Pseudomonadota; class Alphaproteobacteria; order Hyphomicrobiales; genus Pseudorhodoplanes; species Pseudorhodoplanes sp. The sequence continues at coordinate 78,352 of NZ_JCABZI010000006.1, forward strand.
CGGACCGCGCCGCCGCCGAAATCGGTTTCGATCGCGCCCGGCGCGACCGTGTTGACGGTGATGCCGCGCGGGCCGAGTTCCTTGGCGAGATAGACCGTGAGCACCTCGACCGCGCCTTTCACCGCCGCGTAAGCAGCGTAACCCGGATAGGCGAAGCGGGTCAGTCCGGTCGAGGTGTTCACGATGCGGCCGCCGTCCGCGATCAGCGGCAGCAAGGACTGCGTCAGAAAGAACACGCCTTTGAAGTGCACGTTCACCAGGCGATCGAACTGCGCCTCACTGGTCTCAGCGATGGCGGCCTGGTCGCCGTGGCCGGCATTGTTGACGAGGTGGTCGAAGGTGTCGCGTTGCCAGGTCTCGCGCAACGCGGTCTTCAGTTTGTCCGCGAACGGCGCAAAGGCGGCGATGTTTCCGGTGTCGAATTCAAACGCGATCGCGGTCCGGCCCATGGCCTTGATTTCGGTGACCACGGCCTGCGCCTCCTCGGCGCGGTTCCGGTAGGTGATGATGACGTCGCCGCCGCGTCGGGCGACACTGAGCGCGGTATTGCGGCCGAGGCCGCGGCTTCCGCCGGTAATGAGGGTGATCATGTTCGACTCCTGTGGTGACCGCCCGGAGATCGGAAAGACCAGGCGCTGCTGCTTGCCGGAATCGCGACAAATCTTGCCTGTTTCTCCAAAGGGCCTGCACAGTCCGGCCGAGACACCTAGATAAGCCTCATGACCACGTTGCTCGATTCCGTCCGTCGTTACGCCGACGCCCATGCCGATGGCCAGGGCCTGGCGCAGACGCCGATTCCCGGCCTGGCGCTGGTGCGCGCCACCGCGCCGAGCGGGCTCGTTCACGCCGTATACCGGCCGCTGGTTTGCCTGCTGGTGCAGGGAAGCAAGAACGTCACCATGGGCGCACAGGACTTCACCTTTTCCGAAGGCGACTCGCTGGTGGTGACGGCGGATGTCCCGATCGTGAGTCGGGTCACCCGCGCCAGTGTCGCGGCGCCGTATTATTCGCTGGTGCTGGAACTCGATCTTGCGGTTATCGCGGAACTGGCGGTCGAAATGGGAGCCGGCCGCGCAACCGACGATGCGCCCATGCGGGTCGAGCCGACCGACGCGGAAGTCGCCGAAGCGGCGGCGCGCTTGATGCGATTGCTCGAGCGGCCAAACTCGGTGCGGATCCTGCAGGCGCAGCTCGTTCGCGAGATGCATTACTGGTTGCTGGCCGGCAAGCACGGATCGGCGATCCGGCGTCTCGGCTGGCCGGAGAGTCATGTGCAGCGCGTGTCGCGCGCGGTGTCGGTGCTGCGCGCGGAATACGCCAAGCCGCTACCGGTCGAGCGGCTGGCAGCGATCGCCGGGATGAGCCTGTCGTCGTTTCACCAGCATTTCCGTGCCATCACGTCGTTGTCGCCGCTGCAATTCCAGAAGCAGTTGCGGCTGATAGAGGCGCGCCGGATGATGCTCGCGGACGGTGCATCCGCCAGCAGCGCAGCATTCGCCGTCGGCTACGAAAGCGTGCCGCAATTCACCCGTGAGTATGCTCGGATGTTCGGCTTGCCGCCGGTCAAGGACATGCGCGCGGTGCGGCAGGTGGCGGAGGCGGCGGAATAGCCAGGCCGCGCGCGAATGCGATCATATGCATTCAGCGCTCCGGCCTCGGATGGAAGGCGACGGCTTCTTCCTGCGCCATCTTGATCTGATCCGGAGCGAGCTTCATCCGGATCTCGGCGGTGAGTTTCAGCACTTCGTTCCTCGCGGTCTCGCTCAATTGCGCGCTTCGACCCGCGATCAGCGCCCATTTGTAAGCGGCGGCATAATCGGCCGGCGTTACGACGCCATAGAAATACTGCGTCGCCAGCATGAACTGGCCTTCGGCATGGCCCTGCTCCGCTGCGCGACGCCACCATGCCATCGCTTCGACCGGCGCCGGCGGGACCTTGGTGTAGAGATAAAACGCCAGCAGTGCCTGCGCCCGCGGATCGGATCGTTGGGCGGCGTCTGTCGCGATGGCGATTGCCTTGCCGATATCGCCGCGGCGATAGGCGGCCTCCGCATCGTCCACGGATGTGCCTTGCGCGGAGGCGCCATGCCAAGTCGCAACACAGACCGTGATCAGGGCGATATGCCTGAATTGCCGCATCGTTCACCCTTGCGCCTTGCTACCGCTTGCAGCAAGTCCGGCGGACGGTCGGGCGCGATTGCGGCGCGGCAATGGCCGCGTCGCCTGACTCGCCGTGTGCGTCAGCCCAGCAGCAATGCGCGGACCACCAGCGTCGCGCCGGTGACAATCAGCACGACGCTCAGCACCCGGATGAACTGCTCGCGCGACATGTGCAGGGTGATGCGATGGCCCGCATAGAGCCCGGCCAGCATCGCCGGAACCAGCATCAGCGCCAGCAGCGGCAGGGTGAGAGTCGTGTACAGGCCGGCAAACGCGAAGATCACAAGCCGCGTGAAGGCGGCGAGCGCGATCAGGACGCTCACCGTCGCGCGCACCGCATCCTTGTCGTCGAGCCTCCGGCTCAGATAGATCGCATAGATGAAGCCGCCGCTGCCGAACATCGCGCTGAACACGCCGCCGATCGCACCGAACGGCACGACCCAGAGCTGGCTGAGACGGCCCTTGAATGACGGGCTTGCGAGCGACCAGATCGCATAGCCGACCACGAACACGCCGAGCGCCAGCATCATCGGCCGCGGCGGAATGACGAGCAGCAGATATCCGCCGAGAAGGCTGCCGCCGATCAGCAGCGGAACCAGCCAGATCATCTCGCGCTTGGCGATCTTGTCGTTCAGCTTGACGCCGTTGATGATCGCGGCGGTGCAGTCGAGCAGCGCCAGCATCGGCACGATAAAGGCGACCGGCATCACCTGCGCCAGCACCGGCGCCGCGATCAGCGCGGTGCCGAAGCCGGTGATGCCGAAGATGACATAGGCTATTGCGAGCGTCGGAACGGCAATGGCCAGCGTGGTCCAGAACGAGGGGAGATCGAGACTTTCAATCACGTGCGCCCGTTCTTCTCGATCTTATGCATTCCGCCGGGTGGCGGCATTCTCGAGCGCCTTCTCGACGCTTGCGACGTAATGCACCGAGCGCCCACGCAATCCCGGCAGGCCGAACGCGCGTCGCACATTGGGGCGCACGCCCGCGAAATACACTTTCGTGCCGGCCTTGTGCAGCCGATGCACGAAGCGTTCGAGCGCCGCAGACGCGGTGATGTCGATGAACGGCACATCGGAAAAATCGAGGACGAAAACCCGCGGCGGATGGACCACGCGATCGAGCATGATGTTCACCCGCGCCGTCGCCCCGAAAAAGAACGCGCCGCTGATGCGGTAGACCATCACATCGGCCGGCATGATCTGGCCACGATAAGCCGGCCGCCCGTTTTCTTCGTCGGAGACGTCGTCGCGCACGAATCTGGCGCCGCCCTGCACGTCGATCGCTTCCGCCATCCGGTGCATGAACAGGAACGAGCCGAGCAGCACGCCGACGCCGATGCCGGTGAGAAGATCGACAAATACCGTCAGCAGGAAAGTCGAGAGCAGCACGACCGCGTCGGCGACGGAGGTGCGCAGCAGGAGAGCGAACTCGGCCTTGTCGGCCATGCCCCAGGCGACCACCACGAGCACGCCGGCCAGCGCGGCCAGCGGCACATAGGCAACGAGCGGCATTGCGACGAGAACGAAGACCAGCAAGTAAAGCGAATGCATGATCCCGGCGACCGGCCCGCGTGCACCGGCGCGGATATTCGTCGCCGTCCGTGCGATCGTGCCGGTGACCGGCATGCCGCCGCTGACCGCAGCAGCGACGTTGCCGACGCCCTGCGCGACCAGTTCGCTGTTTGAACGATGGCGCCGCCCCGACATGCCGTCGGCAACGACAGCCGAGAGCAACGATTCGATGGCGCCGAGGATCGCAATGGCGACCGCATCAGGGGCGACCGCCTGGATCTTCTCGAGGCTGAATGTCGGCAACGCGGGCGTCGGCATTCCGGACTGGATCGCCCCGAAGCGCGAGCCGATGGTCTCTACAGGCAGACCGAAGAAATATGTAATCAGCGTCGCGGCGACGACTGCGATCAGCAGAGTCGGCCAGTTCGGACGCAGCCGTCTGAGCAGGACAATTGTGGCGACCGAAAATATCGACAGGCCAACGGTCACCCAGTTGACGGTACCCAGTCCGTGCCAGAGCGCTTCGACCTTGTGCAGGGTTTCGGGCGGATCGTTCGTCAGCGTCAGGCCGAACAGGTCGCGGACCTGTGTGACCAGAATAGTGAGAGCGATGCCGGCGGTGAAGCCGACCGTGACCGGATAGGGGATGTACTTGATGTAGGTGCCAAGCCGCAGAAAGCCGATGATGAGAAGCAGGCCCCCCGCCATCAGGGTCGCCAGCATGAGGCCATCATAGCCGTGCCGCTGCACGGTCAGGGCGACCAGCCCGATAAAGGCCGCGGCGGGCCCGCCGATCTGAAAGCGGCTGCCGCCCAGGAGCGAGATCAGGAAGCCGCCGACAATGGCGGCATAGAGCCCGCGCTCGGGGCCGAGACCCGCGCCGATCGCGATCGCCATCGACAGCGGCAGCGCGACAATGGCGACGGTCAGTCCGGCAACGGCGTCGGCGCGCAGGCCATCCAGCCCATAGCCCTCGCGCAGCACGGTGATCAGCTTGGGGGTGAACAGGTCGGCAAAAGTCGGTTCGCTGCGGTGGCCCGCAGGCGCAGTCGCGTCCATCTCCACCCTCAAATGGCTAGATCGGGAACTTTATAGCCGATTTGAGCGCGATTCCGATCCGCGTCTTTGCTACGGCTCAATTGCGTCAGGCGACCAGCTTCAGTCCGATAATGCCGGCGACGATCAGCCCGACGCAGGCGAGGCGCAGCGCTGTGGCCGGCTCCCCGAACAGCACGATCCCGAGAATCACGGTGCCGATGGCGCCGATGCCGGTCCAGACCGCATAGGCGGTGCCGACCGGCAGATCCTTCAGCGCCAGCCCCAGAAAGCCCAGGCTGACGATCATGGCGGCGCCAGTGCCGAGCGAGGGCCAAAGCCTGGAAAAGCCGTCGGTGTATTTGAGGCCGATCGCCCAGCCGACCTCGAACAGGCCGGCAATCAGGAGGTAAAGCCAGGGCAGTTGGGTGGACATCCCGCATCTCCATCACGGGGCAGGGCCGTCCCTGCGGGGTGGGCGCGGAACATCGCGGAGGCCGTCCTCGCCGGCCCAGATAGGGCTGCCGGGTGGCACAGGCAAGCCGGTCTCGACTTGCGACGAAAGGCGCCGGAAAAGCCGGTGTTTTTGGATCGATTCAGGGCGTTCCCTATGTTGCACCGCCGTCATTGGCGTGTTAGCAACCGCCTCGATTTCGCAGGGGCAAAAGGTCGAGGGAGCCGGGCCTCCCGTGACGGCCGGCGGAATCGGAATTCCCCTTGAATTCCAATGGTTTGATTCGCCGCTCATGCGACGGCATCAGGCTTGCGGACAGCACGCGCGCTAAAGGTCAATGGCAAGCGAACAACCGATTGTTGCCGGAGTGGCGGGGCGATATGCCACCGCGCTTTTCGATCTCGCCCTCGAGGAGAAGGCGCTCGACAAGGTTCGGGCAGGCCTCGACCGGTTCGAGCAGATGATCGCCGGCAGCGACGACCTGAAGCGGCTGGTGCGCAGCCCGGTCTTTTCCGCCGACCAGCAGGTGAAGGCCCTTGTGCCGATCCTGCAGACAGCCGGCATCGACGGCATCACCGCCAATTTCATCAAGCTGGTCGCGTCCAACCGCCGCCTGTTCGCTCTGCCGCTGATCATCCGGGCGTTCCGCGCCCTGGTCGCCAAGCATAAGGGCGAGGTCTCGGCCAGCGTCACCGTCGCCGAACAGCTGTCCGATGCGCATCTGAAGTCGCTGAAGGACGCCCTCAACGCCATCACCGGCAAGGACGTCGACCTGAATGTCGAGGTCGATCCGGCCATCATCGGCGGGCTTGTGGTCAAGCTCGGCAGCCGCATGGTCGACACCTCGCTCCGCACCAAACTCAATTCGATCAAGACTGCCATGAAAGAGGCTCGCTGATGGACATCCGCGCCGCAGAAATTTCCGCGATCCTGAAGGATCAGATCAAGAATTTCGGCCAGGAGGCGGAAGTCTCTGAAGTCGGCCAGGTGCTGTCGGTCGGCGACGGTATTGCCCGCGTCTACGGCCTCGACAACGTCCAGGCCGGCGAGATGGTCGAGTTCGAGAATGGCACGCGCGGCATGGCGCTGAACCTCGAAAGCGACAATGTCGGTATCGTTATTTTCGGCGCCGACCGCGAGATCAAGGAAGGCCAGACCGTCAAGCGCACCCGTTCGATCGTGGACGCGCCGGTCGGCAAGGGTCTGCTCGGCCGCGTGGTCGATGCGCTCGGCAATCCGATCGACGGCAAGGGCCCGATCAAGGCCGACAAGCGCATGCGCGTCGACGTGAAGGCGCCGGGCATCATCCCGCGCAAGTCGGTGCATGAGCCGATGGCGACCGGCCTCAAGGCGA
>NZ_JCABZI010000007.1:0-76478 GCF_059499825.1 Pseudorhodoplanes sp.
GGATCTTGCGCTTCACCGCGACGAAGACCTTGACCATCTTCATCACGCCGGGCGGAAGCTCGTCGCCCCGCTGCAGCTTCTCGACCTTGTCGAGGAAGCGCTGCTCGAGCATCTTCTTCGACTCGTCGTACTGCTTCCGCATGGCCTCGATCTCGGCCATCAGCTTGTCGTTCGGCGAGGCAAACTGCCACCATTGCGACCGCGGATACTCGTCCAGGATCGCACGGGTGATCTTAGTGTCCTTCTTGAAGCCCTTCGGCCCCGCAACGCCCTGACGGCCGTCCAGCAACTCGGCCAGTCGGCCGAACACGTTACGGTCCAGGATCGCCTGCTCGTCGTCGCGGTCCTTGGCAAGGCGTTCGATCTCCTCGCGCTCGATCGCCAGCGCACGCTCGTCCTTGTCGACGCCGTGACGATTGAACACGCGCACTTCCACGACCGTGCCCTGCACGCCGGGCGGCACGCGGAGCGAGGTATCGCGAACGTCGGAGGCCTTCTCGCCGAAGATGGCGCGCAGAAGCTTCTCTTCCGGCGTCATCGGGCTTTCGCCCTTCGGCGTGATCTTGCCGCACAGGATGTCGCCCGCACGCACTTCCGCGCCGATATAGACGATGCCGGCTTCGTCGAGGTTCTTCAGGGCTTCTTCCGACACGTTCGGAATGTCGCGCGTGATTTCTTCCGGCCCGAGCTTGGTGTCGCGCGCCATCACCTCGAATTCCTCGATGTGGATGGACGTGAACACGTCGTCGCGCACGATGCGCTCGGACAGGAGGATCGAGTCCTCGAAGTTGTAGCCGTTCCACGGCATGAACGCGACCAGCACGTTCCGGCCGAGCGCCAGTTCGCCGAGCTCGGTCGACGGACCGTCGGCGATGATGTCGCCCTTCTTCACCACGTCACCGACACGCACCAGCGGACGCTGGTTGATGCAGGTGTTCTGGTTCGAGCGCTGGAACTTCATCAGGCGATAGATGTCGACGCCCGGCTTGGTCGGGTCGGTCTCTTCGGTCGCGCGGATGACGATACGCGTTGCATCGACCTGGTCGACCATGCCGGTGCGGCGGGCACCGATGGCAGCACCAGAGTCACGGGCAACAACGCCTTCCATGCCAGTACCGACGAACGGTGCCTCGGCGCGAACCAGCGGCACCGCCTGGCGCTGCATGTTCGAGCCCATCAGCGCGCGATTGGCGTCGTCGTTCTCGAGGAACGGGATCAACGCCGCCGCAACCGAGACGAGCTGTTTCGGCGACACGTCCATGAAGTCGACCTTGTCGCGCGGATAAGGCGCGACGTCGCCGGCATGGCGGCAGACGATCATGTCTTCGGTGAAACGGCCCTTATTGTCGATCGGCGCGTTCGCCTGCGCGACGGTGTAGCGGGCCTCCTCCATCGCCGAGAGATAGATGACCTCGTCGGTGACGCGGCCGTCCTTCACCTTGCGATAAGGCGTCTCCACGAAGCCGTACTTGTTCACCCGCGCATAGGTCGCGAGCGAGTTGATCAGACCGATATTCGGGCCTTCCGGGGTCTCGATCGGGCAGATGCGGCCGTAATGGGTCGGATGCACGTCGCGCACTTCGAAACCGGCGCGCTCGCGGGTCAGACCGCCCGGTCCGAGCGCCGAGAGACGCCGCTTGTGCGTGATCTCGGAAAGGGGGTTGGTCTGGTCCATGAACTGCGACAGCTGCGAGGAGCCGAAGAACTCGCGCACGGCTGCAGCGGCAGGCTTCGCGTTGATCAGGTCCTGCGGCATGACAGTGTCGATATCGACGCTCGACATGCGCTCCTTGATCGCGCGCTCCATGCGCAGGAGGCCGATGCGATACTGGTTCTCCATCAATTCGCCGACCGAGCGCACCCGACGATTGCCGAGATTGTCGATGTCGTCGATCTCGCCCTTGCCGTCACGCAGATCGACCAGGGTCTTTACGACAGCGAGGATGTCCTCCTTGCGCAGCACGCGATAGGTGTCCGGCGCATCGAGGTCGAGGCGCATGTTCATCTTCACGCGACCGACCGCCGACAGGTCGTAACGGTCGGCATCGAAGAACAGCGACTGGAACATCGCCGACGCGGTGTCGACCGTGGGCGGCTCGCCCGGGCGCATCACGCGATAGATGTCGAACAGCGCGTCCTCACGCGTCATGTTCTTGTCGACGCTGAGCGTGTTGCGGATATAGGCGCCGACATTGATGTGATCGATGTCGAGGATCGGCAGTTCCTTGATGCCGAGCTCGTTGATGGTCTCGAGCAGCTTCTCGGTGACCTCTTCGCCGGCTTCCGCGTAGATTTCGCCGGTTTTATTGTTGACCAGATCCTCGGCGATATAATGCCCGAGCAATTCCTCGTCGGTCATGCGGAGCGCCTTCAGGCCCTTCTCCGCAAGCTGACGCGCCTGACGCACGGTGATCTTCTTGCCGGCGTCGACCACGACCTTGCCGCTGTCGGCGTCGACCAAGTCGTTGATTGCCTTGTAGCCCTTCATGCGGTCGGCATCGAAAGGCACGCGCCAACCTTCCTTGGCGCGCTTGTAGGGCACGATCTTGTAGAAGGTCCGGAGGATTTCCTCGCCGTCCATCCCAAGCGCATAGAGCAGCGACGTCACCGGGATCTTGCGGCGACGGTCGATACGCGCATGCACGATGTCCTTGGCATCGAACTCGATGTCGAGCCAGGAGCCGCGATAGGGGATGATGCGGGCAGCGAACAGCAACTTGCCCGAGGAATGGGTCTTGCCCTTGTCGTGATCGAAAAACACGCCGGGCGAGCGATGCATCTGAGAGACGATGACGCGCTCGGTGCCGTTGACGACGAACGTACCGTTGTTCGTCATCAGCGGGATGTCGCCCATATAGACATCCTGCTCCTTGATGTCCTTCACGGAGCGGGCGCCAGTCTCCTCGTCCACATCGAACACGATCAGGCGCAGCGTAACCTTCAGCGGCGCCGCATAGGTCATGCCGCGCTGACGGCACTCGTCAACGTCGTATTTCGGGGGATCAAACTCGTAGCTGACGAAGTCGAGCTGCGAGGTGTTGGAAAAATCCTTGATCGGGAAGACGGATTTGAAGACCGCCTGCAGGCCCTCGTCGGGCCGCCCGCCCGGAGGCGGGGTGACCAGCAGGAACTGGTCGTAGGACGCCTTCTGAACCTCGATGAGGTTCGGCATCTCCGCCACTTCCTGAATTTTCCCGAAAAATTTCCTAACGCGCTTCCGACCGATAAATGTCTGCGTCTGCGCTTGCGCCATCGTGTCTTTCTCTCGTCTGTCGCTATGGAGACAGCCGGGACGACTCTCCGAACGGCCGCCATCATCGCGGCCATCAGGACAGGCGTCGGGGTGCCTGCGTTCTAGATGATTCGAGCCAACTCGAACCAAAGCATGCGGCCGCTTAGCGGCACGATAAGGGGATGTGGGACCGTATATGGGTCCCACACCCCCTGTGTCTAGGGCCAATCGGAGGATTCGGGCGGAAATGTAAAGATTTCCGACCCGGTTCCCCTCACATTGACGTCAAATCCTGGCCAGGAGCCTATCGCGACCGGGAACCGGCTTCGCGAAGCCCTCGCCTTGGATCCCAGCAAGCAATCGCTTACTTCAGTTCCACCTTGGCGCCGGCCTTCTCAAGGGTGGCCTTCATCTTGTCGGCCTCTTCCTTGTTGACGCCTTCCTTCACGGGCTTCGGCGCGCCTTCGACCAGATCCTTGGCCTCCTTGAGGCCCAGGCCGGTGAGAGCACGCACTTCCTTGATGACCTCGATCTTCTTGTCGCCGGCCGAAGCCAGCACGACCGTGAACTCGGTCTTCTCTTCGGCAGCAGCGGCACCGCCGCCGGCACCCGGAGCAGCGGCAACAGCAACCGCAGCGGCGGCCGAGACGCCCCACTTCTCTTCGAGCATCTTGGCGAGGTCAGCGGCCTCGAGGACGGTGAGCGACGAGAGGTCGTCGACGATTTTCTGCAAGTCAGCCATGGTCTTATCCTATTGTTCGAACCTGATTATTGAAGATGTCACGCCGCGTCTTTGCTGGCATAGGCCTGGACCACACGCGCCACCTTGGCGGCCGGTGCGGACACGACCTGCGCGATCTTGGTGGCCGGTGCCTGAATGAGGCCGACGATCTTGCCGCGCAATTCGTCGAGCGAAGGCAGCGAAGCGAGTTGCTTCACACCATTCACATCCAGGGCGGTCTTGCCCATCGCTCCGCCCAGGATCACGAATTGCTCGTTGGCCTTGGCGAAATCGGTGGCGACCTTCGGTGCCGCGACCGGATCGTTTACGGAGTAAGCGATCAGGGTCGGCCCCTTCAGAAGGGGCACGATGGAAGCGGCATCGGAGCCATCAAGAGCGATCTTGGCGAGACGGTTTTTCGCGACCTTCACCTGTGCGCCCGCCTGCTTCATCTGCTGTCGCAGGGTCTGCATCTGGGCGACTGTGAGGCCGGAATAGTGAGCCACCACGACCACCTTGGAAGCCGTGAAGACCTCCTTCAGTGACGCAACGGACTCCTGCTTTTCCGCTCGATTCACAAGCTCTCTCCGGTTGGCGAGCCCTTGCGGACCCGCCGGTTGCGATTGCCGTTCAGCCCGGGAAAGAATTCGAGGGCGGAACGGCGCTTGCCAGTGCCTGCCCTCCGCGCCGCCGAAGCATGCGTGGAAACGAAAGGTTCGAACCGGATCCTGGCTTGACCCCACGCCAAGAGGCGGCGGGGAAGCCCGAATCTCGTCTCTCACCCGTCTGTGCTGGCAGCCGTCATCGTGCGATGGTGGCGATTAAGCGGGGTAACCCCGCACCGGCAGTCTCGGACAGGACGCGTCAGGCCCAACGTTGGACCGGTAACGCGCAGAGGCGCGCCGGCAACCGGCACGCCTCATGGGCGCTCTCCTACCCGGAACCGCAGGAATTGCAAGTCCGAATTGTCCTTGGCGGGCAGACCACCCGTGAGGCGCTGCACGGAGCGGGAGCGAAAATGCACGGAGTGGTGCTTGCCGGGCCATGCGGACCTGCGACATTCCGGCCCGGTGCGATTCGGCACCTTCGAACCCGGAACATCCCATGAAACGCATTTTGCTGGTTGCGACGGCCGCGCTGCTGTCCGCAACCCTCTCGGCCCAAGCGCAACGTCTCGATGTCTCGACCGTCAAATGCAAGGACTTCATGTCCAGCAACACCGAAAACATCGCCTTCATCATGATGTGGCTGCAGGGCTATTACAGCGCCGAGGACTCCTCGCCGGTGATCGACTTCGACAAGATGAAGAAGGACGGCATCAAGATCGCGGAATATTGCGGCAAGAATCCCGACGACAGCCTGATCACGGCAGCGGACGAGACCATCGCCGAGTGATGGAATGCGGCGCGGCGTTGCGGCATAGTTTCCGCCAAGAACAGACCATGCTCATGGAGGAACTATGCCCGCGCATCCCGGCCGCATTCTCGTCACCCATGTCGGCAGCCTGATCCGGCCGCCGAAGCTGGTCGAGCATCTGCGAAGGACCGAGGCGGGCGAGGCCTATGACGCGGCCGCCTACGAAGCCTGCCTGAAAGACTCCATCGATGAGGTGGTCCGACAACAGGTCGCGGCCGGGATCGACATCGTCAGCGACGGAGAATTCTCCAAAGGCCGCAACTGGGCGTTCTACGTCCACGAGCGGCTGTCGGGCCTCACCACGCGTCCACTCACAGCCGACGAGGCAAAGGACCCGTTGACCCAGGCCGGCGGCGGCAACGACCGCGCGGCCTTCCCGGAATTCTACGCCGAATACGACGCCGCCACGGGGCTTGGCAAACGGCTCGGCAACCGCTTCGTCTGCAATGGCGAAATCAAATATGTCGGCCAGCAGCAGGTCGCGCGCGACATCGAAAACCTTAAATCGGCGGCGACGAAGGCAAATGCGGTGGACGCGTTCCTTCCGGTGGTTGCGCCTGCCAGCGCCCTGCCCGGCGGCAAGAACGAATTCTACGAGGACGAGGAGAGCTACCTGTTCGCGCTCGCCGATGCGCTGAATGTCGAGTATCGCGCGATCGTCGATGCCGGACTGATCGTGCAGATCGACGATGCCTTCCTGCCCTATTGGTACGAGAAGATGGTGCCGCCGATGTCGCTTGGCGAGTACCGCAAATGGGCGGCGCTTCGTATCGACGCGCTCAACCACGCGCTGCGCGGCATCCCCGAAGAGCGCTCGCGCTATCATCTGTGCTGGGGCAGTTGGAACGGCCCGCATGCCTTCGACGTGCCCATGAAGGAGATCGTCGACCTGATGCTCAAGGTAAAAACCGGCGGCTATCAGTACGAAGCGGCCAATCCGCGTCACGAGCACGAATGGGAGGTGTGGGAGAGCGTCAAACTCCCCGAAGGCAAGACGCTGATCCCCGGCTGCGTCAGCCACGCGACGAATATTGTCGAACATCCCGAACTGGTCGCGCAACGGCTGGTGCGTCTCGCCAAGCTGGTCGGCCGCGAGAATGTGATGGCCGGCACCGATTGCGGCTTCGCGCAGAGCCCGTTCGCCAAACGCGTGCATGAGAGCATCATGTGGGCGAAGCTGCGCTCGCTCAGCGAAGGCGCGGCGATTGCGTCGCGCAAATTGTGGGACACGCGCGACGCGGCGTGAAGCTGCGTGTTTCGTCATCACACAATCCGCACGGTCTCGCCGCACTGTCTCGTCGCTATCGTCAAGCCGTCGTCACACTCCGGCTGCGGCGCATGAGTTCGATGCTGGAATGTGCGCATTCATCCTTGCGATGACGGCTTCGCTCCCTAGGTGAAAAAAAGGCTGCGCGCGAGGTGGCGCAGCCCTGAACCAAAGCGGAGGACTGAGATGAAACTCACAACCGACCAGGTACAGCGGACCCTTGACCAGTTTGACGCACAGCCCATTCCGGAGAACCACCCCGTCATCACCGAACTGACCGGGCTGTTCGGCGAGCACACATTCTTTGTCGATGGCCAGGGACTCAATATCGTCGAACCAGCGGAGGGCAACAACGGTCAGGCGATGGCTCGCGTCATCAATCTGGCGGACTGGACCGACGCCACCCGCACCCGTCTTGTTCCGCACGAGCCGCAATCGCGCGATATCGAATTCGCCCTCGCCGCCTGAGCAAAAAAAGCGCCTCCCCACCGGGAGGCGCTTTCGCGAGATGCGGCAACACGTGCAGCGCTGCCCCCGACTTCAGTCCGCCGGACAATGCGCGCCGGTATCGACCCAGGCCTGCATCAGCGCACCAAACTCTTTCTGCGTGCCCGGCGCCGGCGTGCGGCCGGCTCCAGGATTCCAGCCCCAGCCGACGAGATGATCCTCGGCTGAATGATGCACGATCGCGGCGAGGTCCTTTCCGCCGTTGCGCGCGGGATCCTTGAGCTGGCGGCAGATATGGCCGAGCGACATGCCCTCCCAGGCCATCTCCTTCGGCGCAAGGTGCCATTGCGGATCGCCCGGCACCCGTGCCGGATCGAAATTCGCCTCGTGGTGGCAGGTCGTGCATTGCATCGCCGCCACGCCCATGCCGGCCTCGCCGCGCACGACCATCGGCTGATGCGGACGCATCTGATCGGTCTGCAACGGGCTGTCACCGCGTGGATGACAGTTGACGCAGCGCGGATGGGTCAGCACCTTGCCGGCTTCCTCAAACAAGGCCACCGAGCGCCGCTCGGAATCGGCTATCCGGCTGAAGCTGGACACCGGCTGCAACGTCTGCCGCTCCGACGCGGCACGCGGCTGGCCGGATGACTGCTGCGCGCTGATAACGATCGCTATTGCAGCGATCGCACCGGCGGTTGACGCGGCGAACAGTGCGAACCTCATCACGCCACTCCCTTCACGAACGGCAATTGCCGCGGCCGCCCAAGACCAAGCCGCGCCATGGCGTTGGCGACGGCGGGGCCAATCGGGGGAACGCCGGGCTCGCCGACGCCGGTCGGCTTTTCCGTCGATTGCACAATCGCGACTTCGACGTCCGGCATTTCGTTGATGCGAAGCGAACGATAGCTATCGAAATTACTCTGCACCGGCCGGCCCTGATCGAGGGTCAGCTCGGCAAAGAGAATATGGCCGAGGCCGTATCCGATGCCGCCTTCGATCTGCGCGCGGATCACATCCGGATTGACGGCGACACCGCAATCCACGGCGCACCACACCTTGTGAACCCGCGGACCGTTGCGGCCGCCCTCGGACACTTCGGCGATCTGAGCCACGAAGGTGTTGAAGCTTTCGACCACTGCAACACCGCGCGCGCGGCCATTCACCGGCCCTGCCCCGTTCCACTGCGCAAGCTTTGCAACTTCGCGCAGCACATTCGCGGCGCGCGGATGCTTGCCCATCAACTCGAGCCGGCCCGCCACCGGGTCCTTGCCGGCCGCTTCCAGCAATTCGTCGATGAAGCATTCGACCGCATAACCGGTGTGGGTATGCCCCACTGACCGCCACCACAGCGTTGGCACGCCGACATCGGGGCTGTGCAGATCGCAACTGAAGTTCGCGATGTCGTACGGGATTTCCCGCGATCCCTCGACCGAGGTGGCATCGATGCCGTCCTTGATCATCGCGCCCTCGAGCGGCGAACCCTTCATGAAGGACTGCCCGACGATCGTGTTCGACCAGCCGACGATCCTGCCGTTCTCCACCGCGCCGCGCATGCGGTGCACGAATAGCGGCCGGTAATAACCGCCGCGCAGATCGTCCTCACGGGTCCACATCAACTTGATCGGGCGCTTCGGCCCGATCGCCTCGCCGGCGGCCGCAAGTTCGGCGACGAAATGCGACGTGGTCTGCGCGCGCCGGCCGAAGCTGCCGCCGGCCAGCATCGTCTGGATCTCGACCTGCTCGGGCTTCAGGCCGAGAACGCCTGCGATGGTCGCCTGTTCGAAAGTCTGGAACTGGCTGCCGAACCGCGCCAGCGCCCTCTCGCCGTCGAAGCGCAGATAGCCATCGAGCGGCTCCATGGGCGCATGGGCGAGATACGGAAAAATATATTCCGCCTCGACCACCTTGCTGGCCTTCGACAGCGTGCCCTCGGCATCGCCATGATTGCCGGCAACCATTCCGGGCTTGCGGGCCAGCGCGCGGTATTCGTCGAGCAATTGCTGGGTGCCGCGCTTCTCCGCTGCGCTATCGTCCCAGGTGACCTTCAGAAGTTCACGCGCCTTCAGTGCGGGCCAGGTAGCGTTCGCATAGACCGCAACGCCGCTCGGCAGAACCTTGACGTCGACCACGCCGGGCACCTTGCGGGCCTCGGCATCGTCCACTTTCTCGACCTTGCTGCCGAAGCGGTCCGGATGCGCGACCACCACCGTCAGCATGTCCGGCTCGCGGATGTCGAGTGTAAACTGCGCGGTTCCGTTGGTCTTTGCCGCGGTATCGAGCTTGTGGAGTCCCGTGTTCTTTCCTATCAGCTTGAAGGTCGCAGGATCCTTCAAGCGAACATTTCCCGGAGCGGTTAGTTTCGCCGCAGCATCGGCGAACTGGCCGAAGCGGCTTTCGCGCTTGCTCGCGGCGTGGCGGATGATGCCGCTATCGATCGTGATCTCCGAGACTGGCACCTTCCATTCATTGCTGGCAGCCTGCACCAGCATCGCCCGCGCGGTTGCGCCGGCCTGCCGCAACTGATCGTATGAATTGGCGATGGCGGTCGAGCCGCCGGTGCCCTGGATCGGGCCGAAGGCGGTGTTGTTGTAAAGCTTCGCGTCGGCTGGCGCATGCTCCGCCCGCATCTGCGACCAGTCGGCGTCGAGCTCCTCGGCAACGATCGTCGCGAGACCGGTGAATGGCCCCTGCCCGAACTCGATGTGTTTCGACAGAATGGTGACAGTGTCGTCGCCGGCAATACGAATGAATGCATTCGGCGCAAATACCGAGGGATTAGCAGCGCTGGCCGCACCGGACTGGGCACGAGCCTCGCGCGGCAGGTGGAAGGCGATCACCAGGCCGCCCAGGCCCTGCAGGAGCGAACGGCGCGACAGATTGCGTTGATGAATTGTCATACGTCAGCCCTCCAGCGACTTGGCAGCGTCGTGGATGGCCGCGCGGATGCGGACATAGGTCGCACAGCGGCAGATATTGCCGTTCATGGCGAGATCGATGTCTTTGTCACTGGGCTTGTTGTTGTCTTCCAGGAGCGCGACGGCGCTCATGATCTGGCCGGACTGACAATAGCCGCATTGCGGAACGTCGTGCGCGACCCACGCTCTCTGGACCGCCTGCGCTTCACGGCTCTGCAATCCTTCGATGGTGGTAATTTCGGAATCTCCAACAGCCGATACCGGCAACGTGCAAGACCGCAACGGCTGGCCGTTCATGAACACGGTGCAGGCGCCGCATTGGGCGATGCCGCATCCGAATTTCGTACCAGTCAGGCCTACCGCGTCGCGTATGACCCAAAGCAAGGGCGTGTCGGGAAGGACATCAACCGCCCTCGTCTGGCCGTTGATCTGCAACGAATAGGCCGCCATGCGCATTCTCCAGAGACGTTAAATCTGGAAGCGATGTAAACACCGGATACGTGACAACCAGTGCGCCGCAAAAAGTTTCCGCGCATGAGCGCCTAGACTTTGGTTTTGTCATTTTCTGCGGGCGCTTGCCTGTTTCTCCATTGCCGACGACGGCCAACACAAAAAAAGCCCGGCATCGCTGCCGGGCTTTGATTCAATATGTGTCGTTCTGAACGTGTCAGTCTGACGACGTGGCTCAGTCTGACTATCCGCCCATGACCGAATTCGGCTCGACCTTGAGGCCCGGGCCCATTGTGGAGGAGACCGAAATCTTCTGCACGAAAGTGCCCTTGGCACCGGCCGGCTTCGCCTTCTGTACGGCGTCTGCGAAAGCCTTGATGTTGGCGATCAGCGCATCGGCAGTGAACGAGGCTTTGCCAACACCGGCCTGAACGATGCCGGCCTTCTCGACCCTGAACTCGACAGAGCCACCCTTGGCGCCCTTCACTGCGTTGGCAACATCCATGGTGACGGTGCCGACCTTGGGGTTCGGCATCATGCCACGCGGGCCGAGCACCTTACCGAGACGGCCGACCAGCGGCATCATGTCGGGGGTGGCGATGCAGCGCTCGAAGTCGATCTGGCCGTTCTGTACCTTTTCGACCAGGTCCTCGGCGCCCACCACGTCGGCACCCGCGGCCTTCGCCTCTTCGGCCTTGGCGCCGCGCGCGAATACGCCGACGCGCTGGGTCCGGCCGGAGCCCGACGGCAGCGTGACCACGCCGCGCACCATCTGGTCAGCGTGACGCGGATCGACGCCGAGATTCATCGCGATCTCGATGGTCTCGTCGAATTTCGACTTGGCGCGATCCTTGATCATCTTCACCGCTTCGTCGAGCGCATAGAACTTGTCGCGGTCCAGACCTTCGACGGCTTTCTTGTAACGCTTGCCAGCCATGTCAGCCTCCCACCACGTCGATGCCCATAGAGCGGGCGGAGCCTTCGATCATCTTGGCCGCAGCCTCGATGGTCTCGCAGTTCAGATCCTTCATCTTCTGCTCGGCGATTTCCTTGATCTGGGCCTGCGTGATCTTGCCGGCCTTGTCGCGGCCCGGAGCCTTCGAGCCCTTCTCGATCTTCACCGCCTTCTTGATGAAATACGACACGGGTGCCTGCTTCATCTCGAAGGTGAACGAGCGATCCGCGTAGACCGTGATGGTCACCGGGATCGGCATGTTCTTTTCGAGCTTGGCGGTCTGCGCGTTGAAGGCCTTGCAGAATTCCATGATGTTCAGACCGCGCTGGCCGAGCGCGGGACCGATCGGCGGCGACGGATTGGCCGCCCCGGCCGGCACTTGCAGCTTTACATAGCCGGTAATTTTCTTTGCCATTCACTTCTCCTGTTGTGTGAGCCGTGATCTCAAAGATCCCGGCCCGGTTCAGGTGCCGTGGTGCGGATCCGGACGGTTGGCGGCCGCCCTCACCTCCCACGGCTCTCTCTTCTCGCCAGCAGAGGCGGGGACGAGAAACTCTCTTTAAACCTTCTCCACCTGCGCGAATTCGAGTTCAACCGGCGTGGCGCGACCGAAAATCGAGACCGCGACCTTCACGCGCGAACGAGCCTCGTCGACTTCCTCGACCGTGCCGTTGAACGAAGCGAACGGGCCGTCGGACACGCGCACCTGCTCGCCGACTTCGAACGACACCGACGGCTTCGGCCGGTCGATGCCTTCCTGAACCTGCTGGATCAGCCGGGTGGCCTCGCTCTCCGAAATCGGCATCGGCTTGTTGTCGGCGCCAAGGAAGCCGGTGACCTTCGGCGTGTTCTTGATCAGGTGATAGGCCTCGTCGGTGAGGTCGACCTTCACCAGAACGTAACCGGGAAAGAACTTGCGCTCGGTGTCGATCTTGCGGCCGCGGCGGACCTCGGTGACCTTCTCCTTTGGCACCAGGACTTCCTCGAACTGGTCGGCGAGTCCGCGCTGCTTCGCCTGCTCGCGAATGGATTCGGCGACCTTGTTCTCGAAATTCGAGTAGGCGTGAACGATGTACCAGCGCTTGGCCATGTCTATTGATTCCGTTTCGTGAGGCTCAACGCGCGATTGACAGGAGAGTGGTGATCAGAAGGCGGATCACCTGGTCAGCCAGCAGGAAGAAGATCGAGGAAACCGCAACCATCACGAATACCATGACGGTCGTGATCGCGGTTTCGCGCCGGGTCGGCCACGTGACCTTGTCGGTCTCGTCGCGTACTTCCTGCAGAAACTTGAACGGGCTGAACTTCGCCATCGTCAAAATATCCAAACGAGCCGTCCCGCCGCCGATCCCATGTATAAGGACAAGCCGGATTTTGGCCCTGTTTTTTGGGGGTACCGTCGCCGCGGATGTCCGTTGCCGGGCCGCGAAGCGTGGCGCCTAGCTACTGCCAAACCGGCCGGAAATCAAGGTTTGCTTATCCCGGCGGCAGCAAGGTACAGGACGGCCCTGATTAGCAACCCCAGGTTGAAATAACTGCAAAAATCGCCTCTCAGTATCCTGCGGACGCCCATCAATGGCCCGAGAATACCAGCGCCTTGACCGGCAGAACCAGAGCCTGCACCCGAAGCAGCATGGCATGCACCATGCCGACGGCGTCGACCATGTGCAGGAACAGCCATGATCCGAGGCCCAGTTTTCCGCTCGAAAGCCGCTCGTGGTTGCTCGTATAGGCATTGGCCATGCAGCTTGAGCCCCGCGTCACGCCGTCGAGCCCACCCTCGAACATCGGCTCAAGGAAGACCGTGATGGTGCCGGGCTTCGCCGCCTGCTGCGCATCGATGAGCTGCTCGCCGCCCCTGAACTGGCCGCTGGCGATATATTCCTGAACGTCGGTGACGACCATAGGGATGATGGTCATGGGCTTCGACGCGCAGGTCACTTCCGCGGTCATGCCGACCTTCATGACCTGCGCCTCGATCTGGGCGAAACCGGCCTGCAGGCCGGGCCGCCCGAGCTGCTGCGGAATAAGCACGCCGGCCGCCCGCATGAGCGGATTGACGATATCGCCCACCCGCAAAGCGAACTGCTCCACCTGCCCGGCAACTCCTGCATAGATCACGGTCTTGTCGAGATCGATCTGCGCCTGCCGAAGCGTGGCCTCAGCGGTTTCCTTCTCGGCTGGCAAGAGAGTCGACAGCCGCAGCCGCGCGGCCTGTCTTGCCGCCTCGGCCGAGGCCACCTGTCCCCTTCGCCCGTCGACGGCGGTCTCCAGTTTTTCGATCTCGCGCGCCGCGACGACATTCGGGTTGCGTTGCACAAGCTCCTGCTTGGTCCGCAATTCGTCGGTCGCCTGTTCGAGCGCGCTTCTGGCCTGCTGGATCTGGCCATCCGCAGCCACGATGTCGGCACCGGCGACCAGCATCTGCGCCTCGATCTCCTTGATGCGCCGGCGCGCGACGTCCACCGCCGCCTGCTGCTTGACGCTGTCGAGTCGCAGCAAGGGCTGCCCCTGTTTCACGAGGTCGCCGTTCTTGATCAGGACCTCGCTGACCCGCCCGCCGGTTTCCGGCAGGATCGGAATCGTCCGGAAGAACGACGTCACGAGGTTGGTGGACGGATGATAATAGAAGATGACCGTGATCAGCGCGACCGTCAGCATCAGACAGGCTGTGATGCCGTAGCGCAGCTCGAACCAGACCGAGAACAGCGTGATCTCCTTGCCGATCCGCTTACGCTGCACATAACGGCGGTACAGATAGTCCGGCAGGACGGTGAAGATCGAGCACAGCACGATTTCAAGCATGATCGCGCCTCACGCTGTCATGAGCGCGCATGATCTCCGATTCCGGCATTCGTTCGGGTTCGGGAGGCCTCTCGATATGCGCGATCGATTCAACCCCGCGTGCGATGCGTTGAAGCGGCGTGACGATGTCCGGAAAGTCGATCAGCGCCAGGATAAGGCCAGCGACCCAGAACAGATGGACGTGCGTGAACAGCGACAGCAATCCGAGCACCGCGACAATCTCGAATTGCAGCTTCTTGTGACCGAGCCGCTCCGGCAGCGAATGCAACCGGAAGAAAACGACGCCGATTGCAAACACTGTCGCGATCATGACCAGCGTCGTGATCACGAACAATGTGTCGGTCTGCCCCGGCGCGGTGATGAACCACGGCAAGTGATGAGACGCCGCAGGATGCTGCGATGCTGACACGATCCGGTCCCTCCCCAGGGGCTAGCGAACGCTTCAAAATTTCGAAACGCGGCTCAGTGAAATCCGGCGCACGATCGCGAGGCCATGGTTTTGTAGGTCGGGGCCCCTGATCCCTGCCGGCGTCGTACCAACTCTATTGATATCGTAGATCCCGCTTGCGGGGCTGAATTGCCAGTTCGCGAAGCCTTTTTCAAGAACAGCCTGAGCCGACAGCGCGCTACGCGCGACCCGGCAACGTATGACGTTCAAATCCGCTGATCCGGCGCCGGGGTCGGCAACGGCAAGGCAGTGATCTCTGCGGTCATGACGTCACGGCCACGCGCTCGATCGCACCAGGGATCATGTCGAGAAACGCCGAACCTCTGCCGACCTGCACGAGCGCCGCAATGCACCGGTAATTCGGTCGGACCATTTTCCGCGTTGGCAATAACGATGACAACAACATTCAGGCCGCCACGAAGAGGAAAAGTCGCAGCGTTCACTCACGCCGGAGCGCACGCGAGTACGGAACTCTGATCATTGTTTGACTTCCGATTGTCGCGGTTTAGGATTCAACCGCTGCCTGGATCAGGAGATGGGCGTAATGCTGTTCAATAAGAGCGGCCGCATGACCGGCGACAACCTGCGAGCCGAAATAGCGAAATCGAAATGGTTTCACGTCATCGACTTCGGCGACGGGATCAAAACACCGGGCTATTGCCCGGAGGCGCGATTGAAGAGCCAAGCCGAAATTGTGTTCAGCGAACCCGTGAAAGGGCGCTCGTTTCTGGATATCGGATGCTGGGACGGCTACTTTTCGATCGAGGCATACAAGCGCGGCGCAAAGCGGGTCCTCGCTACCGACTATTACATCTGGCACGGCGGATGGGGAAACCGGGCCTCGTTCGAGCTCGCCCGATCGCAGCTTGCACCGTCGATGGAAGTCAAAGAAATCGATATCATGGATTTGTCGCCCGAGACGGTTGGCACGTTCGACACTGTTCTGTTCTCCGGCGTACTCTACCACATGCGCCATCCGTTCCTTGCAATGGAAAAGGCGGCCAGCGTCACGAAGGACATGCTGATCGTCGAGACGCACATGAACGCGCTCGACGAAGCCCGGCCCGCGATGATCATGTATCCCGGAACCGAGTACAACAACGACCCAACCAATTGGTGGGGACCGAACAGACCTTGCGTCGAAGCGATGCTACGCGATCAGGGATTCCAGTGGATCAAATTCACGCAGCATCCCGAGTTGAAGGATCGGGGGATTTTTCACGCGCGACGCTCAGTTGCCTGATCGACAAATATGACCACGCTCGAATCCGGATCGAGCTTTAGCGCTGCGCTGTAAGTGTTGGGTTCGACCCGCGTTTGACTTGAGCAAGTCGAGAGGCAGGGGATCGGAAGTTCAAACAAACCGCGAACGGCTCTGGTCTCGATATCTCAGGAAGGCACTGGCAGGAGTGGAGGGACTCGAACCCCCAACCCCCGGTTTTGGAGACCGGTGCTCTAGCCAGTTGAGCTACACTCCTACGGAAAGCGCCTGCGGCGGACCGCAAGGCCCGCCGCGCAGGGGATATGCCCCAGGGACCGGCACTTGGCAAGAGTTGCGGCCGCAGGAGCACGCCTCCCGCCCCCCTCCCCGACAGCGTCCGAGGACCGCCGCCGCGGCGCGCCTGCCGGTTGCGGCGGACAAGAATACCCGTCACCAAAATTTGCGCGGAGGAGCCCGCTCTTGGCCCCAAATGGCATGACCGCGGAAAATCGCCCTCGTATAGGTCGCCCAACGAAAAACTGGCATTGGGAGCACTCTATGAACGTCACACGCCGTACTGCCACCCTGGGCGGCCTGAGCCTTTTTGCCAGCACCGCCATCAGCTCACCCAGCCTCGCCGAACTGGGCTCTTTCCTCGGCATCCGCGAAGGCATCGAAGATTTCTGGCTCGCGACCGACGCCTACATCTATGGCTATCCACTGGTCACGATGGAAATGACGCGACGGATCATGACCAACGTCGCCAGTCCGCAAGGCACCCGCGCGCCGATGGGCCAGTTCGTCAAGGCCCGCAGCTACCCCGACGCGTCCTTCCGTGATGTCACCGCACCGAACGCCGACACGCTCTACACCACCGCATGGGTCGATGTCGGCAAGGAGCCCTGGTTGCTCAGCATCCCCGACATGAATGACCGGTACTACCTGTTTCCGATGCTGGACGGCTGGACCACCGTCTTTCAGGTTCCCGGAAAACGCACCACCGGGACCAAGGCGCAGACCTACGCGATCACCGGCCCCGGCTGGAAGGGCACGCTGCCGGCCGGCGTGAAGGAATATAAATCCGCCACCAACATCGTCTGGTTGCTCGGCCGCATCTACTGCACCGGCACGCCGGAAGATTACAAAGCCGTGCACGCACTTCAGGATCAGTGCGCGCTCGTCCCGCTATCGTCCTACGGCAAGCCCTATACGCCTCCGGCGGGAACGGTCGATGCGGCGCAGGACATGAAGACGGCGGTGCGCGATCAGGTCAACAAGCTGAGCGCGACCGAATACTTCACGCTGCTCTGTAAGTTGATGAAGGACAACCCGCCGGTCGCGGCCGACGCGCCGGCGCTCAAGAAATTCGAGAAGATCGGGATCGGCGCCGGCAAGGATTTCGATGCCGGCAAGCTGAACGCGGATTTCACCAAACGCATTCCGGAAGTCTCGCAGGACCGGATCATGCTGCAGTTCAAGATCAACCCGAACATCAGGGACGAACAAGGCTGGGCCTTCACCACCAAGACCGGCATCTACGGCACCGACTACCTCATGCGCGCGCTGATCACCGCCATCGGGCTTGGAGCCAATCGTCCTCAGGATGCCGTCTATCCGACCTCGCAGAAGGATGGCGAGGGCAAGGCTTATGACGGAGCCAACAGATACGTCATGCGCTTTCCCAAAGGCCAGCTGCCTCCCGTCAGAGGCTTCTGGTCGCTGACGATGTATGACGCGGATTATTTCTTCGTCGCCAATCCGCTGAACCGGTACTCGATCAGCCCGCGGCAGAGCCTGAAAACCAATCCGGACGGATCGACCGATCTGTACATCCAGAACGAATCGCCCGGAAAGGACAAGGAATCGAACTGGCTCCCCGCACCGAAGGGCAAGTTCATCCTGATGCTGCGCATGTATTGGCCCAACGAGAAGAACCCGTCGATCATCAACGGGTCGTGGAAAATCCCGGCGGTGAAGAAGGCCTGAGCCGCAAATGCATAACGCGAGCGGACATCATACCGCTCGCGTTGTGTCGCTCCCGGGTGCCATGGCTTGATGCTGGCTCTCTCTGCGAGCTTTCAGGATTTCAGCTCTTCAGCAGCCATGCCTTGTATTTTTCGGCGAAGCCGTTGACGACCCTGTCTCCGGGCGAGTTGGAGGCGTCATAAGCCGCCTGAACGATCACACCGGCCCACCCATTCAAGGCCGCCACCACATGTAACATCTCGGGATAGGCCGTGATCACGGCCCCGGACTTGGCGTCCACCAGCGTTACATCCGCGAGCATCCGATAGTCGCCGCCGACGACGACGCGCTGCACCGCACTGGACAGTTGGAATCCCTTGACGACAACTTCAGCGCGGACCGGTCTCTGGCCTCGTAGCGCCTCCCCCAATTGCATTTCCATCGCGGTCTTGACGCGCGCCTGCAGATGATTGCGAGCCCACGCCTTCGCTTCTTCGGTGTCTGTCGCAGCGTTGAGTTCGTAATTGGGAATGCGCTTGGCGGCCGCATATTCGGTGGTCAGGGCGTCGTATCCAACGATCCCTGCTTCGGCCGGCACGGTGACCCGAACCTCCGCGAGCCGAAAGGTTTGCACCTCGGCAGGCGACAATGGGCTCGGAGCGGTCGTCACACACCCGGCCATAATCGGGACGAGGCCGGCGAGCATCGTCACCAAACGCCAATTCACAAATTTCCCCAGTATGATAGCCACTATCGGCGACGACAACTTATAGATGCAGACCTTGCATGGTCAATGTTGCACGGACAAATCATCCCCACAGACGTTTGACGACAAAGACAAAACTGGTCCCGATCGCCGCGCGCGGCCGTTTTGGCCCGTCCGCTGCCGCTTCTCCCGAATGCGGTGCTTAACCCCGCGTTAACCCTGTTCCGGCACATTTATACCGCCGCGCAATGTCATGCGGCCCACGGAATCGATCACGATCCGCGGCGATACGGACCTTGGGGGGTGCGTATGCTCTGGCACTATCGCAGGCGTGCTGAGGAGTGTGCGTCGCGTATTTCCAGCACCAGAAGCGAATCCGTCCGGCAGAATTATCAGCAGCTGCTGATATCCTGGAACGCGCTGATCGAGGCCGAGGAAGCGCGGATGAAGCGCATGGCAGGCTTGCCGCAACGGGAAACCCGGCGGTCCGTGCGCGGCGAGCGCCCGCGGATCGAACTCGTTCACACAGCCTATGACGACCCGATCATCGACCGCCCGCTCATTTGAGCGTCCGCTTGCTTGATTTGAGTCAAGTCTCGCAGATTGCGCCCTCTCTAAGGTTCGTTTCCGCGAGGAGACGCCGGGAGGACGCCCATGAATGTACGCGAGCAAGTTTCCGAACGTGATGCGGAGGCGCTTCACGACACCTTCATGCCATCGATCCATCCGGTCGAATTCTATCAGCGCGACCGCTCGCTGCATCCGCCAGCTTACGCTCCCGGCTACAAGACCAGCGTCGGCCGCTCGCCGCGCAAAGCGCTACTGTCGCTGCAGAACTCGCTGTCCGAGATTACCGGTCCGGTCTTCGGCCAGAACGATATCGGGTTGCTCGATAATGACCTGATCCGCAATTACGCCAAGGATGGCGATCCGATCGGCGAACGCATCATCGTTCACGGCCAGGTGCTGGACGAGAACCGCAAGCCGGTCCCCAATACGCTGGTGGAATTCTGGCAGGCCAATGCCGCCGGCCGCTACCGGCACAAGAACGACACCTATCTCGCCCCGATCGATCCGAATTTCGGCGGCTGCGGCCGCGCGCTGACCGACGAGAACGGCTATTATTATTTCCGCACGATCAAGCCCGGCCCCTACCCGTGGCGCAACTACGTCAATAGCTGGCGTCCCGCCCACATCCACTTTTCGATCTTCGGCACGGGCTTCGCGCAGCGCCTGATCACCCAAATGTATTTCGAGGGCGATCCGCTGATCAAGATCTGCCCGATCGTGCACACCATCCCGGACGAAGCGGCGATCGACCGGCTGATCGCGCCGATCGACATGAACACGGCAATCCCGATGGATCTGCTCGCCTACCGCTTCGACATCGTCCTGCGCGGCCGCCGGTCGACCCTGTTCGAGAACCGGCTGGACGGCAACTGAACACAAAAATCGGATTCAGGAGAAACCCATGCCGCAAGCGCTCGGCTATCTGAAGGAAACCGCCTCCCAGACGGCGGGCCCCTATGTCCACATCGGGCTCATTCCGCATCAGGCCGGCTTCGATATCTTCCAGAACAACTTCGGCAACGTTGTTGCTGGCGCCGCCACCAAGGGTGAGCGCATCGTGATCGAAGGCCGCGTGTTCGACGGCACCGGCACGCCGGTGCGCGACGCGTTGATCGAGATCTGGCAGGCCAATGCCGACGGCCGCTACAACCATCCGGCCGACCGGCAGAAGAAAGCGCTCGATCCGGACTTCCGCGGCTGGGGCCGCACCGGCGCAGACTTCAAGACCGGCATCTACACCTTCGAGACCGTCAAGCCCGGCGCCGTAATCGGCCGCCACACCCGCATGATGGCGCCGCATATCAATGTCTGGATCGTGTCGCGCGGCATCAATATCGGCCTGCATACCCGGATGTATTTTTCCGACGAAGCCGACGCCAACGCGACCGATCCCGTGCTAAACTTGATCGAGCAGGAAGAGCGCCGTCAGACCCTGATCGCGAAGCGAACCAGCCGCGACGGCAAAACAGTCTACCTGTTCGATATCGTCTTGCAGGGGGACAATGAAACGGTGTTCTTTGACGTATAGTTCACCTGTCGCAATCGCACGGATAGCGGCGCTGCTCGCGGCGCTGTCCCTCGTCATGCACACCCGTGCACCGGCCAACGACCTCGCCGATCGGGGTCAGGCGCTGGCAGAGCGGCTCTGCGCGTCGTGTCACGCGATCGGACGGAGCGAGCGCAGTCCGATCGCCTCCGCGCCGGCCTTCCGCCGGATCGAGCCGCGGGTGGACCTGGAGCAGATGGTCGAACGCCTGCAGGACGGCCTGATCGCAGGCCATCCGGAGATGCCGGTCTTCATTTTGAAAGACGATGAGGCGCGCGGGCTGGTCGCCTATATGAAATCGCTGCGCGATCTTTAGCGCGTTTTCAAGCGAAGTGGGTCCCGGTTCGCGTTAAGAAAACGCGTCAACCCAAGACTCTAGACTGCCGCGGCCAGGCGACGGCGGGGAGCGCCGCTCTTGCGCGGTTGCTCGCTGCCAAGGAGCGTCCGCATCACGGCGCCGGCATCGTCGGCGACTTTCGGATTGCGCATCACCATTGCCGCGATAATCGCGCCGTCGATCAGCAGTCCGATCTGGTGGGCGAGCGCAGCCGGGTTCGGCAGATCCGCTTCCACCGCAAGCCGCTCGATCCGCGCCAGAACCAGACTTTTATGCTTGATGGTGATCGAACGCAGCCGCTCGTCTGCCTTGTCGTGCTCGCCGATCGCATTGATGAACGGGCAGCCGTAAAAGCGCTCCTCGGAAAACCATTCCTTGAGCAGCGGAAAAATCCGCAGCAGCTTCGTGCGCGGCGCCGCATTGCCGGCCTCGATTCCGCCGATGAACCAGTCACGCCAGCGCTGGCCCTCGCTCTCCAGCACCGCCTCGATCAGCCCCTCCTTCGAACCGAAGATCCGGTAGAGCGTGGTCTTGGCGGTCTTCGCCTGGTCGATCACGGCGTCCACGCCGGTTGCGTTGATGCCGTAGCGGCAGAACAATTCCGTAGCGGCATCCAGCAGGCGCTTGCGCGCGCTCTCGGCATCGTTGGCCAGGCGCGATTCCATTTCGGCTGCAGCGCTTTTTCCGCTCATGATTCATTCCTTAGCGCAGGATCGATCGAAACGGAATTGCTTCGCTCGCACCATCCTGCATGAGCGTCGCGCATGATGTGTGCCGCGCAAGGCAAACCGGTCGCCATGACGCTCGCGGCATAGCTGCTCCCAAACCAAGCGCGGTCCCGCCCATTTGGTGCCCGTCTGCCCCAGCATTGAGCATGTGTGAGCCGAAGCCGATCTCCAGGCCCGGGCGCGGCCCTTGAGTTTCCAAGGAAATCCGGACCCGGCCCGGCTGGCACGGTCCCTGCAAAGAAACAGACCGGTTGGTAGCCTACTGAACCTGAAAGCTGGAGGAACGCATGGCCGTTGCCGCGGAGAAAGTCGTGCTCACCGGATGTCTTGCCCCGATCGACAAGGGCGGGCTGGAAAAACTGATCGAAAGCGGAAAGGCAAACCCGAAGGTCATCAAGACACTGAAATGCAAGACCGTCGCCGAGGGTAAATTCCGGCATCTCAACTTCATCCGCAATCTCCCGCCCTATATCGTCGACGAGCCGCCGGCCTTGCTCGGCGACGACACCGCGCCGAACCCGTCCGAAGCATCGCTTGCGGCACTGGGCTCCTGCCTCGCGGTCGGCCTGCATGCCAATGCGGTGCATCGCGGCTGGATCGTACGCAAGCTCGAACTCGAACTCGAGGGCGACCTCAATATCTCCGCGGTCTGGGGCACCGGCGACGTCAGCGAGAAGCCGGTCGGCTTCACCGACGTGCGCGTCAAGGTCGACATGGAATGTGACGGCGTGTCGCCTGAAGAAATCGATGCGCTGATCACGCATGTGAAGAAATGGTCTCCGGTCGCCAACACCTTCACCCGCCCGGTCGGGCTCGAGGTGAGCCGCTGATCCCAATCGCCGACATGACGGAAAGGTCGTAGAGCCATGACGCAGCCCGCGCTCGCGCTGGATACCCGAAACGAACCGGAGGATCTTTGCGAGCGCGTCCGCGCCGTGACAAAAGCGAAGCTTGCACCCGTCATCGACGCCATCGACAAGGGCGACCTTTATCCTGACGAGGCCTTGCGTGCCTTCGGCGCCGAGGGCGCATTCGCGTCACACATGCCGGTGAACGGGGACGCCGACCTGCGGCCGGCAATCGCGGCGATGTCGGTAATCGGCGAGACCTGCGGCGCGACTGCGTTCATGGCGTGGTGCCAGGACACGCTCGCCTGGTATGTCGGCAATTCGCAGAATGCGGCGCTGCAGGCGCAGTGGCTCGCTCCGGTTTCCAGCGGCACGCAGCTCGGAGGTACCGGTCTCTCCAATCCGATGAAAAGCTTCTTCGGGATCGAGACCCTGAAGCTGAAGGGCCGCAAAGTCGACGGCGGTTACATCGTCAAGGGCGCCCTGCCTTGGGTCTCCAATCTCGCGCCCGGGCATCTGTTCGGCACCATCTTCGAGCGCGAGGATGCGCCAGGCGAAAAGGTGATGTTTCTCGCCGATTGTGGCGATCCCAAAATCACACTGCACGCCTGTCCACCGTTTCTGGCCATGGATGGTACCGGCACCTATGCGGTCCAGATTCGCGACGCGTTCGTGCCGGACCGGCTGATCCTTGCCGAGAATGCGATGCCATTCGTCAAGCGCATCCGCGCCGGCTTCGTGCTGCTGCAGGCCGGCATGGGGATCGGCGTGATGCGCGACTGCGTCGCCATCATGAAAGAGCTTCGCCCGATGCTCGGGCACGTCAACCGCTTCCTCGACCAGCAGCCGGAGGATTTCGAGAGACTGCTTGCCGAAGCCGAACGCGAGGTCATGACGCTCGCCGCCACGCCCTATGACCCGAGCCCGGCCTTCTGGGAGCGAGTGATCAAGATCAGGTTGCAGCTCGGCGAGGCCTCGGTCGCGACCGCGCATGCGGCGATGCTGCATGCCGGCGCGCGCGGCTATCTCAAGTCGCATCGGGCGCAGCGGCGCCTGCGCGAAGCCTATTTCGTCGCCATCGTCACGCCGGCGACCAAGCAACTGAAAAAAATGCTCGCCGACGGCGCGCAATAAACGGGGTGAGGACGTCCGGGACCATCGCGGAGCAGAACATCAACGGAGGTTCGTCATGACTGCGGCTTTGATTACTGCGGAAGACCTCAAGACGATGATGGCGAGTGAGCCTGTCGTCGTGATCGATACCCGAAACCCCGACGCCTATGCCGCGGGACATATCCCCGGCGCGGTCAATGTCCACGACATCTTCACCTATCTCGCGACCTCGACGCCCGAGGGAATGGCGGAGCTGAAGTCGAAATTCGCGGATGCGTTTGGCGCCGCCGGCCTGTCCGGCAAGGAAACCGCGGTGTTCTACGAGCAATCGATGAATTCGGGCTTCGGACAGTCCTGCCGCGGCTATTTCCTGCTGAGCATGCTGGGTTATCCGAGCATTAAAGTGCTGCATGGCGGGTTCGACGCCTGGACCATGAAGGGCCTGCCGGTCACGACCGAGGTGCCCTCACCCACCCCCTCATCCTTCCCGATCGTGCCCGAGGCCGGCGAAATCGTCATTGATTACAAGACGATGTTGGCCGCGCTCGGAAAGCCCATCGCGCTGCTCGACGTCCGCGATGTCGACGAATGGATCGGCGAAAGCTCCTCGCCCTATGGCAAGGATTTCTGCCCGCGCAAGGGCCGCATTCCCGGCGCCGTCTGGCTTGAATGGTACCGCATGATGAAGCCAACCGCCGAAGGTCCGCGCTTCAAGTCGTCGGAAGAAATTCTCGCCGAATGCGCCACCGTCGGCATCACCCCCGACACGCCGGTCTATCTCTATTGCTTCAAGGGTGCACGCGCGTCCAACACCTTCCTCGCGCTCAAGAATGCCGGTGTGAAGGACGTGCGGATGTATTTCGGCTCCTGGAACGAATGGTCGCGTGATCCCTCGCTGCCGATCGAGGAAGGCCATCCGTCAGCGCCCAAGGCGATGCAGGGCAAGGCCGCCTGAACGAACACGATTGTCCGGCGCGGCCTGCGGGCCGCGCCTTTTTTACTAACACATCACCGCATCGAGGGACCGTAGCAATGATCGACAAATCGCCAACCCGCGTGAGCGCCTGTGCCTGCGGCATGGACCACGATGCGGGCCTAACCTGCGAAGGCCTGAGCGATGCCGGCCTGCGCGGGCGCGTGGAGAGCGCGGTTCTGCGTGCCGCTTTCCCCGACGCGATGACGCGCCGCTCTCTGCTCGCAGCCGTCGGCAGCGCCACCGTCACCGCTGCGCTGTCGCAGATTTTCCCGATCGCCACCGCGACCGACGCTTTCGCGCAATCGGGCCCGCTGGAAAAGACCAAGCTCGCGGTAGGCTTCATCCCGATCACCTGCGCGACCCCGATCATCATGGCCCATCCGCTCGGCTTCTATTCGAAGCAGAAGCTGGATGTCGACGTGGTCAAGACCGCCGGCTGGGCCGTGATCCGCGACAAGACCATCAACAAGGAATACGACGCCGCTCACATGCTGGCGCCGATGCCGATCGCGATTTCGATGGGGCTGGGCTCGACACCCATACCCTTCACCGTACCCGCGATCGAGAACGTCAACGGCCAGGCGATTTGCCTGTCGATGGCGATGAAGGATCGCCGCGATCCGAAATCCTGGAAGGGGCTGAAGCTAGCGATTCCCTTCGATTATTCGATCCACAATTACCTGTTGCGCTATTACCTCGCCGAAGCCGGCCTTGATCCCGATCAGGACGTCCAACTCCGCGTCGTGCCGCCGCCGGAAATGGTCGCAAACCTGCGCGCCGGGAATGTCGACGGCTTCCTTGCCCCCGACAACATCGTGCAGCGTGCGGTGTTCGACGGTGTCGGCTTCATCCATCTGATCTCGAAGGAACTGTGGGACGGACATCCGTGCTGCTCATTCTCGGCCCGCGCGGATTTTGCCAGCGAGATGCCGAACACCTATGCGGCACTGCTGCGCGCCATCATGGAGGCCAGCGCCTATTCGGCGAAGCCCGAGCACCGCAAGCAGATCGCCGAAGCGATCGCGCCGGCCAACTACATCAACGCGCCCGTCACCGTGCTCGACCAGGTGCTGACCGGCACCTATGCCGACGGGCTCGGCGGCATCAAGAAGGATCCGAACCGCGTCACTTTCGATCCCTTCCCGTATGAAAGCTTTGCGGTCTGGATCCTGACCCAGATGAAGCGCTGGGGTCAGGTCAAGGGCGACGTCGATTATGCGGGCATCGCCAAGAAGGTGTTCCTCACCACCGAGGCCGGCAAGGCGATGAAGGATGCCGGCATGCCGGTTCCCGCCTCCGCGACCAAGGGCTTCACGGTCATGGGCAAGGCCTTCGACCCCGCCAAGCCGAACGAATATGTGGACAGCTTCGCGATCCGAAGGGCATGAGGCCGGTCTCACGGCGATTTCCGGCCACGCGCAAAGTGCCGCCGGAATGTTAATGACCGAGATTTTGCGCTAGGATGGAACCTCGATTGAGTCCGTGCGTTTGACACGGCTTCAAGCAAAGGAAGGGCGGCGCATGGGCATCATCTGGACCATTATCATCGGCTTCATCGCGGGCGTGATCGCGAAATTCATCATGCCGGGCGACAATGAGCCGAAAGGCTTCATCCTGACGACCCTCTTGGGCATTGTCGGCGCCTTTGCGGCCACCTTCCTCGGCCAGGCGATCGGCTGGTACCAGGCGGGCCAAGGTGCGGGGCTGATCGGCGCCATCGTCGGTGCGATCATCGTGCTGGCGGTATGGGGCATGATCCAGAAGCGGGCCTAACGGCACGATAGGGGCACGACGCGAAGCTGCGGACAACTCCGTAGCGCTCCAGTTTTTGCCGGCCGGGCACCTGCCCGGCCGGCATTTTCGTATGCACAGGCGGCGCAAAGCGTCCGCGCGCAGCCGTAAAAATCTTGGTATTCTCCTGACCGAAATTCTTGTCCTGGGGTGAACCGGACGGGCTCGGCCTGCGACCAACGCCGAGTATCCTTGACCGGATCGCCTGGCGCAGCCGTGCCACGCAAAGGTTGCGATAGCGGTCGAACAGAGGGGAAGCCATGTCCAAGATCCTGACACAGGCGGCGGCCGTCGCATCCAGCGGAAGCGGTGGTGGCGGACGCGGCCGCAGCGTCCTCGTGATTGTCGGAATCGCAATCCTTTTCGTGCTCGGGCTCTCGATCGTCCTCGGCAGCTGGTACACCATCGACCAGCGCGAGCGCGGCGTCATCCTGCGTAACGGCAAGCTGATCGGCACAGCCACACCGGGACTGGGATTCAAGATTCCCTTCATCGATTCGATCGTTAAAATCTCGCTGGAGACCCAGCGCGTGCAGTTCGACAAGGTCAATTCCTACAGCCGCGACCAGCAACCTGCGGATCTCCTGATCTCGGTGAATTTTCGGGCCACGGAAGACAAGGTCGACGATCTTTACTCGCAGTTCGGCGGCCTGCGTGGCTATGCCGACCGCATTCTTCTTCCCACGGTGCAGTCGCAGTCGAAGATCGTTTTCGGTCAGTTCAACGCCGTGACCGCGATCCAGGAACGCGGCAGGTTGAATGCCGAGGTCATGGCCGCCGTGCTCAAGCATGCCGAGGGGCCGGTCGTGATCGAATCCGTGCAGATCGAAAATCTCGATTTCAGCAACGAATACGAAAAGTCGATCGAGCAGCGCATGCTGGCCGAGGTCGAGGTGCAGCGCCTGCGGCAAAATGCCGAGCGTGAAAAGGTGCAGGCCGAGATCGTGGTCACCAAGGCGACGGCGGAAGCCAATGCCGTGCGCCAGCGCGCCCAGGCCGAGGCCGAAGCGATCCGGTTACGCGGCGAGGCGGAAGCCGCAGCGATCCGCGCCCGGGGCGCCGCACTGGGCGACAATCCCAATCTCGTGAATCTGGTTCAGGCCGAGAAATGGGACGGCAGACTGCCGGTGACGATGTTGCCGGGCGGCGCGGTGCCGATGCTCAATCTCGACCCTCGCGCCGTGACGCCCTCGCCCGCCGGAACCCGCGCGTCAACGCCGACGCAGGGTCCGCTCAGCTCATCCGCCCGGTAAGAGACGCGACGACCGGAAGCACCCAAGGGGGCTTCCGCCGCTGGCGTACGGTGCTAGACTTTGACCATGGACCGCGCGTCGATCCTTGGCCAGTCGGAACAACTCGAGCGTCACATCGCGCTGGTGGAGGAGGATTTGACGCGGCAACGCGAGATCGTGGCGGATCTGCTGCGCGACGATCGCGACGCCTCCGCTGC
Organism: Pseudorhodoplanes sp.; assembly: GCF_059499825.1. Taxonomy (NCBI): domain Bacteria; kingdom Pseudomonadati; phylum Pseudomonadota; class Alphaproteobacteria; order Hyphomicrobiales; genus Pseudorhodoplanes; species Pseudorhodoplanes sp. Next base: position 27,891 of record NZ_JCABZI010000007.1, read on the forward strand.
AATGGACTTGCTGCATGAGTTCGAGGTGCTCCACGACCGGCTCATCGCCGATCGCGCAATTGTGCGTCGGAAACTGGATTACGCAACGCGCTGAGCGCCGACGTCCTTTTGCTGCGCGAGGGGCGTGGGCACGGAAACTGGGGCGGTTGAGGGAACTCAGGGCGCGAGCCATGACTCCGTTGCCAGGTTGAACTCCCTGTCAATTCTGGCGTATCGCAACCATGTTCATGGGCTCCCCGCTCCTAAACAATCAGCCTGAGCGCGGACCTCTCCTGGCGTAATGCCTTCCAGCAAACCGAACCGCTCCTGAAATGGGTTCCATTGCCCCCCCTTCCACCGCGACATCAACGCCTTCTTCACTGAACGAGGCGATCCGAGCGCGACTGGTCTATGGACTCGGCAAGACCGTCGCGGAGGCCAACAAGCAGGATTGGTACGTCGCCACGACGCTGGCGGTGCGCGACCGCATTACCGAGCTCTGGCTGGACATCCGACCCGACAACCGACGCTCACGCAAGAAGCGGGTCTATTACCTTTCGATCGAGTTCCTGATCGGGCGTCTGTTGTCCGACTCTCTCGCCAATCTCGGTTTGACGGAAGAAGCGCGCGCGGCGCTGGCCGGCTTCGACGTCGATCTTCAGGATATCCAGGACGTCGAACCGGACGCCGCTCTCGGCAATGGCGGTCTTGGGCGGCTCGCCGCCTGCTACATGGACAGCATGACGTCGCTGGGAATACCCGCTTACGGCTACGGCATCCGGTACGAACACGGGTTGTTCGCGCAAACGATCCGCGACGGCTGGCAGGAAGAACGTCCGGAGCAATGGTTGAAGTCCGGCAATCCATGGGAATTGCCGCGCCCGGAAAAGGAATACGCCATCGGCTTTGGCGGCGCAGTCGAATATGTTGAAGGCCATCACGATACGCCGCGTGCGATCTGGTACCCCGGCGAGACCGTGATCGCGACCACCCACGACATTCCGCTAATCGGGTGGAAGGGCACGCACGCCAATGTGCTGCGGTTATGGGGTGCGCGGGCACCGGACCCCATCCAGTTGTCCGCTTTCAACGAAGGCGATCACATCGGCGCGATGGCGGCGCGGATCAAGGCCGAAGCGATCACACGCATCCTGTATCCCAACGATCAGACTCCCCAGGGGCTCGAGTTGCGGCTGCGGCAGGAGTATTTCTTCACCGCGGCATCGCTGCGCGACATCATCCGGCGGCACATGGAGCAGATCGGCGATATCCGCCTCCTCGGCGATCATGCCGCCATCCAGCTCAACGACACCCACCCCGCCATCGCGGTGGCGGAGCTCATGCGGGTGCTGATCGACGAGCACGATCTGAACTGGAACGAGGCCTGGGACATCACCCGCGCAACCATCAGCTTCACCAATCATACGCTGATGCCGGAAGCGTTGGAGAAATGGTCGCTGTTCCTGTTTGGGCATGTCCTGCCGCGCCACCTGCAGATCATCTATCTGATCAACTGGCACCACCTCGAAGACGCGACGCGTCGCGGCCTGACCGATCCTGAATTCATCGCCAATATTTCGCTGATCGACGAAGGCGGCGATCGCTCGATCCGCATGGCGCATCTGGCCTTCGTCGGATCGCACCACGTCAACGGCGTCTCGGCCCTCCACACCGACCTGCTGAAGGCCACGGTATTCCACGACCTGACCAAGGCTGCGCCGACCGTGATCGTCAACAAGACCAACGGCGTCACCTTCCACCGCTGGCTGTTTCAGGCCAATCCAGCCCTGACCGCTCTCATTTCGGAGGCCGCAGGGCGTGACATTCGCGAGCATCCCGACGCGCTTCGGTCGATCGAGGCCGCCAGCGACGATGCCGGTTTCCGCGAGCGCGCCCAGCGCATCCGTCGTGCGAACAAGGAGCGGCTGGCCAGTCTGATCCGGTCGCGGACCGGCATCGCCGTCGATCCCGACGCGCTGTTCGACGTGCATGTCAAACGCATCCACGAATACAAGCGCCAGACGCTCAACCTGCTAGAGACGATTGCCCTCTACGCGCACATCCGCGCCAATCCCGGCGGCACGCACGTTCCGAGGGTCAAGATCATCGCCGGCAAGGCGGCGCCCGGCTATCAGCGCGCCAAGCTTCTGATCAAGCTCGCGCATGACGTCGCGAACGTCATCAACTCCGACCCGGTCGTCGGCGATCGGCTGAAGCTGGTTTTCATACCGAACTACAATGTGAGTCTGGCCGAGGCCATCGTTCCTGCCGCCGACCTGTCCGAGCAGATTTCCACCGCGGGCATGGAGGCGTCTGGCACCGGCAACATGAAGCTCGCACTCAATGGCGCGCTGACCATCGGCACGCTCGACGGTGCCAATATCGAGATCCGCGATCACGTCGGCGCCGACCATTTCTTTCTCTTCGGCATGACAGCGGAGCAGGTCGAGGAACGCAGACACTCACACTATGAGGGAATCGCGGCGGCGCGGGACAGCGAGGTACTGCAGACCGCCCTGCAAATGTGCGTGGCCGGCGCCTTCTCACCCGACGATCCGTCGAGATACAGCTCGCTCGTTGACACGCTGCTCGGCGCCGATCCGTTCATGGTGGCGGCAGATTTTTCTGACTACTGGACGAGGCAGCGGGAGGTCGACCGCGCGTGGCTCGACCGCACACAATGGTGGCGCTCCAGCATCCTGAATACGGCCCGGATGGGATGGTTCAGCTCTGACCGCGCAGTGCGGGAATATGCAGCCGAAATCTGGAATGTGCCCGTGCGCGTCTGATGCGGCGGATCGCGAAAGATGCGGTGCCGATCCCATGCCAAGTCCTTGCACGCTGCGCGTGGAACTGGCTTCGGCCAGGAGCCACTAGCGGCGAAGGCTGCGTCCCGCGCGCTCAAAAGTGGACGCCACCATCTTCCAGGTATCGCCATCAGTCCATTCTTCCAGAGCGACAGGAAGTTTGCGCCGCCAGTTCGGATGCTGATCGATGGTGCCGGGAATATTGACCTGCTCCACGACGTCCAGCATGTCCTCCAAAGACACCATCACGAGTTTTGCCGGAGTTGCGGCAAGATAGGCGCACGCCGATGGAAGGCCCTCGCCTGAACCGTTCTCACCAGACGACAACGCACGACCCAGCGCCTCTCGGGCCCGCTGGCGGCTGTCGTTGTCTTCTCCCGGATCGATTCCAAGCGCCCGTTTCACGTCGAGGTCATGCCCACTGACCCAACCGCGAAAGGTCGGCAGGTCGTGCGTATTGAATGTTGCAAGCGCTTCATGCGGGTAATCGTGCGGCTTCTTGAACTCGCCGTCGCCCCAGCGTTCGAACATCATCACGCGATAGGTCCAGACGCCCCACCGCGCGGCGGTCTCGCGAAAGCCCTCCGGCACGGTGCCAAGATCTTCGCCGATGAAGACGCAGCGATATTTGTTGCTCTCCTCCGCGATCACGCGCAGTAGCGGCTCGAAAGGAAAGCGGAGATAGGCGCCGCGGGATGCGCCCACACCATGCGGCACGAGATAGAGGCGCATCAGACCAAGCACATGATCAAGCCGCACCGCGCCGGCGTGGCGCATCGCGGCGGAAAGCAATTCACGAAACGCAGCGAAGTCGTTATCCTGTAATGCGTGGGGATTGAACGGCGCCAGCCCCCAATCCTGTCCGGCCGGGTTGAATTCGTCGGGAGGCGCGCCGATGGAAAAATCGCGGAGTACCGCTGACTGGTTACTCCACGCATCGGCGCCATCCGGATCGACGCCGACGGCGAGATCGAGATAAAGCCCGATCGGCAGACCGAGTTCTTTCGCCTTGTCACGGCAGGCGGCGAGTTGATCGTCGGCGACCCATTGCAGAAACTCGAAGAACCCGCATTCACGATCCTGCCGTCTGCGAAGTTCATTCAGCGTTGTCGTGTCGGGGTTCTTCCAGGGATCGGGCCATTGCCGCCAGGAGGCACGATTGAAACGCCGCCGCAGGATTTCGAAGCAGGAAAAGCGGGTGAGTTTCTCCCCCTGCGCGGCGCGAAAGTTCGCGAACCTGGCTGCGCGTTCTGTCGTCCCGCGCTCAAGAAACCGGGCATAGACCGCGCGCAGCATCCGCTCTTTCAACGCCGCGACGCCGACATAGTCAACAAGATCATTCGCCCGCAACGCCTGAACGGCTTCGCCGAGCGACGCGTCCTCGATCCCCTCGAATTCAGGTATCGCCTCAACATCGATGTAGAGCGGGTTGAGAAACAGCCGGCTGTTCGGCGCATAGGGACTGGCGGCTTCTGGCCTATCCAGAAACAGGGCATGCAAGGGGTTCAATCCAACCGCACTTGCACCGCTACGCGCTGCGACCCCGAGCATATGCCGAAGATCCGTGAAGTCGCCGATCCCCCAATTCGTCGCCGAGCGAACCGAATAGAGTTGCACCGCAAGGCCCCAGCCCGGTACGGCATCGCCCTGGAACGCGCGGAGTTCCACATCCAACGACGTGCGCATATCCAAAGGCGCAGCGCGACCTGCCGAAAGCCGATCGACGAGCCGGTCTAGAGTTTCTCCGTCTGCTTGATGCCAGTTGCCGAAAACGTCGTGATATCCGTCTTCGACCCCCCACGCCCGCGCTTTGTCTGTCATTTCCAGATTTCAGTTCGTCGCGCGTCCAACGCCGCGCTTATGCATTAAGTTTCGCAAATTGCGGGAACTACTATCATTTTCGCCCGTTGCCTCGCCGAAGGGGTGATCAATGTACCGACGAACCGCTGGTCATGCGTAGGGAGTTTGCGTCGGCGACGGTCGAACAAGAGGTCACTTCGGCGGATCCTACGGGTCCGCGCTTCCGCATCGAAGACATCTACCCCTGCATCGATAACGGTCGTTACGCCGTCAAGCGTGTCGTCGGCGAAATCATTGATATCTGGGCGGATCTGATCGCCGACGGTCATGACGCCATTGCAGCTTCGATCCGCTGGCGGCCTGAGGATGCGACCGACTGGCACAGCGCGCCGATGAAGCTATTCGGCAACGACCGCTGGACCGGAACAATTCTACCGACACAGACCGGGCGTAGCGTGTTCCAGATCGAGGTCTGGTCTGACCGCTACAGCTCGTGGCGCAAGGGCTTTCTGCTCAAACAGGATGCAGGACAAGATGTGACGGTCGACGCACGCGAGGGCGCGGAACTGATCGCCGAACTGTCGCCGCGGAACTGGCCGGACTACGCCGTCGTCCAGACCGCATTGGCGCAGTTCAAAACGACCGGCCGGCCGGACGCATTGCTCTCCCCGGACATGGTCAAGAGCATGGCCCGGAGTCCGGTTCGGTCTGATCTCAGCCGTAGTGCAATCATTCCGATCATGATCGAGCGGCCTCGGTCTCGCGCGGGCGCCTGGTACGAGATGGTGCCTCGCAGCCAGAGCAAGGTACCCGGTCAGCACGGGACCTTCGACGATTGCATCGCGCGCGTGCCGGAGATCGCCGGGCTCGGATTTGACGTTCTGTATCTGACACCCATTCACCCGATCGGCACAGCTCACCGCAAAGGCAAGAATAACGCCCTGCGCGCCGAGCCGGGCGATCCGGGCAGCTTTTACGCTGTCGGCAACGTCAGCGGCGGACACGACGCCGTACATCCTCAATTGGGTACGCTGGATGATTTTCGACGGCTGGTGGAAGCCTGCCGTGCGCATAACATGGAGATCGCGCTCGATATCGCGGTGCAATGCTCGCCTGACCATCCGTGGCTCAAACAGCACCCTGAGTGGTTCAGGAAGAGACCGGATGGCACGATAAAATACGCGGAAAATCCGCCCAAGAAATACGAAGACATCGTCAACCCGGATTTTGGATCGGACCACCGCGTCGCCCTGTGGACCGCACTGCGCGACGTCTTCCTGTTCTGGGTCGACCAAGGCGTCGAGATTTTCCGTGTCGACAATCCGCACACCAAGCCTCTGCCCTTCTGGGAGTGGGTGATCGGCGAGGTGCATCGCCGCAACAGCAACGTGATCTTCCTGTCCGAGGCTTTCACGCGGCCGAAGTTGATGAAGGCGCTCGCCAAGCTCGGCTTCTCGCAGTCCTATACGTATTTCACCTGGCGGACGACAAAGGCCGAGCTCCAGGAATACCTGTCCGAGCTCACCGCTCATCCCGAACGGGATTATTTCCGCCCCAACTTTTTCGTCACCACGCCAGACATCCTACCGGTGCAGTTGCAGACCGGCGAAACCTGGCTGTTCAAGGCGCGCGCGGCGCTGGCCGCGACCCTGTCGTCGAATTACGGAATCTATAACGGCTATGAGCTGCTCGAGCATGAGCCGATACCCGGCAAGGAGGAGTATCTCAATTCCGAGAAATACGAGATCAGGACCCGCGACTGGCACAAGGCCGGCAACATCTCCGATTATCTCGGCCGCCTGAACCGGTTTCGGCGCGAGAACGCTGCGCTGCTGCAGACATCCGATCTGCGCTTCCTCGATATCCAGGACGACCATCTCATCGGCTTTATCAAGACGTCTGTCGACGGGACGAATACGGTGGCGGCGGCCATCGCATTGTCACCGCAAGCGCGCGAATTCTGGCTCCACTTCGGCAACGCGCGGCTCGGCACCGGCGAGCCGGTACGCGCCATTGAAAATCTGGTCACCGGCGAACGTCGCATCCTCGAATGGGGTGGCGTGCGCCTCTGGATCGATCCCCAGAACGATCCCGCCCTCCTCTTCCGCTGCCTGGCCTGACAATGAACATCGCACCGACATTCAGCTCCGACGTGCAACTGGACGATGAGCTCTGGTTCAAGGACGCCATTATCTATCAGCTGCACGTCAAGGCATTCTGCGACAGCAACAATGACGGCATCGGGGACTTCGCCGGACTGACCGGACGTCTGGACTATCTGAAAGATCTCGGCGTCACCACCCTCTGGCTTTTGCCGTTCTATCCCAGTCCGGGCCGCGACGATGGCTACGACATTGCCGATTACGGCAGCGTCAACAGCGATTTTGGGACCATGCGCGACTTCCGCCGCTTCATGCAGGAAGCCCATGCGCGGGGCCTGCGCGTCATCACCGAACTCGTCATCAACCACACCTCGGATCAGCATCCTTGGTTCAAGCGCGCCAAGCGGAGTCCGCGCGGCTCAAGCGCCCGCGACTGGTATGTGTGGAGCGACACGGACCAGAAATATCTGGACACCCGGATTATCTTTACCGACACCGAGAAGTCGAACTGGGCCTACGACCAGGAGGCCGGCGCCTATTACTGGCATCGCTTCTTCTCGCATCAACCGGACCTCAACTTCGACAATCCACGCGTCGTGAGCGCGATCGTGCAGGTGATGAAGCGCTGGCTGGACGCTGGCGTTGACGGCTTCCGGCTTGACGCTGTGCCGTATTTGATCGAGCGGGACGGCACCAGCAACGAAAATCTGCCGGAGACTCACGCCATTATTCGCCGGCTGCGCGCCGAACTTGACGCCTATGCGCCCGGAAAGGTCCTGATCGCCGAAGCCAATATGTGGCCCGAGGACGTGCAGCAATATTTCGGCGAAGGTGACGAGTGCCACATGGCCTATCACTTTCCGCTGATGCCACGAATTTACATGGCGATCGCGCAGGAAGATCGCTTCCCGGTCACCGACATTATGCGCCAGACCCCGGACATACCGGAGAATTGTCAGTGGGCGATGTTCCTGCGCAATCACGACGAACTGACGCTCGAAATGGTCACGGATGCGGAGCGCGACTATCTTTGGGCAACCTATGCCTCGGACCCTAGAGCACGGATCAATCTGGGTATTCGGCGGCGCCTGGCGCCGCTGATGGATAACGATCGTCGCAAGATCGAATTGATGAATTCGATCCTGATGTCGATGCCGGGCACGCCGATCATCTATTACGGCGACGAAATCGGGATGGGCGACAACATCTATCTTGGTGACCGCAACGGCGTCCGTACCCCGATGCAATGGACGCCCGATCGGAATGGCGGCTTTTCGCGCGCCGACCCGGCCCGCCTCTTTCTCCCCTGCATCATGGACCCGGTCTACGGCTATGCTTCGGTCAATGTCGAAGCACAGACGCGCTCGCTGTCATCGCTTCTCAGCTGGACCAAGCGCCTGATCAGCGTACGAAAATCTTCTCGCGTATTCGGACGCGGCGATCTTTCCATTATTCGACCCGCTAACCGGTCTGTGCTCTCCTATGTGCGCCAGCTCGGCGACGAGGCAATCCTTTGCGTTGCGAATCTGTCGCGTTCGGCGCAGGCGGTCGAACTCGATCTGACCGCGTGGAAGGGACGTATCCCACTGGAGATGCTGGGGCGGACCCGCTTCCCGCGCATCGGCGACCTGCCTTATCTCGTGACCCTCCCCCCCTATGGCTTCTTCTGGTTTCAGCTTCTTAGCGAGTCACCCGACTTCACCGAAGTGTTGCGTCCGCGTGAAGTTACAACGCTTGTCGTCGGCAGTGACGTCGAATCGGTCTTGTCGGGTCGCAACCGCCACGCGCTCGAAACCGACGTACTCCCGTCGTTCCTCATGGAGCGACGCTGGTTCGGCGAAAAGGCGGCGCGGCGTCTGTCCTGCTCGCTGCCGGTTGCATTTCCGCTCGAGCATGGCGGCGAGAAATTCATGCTCGCCGTCACGGATGTCACCCAGGAAGACGGCAGTAGCCGCTATCAACTGCCGGTAACGATCCGCTGGTCGCGTTACACCGAGCTCGACGATACCGGCCCCGGCAAGGTCCTCGCCGCCGTGCGCCGCCATGCGCGCGAGGGTGCATTGCTCGATGCGGCGCTGGAGCCGCACTTCATTGCGGCGCTGGTCAACAAGATTTTCGAGGGCACGACCGAAACTGCCGGCACCCGCACGCTGGAATTCCGCCGCACCTCTGCGTTCAAGGAGCTGACTCCTTTTTCTGCGGTAAGCCCCGTCGGCGTCGAGCAGTCCAACACCAGCATGGTGGTCGAGAGCAAATACGTGGTGAAGATCCTGCGCAAGATCACGCCCGGGATCCATCCGGAGATCGAGATCGGACGCTTCTTCGTCGAGGACGCGCCGTTCTCGCATACGCCGGCCTTGCTCGGCTCTCTCGAGCTGGTCGACGGCGATGATGCCAGCGCCCTCGCCGTGGTGCACGAGTTTGCCGAGAATCAGGGCGATGCCTGGACCGTCATCGGACAGTCTCTCGACCGGCTTCTCGATGAACAGCGTATCCTGCCGGACGATGCTGCCAACGAGACGCCCGAATACGCAACGATGATCCATCGGATCGGCCAGATCGGCCTGCGGACGGGCGAATGCCATCTCAAACTGGCAAGCCGACCGGATATTCCGGCGTTCGCGCCGGAGGCTGTCGAGGCGGCCGATATCGACCGCTGGACCAAAGGGATGCTGGAGCGCGCCGATCGCGTGTTCAAGCTCCTGGAGCGCAATCGCGACGACAAGTCGGACCCGCTCATCGGCACGCTGCTCCAGAATCACGCCGCCATCCGATCGCATATCGAACAGAGCCGCGTCGCGACGCCGGTGGCACTGAAGATCCGCCATCACGGCGACTTCCATCTTGGCCAGGTGCTGATGGTGAAGGACGATGCCTTCCTCATCGACTTCGAAGGAGAACCCCGCCGCAGCCTCGAGGAACGCCGCGCCAAGGCGCCGGCCGCGCGGGACGTCGCAGGATGCTGTCGCTCGATCGACTATGCCGCAAGTGCGGCGCTGCGACGAATGACCGATATCACCCCGGAGGAGCATTCCCGGTTGATCCAGAGCGTGCGACGCTGGTCGGGCATTCTCACCGAAACCTATCTCGACGCCTATCGTTCGGCGGTAAAAGACAGCGCGCTGTGGCCGCAAGACCCTAAGGCGGCCGACGACCTGCTGGCATTTTTCCTGCTGGAGAAAGCATTTTACGAGATCGAATACGAAATCTCGAACCGGCCCACCTGGATGGCCATTCCGGTTGAGGCGACCGTCCGGATTCTCGAACGGCGGGGGGCCATCGTCACATGAGACTGTCCGACGAGGCCAAAGCCGTCGTGACCGGGCGGCATTCCGATCCGTTCAGTTTCCTCGGCCCGCATAAGGAAAACGACCGGACCATCCTCCGCGTGCTGATGCCGGATGCGAGCCGTGTGGTCGCGATCGAGGAAGGCGGACAGGAGCAGGAACTGACGCAGGTCGACCAGACGGGCTTGTTCAGCGGGCCGATCGGCAACGACCGCTACCACCTGCGAGCCCGCTTCGGCGACCGAGAAGTGGAGCTGGAGGATCCCTATCGGTTTCCGCCGCTGCTGTCCGATTTCGATCTCCATCTGCTTGGAGAGGGCAACCACCTCCACATCTATGACAAGCTCGGAGCGCATCCGCAGCAGCTCGACGGTGTCCAGGGCGTTGGATTCGTGGTGTTCGCTCCGAACGCCCAGCGGGTCAGCGTCGTCGGCGAGTTCAACAATTGGGACGGGCGCCGGCACGCCATGCGGGTGCGTGGCAACGGCTATTGGGAGATCTTCGTCCCGGCGGCGGTCGCAGGAAACAAATACAAGTACGAGATCATCAATCGTAATGGCGACCTCCTGCCGCTGAAGTCGGATCCGTTTGCATTTGCCGCCGAGATGCGGCCGTCCACGGCCTCGATCGTCCTGGACCTGAACACGTTGCCGAAGCCGCGCCCGGCTCGCGACGGGCTAAATTCGGTCAAAGCGCCCATATCGATTTACGAAGTGCATCTCGGATCCTGGCGTCGCAATCCTCGCCGGGACAACAGCTGGCTGACCTATCGCGAGCTTGCCGAAACGCTGCCGGATTACGTCCACGATATGGGTTACACGCATGTCGAGTTGCTGCCGATTTCGGAGCATCCGTTCGACGGCTCGTGGGGCTATCAGCCGACCGGCATGTACGCGCCGACCAGCCGCTTCGGATCGCCGGAGGACTTCGCCGCGCTGGTCGATGCCTTCCATCGGCGGGGAATCGGCGTCCTTCTGGACTGGGTGCCGGGACATTTTCCCGATGACCCCCATGGTCTCGGCCAATTCGATGGCACCGCGCTCTATGAGCACGCCAATCCCATGCAGGGCCGGCATCTCGACTGGGGTACGCTGATCTACAATTTCGGCCGCACGGAAGTTTCCAATTTCCTGCTGGCGAATGCGTTGTTCTGGCTCGACCGTTACGCAGTCGACGGCCTGCGCGTCGATGCCGTCGCGTCCATGCTCTATCTCGACTACAGCCGGCCACAGGATGCCTGGGTCCCGAACAAGCATGGCGGACGCGAGAATCTGGACGCGATCGACTTCCTGCGCCACGTGAACACCGAGGTGTTCGGCCGCTATCCGAATGCCACGACGGCCGCCGAGGAATCCACAGCCTGGCCGCAGGTGTCCCGGCCGGTCGAATGGGGCGGACTGGGCTTCGGCTACAAGTGGAATATGGGCTGGATGCACGACACGCTTGATTACATCTCGAAGGATCCGATCCACCGTCGCCACCATCATGGGCAAATCCTGTTCGGTCTGCATTACGCATTCTCCGAGAACTTCATCCTCCCGCTGTCGCACGATGAAGTCGTGCACGGCAAACGCTCCATTCTCGGCCGGATGCCGGGTGACGAATGGCAGCGCTTCGCCAATATGCGCGCCTATTTCGCCTTCATGTTCGCGCATCCGGGCAAGAAGCTCATGTTCATGGGCAGCGAATTCGCGCAGGACACCGAGTGGAATCACGACGTCAGTCTGCCATGGCACCTGCTCGAACGGCCGCTCAACAAAGGCGTACAGCAGTTGGTCCGCGATCTGAACCGGCTGTATCGCACGCTGCCCGCGCTACATCAGCGTGATTGCGAGCCGGAAGGCTTCGAGTGGCTGGTGATGAATGACGCCGACAACAGCGTGTTCGCCTGGCAGCGCAAAGGCGCGGCGGAAGGTGACCGGTGCGTGGTGGTGGTGAACTTCACCCCGCAGGTCCTGAATGATTATCGCGTCCCGGTCCCGTTCAGCGGGCAATGGCGGGAAGTGCTGAATTCCGACTCCGCCATATATGGAGGCAGCAACGTTGGGAACAACGGCACTGTGACGGCGGTTATGACGCGTGACATCCCGGAGCTCCACATTGTTGTCCCACCGCTTGCTGCCGTCTATTTCGTTCCTGAGGTCTAAGGCGAAAATCTCAGGCGGAACCCCCTACCCGCTCGGTGCAACCTTTGACGGTCGGGGCACGAACTTCGCCTTGTTTTCGGCGAACGCCACGAGCGTGGAGCTGTGTCTATTCGACAGCTCCGGGAAGCATGAAAGCAGCCGTGTCATCTTGCCGGAACGCACGGATGACGTCTGGCACGGCTATTTCCCCGACGTGGCGCCGGGACAACTTTACGGCTATCGCGTGCATGGGCCCTACGCCCCCGAAGCCGGACACAGATTCAATCCCAACAAGCTGCTGATCGATCCATACGGGAAGGACCTCGGAGGGCAATTCATCTGGAGTGATACCCATTTCGGTTATCGCACCGGCAGCAAGCAGCAGGATCTCTCCTACGACAAGCGCGATAACGCGCGCTATATGTACAAGTCGGTGGTCCTGGACGACGCCCATAGCTGGGGAAACGGGTCGCGGCCGCAGATCCCGTGGGAGCAAACACTCATCTATGAGGCTCACGTCAAGGGACTGACCGAGACATTTCCCGACATGCCGGAGGGGCTTCGCGGCAGCTATGGCGCGTTGTCGTCGCCAGCACTGATCGCACATCTCCGGCGGCTTGGGATCACCGCAATCGAGCTGTTGCCGGTGCATGCCTTTCCCGACGACCGGCATCTGATCGATCGCGGCCTGCGCAATTACTGGGGCTACAACACGCTCAGCTTCTTCACGCCGGAAAAGCGATACGCGAACGGTAACACCGTCAACGCGTTCCGAAGCACGGTCGCGGCGCTGCACGATGCCGGCATCGAGGTGATCCTCGACGTTGTCTATAACCATACCTGCGAAGGCAACCAGCTCGGTCCGACGCTGTGCTATCGCGGTATCGACAACGCATCGTATTACTGGCTGATGCCGGATGAACCGCGCTATTACGACGATTTCACAGGGACCGGGAATTCGCTCAAGCTCGCCACGCCGCGCGTCTTGCAGATGGTCATGGATTCGCTGCGGCGCTGGGTCGAGGTCTATCACGTCGATGGATTCCGCTTCGATCTGGCAAGCACTCTTGGTCGCGGTCCCGGCTTCGACGCCAATGCTCCGTTCTTCGCCGCTGTGCGGCAGGATCCGGTCCTGGCCAGCGTGAAGATGATTGCCGAGCCGTGGGACATCGGTCTCGGCGGCTATCAGGTCGGCGGATTTCCAACCGGCTGGTCGGAATGGAACGACGTCTACCGAAATACCATGCGCCGATATTGGCGCGGCGATGGCGGGCTGCTCGGCGATGTTGCGCGCTGCATGACCGGCTCGGCGCCGCAATATCAGCATAACGGCCGCGGACCCCGGAGCAGCATCAACCACGTGACCGTGCATGATGGATTCACGCTCAACGATCTGGTGAGCTACCAGGACAAGCACAACGACGCTAATGGCGAGGACAACCGGGACGGTTCGGACGACAACATCAGCGTCAATTTTGGTGTCGAGGGTCCTACCGACGACGAGGGCATCAATGCCATTCGCCGCCAGCTCCGGCGCAACCAGATTGCTTGCCTGATGCTGGCCCAGGGGGTCCCATTGATCCTGGCCGGCGACGAGGCAGCCAATACGCAGAACGGCAACAACAACACCTATTGTCAGGATAACGAAATCGGCTGGGTCGACTGGTCGAAACTCGGAACCGAAGACGATCTCACCGACCTGATCGGCACCCTGAAGCGGATGCGCGATTCTTATCCGCAACTGCAGCCTCGTCAGTGGCTGATCGGCAAACGCGACGACGACACCTACGACGTCAAATGGCTGACACCCTCCGCGTCGGAGATGTCGGAAACCGATTGGAATTTTCCGGCTGGCCGGTTTCTTTCTTATGTGTTGGCCGCATCCGAGGAGACAGGCAGCCCTTTATTCATCGTCCTGAACGCCGCGCATGAGGAGATCGAATTCACTTTCCCGGAATGGCCGAACGTCCAGTCATGGGCGCTGGCGCTCGAAACGACCGAACAAATGTCGGAGACGGGCGGCGGACCGGGGCACAACGCAAAGTCCCCGGGGCTGAGCGTAACGGTTTACGAGGGCCGGGCATGAGCGGGGAGCTTTTCGGCCCGCAACTACACGATGATGGCGTGACGTTCAGACTCTGGGCCCCGGCCGCGAAACGCGTCGACTTGTTGCTGGACAGCCAGATCCCGATGGCGGCGCAGGATGGCTGGTACCGGCTGGAGGTGCCCGGTGCAAAAGCCCGCACGCGCTATCAATTCCTGATCGACGGCGAGCTCGCGATTCCCGACCCGGGTTCCAGGTTTCAGCCGGACGATGTCCATGGTCCGAGCGAAGTGGTCGACCAGCGTTTTGCCTGGGAGGCCACCGACTGGAAAGGAAGGCCTTGGCAGGACACGGTGCTCTATGAACTTCATGTCGGGACGTTCACGCCTGAGGGGACCTACCGCGCCGCGATCGGCAAACTCGATCATCTGGCAGAGACTGGTATAACGGCGATCGAGTTGATGCCGCTATCCGACTTTCCGGGGCGTTGGAATTGGGGCTACGACGGCGTTCTGCCTTTTGCGCCTGACAGCGTCTACGGAGGGCCGGAAGACCTCAAGGCGTTGATCGATGCGGCGCACCAGCGCAAGCTGATGGTGTTCCTGGACGTGGTCTATAACCACTTCGGACCGGAGGGAAACTACCTCCACCGCATCGCGCCTCAGTTCTTCTCCGAAGAGCAGACGCCCTGGGGCGGCGCGATCGACTACACCCAGCCTTGCGTGCGTACCTTTGCGATCGAGAATGCGGTGTACTGGTTGCGCGACTATCGCTTCGACGGCCTGCGCCTCGACGCCGTGCACGCCATCGCGACCCCGGGCAGCCCGCATATGCTGCACGACCTGAGCGCGGCGGTCGGAACACTCGCGACCCAAACCGGACGGCACATCCATCTGGTACTCGAGAACGACGATAACCAGGCCGCCTTGCTCGAGCCCTTGGAGGTCGTTCCACGCGGCGGCTATCGCGCGCAATGGAATGATGACTATCACCATGCCTGGCACACGCTGCTGACCGGAGAACTTCAGGGCTATTACAAGGACTACGACAGTCCCGGCGCTCGCGTCGCGCGCAGCCTCGCGGAGGGTTTTATCTACCAGGGCGAGCCCTCGCCCCACCGCGGCGGGCGGCCGCGCGGCGAGCAAAGCAGACATCTGCCGCCGGCCGCTTTCGTGAACTTCCTTCAGAACCACGACCAGATTGGCAATCGGGCCAAGGGCGAGCGCCTGTCGGCGCTGGCAACGCGCGCAGCGCTTGAGGCCGCATTCACGATCCTCCTGCTATCGCCCTCACCGCCCCTCATCTACATGGGCGACGAATGGGGCGCGACCGAACCTTTTCCGTTCTTCTGCGATTTCCAGGGCGACCTGGCGGACGCAGTGCGCAACGGACGGAAGCGCGAGTTTGCCGAAGCCTATGCCGAGTCGGGCGATGACATTCCCGACCCGCTCGCCGAATCAACCCGCAATATCGCGACGCTGGACTGGTCCGCCCTATCGCGGAACGACGGCGCAGATCGGTTGGCGCTGACGCGCAAATTACTGCAGGTCCGCAAGGCACACATTGTCCCCCTGCTTCCGCAGATCCCGCAAGGCGGTGACGCGCACTTCAACGACGGTGTCCTGTTCGCGTCATGGGACGTGGGCGAGAAGCGCCTTTGTTTGCTCGCGAATATCTCGGATAACGAGCGTTCGCTCCCGTCCGACCTGCCCGCTTGGGACGAAACGATCTGGGGAGACGCGCCTGATTCGACGCTCGCGCCGTGGTCGGTATTCGTGGCGCTTGGAGCGCGCTGATGCCACCCGCCATACCGGTTGCAACCTATCGTCTTCAACTCACCAAGGATTTTGATTTCTACGCGGCGGCGGCGCTGGTTCCTTATCTGAAGCAACTCGGCATCTCGCACCTGTATGCCTCGCCGTTTCTCGCAGCGCGGCCGGGCAGCACACACGGCTACGACATCGTCGACCATAACCGCCTCAATCCCGAACTCGGCGGCGACGAAGCCTTCGAGCGGCTATCCACGGCGCTTGCTAGCGCCGATATGGGGCTGATCCTCGACTTCGTCCCCAATCACATGGGTGTCGGCTTCTCCGACAATCTCTGGTGGCTCGACGTCCTGGAATGGGGCCAGAAGTCGCCGCACGCGGCGTCATTCGACATCGACTGGAACGGCCTGCCGCATCGGCAGCAGCCGGGCGTGCTCCTGCCCATCCTCGGCAGATCCTATGCCGATGCGTTGTCGCAGGCCGAAATCGAACTGAAATACGACGCCGCCAGCGGCACGTTCGCTGCCAAGTATTTCGAACACAAGCTTCCGATCAATCCGCAGCGTTATGGCGAAATCCTCCGCAATCTTGTCAGCGCCGCGAACGCGCACGACACGGCGGCGGGTCAGGCGATCATCGGGCTGGTTCAGCCGCATCGCAGCCCGAATGCTCCGTCCTACCGGGATGCGCCGAGGTTCAAGCAGGAACTGGCGGCCATCGACGGCGCTGCGGAACTGATCGCGCGCGGGCTGCATGTCTATGACGCGAAGACCGAGGCCGGCCAGCTCGCCCTGCATCGTTTGCTGGAGCGGCAACACTATCACCTGGCTTACTGGCGTATCGCTTTTTCCTCGATCAACTATCGGCGGTTCTTCGACATCAACGATCTAGCGGGCTTGCGCGCCGAACACCCCGCGACCTTCCGCGCGATGCATGGTCTGGTTGCACGCCTGATCGCGGAGCAGAAGCTGCATGGTCTGCGGCTCGACCATGTCGACGGATTGCGGGATCCCGCTCAATACACCCGCCGCCTGCAGGAGCTGGTCCGGCGCATCCGGCCCTCGCCTGGAAAGCAGCGCTTCTACCTGCTGATCGAGAAAATCCTTGGCGACGAAGAGCCGCTGCCGAGCCTGACCGGCGTTGCGGGCACAACCGGCTACGAGCGGCTGAACCATATCTCGCATGTTCTGCTCGAGCCCGCCGGACTGGAGCAGTTGGAGCGGACATGGCGTGACTTCGTCGGAGAACGTGGCCGGCTCGACGACATCCTGGCGGATGCCAAACGCACCGTGCTCGAGACAATGCTGGCCAGCGAGTTTTCCGTGCTGACACGCGCGCTGTCGCGCATCGCTGCCGGGTCATTCGCGACTCGAGACTTTGTCACCGAGCGGCTACGCATGGCGCTTCAGGCTTACGTGCTCGAATTCCCTGTCTATCGGACATACATCGCCATCGATGGGCCGTCCGATCGGGATCGCGCCGTGATCGCGGACGTGATTGCGCGTGCCCGCGCAAAATGGCGCGGTCCTGACCCGGAGATCTTCGATTTCCTTGAGAAGGCGATCAACACAGATCTGGCGGAGTTTCCGTCCTACAGCCGGCCGCGCGTGCGCAACTTCGCGATGAAGCTGCAGCAATTCACCGGTCCGTTGATGGCCAAGTCGCTCGAAGATACCGCGTTCTATCGTTACCATCGTCTGCTGGCTCTGAATGAAGTCGGTGGGGAGCCAGCACACCCGGATGCCTCACTGCAAACCTTTCACCGCCGGCAGACAGAGGCGGCCGAAGTCGCGCCGCATGCCCTCACCACAACCGCAACCCACGACACCAAGCGGGGCGAGGACGCGCGCATGCGTATCCTCGCACTCGCCGAGCTGGCACCGGAATGGCAAGAAGCCGTCCAGCGCTGGTCGGCCATGAACAGACATTTCATTCGCGGTACGGGCGGTAAGGTTCGGCAGCCGTCGTCGGCACACGAGTACATGCTGTATCAGACCCTGATCGGCGCCTGGCCGCTCACCGGCATCGATGAAAGCTTCGTCGAGCGGATGGAAGCCTATGCCATCAAGGCGGCGCGCGAAGGCAAGCAGGACACCAGCTGGGCCACGCCCAATGCGGCCTATGAAAACGCCCTGACGGGATTCCTGCGTGACATCCTGTCCGGGGATCGCTCCGCCGCGTTCACGGCCGATTTTTCGCAGTTTGCGCGGCGGACTGCGTTGCTTGGAGCCCTGAACAGCCTGTCACAACTCACTCTGAAAATAATGTCGCCCGGCGTGCCCGATTTTTTTCAGGGCACCGAGTTCTACGACTACTCCCTGGTTGATCCGGACAATCGCCGGCCTGTCGATTTTGAACGCCGGATTGGTGGCGTGGCTGAAGGAGCTGACTGGCCTGACCTATCTGTGCAATGGCCGGACGGCCGCATCAAGTTTGCTCTGACACGGCGCCTGCTGGAGATTCGTAACAACTATGCAGACTTGTTTCGCGACGGACGATACGACCCGGTTCCGGTCGATGGCGAGGACGCAGAACACGTCGTGGCGTTCACGCGCAGCCTCGGCAAGCGGCGGGTTCTGGTCGCGGCTGGCCGCCGGTTCGCGGCGCGGACCGCCGGCGGACACCAATGGCCTGCCGGATGGCGCGGCGCAATCGCCACCCCATTTCCGAGCGCGCGCGACCTGATTGGCGATCGGTCCATTAACAATGGCATGGAGCTTGGCCAGCTCTTCGACGTCCTGCCCGTTGCCGTTGTCGCCACCGAAGAGTGACATACCCGTCGCTCGGTCGGTCGGGACCTTAACGAGGGATTGCACTCAATTGTCCTGCTGTTTTCCAGCAAACGCGTTTCGGATAGGAATCGCGACAAGGGACAACGCCGCAAGGCCGGCCAATGCCGCGATGATGTTTGGTGTTAGCACCGAACTGACCGTGAAGTCCTCACCCGTGTCGAAGATAGTGCCAAGCCCGGCACCGGCGGCACTATAGACGAGAGTCCCTGGTATAATGCCGAACAGGGTCGTCACTGCGAACACCGGCAATGCGACGCCGACAAAGGCTGGCACGATATTGACAAGGAAGAACGGGAATAGCGGAACCAGGCGAAGCGCCAGCAGATAGGACCAGGCGTTTCGACGGATGCCCTCACCCAGCGAAGCCGCCTTCGGGCCGAACGCATCCAGCGTCCGCCCTTTCATCAGGAAGCGTGCGATCAGAAACAATGCGATGGCGCCGATGGTCGCGCCGGCCACCGCGAATGCGGCTCCATACAGCGCACCAAATAGAAAGCCGCCAGCCAGCGTCAGGACGACGGCACCGGGAACGGACAGCGCGGTAGCCAGAATATAGACGGCAAGATAGATGGCCGCCGACGCAATCGGGTGCTGCTCGACCAGACCGGTCAGCGTCTTGCGGTAGGCTCGCAACGTATCGAGCGAGAGAAATTCACCGGCTCCGGAGAGATGGAGACCGGTGATGACCGCGATGATAGCGATGCCGATCCAGATCCGTCGGTCGCGGATGATGGACGTCCAGCCTGGAATGAAGCGTCTCGGTGCCCCGTGCATTTCGCGTCCCGCCTGCTCAGGGCAGCAGCCACTGTATCGCCCTCACAAGAGCCTTCACCCGGTCGCCATACAATGTCTTGGTGTAATACTGGCCGGCCACCTTTTTCGATATCTCCGATAGCGTCGGGTAAGGCGCAATCATCCCGGCCATGGCCGATAGCGTCATGCGCTGACCGATGGCGAGTCCCCATAGCCCTATCAGTTCTCCGGCATGCGGCGCGACGATGGTCGCGCCGAGGATTCGCCCCCGTGAGCCAAGAACGATCTTGGCAAGGCCTTCGGTCGCGCGCTCGGCCTGAGCCCTGTCATTCGTCCGCAACGGCTCCGCCAAGGTCGAGACGGAGTGCCCTTCTGCGCGGGCCTGCACTTCGGTCAAACCGACATGGGCCAGTTCCGGGTCGCTGTAAGTGACCCAGGGTAGCGCCCGGTAATCAACCTGTGCAGGTAGCGAGAATAAAGCATTCCGGATCACGATGCCGGCGTGATAGCCCGCAATGTGGGTGAATTGCGGACCGCCGGACACATCGCCGATCGCAAAGATCTTCCGGTTGCTCGTTCGCAACCGCGCATCAACGGTAATGCCCTTCGGGCCATGCTCCACCCCGGCCGCGGCCAGATCGAGGCTGTCGAGATCGGGCTTGCGCCCCGCCGCAACGAGGATATGCGAGCCGGTCATGCTGCGTGCTTCGCCGCCCTCGGTCCGGACCGACACTTCGACGCCGCCCGACTGCGCGACCGCAACGATCTCTGCATTCTCGAGCAGTTCGACGCCGCCTTGGCGCAGCGCGGCGCGAACGATGGCGACGGCCTCTGGCTCGTCGCGCGGCAGGATGTTCGCGCGCTCGACCAGCGTAACCTGCGAGCCCAGCCGCCGGAATGCCTGACTGAGTTCGACCCCAATCGGGCCGCCGCCCACGACGATCAGGTGGTCCGGCCGTTCCTGCAAATCGAAGATCGTCTCATTGGTGAGGTATTTGCAGTCGGACAGACCGGCGATCGGCGGGATCATGGGCCGGGACCCGGTTGCAATCACGAAGCGGCGGGCACGAATGCGGGCGTCGCCTGCGGCGAGCAGGTCCGGCTTAAGGAAACGCGCCTCGGCCTTGATGACATTGACGCCAAGACCGGAGAAACGCTCGACACTGTCATGCGGCGCGATCGCGGCGATGACGCCGTGAACGTGCCGGTACACGTCCTCGAAGCGCACGTCCGGCGTGACACTAGCTATTCCGAATTTTTCGCTATCGCGCATTGCATGAGCGCGGTGCGCCGCTGCGATCAGCGCCTTGGAGG
This sequence comes from Pseudorhodoplanes sp., assembly GCF_059499825.1. NCBI lineage: Bacteria > Pseudomonadati > Pseudomonadota > Alphaproteobacteria > Hyphomicrobiales > Pseudorhodoplanes > Pseudorhodoplanes sp. The sequence continues at coordinate 48,664 of NZ_JCABZI010000007.1, forward strand.
GGATGCAGCCGGTGTTGAGACAATCGCCGCCCATTCGGGCGCGCTCGACCAATGCCACATTGGCGCCCATCTGTGCCGCACCGGCGGCGACAGATAGACCGCCCGATCCGCCGCCAATGACGCAAATATCGAAGCGTCCTTCCCTGCTCATTGCGGCCGCTCGCGGTGCCGCTTCAAAAGGTTCATCGTCACCCGTGAACCAATGCGGTGCCCACGTATGGCGCGGTGTCCTGCAGGATGCGCGGAAATCCCGTCCGACACTGCGCACCGCAGGCAAGCCACAACCTTCGAAGATCCGGAATGACCTTCCGACGCTGACAGGTTCATGGCACTCCGATCAGAGCTGGAAGCTCGGCGAGACTCTTGATTTCGTCGTTCGGGCTTCCGGGAAGGCGCTCGCGGCGCTGCCCGTAGCGGTTGCACCAGACCACCTGCATCCCGAATGCCGACGCCGCAAATGCGTCCCAGGCATTGGATGACACAAAGCAAATATTCTCCTTCGGGATGCCGAGCCGGTCGACCGCGAGCTGATAAACCTTGCGGTCCGGCTTGTAGATGCCGACCTCCTCAATCGACAGGACCGCGTCGAACAAGCCGTCGAGCTTCGCGTTGCTGACAACCGCGTCGAGCATCCGAGGGGTGCCGTTCGACAGAATTGCCAAGCGTAAATCCGCGCGCTTCAGGCGGCGCAACAGGTCCGAAACCTCGGAAAAGGCGTCGAGCGCGAGATACAGCGCCATCAGCCGGTCGCGCAGGTTCGCCCGCTGCAGCCCGAGTGTCTCCATCGCGAAATCGAGTGCATCCCCGGTGACCTGCCAGAAATCCGCGTGCCGGTTCTGTACCGCGCGCAGCCACGTATATTGCAACTGCTTGTCGCGCCACAACGCGGTCAGGTTGTCGAAATCATCGCCGATCTCGTCCCGGCAAGCGCGAGCCGCCGACGCAAAATCGAATAGCGTGCCATACGCATCGAACACACAGGCTCGCGCCTCGCTTAATGCCGTCATGCCGGACCCGCGCCGCGTGGATAACACGCCTAGACCAGCAAATATCGGCGGTCTGCACATCAAACGCAATCGCGCGGGCGCGCGTTGGGATCACATAACCTTCGGTGCGCGGTCGAGCAGTATGCCTCGCGGATACTCGCTGCCCTGCCCCGGCGCTGCCGACAACTGGCTTGGCCTTTGTCACATTTCTCCGAAATTCTCCACCAAGCGCGTAACGTCTTAAAGTCCAAGACCGAAGACAGGAATGCCTCAATTGCGGCCAGCCGGGGGTGGAACAGCATGTCCTGTAAATCGCATGTTCCGGACAATGGCGATCTTTGCGCGCATAGCGGTTGCAGCAATCAGGTGAATGATTAGTCTCTCTGGGGTGGGCTCTCTGGATCTTTGCTGGACACATGCAAGTTATACGAACTTCCGGACCGGTCCTGATATTCGGCGGGCCTTACAGCAATCTCGAAGCGACACAGGCCCTGATCGACGAGGCCGCTCGCCTCGGCTTCACCCCGGAGCGAATGATCTGTACCGGCGACGTCGTCGCGTATGCGGCCGACGCGTCAAAGACCGTGGGCCTGGTTCGGAACTCGGTCTCGCACATCATCAAGGGCAATTGCGAGGAAAGCCTCGCAAACGACTCAGACGATTGCGGGTGCGGATTTCCGGAAGGCAGCGATTGCTCGCGGCTTTCAAAAACCTGGTTTCAGCACGCGCGCCACCAGCTCAGCGCCGCTGATCGGCTATGGATGGCTGGCCTCCCGGATCGGCTGGTGCTCGATCTCGACGGTGTGCGTCTGGCCGTGGTTCACGGCATTCCGAGCACAATCAACCGATTTGTGTTCGCCTCCACAGGACATCTGCTGAAGCTGAAGGAGATCGAAGCCGCCGGAGTCTATGGCATGATCGGCGGACATTGCGGATTGCCGTTCACACAGTCGATATCGGGATATCTCTGGCATAACTCCGGAGCAATCGGGATGCCGGCGAACGACGGAACGCCGCGCGTCTGGTACAGCATCATCAGCCGCACCGCCGATGGTCTCTCAATCGAGCACCGCAGCCTCGTCTACGATCACGCCGCAGCGGCCGGCAAGATGCTGCGTGCGGGGCTCCCGGAGGGTTACGCCCTCGCTCTCTCAACAGGCATCTGGCCGAGTTGCGATGTCCTGCCCCTGGAGGAAATTCTGGCGCGCGGCCGGGCGCTCGTGCCAGGGACTATTGTCTGGCACCATCCCGCGAACCGGCAACCGGCTGGCCGCGCCAAGGGTCCGAAGGTCACGTCGCTTTGGCCGCAACACATGTCCGCGCCAGAGCTTGATCAACGAAAGTTTCGTCTGCCGGAGGTGACCGCAAAGGGCGAGCAGCGCGCCGCCGTCGACTTCACGAGTCTGAAGACGCTGTGGTTCAATACCGGAACGCTCTGCAATATTGCCTGCCGAAACTGCTATATCGACTCCGGCCCCCGGAAGGATCAGCTAGCCTATCTCACCCCCCGGGACGTCTCACAGTTTCTCGACGAAATCGAGCAGGGCAAATTCCGAACCCGTGAAATCGGGTTCACCGGCGGCGAGCCGTTCATGAATCCGGACTTTTTCCATATCCTCGACGATGCGCTCTCGCGCGGACATCACGTGCTGGTGCTGACAAACGCCATGCGTCCGATGCAGCGGTCGAAGGCGAAGCTTGAGCAAGTCAGGATGCGCTACGGTGACCGGCTTCGACTGCGCGTATCACTCGACCATTTTTCACCAGAGCGTCACGAGGAAGAGCGCGGCGAAGGAACGTTCGTTCCAACAATTCAAGGTCTGCTGTGGCTGGTGCGGTCCGGGTTCAATGTCTCGGTGGCCGGCCGGACCATGTGGGGCGAGAAGTTGGACGCTCAGCGCGCCGGCTATGCCCGTCTGTTTGCAGAGCACGGCATTATTATCGACGTAAACGATCCCGAACGGCTTGTACTGTTTCCGGAAATGGAACCTCGCGCCGACGTTCCTGAAATCACCGAACAATGCTGGGACATTCTCGGATCGTCGCCGCAGGACATCATGTGCTCGCAGTCGCGGATGGTGGTGAAGCGGAAGGGCGCGGATCGACCGGTCGTTCTGGCCTGCACGCTGATCGCCTACGATCCGCAATTCGAAATGGGCGCGACCTTGCAAGATTCGATGAAGCGCGTCTGGCTCAACCATCCCAGTTGCGCGAAATTCTGCGTCCTCGGCAATTCATCCTGCAGCCCTGCCCCGGCGAGCGCGGAGCGGAGCCCCGCTACACGAACCGGCGCCGACGACAGCCGCTTTGTAAACGTCGACACCTAGCCGGACGGCCATGGCAGACACGCTAGCGGATCGCTCACGGGGCATTTGCGCGCCACTGGCAATAGTCCGCTATCGTGTCGACATCCGCCAGCCGAGGTGCAAAGCCGACCGGACCATTCCAGGCGGCGACGGTGTCATCCATCGCAGATGCGGTCGACCAGCGGACGTTGTCGAAGACTCCTGACTTGAAGGGCCGTGCGCCGGCGCCGCGCGCAATCAGCCAATATCCGCCGTCCGGTGCCGGACCGAGCACCAGATTGCTGCCGGTGACCTGTCGCAACGCGGCGGCAATATGCGCCGGCTGGACACCGGGAATGTCCGAGCCGATCACCACAACCGGATGCCGCGACGTCTGCGAGAGAAGACGAACCATGCGTGCCCCCAGTGCACCACGACCCTGTCGAAGTCTTGGCACCTCCGCTGGCCAGAAGCTCGCATAACAATCGGTGTCCGGTGTCACTGCGATTGCCAGCCGCCACCTTGGATCGCGCGAGAGGCTTCGAATCAAACGTGCCGTCGTCACCCGATAGAATCGCAGCGCCTCGGAGGAGCCGATCAGTTTCGAAAGACGCGACTTCACCCGTCCGGGACGCGGCGCTTTCACCATCAGAATGACCAGTGGCTTCGACCGGGACCTAACCATAGAATTTCGCTATTCGCGCCGGCGGAACGCCCAGAAAATACAAAGCCAAGCAGGTGAGATTTCGCAGGCTGCGCCTCATATATCCATCACGACGATATCTCTGCGCGCTGGTGACGGCATAAGCCGGCAAAATGGTCAGGCGGCGTCGTCCGATGCGGCGAATGATGTCAACGTCTTCCATCAGCGGGATGTCCGAAAAACCTCCGATGTCATCGTAGAACTTCCGCGACAGGACGAGCGCCTGATCTCCGTACGGCAGTCCCAGCCAGCGGGTCCGAAGCGACACCACCACTTCGAGAGCCCGCGCCCGTGTCCGGATATCATCAAGCCTGAACTGAAACACCGCCGCTAACTGACCGGACCCGGGCCGCGCAACAAAGTCGGAAATAGCCGTCGCCCAATCGGCGTTCAGTCGCGTATCGGCATGCAGGAACAGCAACCATTCTCCGGTCGCAGCCGCCGCGCCACGCCGCAATTGTGTTCCCCGCCCCTTGCTCGCACGCACCACCCGGCAACCAAGCTTCTGCGCAATATCAAGTGTCTCGTCATCGGAGCCGCCGTCGACGATCACGACTTCCTTGATCAAACCGTGCCTCTGCGGCGTCAACGCATCCAGCGTCTTCCCCAGGGTGTGCGCCGCATTGAGCGTCGGCACGATCACACTCAGTGTAGCGGCAGACATCGGCGAACCATTCATGATACTGCCGATGCGTTCGCCAGGGAGTACCGCGCGTTGGGCTGCATCTTCTATTGCTGACCGCCGGAATATTGCAGACTGATCTTGCCCGAGACCTCCCGCAGTCGCGGTAACAGAACGTTGTCGACCTGGTTTTGCGGCAGCGCATCGCGCAGATAGATCAGCACCATCGCGGCAACCGCAGTGTCGCCCGAAAACACCGGCACGGCAATTGCGCGCGTTCCCTCAATCGGCGTGTTGTAATCGTGGACAGCGTAGCCGCGTGCAAGTGTCTCAGCGATTGCGCGCCTGGTCGTCCGCACCACACCGTCGCGCTCGGAGATCTTTTCCTGCAGGAGCGCGGAGCGGACAATCTCTTCTCGCTGCCGCGGCTTCGACCACGCCAGCAGCGCGATCCCGGAAGCGGAATACAGAAGCGGAAAGCGTATATGCTCAAATCTCCGCAAGTTGATTGGGGCGCTGTCACGATTGGACACTTCGATCACCATCGTCGCGCCTTCGCGCACCATGAATTCAGCCGGCCATTTCACGACGGTCGCAAAATCGTTGAGAAGGCGGCGGATGGCCTGGGTTGGCGCACTCTCCCGATCAATCGAGCTGAAAAGATCGCGGACGCGCGGCGACAAGCGGTAACCCGCATTTTCGGCTCGCTCGATGTAGCCGGCTTCGCGCAGGGTATGCAGCAGCCGCACGACAGTGGCTTTTGGTAGACCAGTCGCGTCCACCAGAACGGCCAAGCTGGCCGGTCCCGCTTCATTGATCGCTGCAAGCAGCGACAGCCCTCGCTCCAGGGCATGGACAGTCTGAGAAGCACGGGCCGCGGACATGGCAATCACAGATCAAGTTTGCAGGCGTTCCAGTGTTTGGTCCGTCTGGCGGACCTTTGGTCTATTAAGCTTTCGGCAGTGACCTGGGAAGCCCAGAATGGTCCTAACCGTCGGTGTGACCGTCGGAATCAAAAGCTCCGGAGGATTTGCCATGCCGTCCGAATCTCTTAACCGCCGATTATTTCTCGCCACCGGCGCAGCCGCGGTGGTTTCAGCACGCGGCTTCGATGCCCGCGCCCAAACGCAAAATGCGGTCCGCCTGATTTATCCTTTTGCCGCTGGAAGCGGTGGCGACACCATGGCCCGGATTGTGGCCGAGAAGCTCAGCGCCGGGCTATCGGTACCCGTGATCGTCGATAACCGCACCGGTGCTGCCGGCCGGATTGGCGTCAAGGCCGTGGTGAACGCAGAACCGGACGGGACGACGCTGCTGTTTGTGCCGAACCCGCCGGTTGCGATCTATCCACATTCCTATCCCAGCCTCGAATACGATCCGGTGCGCGATCTGACACCGGTCTCGCTCGCATCAACCTTCGATGTCGCGCTCGCTGTTTCGTCGACGAACGACATCAAGACCATTCAGGAGCTGATCACCTGGGCCAAGGCGAACCCGACGCAGGCGAATTATGGCTCGCCCGGTGCCGGCGGCCTTGGTCATTTCTTTGCCGTGATGGTTGCCGCCGGTACCGGGCTTGACCTGAAGCATGTCAGCTATCGCGGGTCCGGGGCGGTCATGGCTGACCTGCTCGGCGGACAGATTCCGATCGCTGTGGTCCCGCTCGGCGACGCGCTGGAGCTGCATCGCGGCGGAAAGGCCCGGGTGCTTGCGACGTCGGGTAATGCACGCTCGCCGCTCCTGCCTGACGTCCCGACCATGAAAGAGGCCGGCATCAATGCCGAGGGCCAGGGATGGTATGCGGTCTATGCGCCAGCCAAGACGCCACCCGAGACGGTCAAGCGGCTCAACAGGATCATCGTCGATGGGCTGTCGGACTCGGCGACCAAAGAAAAGGTGCTGAAGCTGAATATGGTCCCGCTCACCTCCACCCCCGAAGGCCTCGCCGCCTTCCGCGACGCGGACAGCGCCCGCTGGGCACCGGCGGTCAAAGCCTCAGGATTCAAACCGCAACAATGAAACTGTTCTCGTACAAAAACCGCCCGGTTCATCTCGGCCCCTACCCGCTGGAGAGGCTGCGCCGGTCATTGGCGCAGCCCGACCTTTCGGCAGTTCCGAAGATGGCGCCGGTCTCGTTCGACGATCCGCACAACCCGGAATCGCTCGTCAATGCGATGACGCGCTATATCGGCATGTTCGATGTGGTGCGTGACGGCGCGGTCACGCCGATACCCGCGGAGATTCCGGACGACCCGCAGGAGCGCTCCGATCACCTGAAGGCAGCCGGATACTACTACGACGCCACAATGGTAGGCGTCGCCGCTTTGCCGGAAGCGGCTCTGCTCGAGACGCCGATCCGCAACCCGAGCCTGCCGGTGCTGGTGGCCGAGCTTGAAAAGGGTCAACCCAAGAGTTTCGCGGCCGGCATCGACGTGATCTATGCCGACGTGCTGGACTCCGCCCGCAAAACGCTGGGGCCGATCCCGCATCACACCCATGCGCTGGTCTTCCTGGTCGAATATACCCGCGATCCGACGTCGTCCGAACCCGGCACCGACTGGTTCATGGACAGCCAGGCACAGCGCGCCGGACTGCTCGCGGCCAATACCGCGATCCTGCTATCGAGTTATATCCGCCTGCTCGGATACGAGGCGCGTGCGCATACGGTGACGAGCAGCGACGTCGATCTGAACAAACTCGCCGTCGCGGCGGGGCTTGCGCATCTCAGCGCCGACGGCGAGGCGATCGAAAACCCCTATGTCGGGCGGCGCTTTGGTCTCGCGGCCGTAACGACGACGCTGGCACTGGCACCCGACCAGCCACTCGCCGCGCCGCGTCTCGCCGACTGGCTGCACAGCCACGGACCCTCATGGTGGCTTGGCAAGGGCACGACCAAGAATGCCTTCAACAAGGTGCCCTATAGCCGGCGCCCGTTCCATCTCGGCGCCTATCCGTTCGAAAAGCTGAACCGGCGCGACGAGACGACCACTTTCATCGACGAGCCGCGCGTGCCGCGCTTCCCCAAACGCGCCGATTTTTTCGCACGCGCCGTTTTCGGCGACATGGGCAAGGAGATGCAGAACAACGCCAAGGGCGGCTTCTATGTGCAGAAATCCGCCATCGGCGCGTGCGCACGCCGTGCGCTGGGCGCGCTGTTGCTGCTGCAATTCGGCGAAGCACGCGGGCCGGTCTCGGACTCGGTCACCGACCCGAAGCGAAACGCTGCGAATGTGAAGGCCGCTTCCTATTACATGGCGACCGATGCCGTCGGGCTCTCACGCTGTCCGGAGTGGGCGTATTACAGCCACGACGCCGCCGGCAACGTGATGAAGCCCTACCACAAGAATGCGGTGTCGATGCTCTTCGACCAGGGCCACGAAACCTTCGAGGGCGCCAGCGGCGACGACTGGATATCCGTAGCGCAAAGCATGCGCGCCTATCTGCGCTTCTCGCTGCTGGGAGGCGTGATCGCCGAGCAGATTCGCAGGCTCGGCTATTCGGCGCGCGTACATACCGTGCTGGACGGCGACGTGTTGCAACCGCCGCTGCTGCTTCTGTCGGGACTTGGCGAAGTCTCGCGCATCGGCGAGGTGATCCTCAATCCCTATCTCGGACCGCGGCTCAAGTCGGGCATCGTCACCACCGACCTGCCATTCAGCTACGACAAGCCGCTCGATTTCGGGCTGCAGACTTTCTGCAACAACTGCAACAAATGCGCGCGCGAATGTCCGTCGGGAGCAATCACCGCCGGGCCGAAGCTGATGTATAACGGCTACGAGATCTGGAAATCCGACGCCGAGAAGTGCGCGCGCTACCGGATCACCAACCAGGGCGGCGCGATGTGCGGCCGCTGCATGAAGACCTGCCCGTGGAATCTGGAAGGGCTGTTTTCCGAAGCGGCGTTCCGCTGGGTGGCGATGCGCTTTCCGGGCGCGGCGCGCTGGATTGCCTGGCTGGACGACCGCCTCGGCCGCGGCGGCATTAACCCGGTCAAGAAATGGTGGTGGGACATCGATCTCGATCGCGCCACCGGGCAGCACAAGCGGGCCAAGGCGACCCATGCGCGTGGGCTCAATCGCGAGCTCGACCTCAAATACGAGGATCAGACACTGGCGGTCTACCCCGCCGACGTCATGCCGCCGCCCTACCCGGTGCCTTTCCCGGTCAACCGCGAAGCCGGCATCGAGCGCTATCGTTCGATGCTGTCGCCGGACGAACATAAGGCCCGGATCGCGCGCGGCGAGACCGCTGACCTGGTGCCGCAATTCAAGATTCCTGACGGACCGCCGCCGGTCTTTCCGGTGATCCTGAAGCGGCGCGAGGACATGGCCGAGGATGTCGCCCGTTTCGAGTTCGTCGCAGCCAATGGTGACGAATTGCCGAAATTCGACGCTGGCGCGCATGTGGACGTGGTGATCGCGCCGGAATATCTGCGGCAATACAGCCTGGCTGGCAACCCGGCCGACAATTCCAAATATGTCCTCGGCGTGCAGCGCGAGCCGCAGGGCCGCGGCGGCTCACTGTTGATGCTGCGCGCGTTCCGCGAAGGACGCCGCGTTTTCATCTCGCCGCCGCGCAATCACTTCCCCCTGCACGAGGATGCGACAAAGTCGTTCCTGTTTGCGGGCGGCATCGGCATCACGCCGATGCTCACCATGGCGCACCGGCTGCATGATCTCGGCCGCGACTTCGAACTGCATTACAGCGCCCGCAGCCGCCCGTCGGCGGCCTTCATGTCGGACCTGTCGCAGGTGCCGTGGCACAACCGCGTGCGGCTGCACATGAAGGATGAAGGTGCGCGTGCCGATTTCGATAGCCTGCTGCCGCGATATCAGGATGGGTTTCATCTCTACACCTGCGGATCGCCGCGCTACATGGACGGATTGTTCGCGATCGCCGATGCCAAGGGGTGGCCGGAAGAAGCCCTGCATCGCGAATATTTCACCGTTCCCGAACCGCCGGATTATGTGAACGAGCCGTTCACGCTGAAGCTCGCGCGCAGTGGCAAGCAGATCGAGATCCCGGCCGACCGACGGGCAACCGACGTCCTCGCAGAAATGGGCATCGTCGTGGACACGAAATGCTCCGACGGGATCTGCGGTGTTTGCGCGGTCAAGGTGCTGTCCGGTGAGGTCGAGCATCGCGATCACGTCCTGAGCAAGAAGGAACGCGAACAAAGAATGATCCTGTGTTGCTCGCGCGGCGCACAAGCCGGCAGCGAGGTCGAAGTCGACCTTTAAGCGATGGCGACGAACAATTCCGCATCATATTGCGGGCGGAGAAAATCGATATGCCGGATGATACCTACCAGAACAGACAGACTCTGGAGATCCTCTGCTGGCCCGAACTGATGGAGATATTGGACCAATCGTTCTGATCCGCGAGCAACGATCTGACATGTTCGTGATACCGACCTGAATGTGACGGGGACCCGTGTCGTTCCACAATTCAGTCGGATACTTATCGCCGGGGCGTCGTCGGACGCAGGCTGACCTGTTCGCGGCGAGTTGGACCTGTCGCTGGCGTCGAAACGAACGCCCCGCCGCGGGGCGCGGCCGGAATGAGTATCTGCCACCCCGTGGTGGCGCCATCGTCGTGGGGCTTGTGGGGGCCCTCACCCAGGCAAAATGGACGATCTCTTGACGCGTGAAATCATTTTTTCTTTCGAACCCTATATCCGTTTGGCCGCCTTTGGCGGCGTGTTCTGTCTCATCGGGATATGGGAGGTCTTCAAGCCACGTCGACAAATGGCCATCCGGCGCGGTTGGCGCTGGCCAAACAACTTCGGCATCATAGCGCTCGACACTTTACTGGTCCGCATCATTTTTCCAACCACGGCTGTCGGCGTTGCGCTTCTGGCTGAGTCCAATGGCATTGGACTGTTCAATATGATTGCGCTCCCGAACTGGGTTGCCGTCTTGGCCTCGGTCGTCATCCTTGACCTCGCGATCTATCTGCAGCACGTGATTTTTCATGCTGTCCCAGTGCTATGGCGCTTGCATCGCATGCATCACACCGATCTCGAGTTCGACGTGAGCACCGGGTTACGCTTTCATCCGATCGAAATTCTTTTATCGATGCTCATCAAATTTGCCGTTATCGCCGCGTTCGGCGTGCCTGCCATCGCCGTATTGATCTTTGAAGTCCTGCTGAACGCAACCTCAATGTTCAATCACGCGAATCTGCGGATCCCCCTTCGCGTCGATCGCATTTTGCGTTGGCTTGTTGTCACACCAGACATGCATCGGGTCCACCATTCGATCCTGCCACTCGAAACCAACAGTAATTTCGGTTTCAATCTGCCCTGGTGGGATCGTCTGTTCCGCACATATCGAGCGCAGCCTGCATCCGGCCACGAGCGCATGACCATTGGGATTGACCAGTTCCGAAACCCGACAGAGCTCAGGCTTGATAGACTGCTGTCCCAGCCTTTTCGGAGCGATGGCATCGCCAACACTCCTGACAAAGAAGACGCCAACCCCAAACCCAAGCATTGACTGCGGCAGACTTTTAACCGCGGTAAAAGCATTCTTGGGATCGCCACATGGCAGATTTTTCAGCCATGCGTGTTTGTTTCAAAGTTGTTTTCCCGACCGAGAGATCAATGCCGGCTCAGTTCAAACAGACAGGCGGGCGTCCGCGAACTGGCCGCAAACTCTGGATTTGGAATCCCGGCTAAGTATTGGAGCGGGTGAAGGGAATCGAACCCTCGTCATCAGCTTGGAAGGCTGTTGCTCTACCATTGAGCTACACCCGCGAGCGAACCCCGCAGCTTTGTGGATCCGTCGGCCCGCTTGTTTTCACAAAATGCCGTCGGAAACAAGACCCTATCCGAGCGTCTGGACCCGGTCTCGGCAGTGTTGCCCCCGGCATAATCGATTGCAGCCCAACCGTCACTTCGCAGCAGGTACCGGCGCGGTTCCGAGCAGGGCTTCGATCGCAAGCCCGAGCGACAGCAGCATCCGGTCGCTACCAGGCGGTCCGTCGATTTCGACCCCGACCGGAAGCCCGCCTTTTGTCATTCCGGCAAACAGCGACAGGCCCGGGATGCCGGCGTTGCTCCCCGGGTCGGTATTGCGGATCATCGTCGCAAATGTCGGCGCCGGCTTGCCGCCGCCGATCGACATGTCGCCAGACCCCTTCTCCGCATCGATTGGGACCGCAGGCGCAGGCGTGGTCGGGAACAGCATGGCGTCGAGCTTGTTGCTCTTGAAGTAATCGGCAAACAGCTTCTGGAGTGCCGGCCGGTGCACCTTCATCGCATCGGGGTAATCCTTGCCGAACACGTCCTTCAGGATCGCGCCGAACGCGCCCTGCACATCCGGACTTTTGATCTGTCCGGCAATATCGGCAATCGTCACGCCCTCGATCCCCGACGCCTTGAGATAGGCCGGGAAGTCCTCCACGGGCTCATGCAGCGCGACGGGAAACGAGACCTTGGCATTCAGGTCTGCGAGCCCCGGCAGGTCGCCGTCAACGAACACCACACCCGCGGTCTCCAACTTGCCGCGCGCTGCCTTCACCACCGCCTCGAGGTCAGGATCGAGTCCGCTCCAGTACGACAGCGGAATGCCGATCCGCTTGCGCTTCAAAGAACGCGCGCTGACAACCCGTGATCCGGTCATCACGGCATCGAGCAAAGCGACGTCAGCGACCGTGCGGCCCATCGGGCCGATGGTGTCGCGGGTGCGGCTGATCGGCACCACGGCATTGGTGTCGTGATAGCGCCGCTCCTTGCCCCCATTTCCGACCGACGGACGAAGGCCTACGGTGCCGGTCAATGCGGCCGGGATGCGCGTCGAGCCGCCGGTGTCGGTGCCGAGACCGGCCGTGACGATGCCGGCGGCGATCGCAGCCGCGCTACCGCCCGACGAGCCGCCAGGGATGCGCGTCATGTCGTGAGGGTTCTTCACGGGGCCCGCAAATGACGCGGCATTGGTCGAGGTGATGCCGAAGGCCAGTTCATGAAGATTGGTCTTGCCTATCACAATGGCGCCGGCATCAATCAGCTTCTGCAGCGACGGCGCATTGGCTTTCGGCCGCGCATTGCGCAACGCCTCGGTGCCACCGGTGGTCGGCATGTCGGCGGTGTTGATATTGTCCTTGACCACGATCGGCAGGCCGGCGAGCGGAGGCAACGGCTGCCCCGCCGCGACCATCGCGTCGATCTTCTGCGCGGACGCGAGCGCCCCCTCGGTGTTGAGGGTAATGAACGCATTGAGGTGCTTCATCTGCTCGGCACGGGCGAGCGCGGCTTTCACCGCATCGGTGGCGGTCATCCGCTTCTCGCGGATCGCAGCGACGATCGCCGTTGCGGTCTCTGGCGTAGCAGCCGGCATTCCCTGGCCCATGGCGGAACTCATGAACGGCAGAACGGAAACGGCCTGGGCTGCCGTGAGACCTGCGACTGCGGTCAGAATGTCACGGCGAGACGCATGCGGCATGGACGGGTCCCTCGATATCGATGGGACAAGTCTACACCGGATTCCGGCTGGATTGGATTGCCAAGCAGGCAACGCTCGCGTGGCAGGCAAAAACTGGTGGAGGGGGCTGGATTCGAACCAGCGTAGGCATAGCCAACGGATTTACAGTCCGTCCCCTTTAGCCACTCGGGCACCCCTCCACGGGAAAAATCGATACGACCGATGATCCTTGGTCGCACCAGGCCGACAAAAGGTTTACCCCGGATCGGCCAGATGTAAAACGCCGCGGCACCTTGGGAAATCCCGAAGGCATCGGACGCGCCGCGCGTTATGGTGGCCAACGCCACTTAAGTCAATGGGAAATCAGGGATATCCACCCGCCTGAGGCGCAGGACAGGCGACGGCCGGAGGCAACTCCCGTCAACAGTATCGGAAGGGATAGCGCAATTCGCACCGCCCCAGCGGCTCTCGCGCGCACCTTCCGTGGCTCGATCTCCTGCCGGGTGCCCGGGACATCAGGATTCTGCCCTGACCGACGACCCTGCTCCCGCGACGGCCGGCTAGACGTATTCGACGCCGACCATGTTGCCCTTGCGCCAGGCGACGCGGCAGGCCTGCCTGTTCCAGCTGCCGACGATCGTGAGCGTGAAATTGTTTGCGACCTCCCTCACATCGGGGACTTCGAGACGAGCCCCGCTGGAGGACAGATCGCGCACAAGGCACTCGATCGGATCCTTGCCTTTGATGTCGATCCTCGCGGCTCGTCGAGTTGGAATACGCGGAGAAATGCGACGCTCGGACATGGCCGGCCTGCAATTTGTTGAAGGTCGTCTGATCGAACCTGCACGCAAAAGGATAAATTACTATTACCGTCGCCTATCATCCATTAACTCGGCGTGAATTTGAAGGAGCAGATTCTTCGCAGTCGTGAGGCGACCGCCGCATTCGATGCAGGCGCGCGTTCGGTCGCGTTATTCGGGACGTCCGTTTCAGCTTTTCCGAAAAATGGCCGGGAACTCGAAGGGAAATCTCAATACCTGTCGGCAACATTAATACAATCGAAGTGACTTTGAAGCCGTCCGGCTAAGACCTGAGCAACCTGTCATGCGAGGTCAAACATGAAGGTCATGGTTTCTGGCACGATTGCGCTGCTGGTGCTGGTTCTGATCGACACAGCCCTTTACCACGGCATGTATACAAAAGCAGGTCGCGTGGTCCTGGACAGGACCGCGTCCGCAATCCTGCGATAACAATGAGCTGAGACGCGCCCAAGAGAGCTTCCGCTCGGGTCGTGATGAATCCAGATTCCCGTCAGCGGCGCAGATGCCGGATTTATGCCCGGGCAAGTCTGTGCCATGAAGGCGCATGAGCGAGCGGAATCGTAAGCCTTCCTTTCGGAAGAAACCGGATTTCAAGCGGGACCGCCGGGATCGTCCGTCGCCCGGGCGAAAGCCTGCGCGCGCGGCAGAGTCCGATACCGCCCTGCTCTATGGCTTTCACACGGTGGAGGCCGCGCTTGCCAATCCGAACCGCCGCATCCGCGCGCTCTACGCGACCGAGAATGCCGCCAAGCGGCTTGCAGCCGATGGCATTGCGCTGAAGGTTACGCCGCAAATCGTGCGGCCGGACGAGATCGCGCGGCGGCTCGGCCCCGACGCTGTCCACAACGGACTCCTCGCCGAAGCCGACCCTCTCGAGGCGCCGGACATTTCCGAACTCGCCGAAGAGGGCATCGTGCTGGTGCTCGACCAGATCACCGACCCGCACAATGTCGGTGCGATCATGCGCAGCGCCGCGGCTTTCGGGGTCAAGGCGCTGGTCACCACCGCGCGGCATTCACCGGAGGTGACCGGCGTGCTCGCGAAATCAGCCTCTGGCGCGCTGGACTATGTGCCGATGGTGACCGTGCCAAATCTGGCCCGGGGGCTCGCAGCCTTGCGCGAGCGCGGCTTTCTGCTTGTCGGGCTCGATAGCGAGGGCGAGGCCGATCTTGCGGCGACCCCGTTGCGCGCACCGCTTGCTCTTGTGCTCGGCGCCGAGGGCAAGGGGTTGCGGCAATTGACGCGGGACACCTGCGACCGCACCGCCCGGCTGGATCTTCCGGGCGCGATCAAAAGTCTCAATGTCTCCAATGCGGCCGCGCTCGCGCTCTATGTCGCGACGACGCGGCTCGCAAGGTAAGCCGTCCTCACCGCCCTTGCGACGGAGAGGTGAGGACGATCGGCCTCGTCAGTTATAGACGCTGATCGGGCCGTGATGCCGCCGGTATGACCGGTGATAATGCCGGCGCGGTGCGTGATAGGCGCCGCGATAGCCGTAGCGGCCGCCGAGACCGGCGACATACGGATAGGCGCCAACGGCGCGCGGTGCGTACCAGATCGGATCGCGGTAATCGGTCAGCGCCGGGCCGGAATAGACCGGACCCTGATTGACCACATATTGCTGCACGATCGGCTGCTGCTGCACGATCACCGGCTGACGCACGATCACGGGCTGCTGCACCACGACCGGGGCTGCCTCCACCACGATCGGCGCAGCCTGCACGGCAAAGCCGGTGCCGCAGCAGCCGGAGCCCGCATAGGCGACGGGCGCGTTGAAAGCGAAACCGGAATTGCAGCATTGGGCATTAGCGGTGCCTGCCGCCGCAATGGTCACCGCCGCAGCGGTAAGGAGGGAAAACGTTACGCGAGACATGTTACGTCCTTCTCGAGGTTAGCAGTTAGCGACGATGGGGCGGGCGTGGCGGAAAGGGAGGACGCGGCCCCTCGCCGCCCCCCCAGGTATTGATTTCGGGACTGATCATCATCGGCGGCGTCGGCGCATATTCCGTCGGCGGCACATCCATGGATTCCGCCGACCACGAGCGGCTGTAAGCTTCCGCAGGCTTCGGCATCGGCCGGTTGGCAGGCGGCTCAACCTCAAGACGGCCCATATGGGGCCTGGTCCCCATTGTTGGAAAATAGCCGACCGGGCGCCGGTAGCGCACCGGCCGCTCGGGCTCGAGCGGCGGCACGTATGGCGACGGATAGACCGTCACGCCGGGCGGAGCGCCCGGCCGGTAGAGACCCCAGTCGCCTGAGACCACGCCCCAGGCGGCATTGTATCCGTTGATCGGCACCGGAACGTTTGGCCGTCCCGGGACGACGAGCACCGGTGCATGATCGGCACGCGCCTCCGCAAGGCCTGCAAATGCAGCCGCTATACCGAGCGCACCCAACGCCCAACGCATACGCGAGAACTCCAGCGCGGGCGCCATTCACGCCCCCTCAGCCTGCCGCATTTATGACGGTGACCGGATGCCCCGCGGTTAACGAGCCGCGTAAATCATGGGTTAGGATTAATTCAAAGTGACCGGACCGGCCGCGCCCGCCCGATGTTGCGCCGCCGGAATGAACCGTCACCGGCCGTTTCGACACCAATGGCAAGAGAGCAATCTCAGCCCGGGCTCAGAACAGGTTTTCAATTCTGGGCCGCGCGATGGAGGCGGTCGTGAGACATTTGTGCGCTATCGTTCTGTCCGGCCTTGTCTTGATCGGCGCTGTGCAAGCTGCACCGGCGCAGACCGCCGAACCAGCACCGCGATTGATATCGGGTCTGATCTGCGACACCCGCGAACAGGCGGAGCGCTTCGTGCTGGTGCTGCGCGACAATGTGGAAAAGGCGATCGGCACCGTGAACACCGAGGCGGGTACGCCGGATGCCTGCATGGTTGCGACCTATGGCTTCATCCCGGGCCAGACCGTGTCGGAGGTCGAGCGCAACGGCGCCTTCGTGGACGTGATCGAAGTGCGCGTGCTCGCGGTCGCCACCGCGGCCGGCCTGCAGATGATCGAACCCAAGATCTATTATTCGGTGATCCAGACCGGCGACCGCAGCGCGTAAATCGCCTGTCGCTTCCATGATCCGTCGTGTGTCTTGCCTTTGCGCATAGCCCGCCTGCCCTCGAGGCGGAACCTCCGCCCATGCCTCGCGTTGCCGCGACAGACAGATTGTCCCGGCATGCGCATTTCGCGACGGCCGGCGGGAGGCCACAATGCGAATGCTGTTCGGAATACTGACCGCCGCCTTGCTGTGTTGCGCGGCCCCGATTGCCAATGCCGAGACGCCCGGGCCGGAGACGCCCGGGCCGGATGAGATCCTGACCGGATCGGGGCTTGTCTGCGATACCAAGGAACAGGCCGAGCGCTTCATCTCCCTGATGGGCGACAATGTCGAGAGCACGCTCCTTGCCGTCAATCGCGAAGCCGGCGACGATCACGCCTGCGTCGTCGCCACCTTCGGTTTCGTCGCCGGGGACAAGGTGGCCGACATCGACAAGGACGGCACTGTGGTGTTCGTACTCGAGGTCAAGGTGATGGCGGTCGCGACCGTCGCCGGATTTCAGCTGGTCGAACCGAAAACCTATTATACTGTGATCGCGTCGAAGCAGCGCAGCGTCTGACGGCTGAAGGCGAACGTCTGGAAGCCACTCCCTGCCGGCATGTTCGCGCTTGATCGAACGAAAAAACGTAGTATTGGCAACGCTGGGCCGGCTTAGCTCAGCGGTAGAGCAGCGGTTTTGTAATTCGGCGAACGCCGTTTGCTGCCGTCGTCTTTTATCCCGAAACATAGCAAAAACATTGAGGAAATGCGCCCTCACCCTCCGTTGTGATCGGCTTCAATTTCGGCCCGTTGGCTATAGTTCGGTAGAAAAATGGTAGAAGCGCCGCTTAAGCTAACCCGGGCTCCCAAAACCGTACCGGCGGCGCCTGGTCCGACCACCACTAAGGTGTGATATTAGTCGGCACCGGCAAAGCCGTTGGGCGCATTTTCCGGCAGAACGTGGTTCTTTTTAAATCCCGATGAATGGTTTTGGGCGTCGACTTCTTCGAAGCTAGGGGCCGCCGACCGTTCTACGGTAACGCCGGAAGCAAAGAGGGGGCGAAGCGGGCCTTTGCGGAGTGCTGGCATGCTGGCTTTTGAACCTAGATTTATCGACCAGCAACCAACCCTGACAGTCAACAGGGATTCGGAAATGACCACGAAGCAAACCGGCCTATCGCTTGCGTTCGGCATCTTGTGGGCAATGTTCATGATCTGGTGGAGCGCGGATTACGCAGTCGCAAACGTCGTCATCTTTGCAGTGATGGGCGTCATCCTCGGCTTCTTGTGGACTTGGTTTATGAAGCACTTTAGATACTTCAAGATCTAGAGCCAGGTAATCGATGCCGGAAAATTCTCGACCGTCGGCGGTTTATGAGGCTGCGGCTGGCGTTCTGGCTTGCCATTATCGGCGCGCCGTAGACGTGCTATGAGCACCAAGACTTTAAGGAAGCGGCCAAGCGTGCGTTTGCAGAGTGCTGGCGTGCCACATGATAGAGAGCGTGTTCAGGATAATCGTGGAGTTCGCTTTCGTTCAGACCGCACGTCAACTGATGCGCCCTTTCGGTGTCCGGCTTCCGGAATGGGTTGAAGTTATATTTGGCCTAATCATATGGTTGAATGTGGGGACCATAGTTTTTGCGCTCTGGATACGATGAGCAAATATCTAGCGGATACAAAAAATTGGACGATTACGGCGGACAAAGAGGCTTCCTGTTGCCGGCGACACAATCATCGCGGCAGAAATCTCCGGTCGCTCCTGCCATGCGATTGAGCTGTTGAGGCGGTATGTCGACGTGGCCATTGAGCGTCGCACGGCCTTTACAGGGAGCAGGCCCCGCTCGATGGCCGCACGTTGCCGAAGCGCTGCCTTGCGCAGAGCCAATCCGTGACCGGGCGGCCACATTAACCCGATGCTGGCCAGCGCGGCCAAGTCGAGGCGATACGGCCTATGGCATTCCGAGGTCGATATTGCGCACGTGGAAACGCGAGCAATTCGAGATCGCAGCACCGCTATCGCAAGGGGCCAATGTTAGGACAGCCCTAACGAACGGACACGCTCCGACTGGGGTCGAACCTTTAGCGCCTGAAAGCCTCAGTTAATGGGCCGCGCACGTAGCTTTTCAAAAATAGAGACTATGTCGAGTTCCGGCTGTGAGACAACCTTGCTGGCCTGTGCGGAGGAGAAAACGAACCCGGGTTTGTCGGCTTGGTGGGGTTCCAGCAACGATGAGATTATTAAGAGCCCCGCTAACAAGCCAGGGCCCACGACGATCAAGTATTGGACAAGCGGAAATGACGAACGCTGCATTCCTCTGCAACACGGCATTGAAGAGGACGTTCCGACTAGCTCGGCGATGCGACGTCTTGGCAGGCCGAGAGGCTTTAAAGTGTTTTAGTGCTGGGGTGACGAACTGCAATGATCACTACATGAAGAGACCCAGGCCCCATGCCTGGTGATTTTCCAGCTGCGAAGGCGGCTCGAGCATGTGGACGTTGCTTGCGGCGATTGCGATCACCTTGTCAGTTTCAACTTTCATCTTTTCGTTGCTCTCTACCGCGCCGGAATCGATAGCGATGGAAGAATCGCCTGGTACTGACCACTAGAGGATCCCCACTGAAGGCATGCGACTCATCTTTCGCCGTTGCCGGGTCTGCTAGAGTTGCTAACCTCATCTCGGCGACAATGCTCGCAGCTTGCCGCTGCCCGCCTCGGTCGGTCGATTTCCCAAATGAGGGTGCCTAGGCGGGCCCAAATTTTGTGGCGGAACGTTGTCAGTATCTCGGCGTCAGCTTAACGGCGACGCCCACCGTCGCCGCTCGCTCCGGATGTCACGCGTCGCTCCTTGGCACCCGTGGCGCTACGGGGCGGGCTTTTCCGAGAGCGGGTCTCTTCAGGCCGAGCCTTTCGCATGACGCCAAATTTTTAGCCAAGCCCGGACTGGCCGCCGCCGTGCCCCCAATGCGGAGCTCAGCTCGAACTCTTGCTGCGGACTGATAAATCCGGCACCTCGATAAAAGGATTTTGGTGCACGGCCTGCGCTCTCAGGTTTACTTGGGATAAAGAGCAGCAAGAATTAATCAGCAGCCGCAAATCCTAGGTTGGGAGAACCGGTTCGATCGATTCCGCGAGCCTCGCCTTCCACGGCGCATCCGGATTCTTGACCTTGATCCAGTGGTTGCAGGCGCCGGACGTGTAGGGCTTGTCGCGACGCTTGGAGACGATCCCCTCGAGACCCATCCGACAGGCGAATTCAAACATCGCGGCGCCGTCCCCGCCTTCCATGTGGTCTGCATAGACCACGCCGCCGGTCGAGCCTTCCAGCAATTCCGCCAGCAGGTCTTTTCGCATCTGGAGCGGCATCGCCTTCAGGTCGAGCGCGCCAAGCAGCAGCAAGTCAAAAGCGATCAGTTGGCAGCGCCTGTCGTGCTTGCGGGAATGCAACAGCTTGAAATCGCCGATGCCGCCCTCGCCCTCGACGACGCCCTCACCGTCCATCACGAAATGCGTGGCCGGCAACCGCAGCGCCGCCTGCACAATCGCGGGATACCGGGATGTCCAGTCATAGCCTCCGCGGGTGAATACCTGGACGGCGTCTCCGGACCGCCGCACAAGCAGCCGGTAGCCGTCCTGCTTCACCTCATGGATCCAGTCCGGCCCGGCCGGGACGGTATCCGCTCTGGTGGGTATTGAGGGTTTGGGAACTTCGGCCGGCCAGCGGCCGATCTCTTTACGCCTGGTCCAACGCATGTCGGCTGGGAGTCTGGGGATGCGCCGAGAGGGTTTCAAGAATGCCGTTTCACCCGACCCGGGCTACTGTTTTGTGGGCTGTCGGCTGGCCATAAGTCCGTCAGGGCACTAAAGGGAAAAGGGGACGCAAATCATCATCAATGTAACGGTACGCTCTGACTGCCTTGCTCTGGCATTGCGAACAGACCAACCGCTTAGTCACCAGCACTAGAGACGCATCGGGTGAAAAGCCCAAGTTCTCAAGGTCGTCCTCGGCGATAGTTGCCGTATGACCGCATCGAAGGCAGTCGATTGCTACTTTACGCATACTGAGTCCGCGGGAACTTCGCAGGTCGAGCGGGTTTTACTTCGGGTCCATCTCTACAATTGACTGTGTGTAGTAGCGTCAGGATTTTCAAGTATGAGTGCGTCCCCGCCACTCGCTCCCGCTCAGGGAGGTCCGATTTATTTAGTGCTGTGCGATTATGGCCCGAAGATTGGCCGGGCCTATCGGGAGACCGACCCCGATGCCGCCAATCGGGGAACCGTTCTCAACCTGCTCATCCGAGGGGAATATTCCGGGCCGGTGCAGGTGCTGGAGGTTGATCTCGAGGCCGGCCGAGCCCGGGACGTGTCGGCCGAGTTCGCCGAGGAAATCATGGAACGGGCCCCGCTGGATGACTTACCGGCTGACGTTGTGATGTTCGCGTCCCTGAGGGCCGGGCTCAAGGTATAGGCTGCTGTCGCCCCCCGTGGACGATCGGGGCCCGCTTCCATCTCACCGAGAGCACGACAGACGGCCGGACTTTCCGAACGTCGGAACTGAGGTTGCACTGGATGATTAAGACTTCATCATCGATGGCGACCACGTAAGAACATGCCGAGGAAGTCTTGGACTGACGACGAGGATGAAGCGCTGAGGAAGGCGGTGGCCGAGGGGGTCAGCCTTCAGCGACTTGCGGTCCGGTTCAGCCGCCCGCAGGGCTCAATCAAGCAACGTGCAGCAGCGCTCGGAATAGAAATCCGACCCATGACCAGGTTGCCAACTTCAGAGCTGCAACATACCGGGATCAGGCTGCCGCAGAAGCGGACGTCGTGAGAGACGCCGCGAAGCAAGCGTTCGCCGAACATCGGCGGTGATGCGAATGAACTCGCACTCCGGCCAAGCATTTAGGTCATTTTTAAAAGTCCGATCCGTGAAGAAGGCGTACCACCGTCCTAGGCGACGTTCCTGAGGGGGACACGTCGCTCGCTCGTCCCGGCGCTATCCCGCCAGGCCCAGCGCCGGGACGGGCCCAAAAAGAGGCCCAGCTGGGAGGAGCCAGATGAGCCCAAAGTGCGCGGATGCTCCGCAACAAGACGGCGGGGTGAGAATGTGTTCCATTCCTCAATAAAAAAACCCAGCTGACACCGGGGGGATGATCAGCTGAGCGTCTTATTGGAGAGTTCATACGACTGGCCGAATAAAGCCTTTTTTCGTTCCTGCGTTTTTAGAATTCTCGCCCGCAGGGTTGTGCCGGCGCAGCGCTAGTGGCTAGCGAAGTGAACACTCAACTTGCATCATCGTACCACAGGCGGGTCAAGACTTGCAGCCGCACGCCTTTGAAGGTTAGGGTTCCGCCTGCGGTGGAACAGGAGCGGCGTCATGGGTAAGAGAGCCCCTGAGATTGAGCACACGCTAAACCGATTACATTCCGATATCGAGCAGCAGCGGCACACAGTCGATCGTCTGAAATCGAATGGGCACGTCACAGATGACGCGGAGAAGTATCTTGGCGAACTGCTCGCCTCTGCGC
This sequence comes from Pseudorhodoplanes sp., assembly GCF_059499825.1. NCBI lineage: Bacteria > Pseudomonadati > Pseudomonadota > Alphaproteobacteria > Hyphomicrobiales > Pseudorhodoplanes > Pseudorhodoplanes sp. The sequence continues at coordinate 71,070 of NZ_JCABZI010000007.1, forward strand.
GTGTGATGGGGTCGCCGCTTGTTCAGCCGGAATAGTGCGCTGCCTACGGCCTAGCGCATTCAACAGTTCCATTGCGACGTGAAGGAACGTGCGGAATCGACCGCCCCCTCCTTCAACTCGCGCCGCCATTCCTTCGCGAACACATTACCAAGAGGCAAATGGAAACTAGCTAAACTCGTCGGGTCTAACGCCCACGGTCAACATTTCGGCGGCTACCGAGACGATCCAACACTGTCGGCCATCGCAGCACCCCGCTCTCCTAAAGGTTTCTTTGTTCCTTCGGTGGTGTCTTGCGCAGTTTGATGCTCTATCTCGGCATTAATTTCTGCCCCTAACAAGACCGCAATACAAGTGAGCCACAGCCACATCATTAGTCCAATACCAGCTCCCAGGGAGCCATCCGTTTCGTTGTAATTGGCGAAATTGGATAAGTACCAAGAAAACAATGCAGACCCAGCTACCCACAATAAAGTTGCTACTACGGCACCCACGCTGAGCCAGCGCCACTGAGCATCGTCGCGACTCGGTCCAAACCGATAGAGCAGCGCCAGCCCCAGCGCGATGATCAGCATGATTGCTGGCCAACGTAGCAGCGCCAAAGTCCATTCAAATGTGCCTTGCATTCCTACCCAAGCAAAAATCACCGGCAGCACAACCACCGCCCCGACCGCAAGAAGAAGGAAGCTCAGTAGTACCACGGTCATTGCCAGAGAGATCAGGTTCAAACGAATAACCAGGGTGGTCGGGCAGGCTTGTGTTACGGAACGCGCTCGGGCGATAGGCCAAGGCCGAAGGTGGAGCTTGAGCGCGTTGAGCGATACGTCGCGACGATACACAGTGAGAAAGACAAGTTGGGCCGCGACCGATCGCTAGCCTTTAACATGTGTCCGCCGTCTACAGGCGGCGCTCTGTCCGCGAGGTGAAGTAGCGCGTTTCGCAGCACCTCGCGGTGGGGTCCAAACGACTGTTTTAATGATGGCGTAGTGATCGGTGGCTCCGGTCGGCGTCGAAAATTTCGTAATCGAGTCGATCCCTCAAATCCGCCAGCTCGGCGAAAAGCACCCCAGCTTTGTCATATTGGCTTGACGCGTTGGATGTGAGGCGAACAGTGCGGTCCGGTCGACGCAACATGAGGCCATTAGCCGTAGTCCCGCAGTGCTTTGGTTGCGCATGGAAGCTCCTGCCGATTGACGTTCGCCAATTCGGTTCAGGCGTTAGCGTTCCTTAACTGCGGTGCAATTCACGAAGAAAATGTGCCCTTTAACTGGAACGCTGCAGTCACAACTTCGTTTGATTGCCGGTTACAAAACAAAGGAGTTTCATTCAATGAAAAAGCTCATCTTGGCTTCCGCCCTCACCGTAGCATTCGCCGGCGCCGCGTTCGCACAAACCACTGAGTATTACGTGGTGCAGGATGTGAAGACGAAGCGCTGCACGATTGTGAACGAGCGTCCGAAGACCACCACTGAATTTACAGTTCTTGGCACAACCGTGTTCAAGACCCAAGCCGAAGCTCAGGCCGGAATGAAGACGATTAAGGTCTGCGAATCGAACTAACGCGACGAGAAGACCCGTCGGGGGGCTGCCTTTCGCAGCTCCCCGTCTTTTCTCAGCATCAAATTTCGCGCGCCGGCGCGCGGGGCAAAGCCAACTCAGAAAAATCGCAACTTCCCCGAGTGACTTTGGACCCCGCGGGTCCCAAACGGCTTGAAGGCTGCTAGATCTTAGGGCCTTAGAAGCCGCCTTCGCTCGGCTCTACAAGCCCGCCCCTGTGTTCGCATCACCTTGAAGCATACGAGGCCGGGACGGGCAGCGACAGGATTGCGAGGAATGTCGCCAAGTAAAGCGTTGAACAAACAACAAGAACTCCAAACACAAAAAGGAGCATTACCAGGATGAGCGAGACCGAAACCACGAGCCGGACCGATACCGGGTCGGCCCAAACCGCGGGTTCATCCTCCTACATTGGCACCCGATCAGGCGTTCCGCAGAAGGCATGGGACGCGATCCAGCGCAACACCTCGTCAGAATCCGCTGCGGCAGCGCCGTATAAGACTGGCGCTCGTCGGACATCCCGGGCGAGAGTTCTATGCGTCAGAGCTTGGCGAGGTACGCCTATCCGCTGCACCGGCACGGCGCCAGCGCCGGCCATCGTGAGGACTGCCGATATCGCGGCGAAAGGATTAGGCCGGGTGGCCGGGGGCGTGGTGTGGATCGCAGGGCCAACAGCCGGCTAATGGCCGGTGGGGAGAAAAGTTAGCGGGGGAAAGAACCTTGGAATACCGAGTAAACAAGCTCCAACAACGACGGCCACGAAAAGCGCACCCAGCACAAGCGTCGTCAATCTCGGTGGATCGGTGGGTTCTGCCATGGCAAATGCTCGCAGTTCCGGCCCGCGCCGCGCGATTTCACTCTAGCTTCTCGGAACGTCGTTCATCCCTATGCAATTGCCATCCGCAACGACAGCGGGAAGCAAAATGCCTGAGAAGGCGAGAAGGCACAAAGCCCACATCAATTGGTTCGAAGCCATTCTAACGGGCGATCAGACACCTTACGAAAAACTATACCCGGAACAGATGCGGGAACAAGAACGCGCAGCGCTCATGCGCCTGTATAGCAGTGAACAGCCCGCGCAGATCAAGCATACCTTCCTGCCGTTGATGCTATAGGCGGCGCTCAGCCTCCGACTACGGCCGGATTGCGGCATCTGTCGTAGTTGCGTTGCAATAGCCCCGATCCGGCCCTTGGTAGCCGTTGGGCGTTTGTACGGCTTTCGGCCAAAACCAAAATGTGTTAGGTACTGCGCGACCTGCCCTCACAGGGACACCATGAGCCTAGTTGGACGGCGCATATGTGAAAGTTTATTGACAGAGGGAGCATAACCAAGGGATCACCGTGGTTCACTAGGATCAGTGAGCGCATGATCCAACAAATACTGGCGTTTTGCAGTTCCGACACGACAGCGTTCTGGCTGGTAGTCGGCAGCGATCTCTCTATCGCGCTCGCATATTTCGCCATCCCAATCACCATGGCCGTCGTGCTGCGGGATAGACGGGACGATATCCCCTACCCTTGGCTATGGCTGCTGTTTGTGACCTTTATTGTAGCCTGCGGCCTCACACATCTAGTCCATGTGTGGTCGGCGGTCATGGGCGCAGGTTATCTGAAACTACATGCCATTATAGGTTCGCTCACTGCAGCCGCGTCGGTCGCCACCGCAATCGCGTTCATCTTTATCCTGCCGCAGATCCGGGATTTACCGTCACCGGCTCGGCAGAGAAGCAGACTGCAAAGTCTTGTTGCCGAGCGCACGAAACAGAAAGACGTCCTGATCCGGGAAATTCATCACCGGATCGGCAATCAGCTGCAGATCATCCATTCGCTCATCAACATCGAAGAACGCAAAACAGAAGACCGAATCTGCCGCGACGCGCTCGAACGGATCAAGGCAGAAGTCAGCAAAATGTCCGAAGAGCATCGGCAGAAGTCCGTGCGTGATTATCTCGACGAGGCCGAACGACGGCATATCAATGCGCCGTTATCGCAGGGCGGTGTTGCGATTGAACTGATGGGCGGCGTGGCGCGCGCTATCGACGCCTGAGCTGACCCTGTCTCTGGCTCTGAAGACGGGCCCAGTGCACGCTGAACGCTTGCCTGCCCGTTTTCCGCACATTAACCACGGAGGTCTTTTCGGAGGCCGTTGTGAATGTGGGTTGCAGCAATGGCGGCATGGCCGAACGCCACCGCTAACTGGTCGAGCTGTGATGCCACATCGCCGGCTGCGTACAGCCCCGGGACAGAGGTTTGCTGGTGTTTATCCACCAGCAGCGCGCCGTCTGCGTCTGTCTCGGCTCCCAAGCCGGTGGCAAGAGGCGACTGCGGACTGCAGCCCAGGGCTGGGTAAACCAGATCGAACTCATAGCTCTCAGACGAGTCGAGGACGACGGCCATCTTGTTCCGTCGCAATATTGCTTTTGCGCGGCGGGTCACGATCCTGATCTGGCCATTGCCTGCGTCGTCCTCGCCTCGCTCAACCTCCGGGCAAATGACTGTGACGTCTGTCGAATAGGTCTCACAAGCATGGCCTTCGCGATTGCTGATTTTGCCGGGCCGATGACGCAGATCCGCTTATCCTTCCCTTCATACGCATCGCAGACCGAACAGTAGCCAAGCTGCCCGCTCTGTAACGCACCGGGGATATCCTCCAGAGGGAGAACGTGGTCGATGATACCCGTCGCCAGGATGACCCGCCTTGCCCGGACCGTCCCATGTTCATGAACGGCGTCGAAATGGTCGCCGTTGCTTGCAAGAGCGAGCACCCGGCTTTTGACGATGCTGGCGCCAAATTTGAGTGCTTGCTGCTCGAGCGCGCGAAGCAAAGCCGGCCCGCTTATGCCGTCCGGATAGCCGGGAGCGTTATGACTGGCGGGGATGAGCGAAGCGCGGCTTGCCCGGCCGTGAAAAACCAAGACGTCGCGCATAAACCGGGCAGGATAGGTCCCGGCGCAGAGACCGGCGGGCCCGGCACCGATCACGGGCAGTCGATCAGCTTGTCCCGCATAGCGTCTCCTGCCGTTCGTTTAGCTGAGATCCGTCAGATACAGTTATTTGCGCACAAGAAAGCGCTGGCGGCGGGGTCGTAAAAGCTATTTCTGGCGTCGCCAGGCCGAGGTCCGTGGCGCGCCGCCTATATTTCAACGATCCCAATATTTTCGGAACTAGGGCTACCCGGCAACATTGAGATTACTCCAGCTCATCCGATTACGCATTTCAGCAGGGGGTTCCCCATGTATCATCACGTCAAAAAACTCATGTACACGGTCCGCGTGGACGAGCCCGACCCCCGCTTCGGCAACATGCTGCTGGAACAGTTTGGCGGCGCGAATGGGGAGCTCGCAGCCGCAATGCAGTATTCAATCCAGGGGCTCAACTGCGAAGACCCGGGCCGCAAAGACCTGCTGATGGATATTGGCACCGAGGAACTGAGCCATCTAGAAATCGTGGGCACGCTTGCTCGCATGCATCTGAAACCCATGAAGTCGATCCGCGAAGAGGCCGAGGCCGATCCGCTGATCGCCATTGCCGGCGGCGGCGGCGTGAATCTCTTCAACTCGCAGGGCAATCCGTGGACCGCCGACTACCTGAAAATCACCGGTGAACTCGACGTTGATCTGCGCAGCAATATCGCGGCCGAGGCGCGCGCAAAAATCGTCTATGAGCGGCTGATCAATTTCTGCCGGGATTCCGGCACGAAAGACGCGCTTCAGTTCCTCATGACCCGAGAAATCACACATATGAAGGCCTTCGCCGCCGCGCTCGAAACGATGGGCAAACCGCCGTTCACGATTGGGCGCATCGCGCCCACGCCGGGGCTTGTCGATCAGTTTTTCAACGACTCCACCGGTGAGG
>NZ_JCABZI010000008.1:0-64102 GCF_059499825.1 Pseudorhodoplanes sp.
ACGTGATCGAAGGCCCGCTGATGGACGGCATGAACGTGGTCGGCGACCTGTTCGGCTCTGGCAAGATGTTCCTGCCGCAGGTGGTGAAGTCGGCTCGCGTGATGAAGCAGGCTGTGGCCTATCTGATGCCGTTCATGGAGGAGGAGAAGGCCGCCAACGACAAGGGCCAGAGCAATTCCGCCGGCAAGGTGCTGCTCGCCACCGTCAAGGGCGACGTGCACGATATCGGCAAGAACATCGTCGGCGTCGTGCTCCAGTGCAACAACTACGAAGTGATCGACCTTGGCGTCATGGTGCCGGCCGCGAAGATTCTCGAAACCGCGCGGCGGGAACAGGTCGATATCATCGGCCTGTCCGGGCTGATCACGCCGTCGCTCGACGAAATGTGCCATGTGGCGGCGGAGATGGAACGGCAGAATTTCGACCTGCCGCTTTTGATCGGCGGCGCCACCACCAGCCGCGTCCATACCGCGGTGAAGATCCATCCGAATTACCGCAAGGGCCAGACTGTCTATGTCACCGACGCCAGCCGCGCGGTCGGCGTTGCGCAGGCACTGATGTCGAAGGACGGGCGTGCTGCCTATGTCGAGAATACGCGCACGGAATATGCGCAGATCGCTGCCGCCCATGCGCGCGGGCAGGACGACAAGAAGCGGCTGTCGCTCGCGGAAGCGCGCGCCAACGGCCTGGTGCTCGACCCGAAACAGGCGCTTGCACCGCGACCCCAATTTCTCGGCACACGCGTTTTCGAAAACTATCCGCTGTCGAAGCTGGTCGATTACATCGACTGGACGCCGTTCTTCCAGACATGGGAATTGACCGGACGTTACCCGGCGATCCTGCACGACGAGAAATACGGCGAGGCGGCGCGCTCGCTGTTCGCGGATGCGCAGGCGATGCTGAAGCAGATCGTGGACGAAAAGTGGATCCAGGCCTCGGCCGTGATCGGCTTCTGGCCTGCGGCACGCGACGGCGACGATGTCCGTGTTTTCGATGATGCCGGGACCAGTCAGATCGCCACGCTGCATGGGCTGCGCCAGCAGATCGCGCGCCGTGACGGACGGCCGAATGTCTCGATTGCCGATTTCGTTGCGCCGCAGGCGGACGGCGTGACCGATCATGTCGGCGCGTTTGCGGTGACGGCTGGCATCGGCGAAGACGTGATTGCCGAGCGCTTCAAGCGCGCCAACGACGATTATTCGGCCATCATGATGTCGGCGCTCGCGGACCGCCTGGCGGAGGCCTTCGCCGAGCATCTGCATCAGCGCGTGCGCAAGGAATTCTGGGGCTATGCACCGGACGAGACCTTCACGCCGGCCGAACTGATCGCCGAGAGCTACCAAGGCATCCGGCCGGCACCCGGCTATCCGGCGCAACCCGACCATACCGAGAAGGAGACGCTGTTCCGGCTGATCGAGGGCGAGCGCATTGGCATCACGCTCACGGAGAGCTTCGCGATGTGGCCGGGCGCCTCGGTCTGCGGGCTCTATTTCAGCCATCCGCAAAGCCAGTATTTCGGTGTCGGCAAAATCGAGCGCGACCAGGTTTCGGACTATGCGCGCCGCAAGGGTTGGAGCATCGCCGAATGCGAGCGCTGGCTGGCGCCGGTGCTGAACTACAATCCGGCGACCGTGGAGAAGGCGCAGGCGGCTTAGTCTGCCCTTTCTGTCAGCGAAGCTGGAAACGTAACACCGGACAGCAAAACACCGGAGGGCTCATCGCCGCTCCGGTGTTTCGAAACTCAAAGCCGCCCCATACGCCGCGGCGATTGTTGGTCTTACAGCCAAAGTCCGAGAATCTCAGAACGCTCCGAGCAGAACCGCGCTCACGAAAGCGAACACGGCAAAGACAGCGAGGACGTTGAGTTTCAGGGAAAGTTCCATAAGGCCTCCCTTCGCTGACATGAAGTAATGTTAACAGATCGGGCAACCCGCTCGAAGGCCTCAATGCCGCACTTCGCAAAAAGTGCCCGCGGAACGGGGAAAAAGGTGTCCAGTTCGCGACCAAGTCACTGACAATTCAGTACAATTTAATTTTTCAGGGTGCGGTGCGGCGGCCATAAGCCATTGATTTCATTGGGCTGGCTTTGCGCGTTCTGGGGCGATCGGGGCAAGATTCTACCGAATTATCCCTGCAAGCCGACCATCCGCTCCGCGATCCGGCGCGCGCTGGGCAGCACGAAGAAGGCCGTAATCGCCGCGATCGGCCAGGCCACCACAAAGGCTTTCGACCATTGCTTGACGAATGTCGGGTCAAATCCGACGGCCAGCCAGGTCGCGACAAAGGTCACGATCACACAGATCACAAGGGTCATCAGCGCGCCAGTCAGCGCGCGCACCCGCCAGTCCATTCCGTATCCTCCCCGGCATTCCTGGTCGTGCCCGCGTCTTGCCTGTTTTTCGGCTGCGGGAACCGAAGGCCTTATACCCAGCACCGGCCCCGGTCACCATCCGGTAACGATAACGAATACCGCCGCGCTCAGGTGAATGACCCGTTAACATTGTCCTTCGCATTGTCCGCATCATGCTGCGGACCTTGTGTCACCACTGGCGCAGATGCGTCACCGGATTGAGCCTCGTGCTGCTGGCCGGTTGCGCCGGGCATTATCTCGTCCAGCGCGAGCCGTGGCGGAAGGATGCCGAACTCGCCTGCCTGCAATCCGGCGCGGTGAGGGAGAGCGGCACCATCGTGCGCGTCGAGCCGATCAACGGCCCCGGCATGTGCGGTGCGGATTTTCCGCTGAAGGTCGCGGCTCTGGGCGATCAGCCACTGCTTGGTTATTCGGACATTCGTCCGCCGGGCGAGGTGCCGAATGCCGGTCCGCAACGCTGGCCGGTGACGACGGTGCCGACCGCGCGCGCCGCTGCGCCAGTGCGCTCCGATCCCGAACCGGTGCGCTCCTATCCCGACGACGAGCCCCGCTTTGCCAATCCGGCTCGGCCGTCCGCCGTGCAGCGTCAGCCTCTGACGCCGGCGGCGTCGAGACAGAATGCCGGCGCGCCGCTGCAGATCGTGCCCCAAACATCCGGTGTCGGCTCCGGTGACCGCGGCATCGCGCGGCCGTCATCCGAGCCATCGATCGATGACGCAGATATCGCTGCGCCGCGCAGCGAGTCGCGATCGCCCTATCCGATGCCGCCGAAACCGCAGACCTATCAGCCGCCGATGCGGACCGCGGCGCAGTCGCGCTCTGCTCCGTCGCAATCCACCGTACCCTTGGGAAGCAGCGCGATTTCGGCATTGGGCCCGGTTGAAATAAAGCCCGCAGCCACGCTCGCCTGTCCGATGGTGTCGGCGCTCGATCGCTGGATCATCGATTCGGTGCAGCCGGCGGCCCGGCGCTGGTTCCGCCAGCCGGTGGTCGAGATCAGACAGATCTCGGCCTATTCCTGCCGGGGAATGAACGGCCAGCGCGGGGCGCGCATTTCCGAACATGCTTTCGGCAATGCGCTCGACATATCGTCGTTCACGCTTGCCGACGGGCGGCGCATTACCGTGAAGGATGGCTGGCGGGGGGCTCCGGAGGAGCAGGGCTTTCTTCGCGACGTGCAGGGGGCGGCCTGCGAGCAATTCAACACGGTGCTGGCGCCGGGCTCGAACCGCTTCCACTACGACCATTTCCATTTTGACCTGATGCGGCGCCGCAGCGCCAATCGCATCTGCAATCCAGATCAGGTTTCGGGTGATGCGATTGCGGCGAAAGTCGCGCGCGAGCGTGGCCAGGCGTGGCGACCCGTGCCGGCCGCCACCGGTTCGTTCGGCAGAGCCGGTGAAAATTCTCGCAGTGCGCTCAACGGTCGGCCGAAGACCGCGGCCAAGGCGAGGTCAAAGCGTAACATTCTCGACGACGACGACTGGATCGAGGACGACGGGCCACGGCCGTTGGAATGATGTGTCTTGAGTCCGCGCGAGCCAGAAACTCCGTTCATCACCGCACAAGCGGGAAGCCGGGTTTGTGAATCTGGGGCCCGCTTTCGTGGGGACGAGCGGACAACCAGATAGAGCTGCGATGCAGGACGATTCCCACGATCGCGCCGGCCATGCGCATGCTGGCCATTCGCACGCCCACGCACCGAAGGATTTCGGCCGCGCCTTCGCGATTGGCGTGGCGCTCAATCTCGGCTTCGTCGCGGTCGAGGCGATTTTCGGAATTCTCGCCAATTCCACCGCGCTCCTGGCTGATGCCGGGCATAACCTCGGCGACGTGATCGGCCTCTTGATCGCTTGGGGCGCGGCCAGCCTGGCGAAGCGTCCGCCGAGCGAGCGCTTCACTTACGGCCTGCGCGCCTCGTCGATTCTTGCGGCACTCGGCAACGCGCTGCTGCTGATCTTCGCCTGCGGCGCGATCGCCTGGGAGGCGGTGTGGCGCTTCACCGATCCGCAGCCGGTTGCAAGCGTGACTGTCATGATCGTGGCCGGGATCGGCATCCTTATCAACGGCTTCACGGCCTGGCTGTTCATGAGCGGGCGCGAGGGTGATCTCAATATCCGCGGCGCCTATCTGCATATGGTGGCAGATGCCGGTGTGTCGTTCGGCGTCGTGCTCGCGGGCGCCGCGATCATGCTGACCGGCTGGCTCTGGCTCGATCCGGTGACCAGTCTGGCGATCGTTGCAATCATTCTCTGGAGCACATGGGGGCTGCTGCGCGACTCGATCACGCTCGCGCTGGCCGCGGTACCGCGGCACATCGAGCTTGCGAAAGTCAAAGCCTGTCTCGAAGAACTGCCCGGCGTCGCGCGGGCGCATCACGTGCATGTCTGGGGCATGAGCACCAGCGAAGTTGCGCTCACCGCGCATCTCGTCATGCCGGGCGGACATCCGGGCGACGATTTCCTGACGGCGGCCGCGCATGAACTGCGTGAGCGGTTCGGTATCGCGCATCCGACATTGCAGATCGAGACCGGCGACCAAGCCGCAGACGTCGCGGATTAGACTGCATCGTTCTGCCGCAGGCGCATTTAGCCCGCATTCATCAATGCCAAGGCAAATGCGCCTCGCATGGGGGCAAACGAAAGCAAGGAACGAGGAACCGAAACGAACATGAAAAAGACCCTGCTTGCCATGGCTGCGCTGACGGCGTTCGCCGCAGCGGCGCCGGTTGGATTTAACGGCGTTGCCGAAGCGCGCGACGGTTGCGGCCGCGGCTTCTATTTCAACGGTTTCCGCTGCGTGCCGATGCGCGCCGGGCCTCCCGTGGTTGTGGTTCCACCGCCGGTTTATGTCCCGCCACCGCCGCCGCGCTATGTGGCACCGCGCGGCTTCGTGTTTGCCGGTGCCGATCGCTGGGGCAAGCCGCAATATTATCCCGGCCCGCGCGGACAATGCCCGCGTGGTTTCACTCTGCAAGCGGGACTCTGCAAGCCGTATCGCGGCTTCTGATCGCCGTGCGCGACGCGACGCGATCGGGACAACCCGATCGCGTCCAGTCACGCGGGCGGTTTGCCATAGCCGCCAGCGGTGGGCACCTGGATGATGATCGCTTCATCCGCGTCGATCATGGTGGCGTCGCAGCCTTGCAGATTTTCGATCGTGCCGTCCCTGCGCCGCACTGCGTTCTGGCCGGTCTGACCGGCCTCACCGCCCGCCAGTCCGAACGGGCGCACACGGCGATGGCCGGTGAGCAGCGTGCATTCCATCTTCTCCAGAAAGCGGATGGTGCGGCGGATGCCGTCGCCCGCATGCCATTTCCCCTGGCCGCCCGAGCCCTTGCGGATGTGGAAATCCTCCAGCACCACCGGATAGCGGAATTCCAGTATTTCCGGGTCGGTGAGACGGGTGTTGGTCATATGGGTATGCACGGCATCGGTGCCGTTGAAACCGGGACCGGCCGGTGAGCCCGAGCAGATCGTTTCGTAATATTGATAGCGCGTGTTGCCGAAATTGAGATTGTTCATCGTGCCCTGCGCGGCGGCGAGCGCGCCGAGCGCGCCGAACAGGCAATTGGTCACCGCCTGCGAGACTTCGACATTGCCGGCGACGACGGCGGTCGGAAATTCCGGCGTCAGCATTGTCTGTTTCGGAATGACAATATTGATTGGGCGCAAGCAACCGGCATTCATCGGAATGTCGTCGTCCACCATCACGCGAAACACATAGAGCACGGCGGCGCGGGTTACCGGCTCGGGCGCATTGAAGTTGCTCGGCTGCTGCGGCGAGGTGCCGGTGAAATCGACGGTCGCTTCGCGCTTCGTCTTGTCGACCGTGATCCTCACCTTGATGACGGTGCCCTGATCCATCTCGTATGAAAATTCGGAATTGTGCAGGCGGTCGATCACGCGCCGCACGCTTTCGGCGGCGTTGTCCTGCACATGCTTCATGTAGGCCTGCACCACCGGCAACGAGAATTGCGTGACCATTTTGCGCAATTCCTGCACGCCCTTTTCGTTGGCGGCGATCTGCGCCTTCAGGTCGTTGACGTTCTGGACCGGATTGCGTGCGGGATATTTCGCGCCGGTGAGCGCAGCGTAGATCTCTCGCTCGCGGAAGCGGCCGCGATCCACCAGCTTGAAATTATCGAGATAGACGCCTTCCTCCTCGATATTGGTTGCGTTCGGCGACATCGAACCCGGCGAAATGCCGCCGACATCGGCATGGTGGCCGCGCGACGCCACCCAGAACAGGATCTTGCGCTCGGCGCCGTCGAACACCGGCGTGCAGACCGTGATGTCCGGCAGATGGGTGCCGCCGTTATAGGGTGCGTTGATCGCATAGACATCGCCCGGCCGGATGCGGCCCTTGTTCTCGCGGATGATGGTTTCGACCGCGCGATCCATCGATCCGAGATGCACCGGCATGTGAGGGGCGTTGGCCACAAGCGCGCCGTCGCCCGAAAACACCGCGCAGGAGAAGTCCAGACGTTCCTTGATATTCACGGAATAGGCGGTGTTCTGCAGAGCAACACCCATCTGCTCGGCGATCGACATGAACAGATTGTTGAACACCTCCAGCATCACCGGGTCGGCCCTGGTGCCAACCGCCGCGACGCGCTTGAGTTTCTTAAAGCGCGTCAACACCAGATGGTTTTTCGCCGTCAGCGCCGCCTGCCAGCCGGGCTCGACAACGATGGTCTGGTGCGGCTCGATAATAATCGCCGGGCCCTTCACCTTTTGCCCGGGTTTGAGCTGTTCGCGCGTGTAGACCGCGGCCCTGTGCCACGCGCCTTGGGAGAAAAACCGGGTGCGGCGGGCAGGCGAGGGCAGCTTGCCCCGCGTCGTCTTCAGTTTGCGTTCGCGGAATTTTGCGCCGCCGCCGATCGCCTCGACCGAAACCGCTTCCAGCACCAGCTCCTTGTCGCGATCGATGAAGCCGAACTGCGCCTTATGCGCCTTCTCGAAGGCGCGAGTCATCGCGGCAAGGCTGCCGGCCGTCACCACCAGCGCCGTGTCGGTGCCCGCGTAACGGATATGCGCGCGTGCGATGACCTTGATCGCCTTTGCCGGCACGCCCTGGCTCGCGACTTCATCCTTCACAGCCTTGCCCAGCGCCTTGCTGAGCCGGCTCAGCGTCTTCAGCGCCTTGCCGCCGAGCGGTTCCTCGATCGCCTGCTGGCGTGTCGCGCGGATGTCGGCCAAACCCATCCCGTAGGCGGACAAGAGCGACGAGAACGGATGGATCAGCACGCTGGTCATTCCGAGCGCATCCGCGACCAGACAGGCATGCTGGCCGCCGGCGCCGCCGAAGCAGTTGAGCGCATAGCGGGTCACGTCGTAGCCGCGTTGCACGGAAATCTTCTTGATCGCGTTCGCCATGTTCTCGACCGCGATCCGGATGAAGCCGTCGGCAATGTCCTCGGGCTTGCGCCCGCCGCCGACGTCTGCGGCAAGAGCCGCGAACGCGTCGCGCACGGCACCGTCGTCGAGCGGCTGGTCCTGTGCGGGGCCGAAAATTTTCGGGAAGAAATCCGGGATCAGCTTTCCGGCCATCACATTGGCGTCGGTCACGGCGAGGGGGCCGCCGCGCCGGTAGCATGCCGGCCCCGGATTTGCGCCCGCGGAATCCGGGCCGACCCTAAAGCGCGCGCCGTCGAAATGCAGGATCGAGCCGCCGCCCGCAGCGACGGTGTGGATGCGCATCATCGGCGCGCGCATGCGCACGCCCGCGACCTCGGTCTCGAAGGCACGTTCGTATTCGCCGTCATAATGCGACACGTCTGTCGAGGTGCCGCCCATGTCGAAGCCGATGACGCGGGCGAAGCCGGCTTCGCGCGCGGTTTCCGCCATCGACACCACGCCGCCCGCCGGGCCGGACAGGATCGCATCCTTGCCCTGGAATAGGTCGGCCGCGGTGAGCCCGCCGGACGACATCATGAACATGAGCTTGGCGCTGGAGCGCCGTGCGTCGAGCTCCGTCGCCACCCGCTCCACATAGCGCCGCAGGATTGGCGACAGATACGCATCGACAACAGTGGTATCGCCGCGGCCGACAAACTTGATCAGCGGCGAGACCTCGTGGCTGACCGAGACCTGCGGAAAGATGCGGCGCGCAAGCTCGGCGACCTGCTTCTCGTGCTCCGGATAGCGGTAGGCATGCATGAACACGATCGCGGCGGCGCGGATGCCGTCGTCATGGGCGCGCCGCAACTCGGGCTCGATCGCCGCGAGGTCGGGCGTCTGCTCGACTGCGCCATCCGCCCGCACGCGCTCGTCGATCTCGATGACCCGCTCGAACAGCATGTCCGGCTTGATGATTTCCTTCGCGAAAATCTTGGGCCGCGCCTGGTAGCCGATGCGCAAAGCGTCGCGAAAACCGCGCGTGGTGATCAGCAGCGTGCGGTCGCCCTTGCGCTCCAGCAGCGCATTGGTCGCGACCGTGGTACCCATTTTCACCGCGCCGATGCGCCCCGGGAGGATCGCTTCGCCCCGCTTCAGACCCAGCAACTCGCGGATGCCCTGCACCGCTGCGTCGGGATAGGCCTCGGGATTCTCGGACAGAAGCTTGTGTGCGACCAGATGACCGTCCGGCTTGCGTCCGACGACGTCAGTGAAGGTGCCGCCGCGATCGATCCAGAAATCCCAGGATGCGGAGGGGAGACGGGTGGTTTTGCGGGTCATGAGCAGGGTGTCGCCGGGAGGGAAGGGGTCGCGGCATCATGGTCTTATGATTGCGTCATCGCCGCAACCCGATCCGGCCGGACTCGCTCATGCGGGGTTTGACGCCTGCCGCAAACTGGCGCAATGCATGTTTTGCGCAGGGAGACGACCACATTGGCGCTGACGCGACGCATCGGAGAATGGATCGACATGCGGCTGGGCCGCAACGGGATCGAGCCTGCGCTGCAGGCCGGCGCCGTTCCCTACACCATTGTCCGTGGAACACCGGTTTTCCTCCTCATCACCTCACGCGGCACCGGCCGCTGGATTTTTCCCAAGGGCGCTCCGATGAAGGGCTACGAGCTCTGGCAGGTGGCGGCGCGCGAGGCGTTCGAGGAGGCCGGGGTTGAGGGCGAAGTGGAGACCACGCCGATCGGGCATTATCGCGGCTTCAAGGGCAGCCTTCGCAGCGCGCCGATCGAGGTCCAGATGTTTCCGCTGCGGGTCGTCCGGCAACTCGAGGACTGGCCGGAGAAGGAAAGCCGGCACCGGCACTGGGTGATCCTGGCCGAAGCCCGGCGGCTCTTGTCGGATCCGCAATTGGTGGACATGGCCTCGCTTGTTCACAAGCGCGCGCTGCAATCTGCTCAGCCGGCGAAGGCTGCCATCACCGCATAGAAGACGGCGGCCAGCAAGGCGGTGGCCGGGACGCTGACAATCCAGGCAGCCGCAATGCCGAGGACATGCTGGCGACGGACCAGCTTGCGCCTCTCCCGCTTCTGGAAATTGGTCAGCGCCTTTTCGGGCGTGTTGTTGAGCTGCGACGGCTCGAGGAACAGCGAGCGCGGCCGCACCGCCGGATTGGGGACGCCCTTGTTGGTCAGGAACTCACGCAGATAGCCGACGCCGAAAATCGCCCCGATCGCGGTATGGGTCGAGGAAATAGGCATGCCGAAGGCGGATGCGACGAGGACGGTTATCGCGGCTGCAAGCGCGACGCAAAAGGCGCGGATGGCGTCCATCTTGGTGATTTTTTCGCCGACGGTACGGATCAGCTTCGGCCCGAACAGGGCCAGTCCAAGCGCGATGCCTGCGGCTCCGATCAAGAGCACCCAGAACGGCAGAAACACCCGGTCCGGCGAGGTCTCTCCGGTTGCTGCGGTGGATACGATGGCGGCCAGCGGACCCACCGCATTGGCCACGTCGTTGGCGCCATGCGCGAACGACAGAAGCGCCGCGGAGCAGATCAGCGGCAGGGTGAACAGCGCGCTCACGTCCTTGCGGCGGTTTTCCATGCGGAGCGCGCGTTGCCG
Source organism: Pseudorhodoplanes sp. (assembly GCF_059499825.1). Lineage (NCBI taxonomy): Bacteria > Pseudomonadati > Pseudomonadota > Alphaproteobacteria > Hyphomicrobiales > Pseudorhodoplanes > Pseudorhodoplanes sp. The sequence continues at coordinate 10,344 of NZ_JCABZI010000008.1, forward strand.
CACCCAGGGGCGCGCGGCGAAATAGCCCAGGGCAAAGGCAGCGATGCCCAGCGCGGCGGTGGCGAAGAGCGGCGGCTCCCAGACCCGGCTCAGGCCCTTGGTGATCAGATACATCGCAAACACGCCGGTCATCAGCGCCACCATCACCGGCACCCAGCGGCGCGCCGCCGCGATCTTGTCGGCGCGGAACAGGACGCTCCATTTGATGAAGCCAAGCAATCCGGCTGCAATCAGGCCGCCCATGATGGGGGAGATGACCCAGCTTGCGGCGATGGCGCCCATCACCGGCCAGACCACCATGTTGATGCCGGCTGCTGCAACGCCTGCGCCCATCACCGCCCCGATCACCGAATGGGTGGTCGAGACCGGCGCGCCCAGGAAGGTGGCCAGGTGAATCCAGGCGGCAGCGGCCAGCAGCGCGGACGACATCACCAGCACGAAATTGATAGCCGGAAGATTGGCGTCCGGCTGCAGCAGGTCGCGGGAGATCGTGCGCACCACGTCGCCGCCGGCAATCAGCGCTCCGGCAGCCTCGCAAACCGCCGCGATCAGGAGCGCGCTGCCCATGGTCAGGGCGCGGCTGCCGACCGCCGGCCCCATATTGTTGGCTACGTCGTTGGCGCCGATGCTGAGCGCCATATAGGCCGCGATCAGCGCCGCGATCACGACCAGATAGCTGAGCGGGCCCTCGGCGACCGACAGGCTCGCCAGCGCCACCGAGCCCATCAGAAACAGGATCAGCAGACCCGGCTTGGTCAGCGAGCGGGTAAGATCCTGCGTCGCGTGTTCGATCCGGACGACCTTTTTCAGGTCCTTGTCGAGTACGCTTTTGGCCAAAGGAATCCGCAATCCTTCCGGACGATGAGGGCACGCCGTTAGCATGTCCGGGGCGGAAAGACATGCCGCACTGCACTGAACCTGTTGAAATGTCCCGGGGCTCTCGGCGCGGGGCAGCCTCCAGGGCGCGCCCGCTTTGTCACGAGTCTTGCATTGTCGCCGTGTTGCCCATCATCATCGACGGGCGCGGGGGGTGAGTATGGTCAGATTGTTCCTGGACCGTCTTTATCTGCTGTCCGGTTACCTGGCCGGGCTTTTCCTCATCGCCATTTTCGTCCTGATGATGCTGCTATCCGCCGGGCGGCCGCTCGGGCTTAACATCCCGGCGGGGGACGATTTTGTGTCCTGGTGCATGGCGGCGACCGCGTTTCTTGGGCTCGCTCATACGTTTCGCCACGGCGAGATGATCCGCGTCGGTCTGCTGATCGACCGGTTGGAGGGGCGGATCAAGCAGGTCGTAGAAATTGGGGTGCTGCTGATCGGCAGCGGCTTCACCGGTTTCTTTGCCTGGCACGCCGCCGTGATGACGTGGCAGTCATACCTGTTCAATGACATGTCGCAGGGCGTCATTGCCGTGCCGCTATGGATTCCGCAACTCGGCTATAGTGGCGGACTTGCGATCCTGCTGATCGCTCTCGTGGACGAGTTGATCCACGTGATGCGCGGCTATCCGCCGCGCTACGAGAAGCCGAAGCCTAAAACGGCGGAGGAGATCGTGGAACAGGCCGTCCAGAGCGCGGTCTGACATGGAGCTTCTCACCGCAGCGGCGATCCTGTTCGGCTTTCTGATTTTTCTGCTCACTTTCGGCGTCTGGATCGGAATTGCGCTCCTCGCGACCGGCTGGGCCGGGATGCAATTCGCGGGCGGTGCCATCCCAGCAGGCTCCGTGCTCGCGACGACGGTCTGGGGGAACTCTGCATCCTGGTCTCTCGCTGCGTTGCCGCTGTTCATCTGGATGGGCGAGATCCTGTATCGCACACGGCTGTCGGAAGAAATGTTCCGCGGCTTCGCGCCTTGGCTGAACTGGCTGCCGGGACGCCTGATGCATGTGAATGTGCTGGCTTGCGGCGTCTTCGGATCGGTGTCCGGTTCATCGGCCGCAACTTGCGCCACCGTTGCCAAGATCGCATTGCCGGAACTGAACAAGCGCGGCTACGACGAAAAGCTCGCCCTCGGGTCGCTCGCCGGTGCTGGAACGCTGGGCATCCTGATTCCGCCGTCGATCACGATGGTGGTCTATGCGGTGCAGGCCAATGTCTCGATCATCCAGGTCTTCCTTGCGGGCTTCCTGCCGGGTTTGCTTGTGATGGCATTGTATTCCGGCTACATCGCCGGCTGGTCGATCCTCAATCAGCATCGCACGCCGCCGGCCGATCCGCCGATGGCGTTTCGCGAGAAGTTGCGCGAGTCGGCAAATCTCATTCCGGTGCTGCTGCTCATCACATTCGTGTTCCTGTCGCTCCTGATGGGCTGGGCGACCGCAACCGAGTGCGCGGCCTGGGGCGTACTCGGTTCGCTGGCCATTGCCTGGTGGCAAGGCTCGCTGTCGCGGGAGTCGTTCTGGGCCAGCGTGATGGGCGCCACGCGCGTCAACTGCATGATCCTGCTGATCCTGGCGGGCGCCTCCTATATGGGCACGTCGATGGCCTATACCGGCATTCCGCAGGCACTGGCAGCGTGGGTCGATAGCCTGCAACTTTCGGCCTATTCGCTGATCGCCGCGCTGACGGTGATGTATGTTTTGCTCGGAACCGCGCTCGACGGCATCTCGATGATCGTGCTGACCACGGCGATCGTGATCCCGATGATCAAGCAGGCCGGGCTCGATCCCATCTGGTTCGGCATATTTCTTGTATTGGTGGTGGAGATGGCCGAGGTCTCGCCGCCGGTCGGCTTCAATCTCTTCGTATTGCAAACCATGAGCGGCAAGGACTCGAACTTTGTCGCACTCGCCGCGCTCCCGTTCTTCTTTCTGCTGGTCCTTGCGGTTGCACTGATCACGGTGTTTCCTGATATCGTGATGGTGCTGCCAAGGATGGCTTTTCCCGGTTAGCTCAAAAAGGGGTTCCCATGTATTCGTACCGTGCAACTTCGTTCGTCGCGGCGGCTGCGTTTGCGGTGGCGCTGGCGGCGCCCGCTGCGGCTCAGACCAAATGGAATCTGCCTGCCGCGTATCCGACCGACAATCCGCACACCGTCAATCTCTTGGCTTTCGCCAAGGATGTGAACGACTCGACCGGCGGCAAGCTGCAGATCACGGTGCATCCCGGCGCGTCGCTTTTCAAAGCGCCCGAAATCAAGCGCGCGGTGATGACCGGGCAGGCGCAGGCCGGCGAGGTTCTGATCTCGCTGCACGAGAATGAGGATCCTATCTTCGGCATCGACGTCATCCCGTTCCTGGCCACCAGCTATCCGCAATCCTACAAGCTGTGGCAGGCATCGAAGGCCGCGATCGAGAAGAAGCTCGCCTCGCAGGGACTGATGCTGCTGTTTGCTGTGCCATGGGGACCGCAGGGGATCTATGCCAAGAAAGACATCAACACGCTCGAGGACATGAAGGGTCTGAAGTGGCGTGCGTATAACGTCGGGACCGCGCGCATCGCCGATCTCGTCGGCGCGCAGCCCGTGACCATTCAGGCCGCGGAATTGCCGCAGGCACTCGCGACCGGCGTGGTGAATGCTTTCATGACCTCGGGTTCGACCGGCTACGACAGCAAGGCCTGGGAAACGATGTCACACTTCTACGATACACAGGCCTGGATTCCGAAGAACATCACCTTCATGAACAAGGCCGCGTTCGATGCGCTCGACAAGCCCACGCAGGACGCCGTACTGAAGGCAGCCGCCGCTGCCGAGCCGCGCGGCTGGAAGCTGGCTGAGGAAAAGGCGGGCTGGTATCTCGAACAGCTCAAGGCCAACAAGATGAAGGTGCTGCCGCCGAGCGATGCCCTGAAGACGGGAATGCAGAAGATTGGCGAGCAACTGACGTCGGACTGGGTCAAGAAGGCCGGTCCCGATGGCGCGTCGGTAGTCGAAGCCTACAAGAAGATGTGAGGCGCGCTGCCGGAGTGTCAAAGCCCCCGCATGGTCGGGGGCTTTTTCTTTGAGCGTGACGGCTGTTTGAGGTCGCCGCCCGGACCTGTTTCGTTCGCACTTCAAAGTATGGCGGTTTGGGTGTAGCCACGGTGGAAAGCTTCAAGTCTGGCGTCAGGGAGAGGCCGCTTTGCATTTCCGCGTGGAACTGGTCTGGCAGGACGAGATGCAGGAGGATGCTCCCTCGATCTACCTGACGTCGGACGGCCGCGTCTTGTTGCAGGGCCGGTCTGTCTCGGACGACGAGCGTGCGCATTTCGGCGTTCCACCCGGGAGCGACCTGATCAGCGTGGATCTCCGCCTGATCAAGGCGATCAAGGACATGCTTTAGGCGCGCAACAAGACGCGCCGCAGGAGAGGAGACCCCATCGATGTTCCTGAAAAATCATTGGTACGTTGCGGCCTGGGATAACGAGCTTGGTGAAAAGCCGCTTGGCCGCACCATCCTGAACGAGCCGATCGTGCTGTATCGCGATGCGCAGGGCAACGCGATCGCACTCGAAGACAAGTGCCCGCATCGCCGCGTGCCGCTGTCCATGGGCAAGGTGGTCGATGGCAATCTCCTGCAATGCCATTATCACGGGCTGCGCTTCGATCGCTCCGGAACCTGCGTGCGCATTCCGGGGCAGGAATCGATTCCGGACACCGCGCGGGTGAAAACCTATCCGGTGGTCGAGCGCTATCGCTGGATCTGGCTGTGGATGGGTGATCCGGCGCAAGCCGATCCTGCCACCATCCCCGACTATCAGTGGCTCGATTCACCGGACTGGGGCGCCAAGGGCACTTACATCCACGTGAAAGCGAACTGGCAGCTGATCGTCGACAACCTGCTCGATCTCACTCATCTCGCCTTCGTACATGAATCGACCATCGGCAACGCGGCGGTGGCGGAAAATGCCGAGGTTCGCGTCAAGCGCACGCCGGGCGGTGTGCTGGTCACGCGCTGGATGATCGACAAGCCGGCGCCGCCGACCTACGTCAAGGCCGGTGGCTTCACTGGTAACGTCGATCGCTGGCAGTTCATCGATTTCCTGCCGCCCGCCTATCTGCGCCTTTCGGTCGGGGCGACGCCGACCGGCACCGGCGCGCCGGAAGGCAAATTCGTCAACGGCATCCATATGCGCAACCTGAATGCGATCACGCCGGAGACCGAGACCACCTCGCATTATTTCTGGGCGCAGGCGCATGATTTCGACGTCAGAAACGAGAAGCTCACCGATATGATCTTCGAGCAGGTGAAGATCGCCTTCCTTGAGGACAAGGAGGTGTTCGAAGCGCAGCAGCGCACCATCGACAACGACAAGTCCGAGTCGCAGGTCGATATCCACGCCGATGCCGGCGGCATCCAGGCGCGACGCATTCTCGCGCGTCTCTATGAGGAAGAGCAGGCGACACGCCAGGCGGCGGAGTAGCGATTACGATCCGCCGGGCGTCCTCCCCACGCGCATGCGCGTGCCGATCGCAACCGTCACCACCACGGCGACCGCGAATGCCACGGTGAGCGGATCGATCGGCTCGCGCGCGAACAAGGCCGCGATCAGCACGACCATGAACGGCTGCAGCAGCCCGATCTGTCCGATGCGCGCAATTCCCGCCATTCCCATGGCTGCATTCCAGGGAAAAAATCCGAAATATTGTGCCATCAGCCCGGCATAGAGAATGGCGGTCCATCCCCTTGGCGTTATCGCCGCGGAATCCAACGGCCAGGTCAGCCACACCGCGAGCAGCGACAACGGCAGGCACAGCACGACCGCCCAGGAGATCACTTCCCATCCCGGCATCAGGCCGGTGAGCCGACCGGAATAAGTGTAGCCGACGCCTCCGCAGACAACGGCCGCCAGCAGCAGGATGTCGCCAGTCGACAGCGCATAGCCGCCGCTGCGGTAGATCGCAAAGGTCATCACCAGGGCCGATCCGACGACGGCCGCGACCCAGAAGCCGGGAGACGGGCGTTCGCCCTCGATGATGGCCGCCGCCGCTGCCGTCATCAGCGGCATGATCCCGAGGATCACGCCGCCATGCGACGACGGCACCGTCACCATTGCGACCGCCGTGAGGAGAGGGAAGCCGAGTACGATCGTGATCCCGCAGGCGATCAGCGGCCACCATGCAGCGCGTGGCGGCAGAGTCCGCCGGGTGATCAGAAGCACCACAGCGCCGGCGAGGCCGGCAAGCGCCGCACGCATCGCGGTGAGAAAATACGGGTCGACCTCGGACACGGCGATGCGGGAGGCGGGGAGACTGCCAGCGAAGATGACAGCACCGAGTACGCCAAGCAGGAGGCCAAGATTCTGGCGTTTCGCGAACATGCGGGACGGGACAGTTGACTAAGGAGTGAGAGCCGGTGAGAGGCCAGCACGCTATGGCCGTGCGCGATTGGTCAAGAGGAAATCAGCCAAAGCCAGTCAGCCGGCGCAGCAATCCATCTACGTCAGCCGGAACCTCATTGCCGCGCCAGGCGACATGCTGGTCGGGCCGGATCAGGACGAGATCGCGGCCATACAGCCCGCGGATCTCTCCGTCAGAGATATCGAGCTGCGTGAACGGCATCTTCAGCCGCCGGGCAGCCGCCGCGAACGTGGTCGCATCGGGCGCATTGCCGCCGAGCCGCAGCAGGGTGAAGCCGACGCCAAGCCGATCGAACAGCGAATCCCCAAGACCGCGGCCGGCACCGAGCCAGGCATGCGGTGCGCGGCCGCCCGGCACTGCACTCGGTGTGTAGACAGCGAAATCGTCCGGCGGCGGTGCTTCATCGCCAGCGACGATCGGCGAACCGTCATAGCGGGCGCCGAGTTGCACACCGATGGACGCGAACTCCTCGCCGAAGGTGGCGAGATAGGCGCCGATCTCCTGACGCGCCGCGGCGCCCGCCGGGCTGTCTTCCTCGAGTTCGGCCGGCACGCGGATGTCGCCGATGCTCTTTGCCAGCAGCCGCGCGGCGCCGGTATTGCGGATCGCGATCGGCAGCCGTTCCGCTTCATAGCTGGCGAGCAGATGCGGGCCGCCCCAGCCCTGCAGCGTGGCCGCGAGTTTCCATGCGAGGTTGGCGGTGTCGTCGATGCCGGTATTCATGCCGAAGCCGCCGGTCGGCGTGAACAGATGCACCGCATCGCCCGCGAGCAGCACACGGCGGTCGGCGAAGCGCTCCGCCACCAGCGCCACGCCGGCGGTCCATGGCGCATGTGCGATCGGTTCGACAGGGACATCCATCCCGCAACAGGCCGCCACCGCGCGCCTTACCACGTCGTCCTCGGGTTCGGCCTGCGGGTCCTTCGACTTCATCCAGAACAGGAATTCGTCCTTGCCGTTCAGCGCGATGATGGTAGTGCGGATATCCGGGTTGATCGCCCAATGCTGGAAACAGGCGCGATCCTTGAGGACATCGCGATAGAGCGTCGGCGCGCGCAGATAGCTCGCGAACATGCGGCCGCCGAAATAGGCCTGCTGCAGCGTGTCTTCGCCGGCATAGCGGATGCCGAGCGTGCGCCGCACGAATGAGCGGCCGCCGTCGCAACCGATCATGTAGTCGGCACGCCAGCGTTCGTTGCCGCCGCCGTCAGGCGACTGCGCTGAAAGCGTGACGCCGTCGGCGTCCTGGGTGAAAGCCGTCACCTCCCATCCGAAACGCAGCGTGATCCGCTCGCGCCTTCGCGCCTCCTCGAGCAGGAAGGCCTCGACATACATCTGGTTGGCGCGCAGCACCGGTTCGGGGAACTGATCGAGGGCGTGCGCATCAGCGACCGCGCGCGCCTTCTGCGCAGCCGACGGCATTTTCAGCCGCGCCAGCTCATAGGCATTGAAGCGCGTGAAATAGGCGACGTCGCCGGAATGGTTCGCGGGCAGGCCGAGCTTGCGCAGCTCATGCGCAAAGCCGAGCCGCCGGTAATGCTCCATGGTTCGCGCATTCTGCGTCGAGCCCTTCGGGTGCCAGCGGGTATCGATGTCGCTGTTGGAGACGACGGACGCGACGCCGTGGCGGTCGAGCATCAGCGCCAGCGCGAGCCCGACAGGGCCGCCGCCGACAATGGCGACCGGAATACCGTTTGTGTCTGTCATTTATCGGTCAGGCCGCGCGTTCGGAGCGTCGTGCGAGCTTGGCCGCGAGGTTGAATCCCACACCCGGCCGGCTCCAGGGGCACGCCGAGATGCAGATCGCGCAGCCGAAGGTCTGGTTGAAGAATGGCAGGCAGCGGTCGAAATCGACGTACCATTTCTCGACGCCGCGCACCATTTGCTTGGCCGGTGCGATCGCTTCGGGCGGACACGCATTCTCGCAGATGCGGCAGGATTCGCAGAACGAATCCACCGAGAAGCTGCGTTTCGGCGTCGGCGCGAAAGGGGCGTCGGTCAGCACCGCGGACAAACGAAACGACGAGCCGAATTCCTGGTTGATGATCGAACCGTGCTTGCCGAGTTCGCCGAAGCCGCAGGCGATCGCGGGCGGGATCATCATCACCTTCGCGGTCATCGGCCCGGTCAGCGGCTCGGCATCCCAGCCCTGCAGATGCAGCCATCCGGCCACGCGTTTCGCCGCCTGCATGGCGCGGCCATACTGGTACACGACTTCGGCACCGGCCTGCGGCTCCGGCGCCGTTGCGATCTCGTTATAGTCATGCGCGAATCCGAGCATGACGATGCGCTTCTGCGTGACGGTGTGTCCCTCATAGACCCAGAGCGGGTCGAGTTCGGCCACGCCCCACATGTCGAAAAGTCCGTCCTTGCCGTAGGCGTCGAGCGCCGCATTCCAGTCCTCCGGCGCGCGCTGCACCGGTTCGCCGGTCACGTCCGGCATCTCCTCCGACGCCATCTTCGCGCGGTTTTCGCGCGCGCGCGTCATGGCCGGGTGATCCGGATTCGCCTTGTAGAACCAGCGCTGCATCTGGCCGTGCGGGATGGTGTCGGGATCGGGCGCCCAATACACCATGCGCGGACGGCGCGGCGTCTCCTCGCCGAGGCCGTTAATGGTGTTGCCCGAGATGTCGGGCTTCAGCGCGAGCTGTGAGGGATCGGGATGGAACGGGCGGTAGCTGTTTGGCTTCGGCATGGCGGTATTATTGCCGAGGCGCGCGGCCTTGACCAGTCATCGCGGCGCGGTTGGACCTGCTGCGGGTGCACGGCTTCGTTGTGCGAGTACGATGGCAATGCCGCCCAGCATCGCGACCGAGGCGATGACCAGTCGCAATGTCACCGGTTCCGACAGCAGGATCACGCCGCCGATGGCGGCGATGGCGGGCACAGAAAGCTGGACAGTCGCGGCGCGGGTTGCCGGCAAGCCCGACAGCGCGACATACCAGATGACATAACCCAGACCCGACGCGATCGCCCCGGAGCCAATCGCAAGCACAAGCCCCTGCGGCGACGCATGCATCTCGCCGGCAAAGGCGAGATTGAGTAACAGGACGGGCGGCAGGCAGCCGAGAAAATTGGTGGCGTTGTTCTCAATCGGATCAACTGAGCCACGCGCAAGCAATGAGAACAGGCCCCAGCAGAGACCGGACAGCGCCATCAGCAACGCGCCGAGCGGATCGGGCGCGCTGGCGCCGGGCAGCAACAGCCAGATCAGTCCGCCGACCGCAACAGCGAGCCCGAACCAGGCCAGCGGCGGGAACGGCTCGCTTTCGCGCAGGGCGATGGCGAACATCGTCAGTTGTACCGCGCCGAACAGGATCAGCGCACCGGTCCCGGCATCGAGCCGCACATAGGCGAACGAGAAGAAAACGAGATAGCCGAAAAGCGCCGCGATCGAGCGCGGCTTCGCCCTCCGCAGCCGCGGCAAATGGCGAGCCTTCAGCCACACCACCACGATCAGCATGGCGCAGGCGGACGCGACCCGCACGCTGGTGAAGCTCGCGGGGTCGATCAGGCCCGGCGCCAGCGCCAGCCGGCACAGCAACGAGTTTGCCGCGAAGCACAGCATGGCAATGCAGGTGAGAAGGAGGTTGCGCGAAGTCATCGCAACCTGTTTAGGGGCGCGCCTGGACGATGCAACCCGCGGCGGCGCGAGGAGGAGGAGGGAGGTCGATCGCTCCCATGGGCCGGGCTTGATCTGGGTCAAGAATCAGCTGCAAACATATGCAAATAATTGAAAGTATTAGGCGCGTCGCCGCGTCGTTCATCGAAGGAGCGCACATATGCTCTCGCTCACCGCCAGATCCTGGTCGCCCTATGTCGCCGGTATCGTGATCGGCCTGTTGCAGATCCCGGCCTTTCTTCTGATCGAGACCGCGCTCGGCGCATCGTCGTCCTATGTCACCGTCGGCGGATTGGTGATGTCTTGGGCCGACCCCGCGATCCTGAAGATCGACTATGTCGCGCGCCACGTCGCAACCACCGGCAAGAACTGGTGGCAGGTGGCGCTTGTCGTCGGCATCGCGCTTGGCGCCTTCGCGTCGATGAAAATGTCCGGCGCGAAGCGGCAGGCGATCTCGCCGATCTGGACGCGCGCACTCGGGTCGGCTTCGCCGTCTCGCCGCTATGCCGTCGCCTTCATAGCCGGCTTCCTGATGCTGTTCGGCGCGCGCCTGGCCGATGGCTGCACCAGCGGTCACGGACTGTCCGGGACCGCGCAACTCGCGATCGGCTCGATGGTCGCGGTCGCGGCGATGTTCGCCGGCGGCATCGCCACCGCCATGCTGGCGCTGCGCCGCATCTGACACGCTTCGAAGGAGACACGTCATGTCACTCGTTACCGCCATCCTGATCGGCCTGCTGATGGGCGCTGTGTTCGGCTTCGCGCTGGAGAAATCCCGCGTGTTCGAGCCGGGCGTCATTGTCGGGCAAATGCAACTGCGCAACTTCATCATGCTCAAAGTGTTTCTCACCGCGGTCGCCACCGGCGCGGTGGTGCTCGCCATGCTCAACGGCTTCGGCTTCGTGAAACTGTCGCCCAAGGCGACACTCTACGGCGCCGATATCGTCGGCGGGCTCATTCTCGGGATGGGCATTGCGCTCGCGGGCGCTTGCCCGGGCACGGTGATGGCCCAGATCGGCGCCGGCTATCGCGATGCGATCGTCACCCTGATCGGCGGCATCGCCGGCGCGGTGGCCTATTCCTATTCGGAACCCGCGCTGTCGAAGACGTTCCTCGGCGTGTCCAGCGGCAAGTTGGTGCTGAACACCATGCTCGGTATCCCATACTGGGCCGGCGCGCTCGGGCTGGCGGCCATCTGCATCGCCATCCTGATGGTGCTGGAGCGAATGTTCCCCTCCGGTCGCGAACTCGGCGCCGATGTCGATGGCGATCTCCCGCCGCAGGAGCGCCGCGAGCCGCCGGTGCGTGCCGTGCCGGTGCGCTAAGGCGACCGCGCACCTTGCAGGCGAAAACCGGGTGCATGTGGTATAGCGTGCGCCCGGTTCATGCAGGTGTCCCCGATATGCGCGTTCTCGCCGTGATGCTGTTTCTCTCCGCGATCCCGCAGGCCGCCTTGGCCCAGTATTGCATGCTGGACGATTCCGGCGGTCGCACTTGCGGCATTGCCACTCTGCAGCAATGCGAGCAGACGCGGTCTGGCGTCGGCGGGTCCTGCGAGGTCGACGATTCCGCGCAACTCGCGCCGCCGGTCAGGGGGATATTCCCTGGGCTGGGGCGGATGGAGCGCCAGATCGAGAGTGCCGAGGATTCACAGGACTACCAGAGGCCGCGCTCCCCCGAGCTCGACGACGTGCCACCGCCGCCGGGGAATTAGAGAGCGCGGCCGCGATCACTTGCGGCTGAAACGGCCCATCCCCTCTGCGTTCAGGTATTCAATGATGAGACTGCGGAAGCGACCCTTCGCGGCCTCACCGAAAGTCGCGAGCGAGATCGAGCCGTCCGCCGCGTTCTCGCTCGACGGCGCGAAAGTGAAGGCGTTGCCGTCCCAATGTGCGAGCGGATATTCGAGGCCCTTGGGTCCGAGCTTCAGCACCAGTGCGTCTCCGCTCAGGATCACCCGCGCCGGGCCGAAATAATCATTTGAATAGGTACCGGCATATGCGGCCAGAGCCGCGGCCGGTACGGGCTTCGCGGGCCGGGTCTTGCCGAGGAGACTGCCGATCGGCGCATTGCCCGGAGCGAGCAATTGGGCGTAAGCCGGCATCCAGTCGCGCTCGATTTTGCCGAATTGCACGAGGTCCATGAATTGCGCTGTCAGTGCTTCGGCGGCGCCGGTCGGCTGAGCATTGGTCAGCACCACGATCGCGAGGCGCTCCGACGGCAGGATCACGAAGTTGGTTCCGGCACCCAGCGCGAAAGCGCCGGAATGGCTGAAGCTCGTGCGGCCCGCGGGTGTCACCCCGACATTGAACCCGTAGCCGTAGAAACCCGGCCGCGCAGTGAAGGTCGCGGGACGCGAGGAGAACGCCTGCGGCGACATCGCCGGCAGCAATGACTTGCTGTCGATGAAAGGGCGGCCTTCGGCCATGCCGCCTTGCGTCAGCATGGCCAGCCAGCGCGCCAGATCGTTGACCGACGAACTGACACCGCCGGCCGGCGCCTGGGCGTCGGGCTTGCGCTGATACCTGGCCTCAAAGCCATTGGCGGTCTTCACGTGGCCGAAGGCACGATTGCTCCGCTTTTCGAAATCGGCAAAGCGTATGCTGGTCGATGTCATGCCCAGCGGTTTGAACAGCGTTTCTTCGCTCAGCGTTGCCCAGTCCTTGCCGGATGCGACGGCGACCGCTTCCGCGCCCGCAGTGAAACCGAAATTCGTATAGGCATAGCTGATGCGGAACGGCTCCAGCGGCAGGAACCGGAGACGCTCCAGCACCTGTCGGCGGTCGAACCCGACATCCTCCAGCAGGTCGCCGGCGTGATCGGGCAACCCCGAGCGATGACTGAGCAGATCGCCGATCGTGATGTGTGAAGTAACCCAAGGCTCCTTCAATCTGAACCACGGCAGATGCTTCGACACCGGCGTGTCCCATGCCACGCGTCCGGCCGCGACTTCACGCGCGACCACTGTCGCCGTCACCGGTTTCGACAGCGACGCGATCTGGAACACGGTGTCGGCGTCCACCGTCTCCGGCGCGCCCACCTTGCGGATGCCGAAGCCCTTCGCATAAACCGTGCGGCCATCGCGCACGACCGCGACCGCCATTCCCGGTATCCCGCTTTTCTGCATGATCGCGGCTGCGAGCGCGTCGAGCTGACCAAGCGCGCGGTCGATCTGGCCGTCCGGGATCGGCACGCCCGCGACTTCCGGCGGCGGCGGCATGTCCTGCGCGCGCGCAAATTCGCTGCCGAGGATCGTGACTGCACCAAAGGCCGCGAGCGCAATCCGAGCCGTTACATTGAACCGGCGCGGAAACGAGCGCAGCGGTAAACGATGATTGGTCATGAGTTTCCCGATGGTTTCGGATATCCAGAACAGATTCGGCGCAACGCGTCCCATTCGGCATCGCTCAGCAACGGTGCGCCACGCTCCTGCTCCAGTGCGATTGCATTGATCCGTGCCACCCGATCGGGAACCGACGGATGTCCGAGGAATATCGATCGTGGCTGGGGGTTGCGGGCAACGCGGTCGAGAAACGTCGCCAGCGCACGCGGATCGGCGTTGAGCTCCTGCAGCGTCCGCACTGCGAAGTCGTCGGCGGCCGCCTCCTGCTGACGCGAATAGGCGGCCTTCAGGAGGGTCTGGGCCGCGACCACGATTGCCGCGCCGCCGACGAAATCGCCGAGGACCATGCCGAAGATCAGCGACAGTCCGCCCGACTGCAGGACGCTGCGAATGCCGTCGCGGTTCGCGACATGGCCGAGTTCATGCGCGATGATGGCTGAGACTTCGTCGACATCCTTCGCGTTGTCGATCAGTCCCTGCAGCACATAGATGTGGCCGCCCGCGAGCGCGAAGGCGTTCGGTTCGGGGCGGCGCACCACCACGGCCTGGATCGGGAGGGTCAGGCCGGCGGCCTTTGCGATCCGCGCGATCAGCATGTCAAAGGCCTGCTTGCCTTCGATTTCACCGGGGCCTTCACCGCACTCGAACGGCCGCTCTTTTGGCCCGTCGTCGAACGCAGTCCGAAACCGCAGATCGCCGACGCGGCCGAGATGCTGCTCGATCTGATGCGGCAGCGCGCGTCCGATCTGGTTGGCGATCTGCGGCATGCCGTAGACCGCGACAAGCAGGAGCGAGGCGATCGCGGCCAGACTCCAGACCACAGCGGCTCGCCGCTCGCTTTTGGCCGTGACGTTGGTCCGGTCGATATCGGGGCAGGCGAGGTCGATCCGGTGGGCGACGTCGCTGCGATTATCGATCTCGAGCCGTTGCAGCCTGTCGCTGTCGCGCAGCCCGAGACGAAAGACATGCGCCGGTGCGTTGAGATGGGCGAGCCGCGCATAGGGCCATTGCGCGATCGGATCGCCGGCGCGATGGCTGATCTCGACGCCCGATCCGGTGGTGGTTACGGTAACGATATGCCGGGCGGAGGTGACGCCGTCGAAATAGACACCCTGGACGGACGGGACCGAAGCATCCGCGACATCGGCCCCAGCTCTGACGGCCTTGGTCACGTCTGGCTCAGCGCTTCTCGGCAAGGCGTTTATATTCCTCGCGGATGATCGACTTGCCGTAGATGCGCTCGAGCCGCCGCACCGTGAAATGACCGCGCGCGATATCCTGGAAATGCTCGAGGAAGGCATAATTGACCGCGGCGCCGCCGAGCGCGCCGATCACCGGAAAAGTCTGGGCCGCGACTTTTTGCGACACCACCACGCCGAAGCGGGACGCCACCTCGGTGAGAAAGCGCACCATAATCGGCGCGCCTTCGGTGACCACGCCGCGCTGCGCGACAAAGCGCGCGGCCTCGGTGACGCTTTTGGCAAGCAGGCCGCGCACCGCGAAATATCCGCTTTCGGCGGCATCGTCGGAGCCGGTGCGTCCGCCCAATGCGAATACCTGCACGCAGGACAGGGCGGCCTCCGGATCCGACAGGTCTTCGCCCTCGCTTTGCGCAATATCGGCGATCGACCGCAGCATGATGATGGTCGAGACCGGAAGCTCGATCGGCAGCGTCGCTAGCCCGAAGGCGCCGCCCGCCGCGCCGGAGGCGCTGGCCAGCGCCCGGTGCAGCAGTTGCGACCCGCCCCGCGGATTGCGCCGCATGGTCATCAGCGCCACCTTCAGGCCTGCCCAGAGCGCCTTCGAGGTCGCGGCCGAGATTGCGCTCGATGCAGACGCCGGAAGCGCGTACCCGATCAGTTCGATCGGTTTTCCGACCATGTTGGTCAGGCGCGCGGCCAGGCTCGGATTTTCGAGCGCATTGACCGCACGCCGCAGCGCCTCCAGATCGTCCGGAGTCATGCGGTCCATGGTGATGTCGTCCGGCTGCAGGTCTGTCACGCAATTTGCCTTGATGCTATCGCCTGGGGGCTATGGCCGGGATCGCTGCCGCCGCTTATATCACGCTCGGTCCCGGGTGCGGCGGATATCGTCCGGCCAGCGCGGTGAAACGATACGGTCTGGAACTGGACGGATATGGAACGCCGGCTTGCCGCAATCTTTGCTGCTGACGTCGCGGGCTATTCGCGGCTGATCGGCGTGGACGAGGAGGGCACGATCGAGCGCTTTCAGGCGCACCGGCGCGAGCTGTTCGATCCCAAGATCGCCGAGCATCAGGGCCGCATCGTCAAGATGACCGGCGACGGCTTCCTGGTGGAGTTTGCCAGTCCGGTCAGGGCGGTGCGCTGCGCCATCGAGGTCCAGCAGGGGATGGCCGATCGCAACGCCGACGTGCCGGAGGACCGGCGGATCGAGTTCCGCATCGGCATCAACCTCGGTGACATCGTGGTCGAGGACGGCGACATCTATGGCGATTGCGTGAATGTCGCCGCCCGTCTCGAAGGAATTGCGGAACCCGGTACGATTTATATTTCGCGCGCGGTCCGCGAATTCATTCAGGATCGGGCCGAAATCGTGCCCGAGGATCTCGGCGAGAAGGTGTTGAAGAATATCGCGGCGCCGGTCCGCGTGTTTCGTGTCGCGCCGCTTGGACTGGCAACCGATCGTGCGCCCGCCGGACCGCCACAGGTCCCGGACAAGCCGTCGATTGCCGTGCTGCCGTTCATGAACATGAGCAGCGACATCGAGCAGGAATTTTTCTCCGATGGCATCACCGAGGATCTGATCACCGATCTGTCCAAGGTATCCGGGCTGTTCGTGATCGCCCGCAATTCCTCGTTCGCCTACAAGGGCCGCTCGGTCAAGGTGCAGGATATTGCCCGCGATCTCGGCGTGCGCTTCGTGCTTGAAGGCAGCATCCGCAAGGCGGGCAACCGCGTGCGTATCACCGCCCAGCTGATCGATGCGGCCAATGGCGGACATCTCTGGGCCGAGCGTTTCGACCGCGATCTGACCGACATTTTCGAAACCCAGGACGAGGTGGTCGAGAAGATCGTTGGCGTGCTCTCCGTGACGCTGACCAAGCGGGAAGAGGAGCGGATCGCGCGGCGCGGCACCTCGAGCCTGAAGGCTTACGAATTGTGGCTGCGCGCGCGCGAAGCCATGTCGCGCACCACCCGCGAATCCGCTGTCGCGGCGCGATCGCTTCACCGACAGGCGATCGAGGAGGATCCACATTTTGCGAGGGCCCATGCGGGGCTGTCGCTGGTCGGCATCTCGGAATATGCCAGCGGCTGGACCGACGATCCGGCGCAGACTCTGAATGAGAGCGAGCGCTGGGCGCGCCGTGCGCTCGAACTCGATCCGCTGGAGCCGGTCAGCCACATGGCGCTCGGCAACGTCCTGCTGTGGCGCCGCCAGCACGATGCCGCGCTCGCCGAATTCCGTCAGATGACCGCGATCGATCCTAATTTCGCGCAAGGACATATGGCGACCGGGGTTGGGCTGACTTATTCCGGGCAGCCTGCCGAGGCGCTGGAATCCTTCGCCTTCGCCATGCGTCTCGATCCGCATTTTCCAGGGATCGCGCTGCATTTCACGGCGCAGGCGCATTTCGCGCTGGGCGATTACGAATCCGCCGGCAAGCTTCTGCGCGAGCGGATCGCCCGAAGCCCAGCGACCGATTCCAGCCGCCTGCTGCTGGCCGCGTGTTACGGCCATCTCGGAAAAATCGACGAGGCGCGCTCGGCCTGGTCCGACATGCTGGCGATCAATCCGGATATCTCGCTGGCGCAGCGCGAGCGGGTTCTCCCCTACAAGGATGCGCGCGAATTCCAGCGCATCGTCGAGGGGCTGAACAAGGCGGGATTGCCGTAGGCGTGGCGAGGCGACGCGTACGATCAGTCCGCGAGGAAGCGCTGGACCTGCTCGACGAAGAAGTCGGGGGCTTCTTCGGCGACGAAGTGGCCGCAATCTTTCGCGATAACCGATCTGAGAGACGGCGCCTCGTCCTTCAGCGCCTCGGCCAGTCTCGTTCCAGCGCTGCGATCGCCGGTGATCGTCATGACCGGCATCGCAAACTTGCGGCCACGCAGCGGCGCAACGATCGGCACATCGTCCCGCAGACTGCGGTAATAGTTGAAGCCGGCGGTCATTCGCCCAGGCTCTGCATATCGTCTGGCGAATTCGCTGATCGACGCTTCATCGATAGCGTCCTTTTGCCAGGACCATTGCTTGATCTGGGCGCGAATATACTCCCGCTCCCGGCCGCGGGTCAGCAGTTCCGGAAAATTTGCTGCCATGTGAAATCCGTAATGCCATGCGCCGCCACGCAAGGCGTCCATGTTCTCGGTCGTCGGGACAAGGCAATCGACCAGCACAAGCCGTTCCACGACTTGCGGATACAGGTGGGCGAGGACGTAGGAGGCCTTGCCGCCCATGTCGTGGCCGACGACATTGGCTTTGCCGTCGCCGATTTGCTCGATCAGCGAACGCAGGTCCTCGGCAATTGTTTTTTTGTCGTATCCGCTGGCGGTCAGTTCGCTGAGGCCCGTCCCCCGCAGATCCGGTGCAACGACTGTGAAGTTATCGGCAAACCTCGCCATGACCTTGTGCCAGGCGAACCAGGTTTGCGGCCAGCCGTGTAGCAGCAGCAGCGTCGGCCCTCGGCCCATCGTTACATAATGCAGCTTGATCCCGTTCGCCGAGACGTAGCGGCTGGAAGCACCGGGCGGAAGCAAATCCGCCGAGGGGGTCTGTGCCTGAACCTCGTCTTGATGAAACGCGGATGCGGCGACGCCCGCAAGAATTGCCGCGCCAGCGCTGCCAAGAAGCGTGCGCCGGTCCGGCTGCATTGCGAGACCCGGCTTTGAAGTGTTCTCACTGCTCAATTGCACTTCCTGTCGTTGGGGGGTGACCTCGTCAGACGCGCGCCCGCCTTCATCCCGCGCATCCATATTTTTGTATTAATCGATACAAAAATAAGCCGCGTTGCGACGCGGTGTCAATGGATTTATATATCGATCGATGCAGAAAAAGATCGCGACGCAGACTGCCGTGGATGTTGCCGCCCGGGGCCGCGGCCGACCGCGCGCGTTCGATCGGGACGCGGCCTTAAGGCAGGCCACGCGCCTGTTCTGGTCCAAGGGCTACGGAGCGACGTCGATCGCCGATCTGACCGAGGCGCTCGGCATCGGATCACCCAGCTTGTATGCGGCCTTCGGCTCGAAGGAGGCGCTTTACGCAGCGGCGCTGGATCATTACCGCGACAATTACGAGCCGCTGTTCTGGGCAGGCTTTATGGCCGCGCCAACTGCGCATGACGCTGTCAGGGCGCTCCTGATGGATTCGGCGGCGACGCTGGGCGGCTGTGTTTCGGATATTCCTCACGGTTGCATGGTGGCGCTGTCCGCGGTCGGCAGCGAGGGTCATGCAGAGCTAGGAGAGACTGTGCGAGCCGCCCGCGCCGTGGGTCTCGAGCGCTTGAAGTCACGGCTGAAGCAGGCGAAGTCGGACGGCGACATTCCGCGCAGTGCCGACATCCATGCGCTGGCCCGCTTCGTGCAGACGGTTCAGCTCGGAATGTCGATTCTCGCCCGCGACGGGGCGAGCCGGGCCGAACTCGAATCCGTGGCCCATGTCGCAATGTCGGGTTGGGACGCTCAGCTGGCCCGCTGCTGAGGGCTGAGCTCCACGCTGATCTTATGTTCCGGCAGTGACACCAATTGCGCGAGAGCGCAGCTAGCGCTGATCGCCATAGCGTTCGGTGACCGCTGTCGCGATGAAGCGCTTTCGGCCTTCGCTGCCGGGCGTTGTGGCATGCGCGGCGCACCAGTCCGGAAACGTCGCCGGATCGATGATGACGCGCATTACCGGGTGCCCGTAGGCCTTCAGCCCGCTCTCCATTTCCGTGGCCATCCTGAGCCAGTCGGCGAAGTCGGGCGGCATCTTGTGGCCGTCCGAGAACATCGCGCGCACCGCCGGATAATCCGGCTCGCGGATCCAGTACACGCCTTTGGCCGGCAGCGGTTTGTCGTCGCTCATGACGGGGCATCTCCGATGTTGTCAGCGCGTGTAACATGAAATCGCCAGCCAAATCGGCCAATGCGATGGTGGCCGCTGCCGGTTGGCGGAGCAGTTGTTACTATGCTCTCATCGACGTCCACAAAAGCCGGGTCCCGCCATCCGCCCATGACTGACAGCCCAGCATCGTCGTCCGCCGAACATCGATCGCCGCGCCCGCGGCGGGTGCTGCTGCTGGGTGCGACCGGAACCATCGGCCGCGCCACCTTGCGCGCGCTGCTGCAACGCGGTCACGACGTGGTGTGCCTGGTGCGGCAGCACAATGACGGGGCGTCCGAGGAAAGTGAAAGTGCCGAGCGGACCGCCGGCGTCACATGGCGCGTCTGCGATGTCACCGACCCGCAATCGGTCGCGCGCGACGGCTTTCGCGGCGAGCGCTTCGATGCGGTTCTGTCCTGCATGGCATCCCGGACTGGCGCGCCGAAGGATGCGTGGGCGATCGACCATCAGGCACACATGAACGTCCTTAAGGCCGCGCAGGCCGCCGGCGTATCGCAATTCGTGCTGCTGTCGGCGATCTGCGTGCAGAAGCCGAAGCTTGCCTTTCAGCATGCCAAGCTCGCGTTCGAGCGCGCGCTGACCGAATCCGGCCTCACGTATTCGATCGTCAGACCCACCGCGTATTTCAAGTCGCTGTCGGGGCAGGTGGCGCGGGTGCGCCAAGGCAAGCCGTATCTCGTATTCGGTGACGGCAGGCTGACCGCCTGCAAGCCGATCAGTGATCACGATCTCGGCGAATATCTCGCCGGCTGCATCGACGACGAAAGCCGCCACAACCGCGTGCTGCCGATCGGCGGTCCCGGTCCCGCGATCACGCCGCGGCAGCAGGGCGAACATCTGTTCGCGCTGCTCGGACGCGAGCCGCGCTTCCGGCAAGTGCCGGTGGCGCTGCTCGATGTGATCGTGCTGATGCTTGCTACGCTCGGCCGCATCAGCCCGGCGCTCGCCGACAAGGCGGAGTTGGCGCGCATCGGCCGCTATTACGCGACCGAGTCGATGCTGGTGCTGGACCCGGCGACCGGTCGCTATGACGCGGCCGCGACCCCCTCGACCGGAACCGAGACGTTGTTCGACTATTACGCGCAGCTGATCAAGGGCGAGGCCACGGCCGAACGCGGCGACCACGCGGTGTTTTGAACGCAGAACAAAAGCCGCAGGATCAAGCGAGATCGCGCGCGCTCAGCCATTGCCGCGTGATCGAAAGCGCCTCGGCAAGCTTGTCGGCCTGGCCAGCATAATAATGCGTCGCGCCCTTGATCACATGCATCGTCTTGTCGGCGCTGCCGGCCGCGTTGAAGATCGCAGCGGTGTGCGGTTGCGGCACCGCATCGTCGGCCGAATTCTCGATCGCCAGCAGCGGCACCGAGATCTGCGCGGCGCATTTGACGCCATCGGCGTTGCTGTCGTCGATCGACCATTGCGACAGCCAGGAGCGCAGCGTGGAAAACCGCGCCAGCCCGACCGGTCCGGTATTCGCGGTTTCCGGATTGCCGAGATAGCACCAGTTCGGTTTGCGGTCGTTCGGATCGAGCGTCGAGTCAAGAAAGCGCGGCTCGGCGAGCGTGCGATGGGTGACGAAGCCGCGCTCCATCTCGGCGGTGTTGCGCGCTTTCAGCATCGCCAGCGTGTCCTTCACCCAGGCTGTGATCCTGCGCATGCGCGCCAGCTGCGCCGCGCGATAATCCGCGATGAAGGCGGGGGAATAGGGCGGATGGTTGGGATTGGCCTTGTCGTAGATGTCGAGCTCGCGGTCGCGGTTGTCCGGATCGCGCTCGTCGGTCACCGACGGGTCGATCATGTCGCGCAGCATGGTCGCGCGCGAGATATGCGCGGCCTGGACGACGATAGCATCGGCCGGGATCAATCCCGCGTTTGCGATCCCGACAGGATCGCCGGCCGGCGTCTGGGTGATGGTCGGGCGCTCGGCCTGCGACTGATAATAAAGCGCCAGCGATCCGCCGCCACTCCAGCCAACGATCACGACCCGCGTGTAGCCCCATTGCTCTTTCGCGTGGCGGATATAGGCACCGAGATCGAGCAGCACTTTCTCGAGAATAAGCGCGGTGTCGTTCTTGGCATAGCGACTAGCCGCGCACAGCACATGCCATCCGGCTTTCACCGCAGCCTGCGGCACCGGCAGAAGCTGCAACGTCGATGCGGGATGCATGAAGATCAGGAGCGTGGAGGAGGGCACGCCCTTTGGAATCATCAGCAGGCCCTCGAGGTTAACCGCGCCCTGATTGCCGGAAAAGCCGTAGGTTTCGACGAAGCCTGCGTCTTCCTTGTACTGGATATGCACCCAGCGGTGTTCGATGTCGTGATCTGTCATGCACGACGTTATGCATTGCGTCTGTTGCGTCTGACAAGACGCGTGCCGCCAACGATACCGCAGCGCAACAACGCGGTCGCGCCTGCACGCCCAATCTTGTACGTCCTGCTGCCCCGGATATGATCTTCGCAAAACATAACCGGGAGGGACATCATGAGACGGCGCGATTTTCTGGGCGTGGTGGGTGGTGCGGCGTTAACTTGGCCATGTCAGGCGCGCGCGCAGCCTGCGGCTCAATGGCCCGACAGGCCGGTCCGACTCTTGGTTACCGTCGGCGCGGGCGGAGCGGCCGACACGTTGTCCCGAAATATCTCGAACGGATTTTCGCAATTCGCTAACGGCCAGCCGCTGGTCGTGGAGAACAGACCCGGCGCCGGCGGCACCATCGCCGCTGCCGCGGTCGCGCGCGAAAAGCCCGACGGCTATAACCTGCTGCTCGCCGAGGTTGGGCCGAATGCCGTGTCGCACATGCTCGGCGCCAAGGCGCCCTACGATCCGCATACCGCGTTCACGCCGATCGTTCATCTTGCCAATCTTCCGGCAGTGGTGCTGATCCGCCCCGATCTTCCCTACAAGACGCTCGCCGAATTCATTGCGGCTGCGAAGGAGAAGCCGGGCAAGTTCAATTATGCGTCCGCCGGCCCGGGCAACTGGACGCATCTGTTCATGGCCTATCTCAACAGCCAGGCCGGGATCGAACAGGTCAACGTTGTGTACCGGTCCGGATCGGAAATGCTGACGGCGTTGTTGCGCGGCGAAGCCGATACCGCGGTAATCACCGTCTCCACCGCGCTTGGCCAGATCAAGGAGGGCAAGATCCGCGCCCTTGCGGGCCTTGCGAAGCAGCCCATGCGGCAATTGCCGGATGTGCCGCCGGTCGCCAGCACCATTCCCGGTTTCGACGTCGCGGTGTGGCACGGCATTGCCGGTCCCGCCGGCATGGACCCGGCGCTGGTCCAGCGTATGAACGGTATCTTCAACCAGGTCATGCAGGTTCCATCGGTGCGCGCCGCGATCACTGAGGCGCAGGCGGCCGACATCATCGGCGGGATCCCGCAGCAATTCGATTCGTTCATCAAGAGTGAGTTGAAGCGCTGGCCCGATGTGGTGAAGGCCGCGGGAATCAAGACGGACTAGCGGAAGGAATGCGCGCGGTTCCGCGGGAACCGCTGCGGGTGGAACCTAAAATTTTGCAGAACTTTTGCCGCCCTCCGGGTTTGATTCAAAACGGAGGCGACAATGGCAACAGCACTGGTTGTGGAAGACGACCCGCTTCAGCGCGAGGCGGTTTGCATGATACTGGAAGCGGCGATCGACGAGCCGCGAATGGTCGAATGCGCCACGGCGGAGGCCGCGGTTGCGGTGCTGGACCGCATCGGTCCGGACATCGACCTGCTCATAACCGACATTCAGCTCGCGGGCGACATGAGCGGTGTGGAACTGGCCAGGATCGCGCGGCGCCGCTTTGCTGATCCGCAAATCATTGTGACGTCCGGGCGCGTCAGACCCGACATACTTCCTTCGGATGCCGCCTTTCTTCCCAAGCCGTGGCGACCACTCGAACTGATTCAGCATCTGCAGCGATAAGGTTTTCCAACCCATTTCCCCCGCACGGGTTGGAAAAACGAGGCCGCCGGTCACCCCTCCCGGCGGCCTCTCCTTTTTGAGCGGCAAAAAGAGCAACTGCGATGCGTTGGACGCGACGCCTGAGATAGCAAGCTGCAGGATGCCGTTCGCTACAGGATAAAGTCACCGGCCGAGAGCGTGATGGCATGACCGGGATCGGAAACTTCGATCGCGAAATCCGCCTTTCCGTCACCATTCACGTCGGCCTGCACGATCTGGGAATCGGCCGTCCACACCGACCTCAACTGGCCGGCGACCTTGGTGAAATTCACATTGGTGCCGATGAAGTCGAAGGCCTGGTCGCCCGGAGTCTTCTTGTCGGCATCGATCAAGGATAGGTCGATAACGTCCCCCGTCTCGAAATCACCGATGACGTCGCGCTTCGATGCGTTCACACCGGATTCGGACACCGAAAGAAATTGAAATCGGTCGGCATCCGCGCCGCCGAACAGCCGGTCGGCACCGGCCCCGCCATTGATCCAGTCATTGCCGGCCCCGCCATTGATCTCGTCATTGCCGGCAAACCCGAACAGGTAATCGGCGCCGCCTCCGCCGCTCAATTCGTTTGCGGACCCGCTGCCGTAAATGCTGTCGGACGCAGAACCGCCGATGACGTTTTCGAATCCGCTGATCGCATCCTTGGAATCCATGCCGGCCACGTCGACGCCAATTGCTGTCTTCGCAGCGACGAACGGAGAGGCGGGAGCGTTGAACTGCGCTGTCGTGTGCGAGACCGAGTCCAGATTGACATAAACACCATTGGTGGCAGCACCCGCGTCATAGACGTCGTCGCCCCCGCCACCGGCTTCGATAATGTCATCGTCATCCAGGCCGGGCGCAGCGCCTGTCGCGCGATAGACGTCGTTGCCTTTGCCGAGTTTGATCGTATCGCCGCCGTTGCTGTCGGATATGACATCCTCGCGCCCGCTGCCGGTATAGGAATCGTTGCCATCGCCCAGATCGACCGAGCCGATGGACCCGGTATTGACCACGACATCGTCGCCGCCCGCGGTGATGAGCGTGGCAATGGTGCCCGAATTCCTGACCTTGTCCGCTCCCGACCCGGTCGAAAACTGGCCCAGGACACCGGCATTCTCGAGCACGTCAGCGCCGCCGGCCAGATTGACGTTGCCGGTGATGCGGCCCTTGCCGCCGACGATCAGCGTGTTGCTCATGTCGCCAAGGGTGATGGCGCCGTCGATCAGCCCCGAATTCGTGATCTTGGTTTCGGCGATAACAGCCTGCTCGCGAATGTCGCCGATGATGGAGCCGGAGTTGTTGATGGAGAAGACCTGGGCGCCGGACACATTAATGGCAAAGGCACTGCCGGAAATCGTGCCGGCATTGGTCAGGATCGCGTCGCTGCGGATATCGAGCCCGGTCACGCCACTGACGTTCGCATCGTCCCTGAAGTTGAACGTGGCCGTGGCGTTTCCGGCGCCGCCCTGTTCCAGCAGGATGCCGGCCGCGTCGGCCGACAGGATCGTGCCGTCGACATCGACCCTCCATTTGCCGAAATTGCTGCCGAGGCGAACGGCGCCCGCTCCAGTGCCGGTCGAGATCAGAAATCCGTCTTCCGTCACGTTCAGCGTTTCGTTCGCGCTGCCGTCGTTGGAAAATGCGAACTGGCCGGCGCCAGTCACGAAGCGGCCATTGGTCCCATTGATCGTGGTCGTCGCCATTTCAACACACTCCGCTTCGCAGCCTCACTGGCATTCTGCTTACACACCTGACGTCCAAATGTCTGTGGGCTTTTCGCTGTGCCAAATGACAGTTTGGCAATCTGGCCATGACGGCGATACCGGTCCGTCTCATCATGGTCGCGGTGTGGGCGCGGAGCGTGAAAGCCGAGAAGAACGCCGCAGACCTTAGCCGCGCCGCGCCTTCTCGATCGCGGCAACGTCGATCTTCGTCATCGCCATCATCGCCTCGAACGCGCGCCTGGCTTCATCGCCGCCCGCCGCCATTGCGTCGGTCAGCACGCGCGGCGTAATCTGCCACGACAGGCCCCACTTGTCCTTGCACCAGCCGCACGCGCTTTCCTGTCCGCCATTGCCGACGATCGCGTTCCAGTAGCGATCGGTTTCGGCCTGATCGTCGGTCGCGACCTGGAACGAGAATGCCTCGCTCTGCCTGAACACCGGCCCGCCATTGAGCCCGATGCAGGGAATACCAAGCACGGTGAACTCCACCGTCAGCACGTCGCCTTTCTTGCCGCCGGGAAAGTCGGACGGCGCCTTGCGCACTGCGGTTACCTTGCTGTCAGGAAACGTCGCGGCATAGAAGCGCGCCGCTTCTTCGGCGTCCTTGTCGTACCACAGGCAGATGGTGTTCTTGGGTGCCACGGTCATTTTACTTTCTTTCATCATTGCAGGCTGCAGAGCGCAGTTAACGTAACCGCATTTGCGGCCCAAGTGCGTCAGGCACGCAAAGACCCTTTATGGACAGCCGATGGCGCGTGACGCGACGAAAGCGCACAAGCGCTCGAATTCGCGAAACATAGCAAGCCGCCGATCATTGGGGATAGGTCACCGCGCGCACGCAGCGCGCGGAACCACCCCCACTTTTGGACCTGAAAGGGAGAATAATGCTCAAAACGACAACAGCGGCAATTCTATTGAGCTCGGCCTTCGCGCTGGGAACCGCGAATGCGCAAACGGCGGCTCAACCCGGCGCGCCGGCAGGCACGCAGTCACCTGCGGGCGCGGCGACGCAAGCCCCGGCGGCAGGAGCCGGAGGCATGCAATACATCACCCAGAACCGGCAAGACTTGTGGCGCGCATCGCAGCTGGATGGCGTGAATGTCTACAACGAACAGAACGAACGGATCGGCGATATCACCGAGGTTCTGCTGAACAAGCAAGGCCAGGTTGAAGCGGTGGTGATCGGTGTCGGCGGCTTCCTCGGCATCGGACAGCGCGATGTGGCTGTCCCGTTCGACAGGCTGCAATGGCAGATGGTCGGCGCCGCTAACGTTGCGACGGCACCTGGAGCCGCTGCGCCAGGACAGACGACCGCACAGCCGCGCGCAACGCAGCCTGCGCCGGGTACGACCGGCACCGGCACGATGACCGGCCAGACCGCCACGACCGCTCAGTTGAACGATCGGCCCGAGCGGGCGGTGCTGCGCGGTGCGACGAGGGACCAGCTGGAGAACGCACCGCAATTCCAGTTCGGTCGATAACTGGATGAGGCCGCGCGCGAACGCCCGCGTGGTCGTCGGACCGATCCGGTTCTGTCCGTAATCATGTGTTTCCGA
Source organism: Pseudorhodoplanes sp. (assembly GCF_059499825.1). Classification (NCBI taxonomy): domain Bacteria; kingdom Pseudomonadati; phylum Pseudomonadota; class Alphaproteobacteria; order Hyphomicrobiales; genus Pseudorhodoplanes; species Pseudorhodoplanes sp. Next base: position 36,884 of record NZ_JCABZI010000008.1, read on the forward strand.
TGAATCGTGCAGCGGGCCGTCTCTCGACCCGCTGCATTCTTTTTGTCTGCGGCGCATCTCGATGTCTGTGCCGAACCGCAGCAGATGGTTTCCCTGGGTATGACGTCGGCCTCTTCTATTGTGGGAGGTTGTTGCGTCGCGGTGTCGTACAACGGTTGACGACGCGTTCAAACGCCCGCATGGGAAACCGTTGCGCCGTCAAGTTTGCGCCTGCCACAAACGTTCCGCATTCACGCCTGTCGATTAGGCTTTCCCGGGAAAAGCGCCGTATGTCTTTCAATAGCGGGGCGCCTGAAAACAGGCGCATCGGCATCGCCTTGGTGCTGACATCGGCGGTGGCCTTTGCCGTCGGGCCGACAGCGGCGAAGGTTGCGCTCGATAACGGCGCCAATGTGCTGACTGTCGTCGCCGCGCGCGGGCTGATCGGGGCTGCCTTGCTGGCGCTTCTGATCATCCTGTTCCGGCAGGACTTTCGGATCGGCCGTACCGCCTTGCGATGGTGTCTCGCCTGCGCTGCGTTCTCCGCGGTGATGGTCTATGGGCTGATCGGGGCGGTAGCCTATATCCCGGTCAGCGTCGCCATCCTGATTTTCTTCGTGCATCCGATCGTCATCGCCGTGATCGTGCACTGGCGCGGCGGCGACCGGCTGACCGGCGGCAAGCTGTTGCTGGCGCTGGCGGCGCTCGCCGGTCTGGCGCTGGCGCTCGCGCCGACATTCGACACGCTCGACATGACCGGGATCGCGCTTGCGGCGCTTGCGGCGATCACCATCTGCGGCGCCATCCTGTGCGGCGCGCGGGCGCAGCAGCACGCGACCTCGACGCAGGTCAACCTGTATGTGACGGCGCTGGGCGGCGCGGCCTTCGCGGTGATCGCGTCGGCGCTCGGCGCGTGGTCATGGCCGGTGAATGCGGCCGGATGGCTCGGCATCGTCGCCGCCGGCGTCGGCATCGCGGTAGGGCTGTTGTGTTTCTTTGCGTCGTTTCGCTATCTCAGTCCGGTCCGCGCCACCATGCTGAGCAATGCCGAGCCGCTGCTCAGTATCGTGCTGGCCGCGGTGATCCTCGGCCAGTGGCTGTCACCGGTGCAGTGGCTCGGCGCGGCGATCATGATCGGCGCGATCGTGCTGTTCGAGGCGGCGGGCCGGCATGACGGCGCGGACAACGCGACATGAGGGGTCCACAAGACCTGGGGCAACAAAGGCATTGGCATCCTTTGTCGAAGATCGCCAATAGCCATGGTGGCATCACGGATCGTCGCGCGTTCAATGTCCGGATGTGGATGGCCCATTCGGAACCGGGATCTTGACATTATCGTAGATCTTGCGGGCAATTCTCTCTTTTTCGAGATAGGCCTGTTTCAGCTTGAAGTCTTCGGCCTGTGCTGCCACCGTGCCGAGATAGGTGACTTCCGCTTCCCGCGCAGCCGAGATCGCTGAATTGAGAGCGCCAACGTCGCTCGGTGTGACGAATTTACCGGTGACGTAAACTGCCTGGCTGAGCCCGAGAATTCCAAGCAACGTATCCGGGATGGAAAAGGACGCAAGCTCACGCACACCCGCCACCAAAAGCGCGCCGCCGACAACAAGACTGAATATGAAGCTCTGATAGCGATAGACGTCGAAATTGTTGTCGGTCGTGAACAGATCGCGCCAGCTCGCTTTATTTGGCTGAGGCGGTGACGTGTTCCAGCCCTTTAAGTCCAGCCATGCGGCGTTCTCGGGTGTGATAGCGTTTTGCTGACTCTCGGTCACTTTGGCCGCCGCCGATCCCACGCCGGCAATCCCCAGCAGCATCAGGACAGAGCTGGACATGTCGGAAAGCAACCCGGACCGGGCAACGATATATGTCAGCAGTCCGAACACGATGAGGGAAAAGAAAAGGATCTGCAGATTCGAAAGGCTGCCCTTGCCGTCTCTGCCGGCCGTAAGAAAGACCGGATTCAGGCGACGCCACCAAGCAGCCCCATTGTTCGTATCGGCGAGTGCAGCGGCACCGACCACGTAAGCCAGAATAACGACGGCAATGGCGATGACTGCGCTTGCATGTGAATTCGTGACCCTTGCCGTAAGTCGCGAGATATAGTCCGGGCTGCCCTTGCAGGTATAGACAAGCACATCGACAGGGCTCCAGTTTCCACTTGTGGAATCCGGAATCCGCAACGTGATGAGTGTCTGTCCGGGCTTCGCGATGCCGCGTGTGACAAGACCATTGCGGTCGCTCAAAGGAGCCGAGCTCACGCGGCCCAGCAAGGTATACGACGTCTGAGTCCCCGTACGATGGCGCAGTGCTCCGAAGTAGAAATCGTTTTCGCTGTAATCGCGCGTGAGAACCAGCTCGATCGGGCTGCCCGTCGGTAGAAAATAGTTTGCGCTGAATAGATTGGGCTGACTTGGAAGTCTGTTCTCGCTCAGCTCTGTAGCGGCGTCGCTGGTTCTGACGCAGTTCGCGCGGGGATTGAACGTCTTGTCCGGCTTGTCAGTGACGGCCTGGGCGAAGGCGGGAAGGGCGAATGCGAGGCCGAGCATAATGCTGGCCGCCAATCGGATACGCATGGGAGCTCCGACAGCAAATCGAACTTTTCAAAGGTTAGAAGGTTCGCGCTATGATTGCAATCGTATAAAATACAATCAGAATTAAAAGTTGTGGGTCGCGTCCTTTCGAGGGCTGCGACCCCTGCAGCACTGTCCCCGGATTGACGAGGGAGGATCGGTCAGAGCGAGTTTTCTGGTGCTTCCGGACGTTTTACGGCGAAAGCGACACCGCTTTGGCGGCGCGGCCTTCGCGATGATCGCGTCGGCGCTCGGCGCGTGGTCATGGCCGGTGAATGCGGCTGGATGAAACGGCATCGCCGCCGCCGGTGTCGGCATCGCGAGGGGCGATTATGTTTCTTTGCGTCGTTTCGTTATCTCAGTCCGGTCCGCGCCACCATGCTGGGCAATGCCGAACCGCTGCTGAGTGTAGTGATGGCCGCGGTGGCTGGGTCCGGTGCAGTGGATCGGCGCCACCATGATCGGCGCCATCGTGCTGTTCGAAACGGCGGGTCGGCATGACGGTGCGGACAATGCGACATGAAGGGTGGCCGTAAATCTTCGCAAAGGCGCCGCCGCGGACAACCTACCAACCGATATTCGTCCATTGTGCACCGCACGTCGGAGCGAGATAGATTCTGTTATGGACAATTTCTCTGAGCGATGAGCCTTAACTCGTTTCGAGGCTCGATCATTCAGGCCAGTTTCACTATTCTCCCGAGTTGAAGGAGAGCCCAATGGTCCAGGACTTCCGCGCTCTGATTTTCTCAGCAACGCTGCTTTGTCCGCTGGCGGCGGCTGCGCAATCGGTCAGCCTGCAAGACGTTATGAACAACGCGGCGCCGTTGCCTCAGGCGACGATTTTTGTGGCGAAGCAGTTCATCACAATGGACCCGAAAATGCCACGTGCGGAAGCGGTGGCCGTGATCGCAGGCAAGATCGTCGCGGTGGGGAGCCGCGCCGAGCTCGAAAAGCTTGCCGGAACTCAAGCCTATCGGATCGATGAGACCTTCAAGGACAAGGTCGTAACCCCGGGCTTCATTGATCAGCACGTCCATCCGTTTCTGGCGGCGTTGACGATGATTACAACGTCAGTCATCTCGATAGAGGAATGGGATACCGTAACAGGATTTTCGCAAGCTGTTCGCGATCCGGAAAACTACCAGAAGCGTCTCAAGGAAGCGCTCGCTGCGTTCGACAAATCCAGGGGGGAGACGTTCACGTCGTGGGGCTATCACCACTACATGCACGGCGACCTCTCGCAACAAAGTCTCGACAAATTGGCTCCCGACTTTCCGGTCGTCATTTGGCACCGTTCAGGTCACGAGGTGTTCCTGAACTCCGCTGCTATGACGAAGTATGAGGTCGACAAGGCGTGGTTCGACACGTGGACGGCGTCTCAAAAAGCACAGAGCAATTTCGCCAAGGGACATTTTTTCGAGCAGGGCTGCATCAAGGTGCTTGAACGGGTGGCGCCCGCACTGGCCTCGGCCGAGAAATTTCGCGCCGGCCTCGAATACTCGAAGACCTATTATCATCGCAACGGGATCACGACAGCGGCGGAGCCCGGCGGATTCGTGCTCAAATCCATGTAGGACGCCATCAACGCCGCCTATGGCGATGATGCAACGCCGTTCAATCATTACTTCATCCCGGACGGAAAGACCTTCGCGGCAAAACATCTGAAGGATGGTCCGGACACGATGATCGCTGAAACGCGAAAGGTACTGAATTGGGGACAGGGACGCTCGCGCTGGCTGCCGCAACAGATCAAATTCCTGACCGATGGCGCCATTTTCAGCCAGCTCATGATGATGAAGGATGGCTATACCGATGGGCATCACGGCGCATGGATTATGGACCCGGATGTCTTCTCAGGCGCATTCCAAGCCTACTGGGACGCAGGGTACCAAATTCATGTCCACAATAACGGCGATGCCGGAATGGACGTTCTTGTCGCCAATCTCGAACGTGCAATGCGACGCAATCCTCGCTTCGACCATCGGACAACAATCGTACATTTCGGATTCGCGACACCGGAGCAGGTCAACAAGCTGAGCGCGCTTGGAGCAATCATCAGCGCGAATCCTTACTATGTCACTGCTCTGGCCGGCTTCTACGCCAAAGTCGGTATCGGCCCGCAACGTGCGCCCAATATGGTCCCGACGGGCGATGTCATGCGCAATGGCGGGATGTCGCTTTCATTGCACTCCGACATGCCGATGGCCCCGGCCAAGCCGCTGCAACTGATGTGGTCGGCAGTGAATCGGATCACGGCCGAGGGACCAGTTGCCGGTCCACAGCATAGGATAGATGTTGAGACCGCCCTGAAGGGCATAACAATCAACGCTGCTTATTCAATCCGGCTTGAGAACGAGATTGGCTCGATCGAATCTGGCAAACTGGCGAACTTTACCGTTCTGGACAGGAGTCCGTTCGAAACAGACCCTGCAGGACTGAAAGACATCAAGGTGTGGGGCACTGTGCTGGAGGGGCGGGTCCAGCCTGCGCCCGCTGAGAAAGCGCCTGCGCGCAAGGCCGGCGCCGATCATATGCCGGTTCCTGGTCGTTTGGTCGAGGCAACACGGCAGGCATCGCATAGCGCGCTGCCGGCATTTGCTTCTCAATCGTACATTCTGAGGGCCTCACGGCTCGCGCACGATTCTGGACGATGCAGCGACCACGGCGTTATCGCTCAGGCCTTGCTCTCGAAGCTTTAGACGGTCCGGTGTTATTCTGCCGGCCTACAAAACCTTCCCCGGATTGAGAATCCCGTTCGGGTCGAGCGTTGCCTTCAGCGTGCGCATCAACTCAATCGCCACGCGGTCCTTCACCAGCGGCAGCCGCGCGCGCTTGGCGATACCGATGCCGTGTTCGGCCGAGATCGAGCCGCCGTATTTTGCAACCACGCCGAACACCGCGTCCTGGATGTCGTCCTCGCGCGCCATGAAGGCGGCCTTGTCCATGCCGGCCGGCTGCGTGATGTTGTAATGGATGTTGCCGTCGCCGACATGACCGAACGGCATCGGCCGCGCGCCCGGCACCACCGCGATCGCCGCTGCATTGGCCTCAGCGATGAAGGCGGGGATCGCCGCGACCGGGATCGAGATGTCGTGCTTGATCGACGCGCCCTCGCGCTTCTGCACCTCGCCGGCTTCCTCGCGGATGCGCCACATCGCCTTCGCCTGCTCCAGCGTCTGCGCGATCGCGCCGTCGTCGATCAGCGCCCGTTCGACGCCCGCTTCGAAGATCGCCTCGACCAGGTCGCGCAAGCCGCTTTCGGCCTGCGATGACAATTCCATCAACACATAATAGGGGTGCGGCGCGTCGAGCGGATCGCGCGTGCCGTCGATGAAACGTACCGCGAGTTCGACATTCATCCGCGTCATCAGTTCGAAGCTCGTGACCTGCGAACCGGCGCGCGCATAGGCCAAGCCTAAGAGATCGACCCCTGCCTGCACCGACGGTACGCCGAACACCGCAAGCTCGACCGACCGCGGCCGCGGCACGAGGCGCAACACCGCTGCGGTGATGATGCCGAGCGTGCCTTCGGCGCCGATGAACAGGTTCTTCAGGTCGTAGCCGGTATTGTCCTTCTTCAGCTTGTTGAGATTGTTCAGCACGCGGCCGTCGGCCAGCACCACTTCGAGGCCGAGCGCATGCGCGCGCGCGACGCCATGCGCGATCGCCGCGGTGCCGCCGGCATTGGTCGAGAGATTGCCGCCGATGGTGCAGGTGCCCTCCGAGGGAAGAAGTTGCGGATAGAGCCGGTCGACGTCGGCTGCCGCTTCGCGCGCCCGCTGCAAGGTGACGCCGGCTTCCGCCGTCAGCGTGTTGGTAACCGGATCGACCTCGCGGATTCTGGTCATGCGGTTGAGCGAGAGAATGATCTCGCCGTTGAGCGCAACTTGCCCGCCGACCAATCCGGTATTGCCGCCCTGCGGCACGATCGCCGTGCGTGTGTCGTTCGCGAGCTTCAGGATCGCCGCGACCTGTTCGGTGGTCTCGGGCCGCAGGATCAGCGGCGAGTGGCCCGGCCAGCGGTCGCGCTGCTCGTGCAGATAGGCGGCCTGCACGTCCGGATCGGTGATGGCGAATTTCTCGCCGACGATCTCGGTGAACTTCGTGATCAGGTCTTTATCCGGCGTGAGCATGCGCACTTCTACGAGGATGACGGGGGGATATCTTTCGGGGCGGCCGCGCGGCGCAGCCGGTCGTTGATCGCTTCGCCCAAACCGGCAGAAGGAATCCGCATAACGCAGATGGTCGGCGCGAACATGGCGTCCAAACTGCGGAGATGGCCAAACAAATTGGCGGCGGCTTCCGCCAGATCGCCACTTTCGGAGAGATTGAGGGTCGCCGCGGCGCCGGGCAGCGGCGCGCCGAAGGCGAGCAGCGCCTCGCCGGGGTCGACACGGGTCGCGTCCAGGCGGAGCCGCGTCCGCGGTGCGTAATGGCTCTCCAGCATGCCTGGCGCGAGCGGGGTTTCGTCCGTTGTTTCAACGGGTTGGGCGAGGTCGCGGCCAAGCGCGGCGGCGATGCGTTCGCGCGACAGCCCGCCCGGGCGCAGGATCATGGGCTGATCGAGGCAGGCCACGATGGTGGATTCGATGCCGACCGGCGCGGGTCCGCCGTCCACGATCAGGTCGACCTTTTCGTCAAGGTCTTCAAGCACATGCGCGGCCGTCGTGGGCGAGACATGTCCGGATACATTGGCGGACGGCGCCACGATTGGTCTGCCGAAGGCGCGCAGGATCTCGCGCGCAAGCGCATGATCCGGCACGCGAATCGCGATTGTATCGAGGCCCGCGGTAGCGAGTTCGGACACAGGGCAATCGGGCTGGCGTGGCAGCACCAGCGTCAGCGGTCCCGGCCAGAATGCGGCCGCCAGACGCTCCGCATCGGCGTTGAAAACCGCGAGTTTGCGTGCGGATTGAAGGTCCGGCACATGCGCGATCAGCGGATTGAAGGATGGTCTGCCCTTGGCCTCGTAAAGGCGCGCGACGGCCTGTCCGTTGGTGGCGTCGGCGCCCAGGCCGTAGACCGTCTCGGTCGGGAACGCCACCAGTCCGCCGCGCGACAGGCACTCCGCCGCGGCCTGCGCCGATCCCGGCACGGCCTCGATCAGACGCGTTTTCAAGCGGACATGCATGCGGGGGTTCTTAGCCGCTTTTTGCCGGATTTGCGCGTCCCGGCGGCGGAAACATTTACGAAAAATAGCCGGCCGCATTGCCTTGCGGCGCGGGCATGGCGTCGTTATAAGACCGGCCTTCAAGTCGGAGTGTAGCGCAGCCTGGTAGCGCACCTCGTTCGGGACGAGGGGGTCGCAGGTTCGAATCCTGCCACTCCGACCATAAAACATGGGGTTTCCCGCACCCCGTCCGCTCACCGGGACAGTTATCGGGACAGTTACGGCACGGCTATTGTCATTCAACACGGCGATGGCAGTTTCCAGATCGGTTTGGCCGAGTGCGTCTTGCGTGGTCCGACCCCTGCGGTTGCAATGCAATCCAACGCGGCCAGCGAGCCCCCTGTTGCAACAACTTCATGCGGCTATGATGCAGGGCGCGGGGCGTGATCTCGGCCGCGTTAATAGCGCGAAACTTGTCTGGAGGCCGCGTTCGGTCCGGTGTCCATGTGGTCGCTCGCGACCCACGAGCGAAGACGCGGAGCGACCGCTCTCTAAGCGTTTGGGTCGACGGCGATACAATCCGAGTGCACTCGCATCGCGGCTGGGATTGGCGAGAAGCGAAATCGTATGTCTACCAACAGCTGGGACTACCGGCATGGAAGCCGAAAGGCCGCGCCGCGCTGAAGTGGAAGGCTCCCTTCGAGGCGCGCTGTCAATTTCTGGTTGAGGGTCTGCGCATTGTCCGCCATCGGCGCCGCATTAGCGGCCGCCAGTTCGGACTGATCGTCAACGACTTACGCAACGTGTGCCAAGACTCCGAGCTCGAGCGCCGAGCGCTGGCATATGCCCGCGAGTTTTGCATTGCATCAGACGATCTGCGGGCCGCGCTTCAGGCGTCGTGGCGCGCCTATACTGCTGACGAAAGGGCAGCGATTTGGAAAACCACTTACGTGGAATATCGCGTCCTCGGGCTGCGCCGTTCCGGCTGCGCTGAACTGGGCGTGCTCGAGCGACGGCGGCTGACGAAAGAGCGCGGCAACGCCAAGAAGCGCGCGGATCGGGTTGCAAAGCGCCGTCTCGCGGGCGAATGCGACCTGGCGCGGGAGAACGGAGAGATTTTCGGCCCCAATTGTCGCGAACGTTCTGGACTGGAGCGGTCGCCTGAGGACCCGGCGGTCGTGGTCATAGGCCCCATCCGCCGGGACACTCACGAGGCCCACCTAATTCAGGACCCGGTAAGTGAACCTCGGACCGCCCGCACGGCAGCTCCTGTTAGCCGAATGAAGGGCGGAGACAGTAAGAAGCCAAGTTTGAAGAAGGTGGAGATAACACTCCTAAGAAATATAGACTCAAACAAACAACCTCCTGTCTTAGGAGGAGCAGTCAGTGGTTCCGGTGGAGGATACCCAACGCTGCTGAAGTTCAGGGACTTCACGCTCGCGGATTGGAGCCACCCGAGAGACATCGAGCGCTACGTGGTCGTCGCCGAGGCGATAAGTGCGAGCTCGTTGTCGTTTTGCAGTAGTAGCGCGCCGAGTATTGCCATGCCGGACAAGCAAGACCCCAACCGCAATCCGTACAGGTTAGCAAATAAAGGGACAGCAATGATTGAGAAAGCCAGCAGAACAAAAGATTTTTTCATCTCGATAAAAGTTCCAGACTTATCGTTGAATGACCCGTTCTTTGAGATCTGGCTGCGAGCAGCGAAGAATATGCAGACGCTGTGGCTGAATCTATGCGACGACAAAGGTTTTGCTCATCAAGTCGACAGACTTCGTAGCTATCAGGAGCCAGATTTTAGCCTGGCCGCCATGGATTTAATCTCAAAACTTGAGACAATATCCGGCTGTAGGCAAAAGCACGTGAAGATATGTCTCGCAGACTCGTTCGCTGAGGAGCTCACGATAATGAATTTAGTGGGATTTCTCGAACAAAAGCGCGGACTTTATGAGTTCACCGTACCGGGTGCGATTACATCCCAAGCGGTAAAAACAGCCTGTTTAGTTCTTGCTGCGACCCAAGACGACGAATTCGACCTGCATCCTGAATATATCATATTTGGGACCGCGGTAGCAGCGAAGGGCAAGTACAGAAACTAGGGTCGCGACTCATCCACCATACGAGTGCGGCGGCGAGGCATACAGAAGCGAGGTAATTTCGCGCCAGCCTGTCGTAGCGGGTTGCGATCCGCCTGAAGTCCTTCAACCTGTTGAACGCACTTTCGATGCGCCAGCGTAGTTTGTATAGACGCTTGCTGAATCTGAATGGTTTTTTCCTGTTGCAGCGATTTGGAATGACCGGCTTGGTCCGCGCCTATCCAAGCCGTCACGCAATTCGGCACTGTCGTAAGCCTTGTCGCCGAGCATCCGCTTTGCCGGCGTTACACGTCGGATCAGGCGCTCTGCGACCGGGCAATCGTGTGCTTCGCCTCCAGTCAAGAGGATGGCGAGCGTCCCTTAGCATCTGCAAGTGCATGGATCTGCGTGTTGCGTCCGCCTCGCGAGCGACCAATAGCCTGTTTCTGCTGCCCCCTTTTTCGCCCGACGCCGAGCGATGCGCTTTAACATGCGTCGAGTCGATCATCTTCGTGTCGCTGCAGCGCGCGCATCGCCGGGCCATATTCCGGCGGGCAATCGCACCAGCGGCAGCCACTTTTCAGGACATGCACGATCCCGCTGATGACGCGGCGATCGTTGTATCCTCGGGATGGAAGCTTTGGTTCGCTGGAACCACCCGTGCAGCATGAAGGGTCGGCATCGCGGCCGAGCTCGGCGACGATGCGATCGAAGATGTACATTGGGCAGATCCTGAAACGCTTAGCCTCCTTGCGGCGATCACACGCACCACAACGACGAGCAGGACGGTCCTGGTCATGACCACTCGCATCGACGGCGATCCGCTTGATGCGCACTGGCGCAACGCCGCCGGCGGAACGCTGATCACAGTTGACCTCTCTCCCCTGTCACCCGCCGACGCGCGATCAATCGCGCGTCGCATCATCGACATGGGCACATTCGCCGACCAGTGCGTCGAGCGCGTCGTTGGCAACCCGCTGTTCCTCGAGCAATTGCTGAGAGGCGGCCGCGATCTAACCGACGGGCGGCTCCCAGCATCCGTTCAGAGCGTCGTTTTGGCCCGTACGGACCTTCTTTCCGCCCAAGACCGCCGTGCCATCCAAGCGGCTTCAGTGCTCGGCCAGCGCTTCAGCCTCGCGCATCTCAGGGCTCTACTCCGGGCGCCGCAGTACGATTGCGACACTTTAGTGCGGAATGTCCTTTTACGCCCCACGCGAGACGGTCTGCAGTTCGCCCACGCGCTGATCCGGACGGCGTATACGGCTCGCTTACAAATGCTCGAAAGCGAGAGTTGTGCATGGTGCTGCTTCGGCAATCTTTGTCGCTGATCCCGTCCTGCGATCCGAACATCTTGACCGTGCCGGCGATCCCGAAGCGGCAGCTGCCTATCTTGCAGCGGCCAAGGCACAGGCGAACCTGTTCCGCCAGGATCAGGCCATAGCCTCTGCTGCACGCGGCCTGCTGCTCGCGACCAAGGCAACCGACACATTCAAACTTGCTACGTCGGGCGAAGCACTGCTCGAACGGGGGGCCGTCGGCCATAACCACTTCTGGTTCCGGCGTTATGCCATCGAGCGAGCGCTACTTTTCGAGGACTGGAAAGAGGTCACAAGGCAAGCTGACGCACTGCTTGCTCGCGCATCCGAGGAGCCACCAGCTTATGCTACCATTGTCGCTGAGCGTGGCCGCTGTCTAGCCCGTCGCGGACGAGGTGAAGCCACGGACATAGACGAAGAAAAGCTTAGGCTTCTCGCCGCGACCGCCGACGAAGCCGGCTTGCGCATCGAAGCGCTGAGTCGCGCGTTGCGGAGGATCTAGCGATTTCACCGGAAGGCAAGATCAATGTTCGGTTTGGGCATGTCGACGCCATAATCCCAACGATATCAATCCCGCAATTTGCTCCGAGTTGCCCCCGCTAACCCGCGATGTTTCTGCGAAGTGCGGAGGCCGCCGCTCCAAAAAACGATTCACAATCAGTGACTTAAGAGAACCGTACTAAATCCGCAAAGTCGGACGGTTCGGAGAGAAACGGGCGAAGAGAGAGAATTTCGGGCTCCGTCGTACGTCCTGCAGTGCGGAGGTTTGTGTCCGAAGCCCGCGGTTATTGGCCAGCGCGCCAAAAACTGGCGGAGAATGTTGGTCGCGGACGACCTGGCGGAGGGAGAGGAACTGGGATCCAACACTCTCTGAATTTGCACTTTTAAACTCTGCACGAGCGAGGGAACCCGAATTCCAACCGAGCCCTTGCTCTTGAAAAGTTGCAGCGACAATACGAACTCGTAGCAGAACGGCTAGGGAGGCTGGGCGGCGAATTAGAAGACGCAAAAAAGCAGACTAAGCGAGATAGCTGCAATTCGACGCGCACTTTCCAGCCCCGACCAACGGCTGGAGGAGTATCACAGACGCGCAATTGACTTCTGAAAAGTGCGTTAGACGATACGCTGAAATGTACGATCTCATGCTGCAGTCTAGGACGGACGCAATTAAAACCATGGGACGGATTTAATTTTTGTGGCGTAAACGCATCCCCAGTTTCGTATCAAGCATCTTCCAAGTCGGAATTTACAAAGGGCGTTTCAAATAACGCAATCAGGCCAAGAGCCCAAAGAGAAACAAGCAATCCAATAGTCATGGACCCGTCTCCCAACAAAAGCGTCTGGTTGCTAAATAGAAGCGCGCCTTGCTATTCCGTTCCATCAAGAAATGCGTCGGGCTGACACTGCTCTGGCACGTGTTATCAGTTAAATAAAGCTCGATAGCCGCCGCAGCTCGAAAGAATTCTCTGGCGCTTACTTGGGCCTTGATCGAGGCTTTAGAGAAACACTTATCGTGCCGTCGCTTTCAAGAACAACCATTGAAGCGTCTGCAACGGTTAGGCCGCCGCTTGAGCGAATTGCGCTTAGTGCCTCCGATTCAGTTATCCTTTCGCGTCGCATTGTTATCGTGCAGCAAACGCCATCTTTAATTAATAGGGAGGGTTCAGATCGTACAATGCCTGCGAACGTTGGCGACCTGACTGAGATAAACGTCACGACGTACTGCATTGCGATTAGGACAGCCATTGCAAGGGCTCCTTCAAACAACGCAATCGACTGCTGCAGGAGCGTGGCCGATAATGTAGATCCAAGCGCGACCGTCACTACCAGGTCAAAGGCGTTCTGCTTTGCAAGCGTTCGCTTTCCAGAAATTCGTAAGAAGCAGACAAGGGCGATGTACGCAATGTCGCCTACAAAGAGGGTTCGCACGATGCCTCGTAAGTCTTAAAATAACATGCTGTTCAAATCAACCATCGCGGCGGCCTCATTCGGATTTCAAAAGGTTTTCTTGTGCCTCAGGCCCCGTTGTGGACTGTCCAGTGACTGCGGCGACGTCACTAGATAAATTACCTTCCGCTTGATTAGCGTGCGCCTTGTCCTCGGGATCTGGCTGGACTTCGTGTCGGCGCGAGGTTGGCTTTATTTCCACTGAACCGGAGTATCCTGGCTTGCCTTGGACGAAATCTATGGGAACGCCGCTCGGAAACACTACTTCGCGCGCGGGATCTGGAAGGCTGATGCCTGCTGTGACAAGCGCGGTCTTCGTCTGCCTCAGAAGCGCTGAGTTGATGCGGTTTGGGGCATAAATAGAACTATCGAACCAATAATTCGCGCGCAGGTTTTGAGTAGTTGGCCCCAACTCCTCAAGTAACACCAGCGGTTCGGGGGAAGTCTTTACTGCGGATGATACTCGGACCCTCACGGTTCGTGTGCCGATTGCGATCCGCAGGCGCGGCGGTCGGAAACTCGTCCTCGCGCCCGACGGTGCCGAGGTGACTGCCGTCCCCATGACTCGGCATGTCGACAACGCCATCGTCAAGGCTATCGCCCGGGCGTTCCGCTGGCGCGACATGCTGGAGAGCGGTGAGTACGTTGCCGTTCGCGAGATTGCTAATGCCGAGAAGATCAACGAGTCCTACGTGGGTCGGGTCCTGCGACTGACGCTGCTGGCGCCGGATATTATCGAGGCGATACTGGGTGGACGACAACCGGCAGGACTGCAATTGGATGGGCAAAAACGTGGACGAAAGTCCGAATCCTCGACGGTTAAATGTCACGCGTTCCAGTAGCCCGTCGCAGCTTTATGAGGGTGCCGCTTTGAATGGTTCGGTTCGAGCCATTGGCCTCGACTCCACGTCAAAGCTTGCACAGATGCATGAACAAATCTGCAGTATTCTTCAGCGCGAGTCAGCGCAACGTTGCGCATCGTCGTGCGTTCCAGCCGTCAGGGACGACAAGAATGCACGGAGTGATGCAATGCGAAACTTACTTCTTTCCGCGGTGTTCGCTGCGGCTGCGAGCCTCGCGACGCCCGCCAACGCATTCACGTTGCCGGGCGGTGGCGGGCTAAACGGTATGATTGAAGACGTTGGACACGTCGATAACGTTCAGGTCTTCGTTTATCTCGGACGACCGTACTGTTTCTACTTGGATGGCTGGCAAGGCCCGGGATGGTACCGCTGCGGTTTTGCCTGGCGCAGTGGATACGGATGGGGCGGCTTCTATGGTTGGAATAACTGGTATCATCCGCGTTACCATGCACGTTTCCATCGCCGCCATCTCCGTCATGACCGACGCGACGTGCGCCGCGACTTCCGTCAGGAGCGGAGACAGGATCGTCGCGATGTGCGGCGTGAATTCCGAGATGACCGTCGCGACGTGGGACGTGAGTTCCGGCAAGACCGTCAAGGGGTCCGGACAGATCGGCAAGGGCGTCAAGAACGGCAGTTGAACCGGATGGGTGGGGAGTCACGCGGCACTGTCGGTGCCGGGCCTCGTGGCGGCGACTTCCGCGGAAGTGGTGAGATGCGCGGAGGCGGCGGCGGTAATCCCGCGGCGGTCGGCGGCGGCCGTGGTGGTGGCGGCGGTGGCCAAGGCGGTGGTGGCCGCGGCGGCGGAGGTGGCCAAGGCGGCGGCGATGGTGGCGGTAGAGGCGGCAATCGCTAGCTAACTTGGAGATGCGCGGCATATCGTGCTGCGCATCTTCTTTCACATTGGCAGCATCACCCGCGGCTCCGGAATTTTGGCCCCGACCGGCTAGCGGTCGCCTTTATCGCCGTAGCCCGACTTCACTTTCTTCTTAGCTTTCTTACGACGATCCTGCCTTTAGGGAAGTCCCGAGGTTATCGGAATCTTGGAAGCGGCCCTTCTTCCCACGACGAAAAAAGCGCGCGTCACTTTGGTGTCGAATGAGTGCGCGCTTAGCGGCGCGCTTCTTTGCCTTCTTGGCCTTCTTTGCCATCGCGCTAACCGATTCTCAGCGGGCTATGTTAAAAGCCGAGCACTCGCTCTGTTTCAGCCGTTTGGGGTTCGTCAGCTTGACGTCCAGAACCTTGGCCCGGGCGACCACTGAACTGTTCCGGCGCTTCAGCCTGACCGCGAGACGCTGGACACTGACGGTCGGTCCGAACTCTCTGATGACCTGGTCTTCGTCTTCACTCCAGCTGCGCTTTATCACAGCTTCCCACCTGCTATGCGTTTCTCGGCATCGTCCTGTATCGCGGAGTCGCTGATTTCAGTGCCACGCACGCGGACCTCAGTGTTTCCACACCTGCATTCAAAGGTCTGGATTTCACCTGAGCTTGTCCCCTGCCTGCGTATGCAATGCGCATTTGAACCGCAAACAGTGCAAACAACAGGTGCGATAGAAGGCGCGTCGGGAAAGAAAAATGATCTTGATGACGGCATGCGCTCCTCCTTGTTTTGGGTGGGAGCACAACTGGTCTCTCTGCCGCCGATAGTTGCCCGGGGCTGTTCGGCGATGTTGGACTAACGCACCACGCAAGCGCGGTGTCCGTGTGAAAAGACATGAAGGCTTGTTTATTTTCGGCAGGCAGCAACTCGCTCAATTTTTGTCTTTCGAAAGCTTCCCGTACGCGCGCAATCGACGGATTGGGGTTTTTGGTTTTCACCCAGATCTTGGAGATGCCTTTTTCATAAGGTGAATCCAGGCGCTTGGAGACGATACCCTCCAGTCCCATCGTACAGGCGTGCTTGAATATCTTAGGTCCATCGCCAGCCATATGGTCCACGAACTCGATTTTCCCATGCAATACGTTTCGGAGCTTCGCCTTCCTCTTGAGTAAGGCTCCTTACGTAAATCGATCCCGTTCAGCTCCAGCATATCGAAGGCGCAAAGAACGGCATCACGCGAGCCATCCCACAGTTTCTCGAAATCTTCTCGTCCGTTGGTGAAGCACATCGCCGCCCCGTCGAGAGTGATGGATCTGACCTTTAGCGAGCCGACGGCCGAGACGATCCTTGGGAAGCGCCCGGTGTAATCATTGCCCTGTTTTGTGAATACGGAGATGCCGCCATCCCTGCGGACGAGCACGCGGAAACCGTCGAGCTTAATCTCGTGCACCCATTTCTCACCGGTGGGGGTTACTTCACGCGGGTCGGAATACACGACATCGTCGCCATATAGCGGCGGCCAAAAAGCCTTTCAATATTGCTTTTTTCGCATTTTGTTCGCGTTGGAATCCCGGCCCTTGCGCCCCACTTATCAGAGAGTGGAGTTGAGTATGCCGAGTATTGTTCCTGACCAGGAAAGCCCGCTTTATTTCGTGCTGTGCGACTACGGCCCGTACATCGGACGGGCTTATTACGAGGCCGACCCTGACAAATCCGACCGCGCGACGGTTATCGGTTGGCTTGTGCACGGCCAATACGAAAACCCCCAAAGAGTCATTGAGGTCGATATCAGCGCGGGAACTTCGCGCGACGTAACCCTTGAGATTTTCGAGGAAGTCGAGGAACAGCGGACCTTGGCTGAAAGTTATTAGCCGAGGCTCAAAGACCTCCTCCGGAGGCAAGGGAGACCCCTGGAGCCTGAAGCCCGGTCGAAAGGCCGGGCTTTAATTTAGCGGGAAAACAGGCGAAAGCTCATCATCCACAAACCGGTATGCGCTCACGGCCTTACTTTTGCACCGGGAACAGATGAGCCTCTTGGTCACCTTTACCAGGCTCTCGTCGGGCCGGAATCCGATCTCGACCAAGTCGTCTTCCGACATGGTGGTGTGGTGATTGCAGCTGAGACACGACACCGCGACGCGACGCATACAAACAACCCGAAAAGAAAAGGCCGGGCGTACATCCGGCCCGGCCTTCAGCGCGGTCACCGGACAAGGGCATTAGCGACCGCGCGCATTTACAAGCTTCAATTCGCTTGCTCGTTCCTTCTTCGCTGCCCTTTTCGCGCCCTTGTCCGAACGCGCCGAGAACTCCCGCACGTAAACGGTTCCATCCTTGTCCTTTCGAGTGAGCAGGTACTTCGGCATACCCGCGCAACACCGGAAAAGCGGGCAGGTTCCCTTTTAGAACGTGTTGATGTCAGCCCGGACGGGGCTGATATTCGTCTGCGCCCGACGGGCTGACACGTCCGGTCGCCGACCTGTGTGCTGTCAGACCGGAAGCGGAGGGCGGCGCAACGCGCGAGCATTTCTCCAATGGCGACGGTCGGAGCATGAGTGTGAGGGTGCCGATTGTAGGAGGCGCGGCGGTCGGAAATTGGTGTTCGCTCCGGACGGCGCCGAAGTCACTGCAGCGCCCGTTACACGGCATGTCGATAACGCTTTGGTGCGGGCGGCTTGCTTTTCAATCAGGTTCTCTGGTGAGGCGCAAAGCAGATTCGCGCTTCTGGATATGCTCGCGATATGAGCTTATGGAGCGGTTGGCGAGGCGCTGGACGTCCTTTTCGCCTTCACGATTCAACCGCAGAATTTCCCTTGCGAGAAACGCTGTGGCGTCGCCCGTCGAAATGTCGGAACGATGGTGCATAAGCTGCGCAAGCTGCATCTCCGCCAAGTCCTGCGCGTGCTTTAAGTGTTCCCTGTCTCTACGAAAGAACCGATACATGGCTGCACCCATGCGTAACGTGCACTAAGCGCGCCCGAGGGGTGGCGCTAAACGACTATAATCTTTGTTCGCTTTCCACGGCCTTTCCCCTTTGAGCGATAGACCTGCTCAAGTGGCTGAGGTCGAGCAATGCTGGCACTAAATAGGGCGCAGGAAGGCGTTGGAGAGGTGTTCGCGCGGGGTGGCAGGTTCTCGATGTACGCCCTTATTGATGCTCGCATCTCTTCCATTGCGTCTGGAGAAATATACGGGCGGAAAGTGCTGGTTTGCTGCGGGGCCAGACCTGGCATCGGCTGTCTCCACTGATATAAACAGAATAGGAGAGGCGGCCCCTCAACCTGACCGGCCAAGGGGCCGGGAAAGCGTCGTTGCGGCTTTCCGTCGCCGCAGTCAAGACGCGCAAGTCAGTACAACGTTCCGGTGCCGGTGCAACTTATCTTTCAGGCAAGTTATTTCGTGCCGTCACTCTAAGATGCTTGATTTCTCACAAGCCTTTGCAGCTCTTTATCCCAAGTGAATCTGAGACCGCACGGCCTGCACCAAAATCCTCTGATCGACGCCCCCGACCTATCGGCTTGCGGCAGGAGTCCGAGCTGAGCTCCGCATTGAGGGCAAGGCGGCGGCCAGTCGGGCGTTGGCTCAAAATGTTGCGTCATGCGAAAGGCTCGGCCTAAGGAGATCCGCTCCTATAAAAGCCCGCCCCGCAGTGCCACGGGTGCCGGGGGGGCGACGCATGACATTCGGAGCGAGCAGCGACGGTGGGCGTCGCCGTTGAATTGACGTCGAGATGGTGACAACGTTCCGCCACAAAATTTGAGCCGCTCCGTCTCAGAGCGAGGGGGAGAGAGCCCGCCCTGCCACTCCGGCAAGGAGTTGTGAAGTCCGGGCAGGACGGGCAGCGACGGATGAGAAACGCCGCCAGCCTAGCGAACACCGACTGCGATTGGATGTTCCCGCGCCAGTTTCAGCGCTTGCGCGGCCGACATGCCGGGTCTCTCTCCGCAGGTCCAAGCCGCGCAACCGGGGCAGTTGCCAAACCAAGACGCTTCAGCCGGTTTAAAACCGAAGCTCTGGACCGCTTGAACCGCACGGTAAGACGCTGAAGGCTGATGCCTCTATCTATCGCGCGTTTAAGCGTCTCGTCCTCTTCGGGGTCCACGACTTATTCAATGCAAAACCTCGAAAGACTCTGCACCAGAATATCGCACAGCATAGGGCCGCCGCCGAGCATTTGATTCTTGCTAGACTTACTTGGCGTAAAACGTAACTTAGCAGCGACGGACTTCGATCGTCATGCTTGCACTGCAAACTACTCGCTCGCCGTCGCGGACGTCGATGGACACATGACTATGCCCAGACATAATGGTTTCCGCCGAGACTGACGCAAGGGTTTTCCTGGCTTCGCGCACGGCGGCGGCAAAACCGTCGAGTTCGATTCCTTCATCGTCAATAGCCATCGTGCCGTTGCGGATATCGAAATAGAATTTCATTGACGCAGCTTAGGTGGCCCGACGCCTCAGCGCATTTAACTTTCACACATTTGAGCGTCGAAGGCGCTGGTCGAGACTTAGGCGCGAAAAGTCGCCACGCGCACGATATGCGATCAAGGAGCAGGGTGACGAACCCGGATTTCCGATGAACTTATTAAACGGCAATATGAAGCCCGCCCCAGCGAAGAACGGAGAGCACCGAGCCGGGACGGGCAGCGACAACGCAGCCAGCACTCTCGCCAAGCGAAGCTTAGCAACAGACTGAGCAACGGAGAGCACCGCTTTTCGACGATAGAGTTCGCCGACCCGCGGAAGAGCAGCTCGAGACAGAGAGTACTTTCGTAAATCGCCTAAATCGCCTAGATCGCCAAGTCGAAGCGGTTCTGCATTCCCAATTTAGTTGCTAAGACAGCTCTCTTACACGACGGGTCTATGACGGTACCGCTGTTACTGAACTCCGCATCCCAGTTGGCTGGCCCACCAGCGCATTCAAATACTTTGGTAGCTTCGACGCCGGCGCACTCTTTGCGACGGCGCATTGCTTCGTTGAGTGCGAGTTTCAGTTCTGCGGCTGGCAGTGCGGTCTTCATGCTCCACCCGTTGCGTTTCAGCCGAATTCAAAGCTTGAGATGTTTCAAGGTTCCGCCTCTCGCGGGAGTGCTCGCGAGCATCGCCGAAATAAGAGCGGGCGCTTCAGTGCGCCAAGCTCATCAGTCGATGCAAAAAGCCTTAAAATACCAACGTCGCAGTTCGCTTTCAGATTCTCCCGCTTCCCCGAAATAATCATTCAAAGTCTTGAGGTTGTTACCTCCAAAAAATCATAAAAATCAATAACTTACGAGAACCGTACTAAACACGCGGAGTCGGAAGGTTTGGAGAGAAACGGGCGAATAGAGAGGATCTTGAGCTCCGACACGGTCAGCGCAGTGCGGAGGTTAGATCGCCAAACCCGCCATTATTGGGCTTTTGAGCACGGCGAGAACGGCGCGGAGAATGTTGGTCGTGGCGCAACTGGCGGAGGGAGAGGAACTGGGATCCAACATTCTCTGAGTGCCTCGGAGGAGGGAGAGGAACTAAGGCCCCCTTCTCTGCATACCCTGGTGAGGCCAATCAGGAGCCGTTGCTCAGGCTCCGTCACCAGAATCCACTCCCCCTCGTCGGTGCGTTTTGGTCGCCTCAGGCTATGCGCTTTTTGAATCCCTTCCCGGCAGAAGACAAGCGCGCGGATCGATTGAACCACCCGGCAGGCTATGCGCGAAGAGTCCCGAAGATGTACTCAGCAGGTCTCTTCCAATATTGCCGATCTGCTTCGAGCTTGCAACGTATTGCTCCTTTGATAGATCACTCAGAGGTGCGGCCATAAGATCAGAAAGGCCGACGATCGAGTTGAGCGATGTGTCAACCTCGAGCCGAAGAGCGGTTAGGAGACTATAATTGACGTGAGAGTGGTGCTGTGCTCGGTCACGGGCGGCTCGCATTTCTCTCTCAACCTCTGTCGCGCGGAGGACGTATTTGATTTGGTAACTCAGTAGGCGCCAATTGACAGGCTTCACTGCAAAAGAAGTTGCGCCAACCTCAAAAGCGAGGTCAATCGAAGATATGTCTTCGCGCCCGGTCACCATGATGACCGGCATAAAGCGAGTTGAGTCGTTTATTCGTATCCGTTTGACGAGTTCATATCCGTTCAGCCGCGGCATTTCTATATCGATAAGCGCGATATCGAAGTTTTCTGCCTCGAGAGCGTCCCATGCAGTTTCGCCATCTTCGAAGGCGACAACCGTGGCGCTTGGCGTCGCGAGATGGACCGCGGCAAACTCTCGGAAGATTGGGTCGTCGTCCGCTACGAGGATTCGAGCGTCGGCGTCGATTACGAAGTGCCACTCACGATCGTTGGGCCCAAGAGGTTGATTCATCGCGGGCTCTTCGTGCTGATGTGAGTGATCTTCGGGAATCGGGGTCGCGTCAGTCATTGCCTTAGATGCACTTTGTTTCCCACGGGGCCCAAGCCAGGTGGGACCGGTACGTCGGAACGTTCGTAATTGGAGTTAACCACTAGATTCGGACCAGAATGGAGCTTTATACGTTTAGCGACAATGACGGTGTAAGCGGACTGATCAGCAACGCGATCATTTGCGTGCACTATGAAGTTCCCTCTTGGGATATAGATGGTCCCCAGGAGTTTTCGCGTAAAGTTGCTGCTGATCGCAAAATTCCCGTCAATAGGATTATTGCGGTCCTCAAAGATCAGTAGGCCGGCCATAGGGCCGTCTTTCGGAGCAGACAGGCTAACCTTTGCTGCGCCGGTAAACGTGAGAGTGGAGCTCGCCCCAGTGAAGAAAAGTCCGACGTCCTCCCCCGTCAGTGTGCCATTGGCTTGGACGAGAAGAGGTCCGTTTTTGAAGGCATAAACTCCAGGCATCAATTTCACGCTGCCGCCTGCCCCAACCGTCAACCCACCACAGTAGGTTCCGGGCGTGAGAGTCTCAGAAGAACCCTTTATCACGAGTGAGGTTGCCTTGCATGGTCCAACGGACGGCGGCGGTCTGGAGGCTAGGGGGTCCTTCACCGGGGGGCAGTCCAGAATTGGCTTAGGTGCGTAGTTGCTTTCTCCGCCCACCTTTCCTCCGCCGCTGCACGTAAGTTGAGCTTTGATGAGAGATCCTCCCTCAGAGACCAAGCCTGCTTTGTCTCGTGAGTTTGAGTAAACGCCGCAATCGTTTGCGGTAAGTTTTGAGTGCCCTTTAAGGCTAACTGTGGAACTGGAGTCAGGGTGCAGGCCCAATACACATATCTTCTTCGGCGTACTGTTCACCTTTGCAACAGCCAGAACAGAAACATCCGATGGACCGGCTCCGGTGATGCCGCCGAAAAATGAGCGAGCCTGCTGTGTAACGACCACTCTGACCCCGAAGCCGCCATCCGTGAGCGTGACGCTGACGGCAGCGCTGCTTCTGGTCACCGGGTCGAGGTTGCCTTCTGATACGCGCTTTGCGATCGCGACGACCGCACTGGTGCGCGCTCCGCCAAGCGTCAATTCGGTCGCTCCGGCCAACGCGCCCGCGTCAGCGGCACTTTGAAGCGCGCCTTTGAGGCGGGTCGCTAAGCCATAATCGATGGCAGCGCCAACAGCGCCGATCAGGACGGGTAGGGACAAAGCGAACGCAATAACTGTATTGCCACCTCTGTCGCGTGCAAGCTCTGGTACGCAATGCCAGAACAGCTTCATGGATTAGCTCCGTGCTAGCATTTAGCATCATTAAAAACACAACGCATTTGCTCTTGTGTTACCCTGTTGCGATAAAGAACAATCATCGGTTAATGAATTCGAAACCGTTTTGAAGGCGAGCACCGCATCGCCTGGCTGGACTAGCGATTAGTTCATCGATCCTCGCTAGAAGAGCGATATGTGGCGGGCATGGCAGATGAAGCGGGGCTCTATATCTAGAAAACTACAGAGCTTGGTGTTCGTCTCTGTAGGTTTGGGATTGCTGGCGGCCTTGGTGCTCCTTCTGTACCAGGAAACCTACAGCTATATTCAACAGAAGCATGAGTACCTATTTTCAGTCGCGAAGGTCCTCGCGTCCGCTAGTGCATCGTCGGTAGCAACAGAAGATCGCGAGGGTGCGGCGGCCGCGATTAAAGCTATCGGTCGCCTCGACCGCGTTCTGCACGCCCGGATCGAAACATCACGGGGGCTATTAGCGGATTTCGGATTTGCTGTTCAGTTGGAAAGTGATTCTGCCATTAGGTCCGCCGGACAGACTCCGCCACTATGGGCTCTTCTAAGTAGTCGTACTATGGAGGTGACTGTTCCCGTAGTCCACGGCGGAGAGTACGTAGGCTCGCTAAGCGTAGTTGGTGATACGTCTGATCTGTATCAACAGCTGTTCGACACACTCAAGTGGGTGATGCTGGCGGGAGCTATCGCGGTGGCTGTCGGTCTCATTGTTGCGGGCCGCTTACAGCGGTCAATTACGCTGCCGCTGCGCGGTGTTCTGCATGCAATTTCTGAGATACGCCAGCAGCGGGCGTTTTCACATCGAGTGGGCGTCGTCTCGGATGGCGAAACAGGCGCGCTAGTGGATAGCTTTAACGCGATGTTGTGTGAGATCGCTGATCGCGACGAACGCATCACCCTTCATCTGCACAGTCTTGAGAGAGAGGTAGCTGACCGAACTGAAGATTTTCGCAGGGCAAGAGATGAGGCCGAACGGGCCAATGCTGCGAAGTCGGACTTTCTGGCCACGATGAGCCATGAGATCAGAACTCCGATGAACGGCATCATGGTCATGGCGGAGTTGTTGGCCCGTAGCGCGCTTCCTCCAAGAGAGCAACGTTTCGCCAATGTAATAGCTAACTCAGGGCATAGCCTCCTCTCTATCATAAATGACGTACTTGATCTTTCAAAGATCGAGGCAGGCAAGATCGAGCTTGAGGCGCTGGAATTGGATCCAGCTCAACTTGTTGATGAAACAATGTGTCTTTTCGCGGAGCGCGCAAGGGCGAAAGGCCTGGACCTGGCGGCGTATGTTTCACCCACCGTGCCTAAGTTCATCAGAGGCGATCCCGTGCGGATTAATCAGGTCCTCGGAAACCTCGTTAATAATGCATTGAAATTTACAGAAACCGGGCACGTCCTTGTAAGTGTTACCCTTGATCATCATCCCGAAAGGTTGCGAGTTTCGGTTGCTGATTCTGGCATTGGAATTCGCCAGGAAAGTCTTGAAGCCGTTTTCGGCGCTTTCTCCCAGGCAGACCAGTCGACGACCCGTCGTTACGGAGGCACAGGACTGGGACTACCGATTTCTAAGAGACTGGTGCAAGCGATGGGCGGAGAGCTGACCGTCTCAAGTGAAGAAGGGCAAGGCTCAAACTTCTCTTTTACAGTGGCGATAGCCGGAGATGCGTTGGCTCGTGATTGGCCCCGGTTCGTCGCTTCTAATCAGCCACGCAAAGCGTGCGTGCTGCTTGAGGGGCCGGCATCGCGGACAGCCCTCAGTCGATATTTGGTCGACACTGGCTTTGAGGTGACAGTTGAAGGCGCTGAACCCACACTAGATCTGAGTGAATTCGAGTTGTGTGTGACTGAGGCCAGTAGAGCATTTACAGTGAGCACAGGTCGCAATGTTGTCCTGTTATCGGACCTTGGTCAGTCCCAGCCTGCGAAAGAATTGGGCGAGAACGCTATACTAATCGACAAGCCGGTTCAGTACACTCAGGTGAAATCTGTTTTGCGGGATGTTGCTTCAGGGCGCCGGCCGGCAATTTCGAGCGAGGAGCACTTTCCTCTCAAGCAGGACAAGCCGCCGATCTTCAACAAGGCTCGTGTTCTCGTAGCAGATGACAGCGCTGTAAATCGAGAGGTCGCTTTGGAGGCGCTATCCGGGCTCGGGATCGAGGCAGAGGCAGTTGAGAACGGCCTTCAGGCGCTCGCTGCGGTACAACATGGGCATTACGACGCAGTTTTGATGGATGGCAGCATGCCGGAAATGGATGGTTTCGAGGCCTGCCGACAAATTCGCGAACATGAAAAGCGGGCCGGAATTGGAAGAACTCCAGTTCTTGCGTTCACGGCTCACGTTATAGGTATTCCTGCCAACGAATGGCGTGAGGCGGGAATGGATGGGATCATAACAAAACCTTTCACGATGAGGACCTTAGCTGACGGCCTCTCTGCCGTCTTAAAGAAGTTCCCCGTGGTAACCGCGGGCGGGCTCCAGCGGAAACAGGACGCTGAGGGATCGAAGGGGCTCTTGGGGTCGACGGAAGCAGAGACGCCTTTGCTTGATCGAAACGTAGTCGTTGAACTGCGATCGTTGGCTACTTCCGGTCGGCCGGGTTTCGTGGAGCGAGTCTGCTCTCTCTACATAGAGCACGCTCCCAAAGCTCTGACGGCGCTTCTCGATTCGATCAGCAGTGGCGATGCATTGGCGATAGGACGCGCTGCTCATGCGCTGAAATCGATGAGCTTTAATTTAGGCGCACGTCGCATTATTTTGCACGCTGGTGAGATCGAAAAGCTCGCGCGAAGCCACATTGACGTCTCTAAGGAGGCGGCCGCAACCCTCGCAACCGACCTCGAGCTGACGCTTGAGGCAGTCCACCGGCTTATGTCCGACATTGGTGCGCCGGAAATCGAAGACAAAGCTGTTGTCCTTAGCGATGGGCTTCAACAATTCCAGGGGGAGGAGCGAGAGATAGCTGTTCAGCTTTCAACTGCAATTGAAAAAGGGGAACTATATAACCTGTATCAGCCGATCGTCGATCGCCACGAAAGAACGATAGGTGTGGAAACGTTGGTGCGGTGGAGAACACCAACCGGCTCAATACCGCCGGGGGTCTTTATACCCATTGCTGAAAAAGCAGGGTTGATAGTCCGGCTTGGTGAGAGAGTTCTAATGCAAGCGTGCCGGGATGCGATCGAATGGCCGGGTTTGCTTTTAGCCGTGAATGTGTCCCCGGTGCAGCTTCAAAGGGCAGAATTCGCAAGCGAGGTAATCCGTAGCTTGGGTATTACGAATTTTCCTGCTCGTCGGCTGGAACTTGAAATAACCGAGACGGCTGTAGTGGAGAATGAAAAGACAGCACGCCGCGCGATAGCGGCTTTGCGTGAGGCCGGCGTCAAATTTTCGCTCGATGATTTTGGTACTGGTTTCTCAAGTTTGACACATCTACGTCAGCTTCCAATCGACAAAATCAAGATCGACAGAAGCTTCATTTCGAGCGTTGAGTCCAACATCGAGTCAGCCGCTATCGTCCATGCGGTGATCAGCGTCGGACGAGCGCTTGGTAAGAAAATAGTGGCGGAAGGTGTTGAGACTGGGGGACAAGCAAGGTTCGTATCAGCCGCCGGTGTGCACGGACTTCAAGGTTACTACTTTGCGAAGCCGATGACTGCTGACGCAGTTACTTTGAGACTTGCTGCCGAGGCAATCCGGACCGGTACATAGCGTGTGACCCCCCTCCAAACAATCACTCAAGCGGCAATATCATTCCTTAATTCTTGTGAGCTGGATTTTAGCATCTAACGGACGTCGTTGAGCCCGCTCAAAATAGGTCTCTTTGGTTCTGTCTTGCAATTTGCGCGGTGAAAAGCGATGCCACGAACATACATTGGCTTCAGCGTCTCTCGGCCTCCCTCAGGTTGTTGGCTAAGAGAGGAGCCGATCGCATAACACGCGCTCGTTGTCACGAATGTGGATTATCTACAAACGTTTGCCAGCGAGGATTGTCTCGGCCGCTGCTCATGCCAGCGCCACACCCTGATCTGCATGGCAGAATAAGACAAGAGCGCGGGTGAACGGATTGAAATTTACATGCGCTGGCGCATGCCTGATCTATGTAGTATTCTTATTGGCCGCCTCAAAACGCTTGATCAGGGTTTGACCCTCCCAAAGCTCGAGATCGTGATCGTTTGAAAATGACGGCGCCCGATGGATCGCTTCCTCAATCGTGGCTGCATCAAAGTCGTGCGCGCGAAGGAAATTACCGTAGCGGCCGACGATATAAACCCGAAAGACCGGCATGGCCCATCCCCCAAATCCCGGAGCTAGCGAATAGCTCGTGGCACCGGCTGTCAATATCCGCGTCCCGTCTTCCGTACGGTATCGGTATTGAAAAAGGCCCGCGAACCGCGGGGACAAGGGCGTCTCGGCCAACGGTCTCGCAAGTGCGGGGCAAAATCTGCGCGTCGTTCGGAAGGGTCATGAGCGGTTGCGGCGAGCATTTCCCCAATCCGGCGTGTTTCAGTTGCGGGGGGCGGGGGCCTTTGTCCACACGGTTTCACCTTCGCCGATCTTGCGCATGGCGCAGCGCGACCAACCCCAGGTTAAAGGCCTTTGTTGGCTTTTAGAGCCGCATCGATTGCGCTGGCGCCAATCGGGGCTACTGACGGGAGTGGCGACAAAGAAACGAACTTTCACCACGAGGTGCCCTATGGGGCAGGATGCGTTATCTTTTCCGCTCTCCTAGGCCCGCCACATTACTTACGGAAACGCGATGCGCAGCGCGCCAATGAACTGACCCGTGAAACTCGCGAAGTAGCGGGCCGTGGCGAAGCGGTGGTAGCCGAGGCAGTTAGCG
The DNA here is from genome assembly GCF_059499825.1 of Pseudorhodoplanes sp. NCBI lineage: Bacteria > Pseudomonadati > Pseudomonadota > Alphaproteobacteria > Hyphomicrobiales > Pseudorhodoplanes > Pseudorhodoplanes sp. The sequence continues at coordinate 64,085 of NZ_JCABZI010000008.1, forward strand.
CCATGGCTGGCATTGAGC